>JALHRS010000054.1 GCA_022841325.1 Lysobacterales bacterium | reverse complement strand
GGCGCCCGGCGGGCCAAGCCGCGGCCGCCGGCGCGAACAAGCCGGGCGCACAACCCGATTGGCCGCGCGCCGGAGCCGCGCTACTCCGCGGTGGAGGGCGCCGCGCTGCGGCGCCGCTTCGCTTTGCCTGAAGATCACGAGCGGCCGCGCAGGCGCGCGGCCCTCCACAAAGCCGCTCGGTGCTTGTCAGGTTTGACGCGTTCCCCTGGGCTCCGCATCCACCATAATGAGGGTCAGCCGCAAATCCGAGCCCGCCCATGCTGAGTCTGCCCGCCATCGCCCTGCTGCTGTCCCTCGGTGCCTCCGGTGACATCTACCGCTGCGCCGACGCCAATGGCGCACTCAGCTATCAGGACCAACCCTGCGCCAGCGGTGCTTCGGCACGACTGGCCGCCTCCGGCAGCGACGCCGCAGCCACCCAGCGCGCATTGCAACAGTGGCTGGATCAGCATCGAGACCGGGCTGCT
Organism: Lysobacterales bacterium; assembly: GCA_022841325.1. Lineage (GTDB taxonomy): Bacteria > Pseudomonadota > Gammaproteobacteria > Xanthomonadales > SZUA-5 > JADKFD01. The sequence continues at coordinate 36,522 of JALHRS010000054.1, read as the reverse complement.
GCAGCGCCGCGTCCTGCGGCTGCGTCAGCGACGGTTCCGCAGTCTTTCGGCGGCCCTGTCAGCGAAGCCCAGCTGGCGATGTGCTCCGAACGCTTCCTCGGCTGCGCTCATGGCGAGCCCCAGATCATGGATACCTGCGTCGCCCGCCTTCCGCGCTGCTCAGCCAAGGTCGGCTCCGGCTGCTGCCCACAAGCCTGCGTCAGCCGCTATCAGGCACTTCGGCAGGCCGGCAACCCGCTCGCCCTGTCGGTGAAGCTGGCGCTGCTGGATCCGGATTCGCCAGCTTGCGGGGTTTCGGAACGACCACGCTGACAGGACTGTCCAAGGAAACGACACCAGCGACGATCAGCAAACTGACCGGGGACCCACTGCGGTCCAGGCCTGCCCGGCAATCAGTCACGGGCATTTCAGGTGCGGCAGTCAAGATTGCAAATGATGTGCATACCCGAGCACATTCAATTGTCGCAATGAGCGTATGGGCGATAGCATCATGATTCTCGGGTAATTATTGCTGCAGTTTGCCGGACTTTCAGGACATCGCGGAGTTGGAACCCTCCATTCGGCGCACAGGGCAAGACTCGAAGTGCCAGATCGCATCGGGCCACGCAACGTGCTGCGACCGCCCTGCGGACGCCCTGTTGATCTTCTCGGATCGCGGTGCCGCCGCGGCCGTGAACCGAAGAACTCCCATGATCACCAAGCGGTCGCGTCTGCCGCGCCGCCCACCCATCCCCATGATTCCCCTTGACCGATCGGTATCGGGCAACGCTCAGCATCAGAGCTTGAGGATTTTCCATGAGCCATCTCGTTGACCTTCCCTGCGGTAGCGCCGCCAAGATCAGAAGCTGGACGGAACGAGGCGACTTGACGAGCTTGCCCGGGGCACGCGTTGCCCGCACCTGGGTGCTGGGCCTGCTTGCCCTGCTGGCCCTGACCATACTCGGACCGGCGCAGGCGCAAATCACCAATCCGCAAGCCTGGTCGAATGTCTACAACGCTGCCGCATTTCCCAGCGGCAGCGTAGGAGCCTATCCGGTGAGCGCCGGCTCCAATCGTCTGCTGGTCGTGGCAGTTTCTACAACACGATCAGGCGTCGGGGCGCAAACCATCAGCGCCAGTTACGGCGGCGTGGCGATGTCCAAGGAGATTTCCGACGAAACCAATACTGCGGCGCGGCAGCACACCGCACTCTTCTATCTGACTGAGGCCGGTCTTTCCAGTGCCGTGGGGAACGCCCTGTCAGTCACGGTGACTGGCGGAACCGCCAACTGGAACCAGGTTTTCGCCGGTGTTTATGCCGGCATTGACCAAGTCACACCGATCACGAATTCGAGCAACTACAGCAGCAACGATACTACCGTCGATCCAACGGGGCCGTTATCTCCAGCTTTGGTCATCGCCAGTGGTGATCGAGCGGTTGAGGTTGCCTTGCTGGAGCGAAACAACAACAGCACGCCAAGAACCATTGATGCCTTTGCCGCCAACTGGACAAGTGTCATCAACACCGCGACGGGCACACCAACCAACGCGGTAAACACTTACATTATTGAGAACCCTGTCGCGACCGGCGGCACAACGTCGGTGCACGGGATCAGCGGAAACAACACTCGCGTTTCCATGTCGGCAATGACACTGAAACGCCGTCCAATCCCGCCCACCATCACCAGCCCCGCCGGCATCGGCTTTGTGCTCGGCCTTGCCAATTCATTTACCGTCACCGCCACCGGTGATCCCACGATCACCTACTCGGTCACCGGCGCGCTGCCCACCGGCGTGACCTTCACCGCTGGTGGCGTGCTCTCCGGCACGCCGGGCGCCGGTACCGCAGGCACCTACCCGCTGGTTATCACCGCCAGCAACAGCGGGCTGCCCAATGCCACTCAGAATTTCACTTTGACGGTGTTGGCCACCACCCCTGGACCGGGACAGGACGGCAATGTCACACTGACCGGCAGTTTTGTGCTGAACAGCTATTCCACCCTGAATGGTGCAGCGGCAGCGGGTGCCACCAGCTTCACGGTGGCCAGTGCTGCAGCGCTGGCCCTGCCCGCCTGCGGGGCCGGCTGCGCCAACAGTGGCCCGCTGACCGGCAATGGCTTGGGTACCGCTCTGGCCGCGCGCGATCTGCTGATGATCTACCAGCCGCAGGAACTGGGTGGCACGATCACCACCACCGACAGCACTGCCTTCGGCGCGGTGACAGATTATGGTCAGGCGGGACAGTACGAATTCGTCTATGTGGCCTCGGTGGCCGGCAATGTCGTGACCATCGACACCTCGGCCGGCGCCAATTGCACCGGTCTGAAGAAGAGCTATGACTCCGGCGCCATGATCGTGCGGGTGCCACAACTGCGCAATCTGGTCATCAACAGCGGCGGTGTGCTCACCGCTCCGGCCTGGAATGGCAGCACCGGTGGCGTGGTCGCCCTGGATGTGCGTCCGGGCGCGCCCTATCTGCTGGAAAACGGCAATATTGCCATCAACGGTACCGGCAGCATCTCGGTCACGGGTCTGGGCTTCCGTCCCGGCCAGATCGACAATCAAACCACGGCTCCCGCGGTCTCCGCCGCGACCACGACTGACACCTACCGAGCCAGCCTTTGCACCGCAGGTGGCCGCAAGGGCGAGAGCATTCTAGGGTGGGCCGGCGACATCAACACCACGGCCGACGCCACCTGCGGCACCACCAACAACGCAACCGGCTCCTACATCGTTGCCAATTCCGGCCCCTTCAACCGCGGCGCGCTGGCCAATGGCGGTGGTGGCGGCAACGCCCACAATGCCGGTGGTGGCGGTGGTGCCAACGGTGGCTCACTGGCGGCCTGGAATGGCGGCGGCAACCCCGACCGCGGCGCCGCCAATGTCTGGGATCCAGCCTGGGCCCGGGACGACAACACCGCCGATGCCAATGATCTGCCCACGGTCACGGCCACCAGCACCAGCAGCGGCGGCGGCCGGGGTGGGTACAGTTTCGCCTTTTCGAATCTGGACGCACTGGCAGTCCCGCCCGGGTGCAATATCTTCGACGGCGGCTGCGGCGGCGGCGACTGGACCGGCGACCGGCGCGTCAACCGCGGCGGCCTGGGCGCTCGTCCGCTGAACCGACGCCCGGTAGTGGCCGATACTGTTGATCGCTTTTACTTTGGCGGCGGCGGCGGAGCCGGGGATGGCAACAACAGCGCCAGCGCCAATGGTGGCCCGGGCGGCGGCCTGATCTTCCTGATCACCCAGCGCATCCTGACCGACGCTGGCGCTCCGACGACGCTGATCGAGGCCAATGGCGGTGTCGGCCAGAATACGGTTCCAAATCACAACGATGCCCCCGGCGGCGGCGGTGCTGGCGGTACCATCGTTGCTCTGGTCGCCCAGGGCATCGTCAACAATGTGCGATTTGCCGCCAACGGCGGGGCGGGCGGCAATCAGTTGATCACCAACAACGAGTCGGAAGGACCAGGCGGTGGCGGCAGTGGCGGTGTGATCGCGCTGAACTTCGGCTCCGGCGCACCGGCCACCCAGGTGCTGGGAGCAGCCAATGGCACGACCACCAGCGCCGCTGTCACCGAGTTCATCCCCAATGGCGCCACTCGCGGCGGCGCTGGCGAAGTCATCACGGCGCCGGCCAAGAACAGCACTCCGCTGCTGTGCCTGCAGGACGGCGGCTCGTTCACGACGCCGGTGACCAACGCCTGGTTCCAGAGCCGGCGCAATGGCGGCAAGATCGACATCGACTTCGCCAGCAGCGCCGAAGTTGGCAATCTGGGCTATCAGATCTACGGCGAGCGCAACGGATCGCGTCAACGCATCGGTGCAATGATCGCCAGCCCCGTGGTCGACTCGACTCTGCCCCAGCGCTACAGCGCCAGCATCGACGACCCAGGTTATGACGCGCTCTATCTGGCCGATATCAGCATTGCCGGCAAGGAGGCGCTGCGCGGTCCTTTCCTGATTGGAAACAGCTACGGCGAGCCGCCGGTGGCCGACTTGTACGACTGGTCCGAGGCGAGCGCCGAATTGGCGCAGTTCGCCGGTTCACGCCGCAGCATCGGCGGCACCCAGCGCGCCCAGGTACGCAGCACCAGGCGTGGCATGCAGGTGGTGAGCCATGAAGCCTTGCTGGTTGCCGGCATAGACCTCGCCGGCGTCAGTGCCAGCGACCTCGCAGTGGTCGGTCGCGAAGGCCCGGTGGTTCGCCGCGTGCGCGGCGGGGCTAGCTTTGGTCCAGGCTCGACAATCGAGTTCTATTCAAGCCCGCAACCCGGACTGTATGCCGCCAATGAAAGCTATCTGATCGGTGTTGACCGCGCCCAGGTCCTGGATATGCGACTGGCCAATCCGCTGCTCTTGCCCGCCGGCCCGATCGCCCGGCAGTGGGCCCGGGTCGAATATGCGCCGCAGACGGGTTACAGCTTTTCGTCTCCACTGGCCGATCCCTGGTATGCGGCGCGAGTGGTGGCCAATGGCGGTCCCGGCGCACTCGACATTCCCATCAATGCCGAAGCCGCCAACGCCAGCGGCGGCCAGCTCAAGTTGGTACTGTGGGGTGGCCTCAACTACGCCCCCGGGGCGCTGCCCGACCACCACGTGCGCGTGCTGTTCAACGGCGTGCTGGTAGCTGACCAGCGTTTCGACGGCATCGTGGCCAGCGAGATCGACGTGCCACTCGACAACGTCCAGTCTGGCGCCAACAGTGTGCGCATCGAATTGCCGCGCGACACCGGCAACGCGGCGGACCTGGTGTATCTGGAATCGATCGAATTGCGCTACCAGCGCACACCCGCCTTTGCCGAAGGCCGCCTGTTTGGAGACGGCATGCGCGCCACTGGTACGGCCAGCGACCTGTTGTTCGCCGATGGTATCGGCGATGCTCCCTCGATCACGGCGCCGTTGACCTTCGACGTCATCACCCTGCCGGGCATGGGCGCCAGCTCACGCAATTTCCGAATCGATGCCGGCATTCCGACAGAACTGGCATTGGCGCTGGGCAAGGCGATTCCGGCAGAAGCACTCGGAGAGAGCAGCGAAATCTGGATGTCCGAGCCGCAGGGCTTGTTCGTGCCCTCGGTCAGCGCTGTGCCAGCGAACTCGGGCTTCCCCGACGTCGCAGCCGATTACTGGGTGATCAGCCACGGCCTGTTCGCGACTGCGCTGGAACCCCTGATCGCGCGACGGCAGGCCCAGGGCCTGCGAACGGCTGTTGTCGACGTCGAGCAGATCTATCAGACCTACAGCGCCGGCAATGTCGATCCCGAGGCCATCAAGCGCTTCGTCAGGGAATGGGCGGCGCCCAGCGGGGCCCGATATCTGCTGCTGGTCGGCGGCGATACCACGGACGCGGCCGGTTATCTGAACTCGGGCTCGATCAGCTTCGTGCCCACCATCTACGCCCGCACCAACGAGATCGTGGCCTATGCGCCGGCAGATCCGATCTACGGTGATCTGACCGGCGATGGTGTCCCCGAAATCGCTGTGGGGCGTTTGCCGGTGCGCACGGTCGCCGAGGCCGACGAGGCGGTACGCAAGATCCTGGCATTCGAAACACAGCCAGCAGGCTCCAGAGTCATGACGGTCGCCGGCGCTGCCGACACCAGTCAGTCTCTGAATTTTGCCGGGGCGTCTGCGGCCTTCCGGAGCACACTGCCGATCGGCTGGCAACAATCGTCGATCGATGTCGATACGCTTGGAGTCGCCAGCGCTCGCGCTGCGGTGATCGACGGCTTCAACGCTGGCCAGAGTCTGGTGGCCTACACCGGGCACTCCAGTCCCACGCAATGGGGCTTCGAGCAGGTACTCGGCAGCGCGCAGATTCCCTCTCTGCAGGCCACCAGCAATGCGCCAGTGGTATTGCAGTTTGGCTGCTGGACTACCTACTTTGTGTCTCCGGCAGCCAACTCGATGAGCCAGGCACTGATGCTGACACCCCAGCGCGGCGCCTCCGCCGTTTTTGGTTCCACCGTCCTGCTGGATCAACCCAGCCACGAACAGATGGCAGCAGCACTGGGCCCACGTCTGCAGCCGGGTACGCGTATCGGCGACGCCATACTGGCCGCCAAACGCCAGGTGGCCGAGCAATCGCAGGATCAGATGCGTGGTCTGGAGGTCTATATCGGCATCAGCCTGCTGGGCGATCCGGCCCAGCAGATTCGGTAGCGGGGCTCGGGGCACGGGAAAGAGCTCGGATCAGCTTAGCGCTTCGGCCTTCATCCCTGCCCCGACACTCGCCAGCCGCTCAGCCGCGGTTGCAAGCCGGGCGCGGATGATGCTGCACTTCACCGGTGTCCGTCCGCTCCAGGAGTGTCATGAAACGGGATCTCTTGCTGATTCGCAGGGCGCGCGCGTTATGGCTGCTGGCAGTGCTGTTGGTAAATTCCCCGCTGGCCGCGCAGCAGGTCTACAAATGCAAGGATGCCAGTGGCAACCCGGTGTTTTCGCAGAGCCCCTGCTCTACCGATCCAACGGCGGTTGAAGTAGTGGACACCTCCAGGGCGCTGAAAACCGGCAGCGGCAGCCCGCTCGCCGATGCCAGTGATGATGTCGATGCCTGTGCAGCCGGTGAGCGGACCATCACCGAGCAGTACGCAGCCGCCCAGGCGGAGCTCGAGAAGCAGATTGCCGAAGCTGGCAGCAAGGATGCCGCCATGGTCGAGGAGTTCGGCAAACGCAGGGAAGAACTGAGGCAGGCCGAAATCGACGAGTTGGTCACGTTCCGAATCCAATGCACCCAGTCACAGCCGATGCCGGCCGTGGTCGACAAGGGCGCGGCTGCGCCGCCCGATGCGCCCGAGCGCTATTCCTGGCACTGCATTGCCGAGAACGGCGTGGTCTTCTACCGCCACGATGGCTGCCCGGCGACGATCCGTGATCGCCCGGCCAACCCGCAGCTGATACCGGAAGCCCGTAGCCAGCCCTTGCAGGAGATGCTAGTTCGAGCGCTGCAGGTGCCGCGCAAACAGGCCTGCGAACAGATCATGGCAGCGGAAGCCAGCCAGCGCTGGGGCAGCAATCGGGACGAGAAACCGCAGGCCGGCAAGGACGAGTGTAGCGAACAGCGCTGACCGCGCCGATCAGCGCTCCTGGCGCGTTTCGCGCAGCTGGAAGATGTTGCCTTCCGGGTCCACGCCATTGCAGGCCCGGAAGCCGCGGCCATCCCAGCGCCCATCCAGCACTTCGCCACCGTGCGCGGCAGCAATCACCGCGGCTTCATCCAGCGCCGGCACCGTGAAGAAGAACTTCAGCGCCGCTTCCTCACGCCGTTCGGGGGGTGAGCTGATCTCGAAGCTGTCGGCGATATGCCTGGGTATGGCGTGGATCACCAGCTGCAGTCCGGGCAGTTCCAGCACCGCGACGTCCTCGCGCACATGAATTTCGCCCAAGCCCAGCAGTGCCTGATAGAAGGCACGGAGCCGCTCCAGATCCCTGGCATAGATGAACAGACCAGCTGCTGCAGGATCGACCATGAGCACTCCTGATCGGTGGCCAGGGGAAGCGCCACCATGCGGCAATGACTCCAGGCAGACCGGCGACGATCACTGGTACCGGAGTCGAATGCCAGATACGGCCCGAAACACCACCCGCAATCCTCTGACTTCCCTGGTGCCGGCGATAGGACTTGAACCTACAACCTACTGATTACAAATCGTGTCGGCAGATGGTGCGCAGGTTGCTGATTCACAAGGCAAAACCGGGTTTTCAGCCCGTCCACTATTTGCCCTTGATGTTGCTTGTAAGCCTTTGATTCTACTTCTAGCCGGTCTGCATAATGGACAGCCGGCGCCACCTTGGAGACCTGTATGCGCACCTTGATTTTGTTGCTTGCTCTGCTTTGCCAGTCGGGTATCGTCACCGCCAGCGACACCGCCCGCATCGACGGCAAGATCGTCACCACGGGGATGACCGTCGCCGAGGTCTCGAACAAGGTCGGCGGCCCTGACCGCACGGTGCAGCTGGAGAACGTCTACGGCGCTGGCGTTGGCGAACAGTGGGAATACTGGCGGGGCAAAAAGATGTTCACCTTGACCGTGCAGCATGGCAAGGTCGTGTCGATCGACGAGCGGTGATCAAACCTCGATCGACACCGTCGGCAGCGTCACCGCCTGCCTGACCACGGCCCCGCCTTCCACTTCCGCTTGCTGCCCGATCGGCACATCCTGCCCTCGGGCTCGGAAAAAACCGCCGTAGGTCTGAATCGTCGATGTGCCGTCGGGATTGTGGGCTGTCACGGCGCCGATGATGCGGCGTTGTGCCGGCAGAAGGCCGGTGAACAGTTGCCAGAGGTTACGCATCGTAGTGGCGCTCCAGTTCTAGGGATTGGCGGACGTACAGCCCGCCCTCAGCCGACCAAGTGACGCCGATGGACACGGCCAGTGCCCTGGTCATCAGTGTGCCTGACAGCCTGGCGAGCATGCCGGGCAGCACCAGCCCGGGCTCGGTTGTGCTGGGGAACAGCGGCAGTTCGATGGTGACGCGGCCGATGGGGCCGACTCGGCTCAGCTCGTAGATGCCTCGCGACTCGGCGGCGGCGTAGGCGGTGATCAGTGGGTGGGTGACCTGTGGCAGGGCGATGGCGCCGTCGGTGCCGGTGATCTTGACCTCGCCGCGGATGCCTCCCGCCACTTCGCCGCGGACCTCGATGCCGTTGTGGCGGATGCCCTGAGCGCTGCCGATGCTGCGCTCGAGGACGTAGTCGTCGACGATGTCGACATCGGGCGCGGTGATGGCCCATTTCCACGGCCGCGCCTTGAACGCGGGCACCACTCGCACTACCGGATCGGTCTGGTGTGCCTGCAGCACGCAGCCGCAGGCCTCGGCGATCTGGCGCAGGGCGTCGAGCGGGGCGAGGTCGGCGTAGGACCACAGCCCGCCGGGCACCAGCCAGGTGGGGCCAGTCCAGTCCAGGCTGAATCCGGTATCGGTGAGCACCTCGTCGGCCAGCTGGTCGGCGTTGCGGGCTGCGGTCTGGGTGCGGGTGCGGGCAGGTGCGTAGTCGCGGGTCAACAGCGCCACGGTCGAGCGGCCGCTGGCGGTGCGCTGGATCGATCCAAACCGAGCCGCCTCCGCGAACTGCTCGATCTGGAACACCCAAGCGTGCCCGTTGACGGTGGCGCGGATGGTACGCGGTGCGCCACTTGGGCCGGGCCTGAGCAGATCCAGCGATGCGGCATCGCCAACGGTGAGCTGGATGGTCCACAGCGGCGAATCGAGATCACCGCGGATGGTGCAGGCGGTGGCGTTGATGGGCGCATTGTCGGGCGTGCGCACGATGGTCACGGCGTTAGTCACGGTGATGATCCTCGGAGAAATGCGGCCGATGTAGCACTGCCACGGGCTGAACGGCAGCGTGAGGTGGCGCGGGGATTCGGTGCGCCGTGGGCAGGCGAAGCGCAGCGACACATGCTTGCCGCTGGTGGGCGGTGGTGGCGGCGGTGGTGGCGGGGTGATGACCGGCGGCACGATCAGCCACGGCGCCGGCGTGCCCTGTTTCCACGGCAGCAGCAGTTCCAGGTGTTTGTAGGGCGGGGAGCTCCACGGCGAGCCCAGCGCGCGGCTGAGTGCCTGCCGCATATCCCAGGGCAATTCTGCGCTGATGTCGACCGGTGGCGGGGAATGCCACGGCGAGCCGATGCCCAGCGTGCGCGCCTCGCGCATGGACCACGGCAGGCCGCTGGCGATGTCGTGCGCGGCCGCGTGGTTCCAGTCGACGCCGACCGCTTGCTGGCGCGCTGCCATGCGATCCCAAGGCAAGGTGGTGGCGCTGTCCTTTGTCGGGATCTGGCCCCAGTGCATGGCCAGAATGCGGTCGATGGCGGCCGACCGCGCCCAGCCTGCGGAGATCTGGGACCAGTGCAGCCTGCTCTGGTTCCAGCTCGCCACGGTGGCGCTCTCGTGAGTCAGACGCATCGTCCAGGACATGCCGACGGCGCCGATCAGGCCGCGGAAGGGCGGCACTGGCGCTGCAGTGATGGTGATGCTGTAGGTGCGCGTGGCGCTGAACGGTCCACCGAGGCCGGGCACCGTGGAATCGGTGCCGCGCACATCGAAGGCGAACACGCCATCGGTGCTAGGCGTGCCGGTGATCTCGCCGGCAGCCGAAAGTGTCAGCCCGGGCGGGAACGTGCCGCCGTAGACCGTGAAGGTGTACGGGCTGGCGCCGCCACTGGCGGTGATCGTGGTGCCCACGTAGGCCACGGTCGCCTGCCCGCCCGGCAGTGGCCCTGCTGACAGCGTGACAATGGGCCCGACATAGGGCCCCAGGTGCAGCGACACGTAGCGCCCAGGCGGGCGCGTGGCCCTCGGGATCGCCAGCGGCAGGCTGATGTGCTGGCCGGTCACGGCTCAGCTCAGGCCGGAACGTAGGGCAGCTGGCCGCCGACGATCACGTCCTCATAAGTGCCGGTGTGGTCGCGGGCGATGATGTCGTACTCGTCGAGCGACGGTAGATCAGGCACCTGCCACGAGCCGTCTGGCGCACTGAACGTGGTGGCCACCACTGCGCGGGTCACGCGGTGGCGTACTTCCACAGCCCGCGCCCCCGGAGAGCCATTGACAGTGACCAGGCCGACACCTGCGTCCTCCTCCGGGTCCTGCTCGCCGGCCAGATACCCGCGTGGAGCATCTGGGTAGATTGCCCACGGCGCCCCCCGGCGCGTGATCAGACCATCGAACAGCACGCTCAACCCCATGACGTCACCGAATCGGCAAACACATGGCCGTCATCCCCGCCGGTGCCAGACGCAATGTGGCGCAGCGCCACCAGTTTTGAGCCGCTTGGCAGGCCCGGCGGATCGGCGTACTCAGTGCCAGCCGCAATTCCAGCCATCGACGTCACGGGCACATACAGCCCTCGAAACCGGCCGCGCATCGTCGATTCCGATGCGATGAACGCGGGGTGCCACGAGTCCAGACCAGACCCCGGGGCTGGCGATGCAATCTGTCCCGAGCCGCCGCCGATCGCAGAACCGGCGCCACTGGCCGTAGTTGCCAACAACGGGATCGCGCAGGCTACCGGTGACCCCGCGCCGGAGTATCCGCGCGCCAGATACAGACCATTCGCCGTCGGCGTTGCCCAGCTCAGGGCTCGCAGCGTCAGCCCGTAGCCGCTCCCGTAGGAGCTCGCGCCAGCCTGCGCCGATCGGCCCGCAATGAAAAACGGGTACGCGTCTCCAGGCACGTAGCTGTCTATATCGCCGGCGGCGCAGATCACATGGGCGAATCCGTCGGAGATGGTCAGATAAAACGTGCGCTCGTCAGCTACCAGCGTCCACGCCCTGGCAGTGCTGTCGACGGTATTCGACTTACGCCAGACGATGCTCGCCGCCAACTGCGCCGCGGTCGGCGTTTCAATGGTGCCGGTGTCCACATCAGACATCGTCAGATAGGCCCGCACCAGCGCCTCACGGGCGCCTCCGGTGCCGCTGCCGGAGTCGTCTACACGGATGTGCATGCCCGTGCCGCCGGCGGCCAGGCTATTGCGGAAGGCCGCCTTGTCGGTCCCGGTGTAGGGCTTGGTCCAGCCTGCCGGCGTGGCGCTGCCGTAGCCCGTGACCAGGCACTTGTCGAGCAGGTTGATCAGGCTCGATACGCCGCCGACCAGTACGGGCGCGCTGGTGTCGGTGCTCTTGTAGATGCGGGTGGTGGTCATCAGTCAGCGTCTCCGCGCAGCTCGACGCGCACGGCGTCGCTGGGCTCGTCCTGGGGGCCTGGCAGCGTGCAGCGTGCAAACCAGATCGGGTAGCTGGCGCCGCGCACGTTGAAGCGCAGCACGTTGCCGGTAGCCCAGCCGCTGCCCCAACCGTCGGCGTCGATCGTGAAATAGGGCTGCCCGGTCAAGGGATTGGTGGGCGCGAAATCGGTGGTGATGTTGCCGGTACCGATGCCGCCGACATCCTCCAGAAAGCACTGGAATGCGGTGGCCGACGTGAACTGGATTCGGTAGCGGCCAGTGGTCGCGCCGCGGTTGTCGACCGTGAACGGGTAGGCGATATCGTTGTACGCCGCCGCCGGTGCGTCGCCGATCAGCACATCTGACCAGTCGCCGGTCCAGGTGTTCTGCGCGAACACATTGGACACGCCGGCGGCCATGTCTTGCGGGATCGGGATCAGCGCGGTGCTGAGATAGCTGCCGAGCGGATAGTCGCGCGACAGCGCCCGGGTGAGGATCACCTCACCGGTGATCAGTGCATCCGCCACCTGGATCATGTCCTCGACGCGGTGCTCGATTTTGATCGGCAGCGTGTAGGCGCTGAGGTCTAGCGGATCTTCCCAGGTCACGGTGCCGGCATCGAGGTCGATCACGTACCAAGCCGACACCACTTCGGCGCCGGCGCTGTCGCGCACGTAAGCGTAGGTCAGATCGGTGCGACCCAGATCGGTCACGTCGTTGGCCGAAGGGCTGGCCACCGTGGTCACCTCGGTGTGATGGATCACCGCCACATTGCCCGGGCGCACCCACGGCACGCGGCCATCGACCGGCAGGCGCACGGGATCGAGGCCGATCACTTCGGCATCGATCGGCACGCTCTTGAGCGTGACCACGTTGTAGCGGATCGAACTCGGATCGACCGCGATCGGCCGGCGGATCTGCCCGCCCTCCACCGCCTCGGCAACGTACCAGGGCTCGCCCTCATTGCCGGCCGCGGTGACCAGCTCGCCGAACACGACGCGCACGATGCCCATCTCAGCATCCACGGTGCCGACGATCCCGGTGCCGGTGATGTCGCCATTGATGTCGGCCGTCCCTGTGATCAGCGCACCCGTGTCGATCCTGTTCGCGCGAATGCTCAGAGCGCCGCGTTTGATGCTCTGAGCAGGAATGCGGAAAAACAACGCGTTGACACTCGCGTCGCCGCGCACTGTCAGCAGCGAGTTGATGGTCACTGTGTTGTCGCCGCCGCTGGTGCCGTAAGCGTCGAGCGTGGCATTGCCGCTACTCAGGGCGATCGAACCGCCCAGCGTGCCGGCGTTGGTGCTGGGTGCGATGCCGTAGTAGAGCGAGCCGCTGCGGTCGACATAGGTGCGACCGGCGAACGTAATGCGCGCCGACCCGGACACGATCTGATCACTGACAAATGGCGTCAGATCGATCACCAGCGGCAATCCGTCGATTTCCTCAGTCTCAGGCGTGGCGCCGGCGCCCGAGAGTCGGAAATACACACTGACCGGGCCGGCCACCGGCGTCATGCTGGTGGTGACATTAGCGAACCCTGTAAATGTCTGAATCACCCACGAGTACCACGGAGAGCTGCTGTACGTGTACTGCGGCACTGACTCGGTGTACGTGCTGCCGATCGTGATCGCGAATTCGCCGGTGTCGTAGTCGATCGACCCGGTGAGCCCGGCGCCGGTATCCATCCGCCGCCATCCGCCGCTACCGTTGTCCATGACCCACATCGAACCGGTGCCAAGCACCTGGCCGTCGGATCGGTTCTCGATCGACAGCTGCATGCTCACGCTGCCCGGCTGAATCGCGCCGCCGGAGTCGATGGTGCCGCTGATCACCTGCCCGGCTACGCCGGCAGACACGATATCGGTGTCGCTGGTCTGCTTGTCGTAGTCGAATGTGTAAGTAGTGTTGTCGTCCGGGATCTTGCCCGGGCGAAACCACAGATCGCCGGTGGCGTGGTTCACGTAGCCAGCGCCATCACCAGAGATCACGCCGGCGCTGTTCGCGGTGGCGGTCTTGGTGACCGCGCCTGACAGCCAAGTGACGGTGAGCGATCCGGGTTCGGGCGCGAATTGCAGGGTATGCCTTACTACAGGCGCCTCGATCAGCACATCGCCATAGCGGGCGTCGGCCTGCCGCGGCGTGCCCCAGCTCACCAGGATCGAACTGTCATTGTCGGGCAGTGCTCCGAGGGTGACATCGACCGATCCGGTGCCGTAATTGACCGCGCCAGAGCCCTCGCCGCTGGATGCGCCCACGAGCTGGCCGGCGCCGTTGTCGCGCAGCGTGTACCAGCGCCCGAGCGCGCGGTAACTCACGATCACGGTGCCAGGGTTGGGCAACGGGATGCAGCTGAACACGTAGACGTAGCCGCGATTGGCTAGGGTGATCCGGGTCTCGCTGGTGAACGGCGGCGCCACGAACAGGCCCGCGGGGGTGGCCGTCATGCTCACGCTGCCAGACCAGGCGCTGCTGCGCGTGAGCGTCACCGCGCCGGCCTCGTAGTCGACGATGCCGGCATAGCCGTCGACAGCTGCCTCCGGCGTCAGCCCGACGATGTCGCCGCCGCTGTTGTCCTTGAGCAGCACCGATCCGCGGGTGATTCGCAGCGAACCGCGGGCGATGGCGCCGCCGAAGTACATGGTAAACCCGTAGTCGGGCGCGACCGTTGTCGTGGTGGTCGCCGCGATCGACAGGCTATCGGTTGGGCCGCTGGCCACGATCGACGCAGAGTCAGCGTATGGCGTCTGGTCTACCAGCGAGGACTCTGCGGAATTGGTGGGCACCAGCGGCACATAGGGCGAGGCCACGCTCACCTGCAGATCATCGGCGTCGGCCGCTGCCGTCAGCGGCTGCACGCTGAAATACCGCGCAGCATCGGCCACCTGCGTGCGGCGCACCCGCGTCGGTGCCTTGGTGGTGCTGATCCGCGGCGGCGTGTCCAGACCGTAGAAATCGAACCGGATCGGCGAGCTGATCGTGCACACCAGCACATCGCGCTCATAGTCGCCGCTGGCATCGGTGAACACCTGCGTGGTGCGGCTGTCGACAGATTCGATGCGCACGAACTGCTGGTCGGCGGTGTAGCCGCTGGCCTCCGTGCTGAGCAGCAGCACCTCGCCCTGGTCAGGGCTCAGCGTCTGCGCGCGGCAGGTCATGCGGATCAGCCGCTGGCCGACGATGTGATTGCCGTACAGCGCGAACGATGATTCAGGCCCGGCGATTACATAGGCCTCTACCCGATTCTGCGCAGCCAGTCGCTCGTCGGTCGGGCTGCCGGTGGCGAATATGCAGCAGTAGGTGTAGTCGTCGTCGGGCGGATCCGTGAGGATCACGTGCGAGCCCAGCAGCGTGTCGGCGTTGGCCGTGTCAACGTGCATGAAAGCCTTGCGCAGGCTGACGCGGCCGGTGACGCGATCGAGCCTCGACGTGTCCTGGAACAGGTTATTGAGCTGCCCGTCGACGATGGTGCCAGCCGTGCGCCGACCACCGCCGTCGGCGTTGTCGGTCAGCCGTTCGCTGGTCCTGAGCTTGATGTCGGTGGTGGCGATGGTCATGGCGCGTCCCGGTTCAGTTGACTAGTTTTGTGGGGCATTCAGTACGCCAGAATCGCGTCAAATTCCGACTGAGTGATGTACCCGTGCGCGACCAGATAAGTCATCGCGTCGATCGTCACCTGCGCGCCCAGCCGCACAATCTTGACCGCATCGAGCTGCGCGAGAATTTGCGCGATGACTGGATCGGTGGGTGCGGCCGCGTTGATCGCATCCATCCGAGCGCCGGGGAATCGACGCACGAAAGCGCCGACGGGGATCGCGTCGACGCCCGTCGTGTCGGCCCACGATTCATGCACGCTCTCTACCTGGGCCTGCACATAGTCCTCGACGGAGGCATAGGGAGGCGTGACCTCCGGGTCTGCCGGGATCGTGCTGAGATAGACGGCCATGGCGGCTTCAAGGTGCCGCTTTTTTGTGATCGTGACTATGATGCTCATTGAGTGCCCCTTAGCTGTCGATTGTCCAAGTGCCGTGCACCACTTCCGCGATCCACATCGTCCGCGCTGGCGAATACACCAGTACGAGCACGGCATCGGCAGACGTTGACCGCACATAACCGCCCGACGAAGACTTTCCGGTCGGCAGCAATATCGTCTGTCCCGTGCCTGCGGTCACTCGCAGGTACGACCCCGCTTTAGCCGAACCGGCTATGAATCCAATGGGATTGGCGGCAGTCGTGGCCGGCAGCGTCCAGTTCTGGTCACTCGCAGAATTGAGTACGTAGTAAGCGCCGCAGTCAGCCGTGGAAAGCGTCAGACTGGTTGACGTGCTAGTGAACTCGAAGTTTGCGCCGCGCCGGAATGTTCCGCCAGAATTGTCGAGCGTCGTCGCAATCCTGACGCCCTGGCTGTGACCGAAATCGGTTCGCCCATTGGTATTGACCGTCATAATGTCAATACCGGTCATTCGCAAACAGAAGTTTCGCGCTACGCCCGTCCCGGCCCGCTGCATATCGAGAATGGCGACGTTGCTCGAAAATGTCAGCGCGATGACTTCGTAGTTTGTGCCGACGCCGTCATGCGTATTCGCTACGCTGAAATGCTGCGCCGTTGTGCCGTTGCGCTGTAGCAGCGTGTTGTCATTGACGCGCCAAAGCGGCATTCCTCCGAATGCCCCTGCGTTGTTGTATTGCCCCTGCCCGCTTGATCCGCCCGGGCTGCCGCCCGCTGGCGTATCTCCGACAACATTCGTTCCGGACCGCTTCAAATACTGCCCATCAGCAATCGCGCCGACAGTCAGCAGCGTCGGCCCGGCAGTTTCTCGCACACCGGATGCGGCCCGGTCGTCTGTGCCTTGGGCGGCTGTGGCGTACAGCGTGTCGAAATACGCTTTCAGCGTGGCCTTGATATTCGCCCAGGTGACCTTGCGCAGCGCGTTGGCCACACTGCCCCAGATTCCCACCTCGTCAGCGTCAACTGGGGTCGGCTTGTCGGTCGCTGCGTGGATTGTGGCGGCAAGATCAAGTCGCGTATCGGAGCCCTTCACCACCTCGCCGCTTGCCGCGTTGCCGCTGGCCGGCACGTTGAGTGTCGCAGCAGTGCCCAGCCCCGACACATCCCCCGAGCTGATCGTCACCGCACCGGTTCTGCCGGCGACGCTGGTGACGGGCGACGCGGGATAACTGACGGCGGTCCAGCTGCCGAGCAGGGTGGGATCGGTGCCGGTGATGATCCAGACGGCACCTGAGTCGGTGCGGATGCACCAGTCGCCTTTCTGGCCTGACAGCGCCAGCATGGCGGTCTGGTTGGCGACGCTGCCGAGGTATTCGGTGATCGCGATCGCCGGCAGCTGAGCCTGCGGGAGCTTGCCGCCGCTGTCGAGGCTGGCGTAGCCGTTGGCGCTGCCCTTTTCGGCGGTGCTCTGCTTGCCGTCGAGCGCGGTCTGCGTGGCGCTGCTGATCGGCTTGTTGGCGTCGCTGGTGTTGTCGACGTTTCCAAGACTGATCGCAGTCCGCGCAGCTGCTGCACTGACGGCGGTGACCAGGGCGCGGCCGGTGGCGGTTTGGCCGTGGGCGCCGGTGTCGGCGTTGTGGGTGGCGACTGCGCCAGCGGTTTCCTTGCCGGCCAGCGCGGACACGAGGCCGGTGATGGCAGCCATGGGGTGGGCGTCGGTGGCGTCGCGCAGGGTGGTGTCGGCATGCACTACGGTGGGCGAGCCGCCCGGAGTGATGTCGAGCGCGGCCAGCACGCGATTGCGCTGCTCCTCCGTCAGCACTTGCTCGATATCGAAGCGCAACGCGAACAGGTTGAAGCTGGGGAACGGCGCGACCTCGTCGACGCTGTTCTCGTCGGTTGGGTTTGCTATGACAATGCACGCGCCCTGGTGCGTCACGGTCACATCGTCGACATCGGTGAGCGAATAGCGCTCGACCGAATAGACCCATCGGCGCGTCGGTTTCCCCTGCAGATCCCAGCCGGTGCTGATCGTGGCGCCCAGGTTGGCGAGGATGCCGCCATCGGTGAAACTCACGCGGGCATTGGTGGCGCCGTCGTGGGTGAGCCCTGCGCGCAGCAACGTGGCCCCGTGGTGGTCGCGGATGTGCAGCCGTAGGCCGTTGCCGGCTTCGACCAGGCCATCCACTTCGAATAGGTACGTCCAGCGCTGGCCCTGAACGATCTGGATATCGAGTTGCTGAGTCATCAGGATACCTGCATCAGTCGCAGCACAAGGCTGTAGTAGTCAGTGGGCGCCGGCGGCGTCTTGTGTTTGAGCTGCGCGGATTCGATGGCGCCGGTGTCGCGGCGAAAGCGCACGGAGAAATCACGGGTGCCGCTGCCAACCGGGTAGTCAGGAAGCGCCAGTGTCATTACCGGGCCGTTGGGTACGTCGATCAGGGCCTGCAGCTGCTCGATCACTGAGCGCTGCACCCAGCCAAAATCGGCGCCGCTTTGCAGGGTGATCGGGCGACCTGCCAGACGCGCGGATTCGGTGATCAGCAGCGCACCGGTGAGCGTGGTCTCGTAGACCTGCGCCACCTTCCACGGCGTCATCTCGTCCACCCACTGCAGATCTCCCGGAAGGGTGACCACGGTGGCGCCGGATGTCAGGGTGATAGTGAGGTCGGTCATGGTCAGCGCCCCGCGGCCAGCATGTCGCGCCGCAGGACATCGAGAACCGTCCGCGCTATCTGATCCAGCTGGTCATTCGACAGCCGCGCCGTCTGCCCGGTTGCTGCGTTGGTTTCATTGCGCACCACGAGTTCGACCGTGCTGGATCTCCCGCCGGTTGCGGTTGTCGTGGCGCTGTCGCCACCACCACCTCCCGTGCCCAAACCACCGGAAACTGCGGCCTGCTGTTGCTGGATGGCCTGCGTTTCCTCGCGGATGATGGTCACCCCGCGTTCGCGCTCGTCATTTAGCCCCTTGGCGATTCGGCGTTGCTCCTCGATCTGCGCAAGCCATTCCTTGTTCAGACCTGCAAGCTTGGCCAAGCCGTCGTAGTACTGATCGATCTGGGCAACCGTGGCCGTAGTGATCGCATCGATGCGCCCGCCCACCTGGTCGTAGCTGGCAGCTGCGGCGGCGTTTGCTTCCCGAACTCGATTGGCGGTTTCCTCGGCTGCGTTGCCGAGGTTGCTTGCGGACTCGGCGGCTTGGTCGGCTGCGTCTTTTACGGATGAGACTGAATCAGCGGCCTTTTTCCACGAATCGGCTGACTTGTCGCCAGCTGACGAGATCTTCTCGCCAGCATCCAGTCCGGCTGTAGCCGCAGCGATCAACTCATCCTTGACGCCGGCTACCCGGCCGGCCAACTCAATTTGCTGGGCAATCTGCCGGCGAGTAGATTCATTGCTGTCCTGCGCCGCGTCCCTAGCCTTCTGCGCGTAGGCCTGGAACGCCCTGGCAACATCCTCCGTAGCAGCCTGCCCGCTCTTCGCGCCCGAGACGATCTGGTCAAAGGCTGACTTCGCAGCGAGTGCCGCACGATCAAGCTCTCGCTGCGAGGTGATTCCAAGCTGCTTGAACGAATCCGTGAGCGGATCAGTGGCCGCCTGAATCGCCAGCAGCTTGTTCTTGAGGTCAAGCGCTGAGCGCGACAGCGCATCCAGGCTGACCCGTCCTCGCGCTCCAGCTGCTTCGAGGGCCTTTCCGAGCGCCTCAGCTTCGCCAGACGTCCCGACCGAGCGGAGCGCAGACTTGAAAGCGGCCTCAATCTGTGCACTGGTCGAATTCGCCGACTCGGCGACCACGCTGAACGAAGCGACGATGTCCCGCCCAGAGTCCGTGAACTTGACCCCAAGCAGATCACCTTCAATGCCGAGCTTTTGAAGTGCCGCCAGAAGCACGGCGTTCGACACGTCCGCAGCCCGCTCGGCTGAGACGCCAAATTCATCGAACGCGGCTTGCGCGGCGCTCTGGAGCTTGAGTAAGTCTTCGCCGCTGAGCTTGGCCAGAGTAGCGCTGAGGCCGCGCCGCAGAGCCTCGGCCGACTTCTCGCCTTGTCCGCCGATACTTGTCAGCGCCAAGGCAATGTCGCCAAGCCTTGTTGGGTTGACGGTATCAATGTCGGAGAACAGCGCCGCCAGCTTGGTCTGGGCTGCCGACGCAGACCCAGTGATGTCGCCAATCTGCTGGGCGATTTCCTGGGCAGCTGCGCCAATTCCAGACTTCAACGCCTCTGCCGCGATCTCCGAGCCCTTCGAAACGTCGTCGAATCCGGCGCGCAGTTCTTGAATTCGCGCATTTGCGTCGGCAACAGCCTTGTTCGTTTCTACCGTGGAGCCGTAGATCTCTTGCTGGCGGAGCGCGATGCCGTGCTGCTGCAACGCGTACTGCTTGGCGCCTTCGAGCTTCGCTTGATAGGCGGCCAGTTCTTCGTCGTTGAGCCGAGCAACTTCCAGCGCACTCTTGACCTGGACATCGGCGTATTCAACGGTGGCACGCTGAGCCAGGTGCAGCGAATCAATCTCGCTCTGAGCGGCCGCTCGGCGAGCCGCTGCGCTGGCTTCTACGTTTTTCGCAATTTCCGAATTTCGGGCCGCGATTTCGGCGAGTAGTTCCGCTGTTCGCGTGAGAACATCAAATCCGATAACTGCGATAGCAACCTGAACAACGGAGGGCAGACGTCGCAATGTGCCGATCAAGCCGCCGAACTTGGTACTTGCGCCAGCGGCCGCGGTCCCGGATGCGATTGTTTCGGCTGCGATGGTTCGCCACTTGTTGGCGACGCCCAGTAGATCGATGGAAAGCTGAACCGCCTTGAATTCCAGGTAGGTCCTGATGACAGCGCCGATGGCCGTCGCGTGCTCGTAGACAAAGCGGGTGACGCCGGCAATGGTGTTTCCAAATGCCTTGAGGCCATTGGCCGTGCTCTCCGCCCACTGTGTGAGTGTGCCATCTGCCGCCAGCCTTTTTGCTTCGTCGATCAGCGCAGTCAGCTGCTGCTTGGCATAGTCGAGCACGCCGGCATCGGCGATGCTCTGCAGGAACTGCTCCCAGCGGTCCTTGATCTGGATGATCAGGCCGCTAAATGTGCCAAGGTTCTTTGCGGCAGCGCCTTCTGCGCTTTTGCCGATCTCTTGAATCAGCGCGGCGATTACGTCGCGCCCGAGCTTTCCTTGCTCACTGAGCTTTTGCAATTCCAGCGTGTTCTTGCCGGTGGCCTTTGCCAGCAGATCCCACACCGGCACACCGCGCTCGACGAACTGCAGGATCTCCTCGCCCTGCAGCTTCTGCTTGGCCCAGGCTTGCCCGGTGGCCAGGATCAGGCCGTTGAGCGTTTCCTGCGAACCGCCCAGGCGAGCATTCTGGTCGATCAGCGCCTGCAAGCTACCGTTGAGCGGATCAATGCCAAAGCCTTTGAGCTTCGCCGCTGATGCGGCCGTGTCAGCGAACACCTGACCGTTGTCCTGCGCGAGCTGGCGCAGCTTGTCGAATGCAGCATTGCCGGCATCAACGCTTCCGTAAAGGCCAGCAAGTTGAATCCTGGTCTTCTCCGAAGCGTCGGCAAGCCCGAGAAGATTCTTGACACCCTCAACGGCCGATCTGAGCGACAAGTAGCCAGCCAACGTCGCGCCGACCGTGGCGAGTTTGCTCCAGACGCCAGAGAGTAGCGTGGCCTTGCCAGCTGCATCCTGCTGGGCGTCGGCGGTGTCCTTGGTGGCGCCGCGCAGTTTGTCCAGCGCCTCGCGCGCCAGCTTTGAGGACTCGCGTTCGCGAATGAACTTCTCGTCCAGGTCCTGGAGGCGAAGAGCAAGCGCATCCTTGTCAACTTTCGTCTTCGCCGTCGCTTCCGCAAGATTCGCCAGGGCTTGGCTGGCCTTGTCTGCTGACTCCTTGATCTGGTTCTGAGCCGCCGCAAAGCTAGTCGTGCTGACGCCCGCTGCCTTCAGTTCGCCGCTGTACCCTCGAAGCTTTGCAGACTGAGCGTCAAACTGCGCGCCGTACTTATTGAGCGCGTTTCTTGCCTTCTCGAATTCTGCGACCTGCTTCTTGGTCGGCTCATCGGTCTTGCTGATGACGTCACTCAGCTCGATGACCTTGGCCTTTGTTTCCTCGTACTTCCGAGACAGTTCAAGGACCTTGTCGCCCGTCTTCCGATATTGCTCCAGCGTCCTCTCAAGCTTCTGATTGTCAGCCAGCTCAGTGAGTAACGCGCCGACAGCCTGCTGCGCCTCTTCGCTGTTGTTCGAGAGGTCGAGGATGCTGCGGACGATTGGCGTCAGCGTCTCGCTGCCCGTCGCCTGCACGACAAATCGCAGCAGTTCCTCGGTGGTGTTTTTCGCCACTTAGCGCAGCTCCACTCGCAGCAGACGTTGCGCTTCGGCTTGCAGAAGCTCGCCGGCCATGTTGGTCAGGTCATCGATAATGTCGCCATGCCGGCGGTCGGCAACGGCGCGGAAGATGGACGCACCAGCGCGCTCTACAATCGGCAAGTGCGCCGATTCTGGAACGCGCTGAAAAATGCCACCCTGGACTCCCCGGCCTTTGATCGCGAAGGTGCCCTGGAACGTCTGCACGCCACGATCGCGGTAGACAGTCGCCGTCGCGCCCGGGGTCTTTCGGCCGCCGTAGCGAGCGCCAAATTCGCGCAAGGGGATGCGGGAGGTCTCTGCGGTGAGGGCCACCACCGGACCCTGCGCAGATTGGCTCGTCGAAACGCCGAATCCCTTCCTCACGCGCGCGCGCGAAAGGGCGAGGATCTCGGCGGAAGCGAGCCGCGATGCCTCGGCAGGCAAGCGCCTGCCGAGCGTCACCAGCAACCGTTGCTCGACGCGGCCGAGTGCAGCCGCGTCGAGTCTTGAGAGACGGTCGACAACCCGAGTTAACCCCGAGGTGTCGACCGTGGCTTGATCGGCCATTGCGGCTTAGTCGATCACGCGCAGGTAGTACGGGCTGGTCTTGCCGGTGGGTGTGATCATCGGGCCTTCCAACTTGGCCGTGATCGGCTCCGCCGACAACAGGTCAACGGTCTCGGTGCTCTTGAGATTGACCTGCCACACCTCGCCGTAGGTGTCCTTGTCGGTGTAGCGGTTCTTGCCGTCGAATTTCAGACGGAAATTCGCGGCCAGATTGGTTTCACCCAGAGTGGTGATGCCGGTCTTAGCCAACTTGTCGTAGGTGACGTGGATCACGTCAGCCGCGGTGATGGCGCCACCCACAACCGCCTTGATCAGGCCTTGGCGGTAGTCCACCTCGTAATCGGTGTTGAGCACGTAGGTGGTGGTGTCGGTCACGTCCTTGACCACGATGGCGGTGCCAGAATCCAGATACTGGTTGGCCATGCTGAACCAGCGGCCCAGCACCGGGATGGTGACGGCCTCGGCAGTCACGGTGCCCGAGGTCTGAGTGAACGTGCTGTTGGTGCCCGCGAAGAGCATGGCCATGACGGCCGCCGGCACTTCCAGAAACTCGACAGCGATGGTGCTGGTGCCGGCGGTTTCCTCGGAGTCAATCAGCTGATCGTAGCGATCGCGCTGCTTGCTCTTGAGCTCCGTGGTTTCGCCGTCTGCACGGCTGATCTCGAACACGCGGCACTCGATCGGGTCGGCGTAGTAGCCCTCGAACGCATCCGTCGAGGCATTGAGGGGGGCCACGTAAACGGAGCCCTCGAATTTGAGAAGATTGTCGCGGATTGCCATTTTTCAGGACTCCATAAACGGCGAAACCCGGCGCCTGGCCGGGTATCTGGTGGGTGAACTACGGTAGATGTCAAACGGGCTTTTCGATCCGCAGGGTCGCCCGCAAAACGACCTGCACTGCAATGACCGCGGCCCCAAAGGGGCGTGGCACGATGTCGGTTGATTCAATGTCGGCCTTGAACTCGTCGACGCTGATCTGGCCGGACCTGGGGTTCAGCGCTGCCATGATGTCGGCCGCCGCCTCGTGCGCTGAGCGCTGAGCGCGACGAGAGGAGATCGGGATGCGCAGCTGGATCACGATCGGGACTTCAATGTCGGCCCACTTCCTGGTTTCGTCTTTGACCACCAGCGATCCGTCAGTAAACACTGTGATCTGCGGCGCCTTCGGCTCGTCCTGGTGGTCGACCGTTTCCGTGATTACATCGAGGCCGGCGTCGGTGTAGTAGCCGTCGACGATCTTGATCGCGCGCATTCGCTCGGCGACGGCCTCGATCAAGGTCCAGGATGCGGGCGCGGTCATGGCTCGTCAGGGATCACGATGGCAGAGAGGATGTAGCCGGTGTTGCGCGCAGGTGCGTCGACAAGCCAGCGCTCACCGTTGATTTCGAAGATGTCGCCGCGAGTGATCTGCGGCACCTCGGACGCTTGAACCGTTACTTCGTCGACCAAGTACGGATCTCCGCCCGCTTGCTCGCGCTCGATCGAACGACGAAGGACCGCCGTCACGGGGATTGCTGTCACCGTGTCGCGCGGAATGTAGGAAGCCGGCCGCCCCAACCGCGAGAACGCCACGGCTGCGGCTTTTGCGGCTTGATCGGCGAAGCTCACCGGCGACCCTTCTTGCGCGCCTTGGGCGGCTCGGGATTGGTGATTTCCGGCAATGCTTCGCCAGATTCATCGCCGCTCAGCTCGTTAGAAAGCGAACCGTCTGGCGCAGATTCGATCGCACTTCGCTCCAACGCCGGGGCGTATTCAACATCCGGCATGGCGCTCGCCATTTGTTCGAATGCGTTTTCCGTGGTCACGTTTGCGGGCGCCTCCGCAGCGAACCCGCCGGCAATCAGCCGCGCACACTCGCGCTCGTCGTCGATGATGACCTCCGCTCCGGGCGGGTACTTTTGGCGGCCAGCCCGGAGGGTTACTCTTGCAATGAGTTTCATGGGTGCCCCATTGGCGCCATCCTTGGCGCCGTTTGGATCAGCGAACGGTCGCGCAGAAGCTGGCATTCGGGCGATACGGAACGATCAGCGGGGCGCACTGCAACAGCAGCCAGCGCACAGCCGGGTCGTTTTCGAGCCAGGACTTCACGAAGTATTCGAGAGCCTGGTAGCCGGCCGCCTCGTCCAGTACCGCGCCGTACGCACGCACACCCTCCAGCGCAGGGCCCGCCAGGATTACGGTGTAATCCGGCATGAAGTTGGCGGTGTCTCCAGCGTCATCGGTGTAGGGCTGCGAGTAGGTCCAAAACTCGACCGAGCCGATATTGCCGTGATACATCTCGAATTTCGGCGCCATGCCGGCGTCAGTCTGGCCGCGTACCACGAGCCCGTTGTACAGCCCATCGGTGCCGACCGGGCGACGCAGATCCAACAGCTTCTGCACGGTCGGGTCAGCCCAGAACAGCGCCCAGGCCTTCGGGTCCATGACGACCTTGGTCACGGCGCCGCCGCCATTGGTCTGCACCAACCCGATCCACGCCTGAACATCGTCGTACGGACTGACGTCGGTCTCGCCCCAGCGATCCCCGGATGTCAGCGCCTCAGTCAGATCCCCATGACGGCCAAAGTCGACCAGCTTGGACGGGTAGTCATCGCCGACAACGGTCACGGTGCCAGTGCGCAGCACGCTCGACGCCATCCACTCCTTGCGTCGCGTGAGGCGTTCCAGCATGCGCGCCAGCGAGCGGTTCAGTGCGAACTCGCGGCGTTGCGCCGGGGTCATCGTGCCGCCGATGGCCTCGCCAATCTGGCGCTTCATCGGGTCGTTCGGATTGAACCGGCGCTTTTCCTTGACGTATGCCGGCTTGAACGACTTGGTGGTGAATCCGTCTTCCACCTGGGCCTTGCCCGCGACCAGCGGAGAGACGAACGGGGCGAGCGTGGGACGGCTCGAATCGATGTCGAAGTGAATCTCCTCCGACACCTCGGTCTGGACCTGCGGGAAGAAAGCATCCAGCAGGAAGGACTGCGGGCGGTTCAGCGACTCCACCACCCGCGCCAGGACGGCGGTTGCAAAGATATCCATGTGTTACTCCTGTTGCGCGTTTGCGCTGGTGGGTTAGTCGAGGTGGATGCCGAGAGCCCGGAGGGCGTCGCGGGTGCTGGCTGCGGTGTGGCCGGCGCCGAACGTCAGGGCAGCGGAGCGGAAATGTCCGGTGACATAGGCCACGGACTCAGCATCGGATCCGCCGACCGTGATGTCCTCAGCCAGGACCGCGACCGGGGTCTGGCTGCCATCGGTGGCAGCGGCGAGCGACTTCTTGTAGCTGCCAGATCCCGCTGCCGCCGTCACGGTGACGGTGAAGGTCTCGCCGGCAACCGGGTCGGTGCCAGAGTCGGTGATCGTCAGCGTCAGGCCGCCGGCGCCAGCGCCTACGTACTCGGTGTTGCCGGTGGCCACGCCGAGCAGTTCGCCGGTGGGCCCGACATGGCGCCACTTGCTGGTCGTGGTCGCGCCACCGACGATGCACACGAAGGTGTGCACGCCGACCTGAGTGCCAGCGGCAGCGGACGGCGAGGCGGTGATCGTCGCGGCTGCCGGAGCGGGAACGCCGGCAGCGCCGACAGCCGTTAGGGCACCGGCGCTGATCTTGCCGAGCAAGGTGCCGGCAGTCAGAGCGCCGATGCTGGCCAGGAGGGTGACCTTGCGAGCGATGGGCGGGCCGCCGTTGTCGCTGGCAAAGAGATTGACGGGCGTGTAGGTGCCCTCGGTGCTGAAGCCGGATGCGTGCATGGTGATGTCCTCGGGTCAGGTTGAGATCAGTACGCGGCGATGCGCTTGGCGACCGCTTCGACGGATTCCTCGCCGTCAGCGCCCTCTTCGCTGCCCACCTTTGGCGAGCCGCCGGAAGCAGCGATGGCGGCATCCAACTTGCTGGCGGGCTTGGCCGGCGCGGCCTCGGCCTTCGGCGACTTGCCGAGGAGCGAGACAGCCTGGTCGGCGTCGAGCGCGGTATCGAATGCCAGGTGATTGGCCAGCTCTTCGCGGCCCTTGGCGTTCTCGCTGGTCAGGATGGTCTTGGCTCGGGCGCGCTCAGCCGTCGCTCCCTCGCGCTTGCCGGCCTCGAACTGGCTGGCCTTTGCCGTGGTCATCTGGGCTTCGGTGTAGACGGCTGCGTCCGCACCGACCTTCGGGTCATTGCTCATGGTCGTATTACCTCTGGTGGTGCGGCCCTTGCCGCGGTTGGCGACCTCGGCCTGCATCTCCGCAAGGAGTGCCCGCCCGGTCGTGACTTGATCGGCCAAGCCGGCAGCGACTGCCGCTTGACCGCGATAGATGCGCGCCTCGGTGGCGCGTGCGTCCGCCCTGCCGCCGCGATAGGCGTCGACACGGGAGACGAACAGGCTGTAGAGCTCGTCGACCGACTCCTGAAGCGCCGCAATGTCGGCCTCGCTCAGCGCCTTGAACGGCGAGCCGAGCAACTTGTTGGCGCCAGCATGGATCTGCGTGATCTTCACGCCGGCCTTGGCTGCCGCGTCAGTGATGTCTTGGTGCGTCAGCACAACGCCGATCGAGCCAGCGATACCGGTCTCGGTGATCGAGATGTCGCTCGCTGCAGCGGCCATCCAGTAGCCGGCACTGGCCGCGGCATCGTTGATCATTGCCCGCACAGGCTTGACCGCCGACAGGTCGCGAATCTCTGCGGCCAGATCGGCAACGCCGCCGGCCTCGCCGCCGTAGGTGTTCAAGTCCAGCAATACCGACTTGATACGATCGTCTTCGGCTGCCATGCGCAGCTGCTGCGCGATACCGTCGTAACTCTGGAGCCCAGAGCTCGTGCCGATCCACGTACCGCGATGCACGAGTGATCCAGTAATCGGCAGAATGCCGACACCGCCATCAATCAACATCCCGCTTCCGCGCTCTCGGTCACGCGATTCCCAACGACCGACGGCGGCAGCCGGGCGCATGACTCCGGGGTCTGCCGGCGCATCGACGGACATATCCATGCGATGCGAGAGCGCCCAGAGCACCGCCTGCAGCTTGTCTGGCGTGATCAAGAGGGGCGTGTTGAAGATGCGGGCCGCGATGTGCGGAAGCCCCAAAGCAAGAACCCCGGCGCTGGGCCGGGGTTCGTTGTGGTCTGTCATTTCGGTGGCTCCGGTTGAGCGGGCTCGGCGGGCCTTTGTGGCGCTCGATTGGCGCCGAGTGTGAGCCCGAGCTTCGCTGCGTATTTCTGCTCGCGCGCCTTCTGCGCGAGAACTTCCTTCCAATCCCGCCCGTGGATCGCACAGATCTCTTCCATGCTGATCGCATCAAGGCCGTACTCGGTCTCGATCGCGTTCCATTCCTTCTGCGGGTCGATGTGTTCGCGTCCGGAGCCGATCCACTCGCAGCGGACGTAGGCCCATGGCATATCCCAAAAATCTGGAGCCCCCGGAGGCGGCTTGATCAAGCCCTTGTCGAATCCCTCTTCCATCCAGGCCGACAGTTCCAGCGTCGCCTGCTTGCCGCACACGAAGTGCCGGCGGGACTTGATGAATCGAGCGGCCTGCATGAGGCCAGCACGAGCACTGGAGTAGTTCGACTGCGACCAATCGCGGCTGAACTCCTCGTAGCTCATGTTGAACCCGCCAGCCATGTGGCGCTGCCAATAGCGGAGCATCACATCGGCATTCGGGCCCGGGTGCTGCGGACTCAGAAGCTTGAGCCGCTCACCCGGGAACAAGTGCGGGATCTTCACCCCGTCGAACTTGACGTTTGTACCCTTGTGGAAGTCGAGCAGGTCGCCGAGGTACGACTGCAACGGCGTTGAGCCCGTGGTGGCGCCAATGGCATCCCGCGCACTTTCCAGAGAGCTTTCAATCACTGCCGCATAGGTGGCCTGCAACAGAGCCGCCTGGAGTTGGGTCTTCTCCATGCGGCTGGTCATCTTGAAGTCGGCCAGGATGCTGGCCATCCCGCCAACGCCGCGGGACTGTCCGGCCTCGATCTGGTCAAAGACGTGGATGACCACCGGGCGACCCCAGGCCAACTTCTTCGGCACCCGCTCCCACTCGTAGGCCTTGGCACCTGCGCCGAAACGTGCGTCGCTTCGAAGCGCTTTGCGGAAGTGGTAGTGGGTCGGCCGGTCGTCGCCGTCGTGCTCAATGCCACCGCGCAGCCGATCCGTATCCTGTGCATCGTTCGGGTTCGACAGGCGGGCCGGCGAGACCATGCGAAAGCACGTCGCCCATGGGCCGTCTCGATCAGGCTTCCATTCTGCGATCGCAACCGACTCGCCAAAGAGAATGCAGTTCGATTCCACCATGCGCAGGCGCTCGGCCTGACTCATGGACTGCCGAGCGCAGCTCGGGTTGTGGACCAGGTCATCGGCGAACTGACGCCAGAGCGCCTCGACGTAGTCAGCCCACTCCTCGGCGGCATCTTCGCTTATTCCAAGAGCGCGGAAGTCGGGCTTCAGACACAACCGAAGACCAGTGCCGACAATCGAATCCTTACGAGTCTCGATGGCGCCGGACGCAAGGCCATGGTTGCGCGAGAGATCTCGCGATCTGGCCGCAATAGTCTCCCATGGTTGTCCGTTGAGCTCGGTGTCGATCGACGCCAGCAGTGGCTGCCAAGACGCCATGTCACGGCCAAAGCCTGCAGCAGAATACGGCGCCTCGGCTGCCGATCGCATCGGCTGGCCTTGGTGATCAAGGATCACTGGCGCGTTCACCAGATAACCCCAACGGGCGCGCGCCGGCCTGGTGTTTCAGTGGCGCCGGCCAGAAGCGTGCCAACCTGACTCTTGAGGTCAGCAATGTAGGTAACCAAGCCGCCTTCGTCGAGCAAAATGGCGTACTTGGTCCTGATGTTGTCGATCTGGGTCTCGGCGACGGCTTGGCCCGTCTGCAGCGCGTGCAGGGCCGCTTCGGCCTCGGCCAGGCGCGTCTGTAGATCGGTCAGGCTAGCCATTCAATTCTCTCGCTAGGTCGGCCATTGACCGACGCTTGACTGGTGCCGGACCCTTGCCGTCGGCATGAGTAACCAGCGAATTCATATCCCACGGCGTCGCCCACATCGGCGGCTTTTCCCACCAACCAGGGCGATCCACTTCGAATTGCACACAGAGCGCCCGCGCGTAGTTCGCCAAATCGAAGGCCTCGTTCCGCGATGACGCCGGGTTAACCCACCCGCTAGACGTCCTGGTCTCAGCCGTCATTTCCGCGAAGACCTCGGCACCGAGCCAGGCCGGCAGATGCGCGCCGCCGGACCCTTTTACGCATCGCTCAAGGTCAGCGTGAACACCATCCTTGAGCGTATTGGTGTTCAACAGAAGCACAGGTACATCGCCCATTGAGGCGCCACGGTCCTTTCGAGCGCGGGTATCGGGGTAGGCCTCGAGCACCCGCGGCGCGTCCTTGGTGCTAGCGCCTTTGACCAGGCGCACTTGCCACCCAAGCCCTTGCGCGTTCAGCCCGCGCCACCAGGCGTAGGCCTTCTCGGTGACGCCCTCCTCACCACCAGAATCGACTGCGGTGCGAGCGATCGCCATCTCGCGGCCAGAACCATCGTTCAGCGGATACCGGCGTTTGACGACCTTGTCAGTGATCCGCCCCCAATCCTCTGCGAACACCGCCGGATTCAGCGGCAGCGGTTCGCCCTTGTCATTCTCTCGACGGGACACTCGCAGGATGTAGCGATCCACCAGCCACCAGTCGAACGGCGCATCGCCGGCACCAGGACCGATCCCGATGACCTGGACAACGAACTTGCCCTTCTGGATGTCGACAGTCCCCAAGAGGAACCGAACGCCAGCGGGGACCGTCTCCTTCTCCCAATTCTCGG
The DNA here is from genome assembly GCA_022841325.1 of Lysobacterales bacterium. Lineage (GTDB taxonomy): Bacteria > Pseudomonadota > Gammaproteobacteria > Xanthomonadales > SZUA-5 > JADKFD01. Next base: position 6,236 of record JALHRS010000054.1, on the reverse strand, counting down.
CTGCCGCCTGAAGCGTGGCCGCATCCTGACTCTGTCCCGCCACCGGTGCGCAGAACGGGGCGCCTTGGTCGGTGTTGACGGTCTGCCGTAGCAGCGTCAGTTCGCCGGAGCGAGCCCACTGCTCGACGGCCGACAGGTACTTGTCGACCAGCTTGTCCCAGGCTTGGAACGCAGCAGCGACGCCGCCAAGCCAGAAGCTTGCAATCTGCGCCTTCCTGGCATCCCCGCTGATCTCCCCATCCCGGCCGATCCGCTCGCCGTCAGCAAGCCAAGCGCCGCGCAGGTTCATCGCCATCTTGTGCTCAGGCTCGATCTGCGCGCCGCAGAGCTTGTGCACTGGCTTGGCGTAGCGCGCCACCAACTGCCCAACCGAGTAGCTTTTCAGCGCCTCTCGCAGTTCCTCGAGAGTCGGGATCGAGAACAGCCCGACTCCCGGCTCTGCCTCGAAATACTCTCCGCAATGCGGGCATGGCCAGAACCACCGGCAGCGGTCGCCCAGGTTGTACAGCCCGAGGATTCCGCCCGCCGGCGGCGCCTCGTTCGTGCCCGGCGGGCGCGTCCATTTTGCGTGCTCTGGGTCGATGTCATACCCCGGACTGCTCTCGGCAATGACAATGCCGCGCGACCCCCAGGCCTTGATGCGCTGATCCAGCAACCCCCAGAGCGATCCTTCGCCATCGATGTCGGTCGGCGTCCGGTCGTAATCGGTGGCCATCGCATCGCGAAGGCTCTTACTGCTGACCTGGCTGATTGCTGGCCAGCCAATCTTGAGGACGGCGCCATTGCGCCAGAACTTGTCGTAGGTGTTGTCATCCCGGGCACGCGTCGAAAGGCGCGCCGCGATCTCGGGACTGTTTCGAATCCATCGGTCTAATTCTTTGCGCGAAAAGTCTCGCGCGGTGTCCTGGCTCATCTGGATGATGAGCTGGTCGGCCGGATCGCAGACCATTCCATAGGCGACGCGGCCGCCGATCAGGCTGAACGTCTTGCCCGACTGTGCTGGGCCTACAAAAACCACCCCGGTCACATGGCGTGAACTGGTCACGTCCATGGGTTCCACCATGTACGGAAACGTCTCGCGCGACCAGTTTCCGACGAAGCCACCAGGAGTCGCAATTCTCAGATACTGCTCGGCCGCCTCGCTGACTGTGATCCGACGAGGCGGTCGCAGTAGTTCAGCAGTTGCCTGCCGGATCTCGGGAGCCGATGCGTAGCTCATGGCGACGCCTCATCGCCCACCTGATCCCGGTACAACTCCTCCCTGATCCTGTCTGTTGCGTCCTGCACCAGCGAGGATTGCGCCGGGTTCAGTCCGCATTCGCGCTCAAGGCGATCCGAAAGCGTGTCCAGCATCTGGACAAGCAACTTGAACCCCTTGGCTATCTCGGTCTCGAACTCCGCAGCGGGGATCAGCTGTCGCTTCTTCGCCTCGACATCGAGACGCGCGTCCTCTGATCGGTACCACGCCAGGCGCTCACCAGGTGGCAGCGCAGACGGATCCGCTGGATCCGGCCCATCTGGATCAATCCGGCGCTCTGTCGACAGGCCAAAGATGGCCTTGACCGCGTCCCGCAAGCGGAACACGGGATACCCACGCACCTGGTCGACGGGGGCAACGCCGGCGGCGTCCAGGCGCCGGGATACCGTGCCTCGGTCCATCCTGAACTCGGTCGCGATAGTGCTTATCGAGACTGTGAAGCCGCCCGCAATCTTATGGACGGCTGCCACGAACTACCCCATCTGCTGCTGAGGCCTTAAGAGCCCAAAAACTGTCGAAAACCGCGAGCATGCGCCCCCCGCGGTTCCCGCCGAGGCCGGGAAGGACCCGAGATCGACCCGAGTGGATCGACGGCTCACGCCCGCGCCGCCTTGAAGATGCCGAATGCATTGAGCATTGGCACCAGCGTGTCAGCAATGCGCCCGATCGCGTCGGCCACGTCTGCCACTTTGTCTTCAGCGGTCGCGAACGATGCGATGACCAGTTGCACGAAGGCGTCACGCTTCTCGGTGCTGCGCTTGATCGGCTTGCCTTCTGCATCCAGTTCGACCGGGAACATCTCCTCGACCGATCCGGCGATCTCAAGGAAAGCGCGGATCAGCGCCACAACCTGAGTCCCTGCGATGCGGATGATCGGCCCGATGTGCGATGCAAGGCCTCGGACGACTGCGACCCATTCGAGGATGGAGAGCTTGCGAATGTTCATTGTTTGTCACCTTCCAGTCGTTTGCGGATGTCCGCCTTGTCCTGATTGCACGCGCCCATTGCGCCAGTCTCCGGCTTGCCCGGCTCACCGAGCAGGCCCTCAAGGCAAGCCTGATAGTCGTCACCGATAGCCACTTGCTTGCATACAGTCGGCACCCGGGTCGGATCCGTCAGGATCTTCGGGATACGTGGGCAGATCGCTTGCTGTGCGTCAGCGCTCACTGCTGGCGCTGGCTGCGGCTGCGTCAGTGCCGATCGCAGCGTCTCGCACCCTGTTAGACAGAGACTCAGGCACAGGAGCATTGCCCCAGGCCTGAGCAGATGAATCGGTCGCATAGATTGCTTGCCTCTGTGTGCGTGCCCTGCGCTGCCACTCGTCGCGTTCGCTGATCGCCTTGGCCTTCTCTTGCACCAGTTGATCATTCAGATCCTGCAGCGTCAGCGCCTTTGACTGTGCGTCGATCAGTTGCGCTTGCTGCCGTTCGTGCATGGCATAGGCCCCGCATGCTGCACTGGCGCCACACAGGGCCAGCACTGCCCATACGTTGCTTGCTTCAGCCATCGGAGACCGCGGCGCCCTTGGCGCTGATAGCTGGCGCCTTTGGGTAGTCGCGCCAATCACCGCCATTCGCCGGCCACCTGAGCGCCACCAACTTTGATGCGCTGAACGGCGCCTCGCAGACTCGGTTGCCCTGGTTGCCGCCGAGCAGGATCAGTTGCCCGTTGCCGATGCCCGTCAGGAATCCCACATGCCCTGATGCCGGGCCACGTGAGCTACTGAGCACAACGATTGCCCCGAGGAGCGCATCGCATGCAACAGTGTGCGATGAGTCCGCAAACCCCCTGGCACGTGGCGTTCTCGGCGATCGCACGCTGGCCGCCTCAATGGCAGCGCATGCGAATGCAGCACACCATGGCGTCTCGTCGTCGTTGACCTGCAGCGGGACGCGCCCGATCTTCCAGTAGTCGACCACGCGCGGGTTGTGCTGAGCGCCGACGATCTCTCGAACGCCGATCTCGGTGCGGGCCCATGAGAGCCAGGCGGGAGTGATCACGTCAATGTCCAAAGTCGCCGTTAGCTATGGCCCACAACAGCCCGATCAGATCGCGGAACGCGTAGGCCAGCAGCGCCAGGCCGGCGATCAGCACCAGTAGCGACAGGCCGGCACGGCCGGATTCTTTCGGCGGTGTGCGCGGGCGCTTGCGGGCCAGGCCAATGCGCCGGGCAGCGAGCTCAAGCACTGAGTCAGCGGCGGCGTCGCCGCGCTCGTCGAGCTTGCGCACCAGGTGCCACGCACTGGCGGATGCGATGCCGGCGACGATGAAAACCCACTCGCGCGGATCCATGCTGGCGTGCGACGGCCAGAGCGCCAGGGCGATAAGGCTGATGATGGGGCCCGCGGCTACAGAAGCCACACCGCGGCGGATGCGCTGCGGCGTGGTCGCGGTTTCAGCCACCATGGCCGAAATCAGCGCGCCGGCGATGGTCCCGGTCAGGATTCCCAGGCACTTGGTGGTGAAGTCGGGCGCCTCAAAAACGTTGGCTGCCAGATAGCCAGCTGCGCTAAGAAATTGGCTGATGGCGAGTTCGGCTCGCATGCCGTATGCCCCCTTGCAAAGGTGCGACACTGAGGCCCCCGCCGCTGTGCGCTGGTGGTGCCGCCCTTCCGCGGCGCTGATAGACATGGCTGCGGCTGTTACCGGCTGCAGCTGATTACTCGACAGACGTCGAACGGCTGCGCCGATACCGCCCCACAACCGGAATACGGGTACGTGGGCGCGATGAGCTGCCGGTACTGCAGCGCCACCGGTGTTCCCCCGCCGGCTTGCAGCTCGTAGAACCCACCGATCAGCGCGCTGGCGCTGACGCCAGGCGAGACACTGGCAAGTCGGATCCAGGTGGCTGGGAATTTCTCGGCAATGCCGAAACCGTAGCTGGTCGATACCGCGCCGCTGGCGTCCTTCCACTGCAGCGACTGCATGGCGATGACCTTGCCGGGCACCTGATCACCACCGCCCCACTGCGTGAGTGGCACCAAGTACTCGGTCTGCGGGCAAGCGAGGTTGCCAACGGTCAGGCCGATGGTCTGCTCACTGTTGGGCCGAGTGCAGCGCACCTCCAGACCATTCTGGCCAGCCGATGGCACCGCCTGGGCGACAATGCGGCAGGCATAGCCGCCGCCGGTGTAGTCACCCGTGGCGGACGAGGGAATGTCGGCCGCGACGGCCAAGCCTGAGAACGCGCACAGCAGCAAGATCGCGGCGATGGCCGCGAGACGGATTCGGGTGATCATTTGGGGCCTCCAGAAACGAAAAACCCGCCACTGGGGCGGGTTTCGGGACGTTGCGAGCGTGATGAGAAAAACACACTTCTTGTCCGGACACAAGCAGCCTATGCAGCCATCGATCCACGCTCGCAAAACGACCGTATCGCCTCTCGCGCCCTCCTGAGTCGCTCGTAATAGCGCTGCCTGCTGATCGACTTCATGACCACGTTCTTGACCCGGTGACCAATCGCATGCAATCGGCGCAACCGATCGCGCTCCGACGAAAGGCGCGAGTCATATGCGACGCGGATGCAGTGGGCGTCAGCCTCTCCGTCGACTCCTTGGCGCTGCATCGCCATGACTGCCGCCTCCACCTCATCAGCTGGCGAATCCAGCTTGGTGCACAGCTTGGCAACCTGACTGTCCGGTCTGAATCCGTGGAACTCAAGCAGCGTCGCGATGGTGCTTCGGCTTGGGTAGCCAATGTCCTCGTAGCGCCCGCCACCATAGTCCTCACCCCAAGCCTTCAACCTCGCCTCGAGGTCTTCGTTAGAGATCACGCAGCCCTCCCAAGCCTCGCCAGTCCAAACGTCGAAATTTCGCCAACGCGATCCGCAAGATCGTTGAGCACTTCGAAGGAATGAGCCCGCTTGTCGTAGTCGCCAACATGGTCCCTTGGGTGCCTGGCAACGTGGGTCGTCATGCTGTCCGAATCCGCTTTCCCCACGATCAGATCACCATCCCGGTCAATGCAGACCGTCACGCGGTTGTGCTTTTCGATCTCACTCATGATGTCGTTGACGCAACGAGACAACGGCGAGGTGATGATGTTGGGCCGGCTCATGCTGCTAACTCCTTGGCAATCTCGACAACGATCACGCGCAGGGATCCGCCAGAAAGCGGCGGCAGCCGCATGATTGTGAGCTCGTCGATCTGGCTGTCATCAACCCATAGGCCGGCATGGGTGAGCGCATCGAGGGGCGCTTTCAACAGATTGTCCAGATCGCGAACGCGACGATCTGGCGGCTGGGCCTCGATGCGAACAGCGACGCGACCAGTCAGAGGCCGAGGCCCACGAACCGACACCAGGACGGCCTGCCCTGCGACCTTTCGATAGGATCGACCGGCCGCTGAAATCAGTACCCTCGGGCCGACATGACGCCAATACGTGTTGACGCTCGGGGGCCATGGCAGCACCAAGGAAATCACGCCACCACCGCCAGAAACGTCGCCGCGCGCGTTGCAGCCACATAGAGCGACCGGTTGAACGTGAACGGGTCGCGGATCTTGCTCAGGTTGTTGAAGTCGACCAGGACGGTATCGATCGTGCTGCCCTGACTCTTATGGGCGGTGATCGCGTAGACGTGTCTGATCGGCAGGAAGGCCTTTGTGAAGAGGATCGCATCTTGGCTGGCTGATTTCCTCTTGGCGGCCAGCTCGTAGTTGTTTCCACCGGCCTCAGACGCCTTCAGCTCCCGCCAGATCTGCCACAGCCTGGCCTTCTCGGCGTCGAATGCAGCACGATCAGCCGGCACATAGCCAAACACCTGCGGGACGTCTTCACCGCGGTCCAGGACCACCCGGAACGAGGGGATGCCCGGATAGTACGGATGCTGCTCAGGCACGATATCCGACACCATGGCCTCTTCACTGGTGAACAGGCCCACACGCTGTGACCGCTGAAACGAATTGCCCGCCCAGATGCGCGCCTCGTCGTACTGTTCGTTGACGATGACCCGCTCACCGATTGAAAACGGCTGTCGAGA
>JALHRS010000053.1 GCA_022841325.1 Lysobacterales bacterium | reverse complement strand
CAGCGGCACCTGTGCGCTCTTGCCCATGGCGCCTACAAACAGCAGCAGGCAGATCAGCGTCGGCACCGCCCATTCCACCGTACCGTAAGGATTGAAGCTCTGGCCCACCAGTTCCGGTGCCTTCTGGAACACGGTCGCGTAATCGAGACTGCCGAGATAGGCCAGCACCAGGCCAATGCCCAGCAGGAAGCCGAAATCACCCACCCGGTTGACCAGGAAGGCCTTGAGGTTGGCGAAGATGGCGGTCGGGCGCTTGTACCAGAAGCCGATCAGCAGGTAGGACACCAGACCCACCGCTTCCCAGCCGAAGAACAGCTGCATGAAGTTGTTGCTCATCACCAGCATCAACATCGCGAAGGTGAACAGCGAGATGTAGGAGAAGAAGCGCTGGTAGCCCGGATCATCGTGCATGTAGCCGATGGTGTAGATGTGCACCATCAGCGACACCGAGGTCACGACCACCATCATGGTGGCGGTCAGGGCGTCTATCAGAAAGCCGACTTCGGCCTTGATCGAGCCGATCTCGAACCAGGTGTAGACCGACAGGTTGACCGGCAGATGGGCGTCGAGCGCGATCAGCTTGAGCACGTAGAGACTGAGCGCGGTACTGACGGCGACACCAAGGATGGTGATCCAGTGCGCGCCGGCGCGGCCGATCTGGCGACCGAACAGGCCGGCCAGGATGGCGCCGAGCAGCGGCGCCAGGGCGATGGTGAGGAGCAGGGTCTTGGTAATCATCTCAGCCCCGCATCTGATCGAGTTCGCCGACGTTGATCGTGCGCCGGTTACGGAACACGACCACCAGAATCGCCAGGCCGATGGCGGCCTCGGCAGCAGCCACGGTCAGGATGAAGAACACGAAGACCTGTCCTGCCATGTCGTCCAGATAGCGCGAGAAAGCAATGAAGTTCATGTTGACGCTGAGCAGCATCAACTCGATCGCCATCAACAGCACGATGATGTTCTTGCGGTTTATGAAGATGCCGGCGACGCTGATACAGAACAGGATCGCCGCCAGAATCAGCCAGTACGATAATGGAATCATCCGCCGTGTCCCTCCCTGGACTCACTGGCCATCTTGACGATGCGCAGACGATCGGCCTTGGTGACCATGCCCTGCCGGCCCGGATCCTGCGTCTTCAAGCCTTCGCGTCGACGGTGCGTCAGCGCAATCGCGGCAACGATGGCCACCAGCAGAATGACTGCGGCGATCTCGAAGGGGTAGACGTACTCGGTGTACAGCAGTCGGCCCAGCGCTTCGGTGTTGCTGCCTTCGACAATGGCCGCCGGTGACGCGAACTTGTCCAGACCGAAGTGGCGCGTGCCCAGTACGGCGATCATCTGCGCGGCCATGATGGCGGCCACCAGCAGACCCACCGGCAGATAACGCGTGAAGCCTTCGCGCAGCGGCGTGATGTTGATGTCCAGCATCATCACCACGAACAGGAACAGCACCATCACCGCGCCGACGTAGACCAGGATCAGGGTGATGCCGAGGAATTCCGCGCGCAGCAGGATCCACAGCATCGCGCTGGTGAAGAAGGTCAACACCAGACACATCACCGCGTGGACCGGGTTGCGCACGGTAATCACCGCACCGGCAGCCAGCACCAGCAGGGTGGAGAGCGCAAAAAACAGGATCAGCTCGATGCTCATGAGGGCGTCTTCAGCGGTAGGGAGCATCCAGTGCCCGGGCCTCGGCAATCTCTTTCTCGAAGCGATCACCGATGGCGAGCAACTGCTGCTTGTTCACGACGTTCTCGCCGCGGGTTTCAAAATGGTATTCGAGGATGTGGGTCTCGACGATCGAGTCGACCGGACAGGACTCCTCGCAGAATCCGCAAAAGATGCACTTGAACAGATCGATGTCGTAGCGCGTGGTGCGGCGGGTGCCGTCCGCGCGCTGCTCGGAATCGATGGTGATCGCCAGCGCCGGACACACGGCCTCGCACAGCTTGCAGGCAATACAGCGTTCTTCGCCGTTCGGGTAGCGGCGCAACGCATGCAGTCCACGAAAGCGGTTGGACTTCGGAAACTTCTCGTCCGGGTATCGCAGCGTGTACTTGGAGCGGAAGAAGTAGCGACCGGTCAGTGAAAGTCCGACCAGCAACTCCTTCAGCATCAGACTCTTGAAATAGTGCGTAATTGCGCCCATCGTGCTTTCTCCGGTCAGACGCCGCGTTCGACCATCTTGGTCACGATCAGGATCGCGATCACCACGATCCAGACGATGGTGATCGGAATGAATACCTTCCAGCCCAGACGCATGATCTGGTCATAGCGATAACGCGGGAAGGTGGCGCGGAACCACAGATAGCAGAACATGAAGAAGAAGGCTTTGCCGAACAGCCAGATGAAGCTGGGAGCGCCCAGCGGGCCGCCCACCCAGCCCTGCAGTGGCGACAGCCAGCCGCCCAGGAACATGATCGCCGCCAGGAAGCTGATCAGGATCATGTTGGCGTATTCGGCCAGGAAGAACACGGCGAAGGCCGCGCCCGAGTATTCGACATGGAAGCCGGCGACGATTTCCGACTCGCCTTCGGCGACGTCGAAGGGCGCGCGATTGGTTTCGGCGACGCCCGAGATGACGTAGATGATGAACAGCGGCAGCAGCGGCAGCCAGAACCATTCGAACAGGCCGGCATTACCCTGCTGGGCGAGCACGATCTTCTCGATGTTGAGGCTGCCCGAGGCCACGATGACGCCGACCAGCGCGAAGCCCATCGCGATTTCGTAGGACACGATCTGCGCCGCCGAACGCATGGCACCGAGGAAGGCGTACTTGGAGTTCGACGCCCAGCCGGCGAGGATGACGCCATAGACGCCGAGCGAGGTCATCGCCAGCAGATACAGCAGACCGGCGTCGATCTGCGACAGCGCCACACCTTCATCAAAGGAGACCACAGCCCAGGCAGCGAAGGCCGGTGCCAGCGTCAGCAGGGGCGCGATGATGTACAGCGTGCGATCGGCATTGGTTGGAACCACCAGCTCCTTGAACAACATCTTGGTGGTGTCGGCAAAGGGCTGCAGCAGGGCAAAGGGACCAATCTCGGTCGGGCCCAGACGGACCTGCATGAAACCGATGACCTTGCGCTCGGCCAGCGTGTAGAAGGCGACGCCGACAATCAGCGGAACGCTGATCAGCAGGATCTTGAACAGCACCCACAGGACCAGCAACAGATCATCCATGACTCACCTGCTCGATCTGAATGCGCTGGCCCGATGCCGGTAGCGCGGCGGTGGAGGCATAGCCGGAGGGCACGCGGCAGACGCCGCGCGGCACCTCGGCACTGGCGTGGCAGGCATAGCGCTGGCCGCCGATCGCGATCTGGCTGGACTGACCTATCCCCAGCGCCAGGGCGTCTTCCGGATGCAGCGCCAGACTGTCGTCGCCGGCCAGCACCGTGGCTTGCAGAGCAGCTGAGCGACGGACCACGGCATCGACGCGGTAGATCGGCGTGTAGCGCTGCACGATCAGACCCTCGCCCATGGCCACCGGGGCAGGCGAGAGCTGGGCAATGCCGGGCTCGAACGGGGCTTCGCTCAGCAGCGGCCGCACCTTGGCCTGCACGGCGGCGAAGTCGATGGCGTCGAAGCCGGGGACGTGCATGGCCTCGCCGAGTGCGCGCAGCACCCGCCATCCGGCGCGGGCCTCGCCCGCCAGCTTGGCCGCAGCCGACAGCCCTTGAACGGTGCCATCGACATTGACGTAACTGCCTTCGGTTTCCGGCGGCAGGCCGATGGGCAGCAGCACATCGGCGTTCGCTTCAAGCGCCGGGCTCGAGAATGCGGCGAAGGCCAGAACGAATTCGGCCGACTTCAGCGCCTCCACGGTGGCTGCCGGTTGGGCAAAATCTTCGGCCGGTTCAGCGCCGTAGACCAGATAGATCCGGCGTGGTGCGCGCACCACGTCCAGGGCCGAGCGGCCAATGGCGGACGCGCTGCCACCGGGACCGCGATGGGGCACGCAACCCACCCGCCAGGCGGCCATGGCGTTGGCACCGGCCGGCATTTCGTCGTAGCTGCTGGAGCTGTGTTCGGCGATATAACGGGCAAAGCGCCGCAGCAGCGAAGCGGCCGGATGACGCACGGCCTGATCGCCGAGCAGCACGCGGCTGTCAGTCTTGTCATTGAGACTGCGGGCAATGGCAGTGGCCGCATCCTTGTGGCTGGAGCGTGAGGCCCAGTCGCGCAGTTCCTCGCCAGTGGCGATGCCGCGCAACTCGGCCAGGGCCTGCGCGACCGCCGCCAGATCGGCGACTTGCTGGGCCGGATCTCCGACCAGATGCTGGTCGATGCCGAAGTGGTGATCGAAAGCCAGCGGATTGATGGCGTGCACCTGGGCGCCGCGCTGCCAGGCATGGCGGATCCGGTGGCCGAGCAATGGCGCTTCATGGCGCGGGTTGGCGCCGACCAGCAGCAGTGCTCCCAGCTGACTGTAGCCCGCCAGGGGCGCACCGAAGCCGGGTGCTGCGGGCCTGGCGGCGTCGTCGCTGAAGTCCAGTTGCTGCAAGCGATGATCGATGTTGGCTGAGCCGAGGCCGCGGACCAGGGCCTGCGCCAGGTACAGCTCTTCGGCGCTGAAACTGGGGCTGATCAGTGCCGCCAACTGCTCGGCGCTGTTGCGCGAGATCGCGCCAGCCAGGCCTGCGGCAGCAGCCTTGATGCCTTCCTCCCAGGACACATCCACCCAGACGCCGTCGCGCTTGACCCGCGGCGTGGTCAGGCGATCGGCGTGCTGCAGACCCTGATGGCTGTAGCGGTCACGATCCGACAGCCAGTTCTCGTTGATGGCGTCATTGTCGCGCGGCACCGTGCGCATCACTTCGCCACGCCGCAGATGCAGATAGAGATTCGAGCCCAGCGCATCGTGATAACCGATGCCCTCGCGGGCGATCAGTTCCCACGGACGGGCGCGGAAACGGAAGACCTTGTTGGTGAGGGCGCCCACCGGGCACAGATCGATGATGTTGCCGGACAGTTCCGAGCGCAGCGAGCGGCCAATGTAGGTGCCGATCTCGGTGTGCTCGCCGCGGAACATGCCGCCGAGCTCGGTGGTGCCGGCGATGTCATCCATGAAGCGCACGCAGCGGGTGCAATGGATGCAGCGGGTCATGTCGGTGGCCACCAGCGGGCCGAGATTCTCGTCCGGAACCACGCGCTTGCGCTCGCTGAAACGCGACACCGAGCGGCCGTAGCCCATGGCCACGTCCTGCAGTTCGCATTCGCCGCCCTGATCGCAGATCGGGCAGTCCAGCGGATGGTTGACCAGCAGGAATTCCATGACGTTGCGCTGCGAGTCCAGCGCCCGCTTGCTGCGGGTGTAGACCTTCATGCCCTCCATGACCGGCGTGGCACAGGCCGGCATCGGCTTGGGGGCTTTTTCGACATCGACCAGGCACATGCGGCAATTGGCCGCGATCGCCAGCTTCTCGTGATAGCAGAAGCGCGGAATCTGGATGCCGGCCTTGTCGGCAGCCTGGATGATCATGGCGCCCTTGGGTGCCTGCATCGGCTTGCCGTCAATTTCGATATTGACGAGATCAGGGGCCTGTTGCCCGGTAGGCACCGCGCTCATGCCGCATTCCTCATGCCATCGTCAACGATCGATCGTTTGTGCGTCACGTAATACTCGAATTCAGGCCAGAACTGCTTGAGCATGCCCTGTACCGGCCAGGCTGCCGCTTCGCCGAAAGCACAGATGGTGTGTCCCTCGATCTGTCCGGCGGCACTCTTCAGCAAATGCAAATCCTCGATGGAGCCCTGGCCCTCGCTGATGCGCTTGAGTACGCGATACATCCAGCCGGTGCCTTCGCGGCAGGGTGTGCACTGGCCGCAGGACTCGTGATAGTAAAAGCGCGCAATCCGCGTGAGGGCTCGCACCATACAGGTGCTGTCGTCCATGACGATCACCGCGCCGGAGCCGAGGCCGGAACCGGCCTTCTGCAGGCTGTCGAAGTCCATGGTGATATCCATCATCACCGGGCCGGGCAGCACCGGCATCGATGAGCCGCCCGGAATCACACCCTTGAGCTTGCGACCTGGCCGCAGTCCGCCGGCCATCTCGAGCAGATCGCGGAAGGGCGTGCCGAGCGGAACCTCGTAGTTGCCGGGCTTCTGCACATGGCCGGACACCGAGAAGATCTTGGGTCCACCGTTGTTGGGCTTGCCGATGTTCAGGAACCACTCGGCGCCATTGCGGATGATCGCCGGCACCGAGGCAAAGGTCTCGGTGTTGTTGATCGTGGTCGGCTTGCCGTACAGGCCGAAGTTGGCAGGGAAGGGCGGTTTGAAACGGGGTTGACCCTTCTTGCCTTCCAGAGACTCCATCAATGCGGTCTCTTCGCCGCAGATGTAGGCGCCGGCACCGAGCGAGGCGTAGAGGTCGTAGTCGAAGCCGCTGCCGAGGATGTTCTTGCCCAGCCAGCCGTGTTCGTAGGCCTCGCGCACGGCCGCATCGAAGCGCTGGAAGGGCTCGTTCTGGAACTCGCCGCGCATGTAGTTGTAGCCGGCGGTGGCGCCCATCGCCCAGCCACCGATGATCATGCCCTCGATCACCGCATGCGGATTGAAGCGCAGGATGTCGCGGTCATGACAGGTGCCGGGTTCGGATTCGTCCGAATTGCACAGGATGTACTTGGTGCCGGGCGCATTGCGCGGCATGAAGCTCCATTTCAGTCCGGTCGGAAAGCCGGCGCCGCCACGGCCGCGCAGGGCCGAGGCCTTGACCGTGTCGATCACCTGCTCGCGGGTCCAGCCCTCGCTCAGGATCTTGCGCAGCGCCTGATAGCCGCCGGATTTCAGATAGGCGTCATAGCTCCAGGGCTGATCGAAATGCAGCGTCGTGAAACAGACGTTGTGGGCCTGCGGCACGAGGCCTAGTGGATTCATCGGCTCCATCGGCGTCACTTCAAGGCATCCAGAATGAGATCGACTTTCTCGGGGGTCAGGTGTTCATGGAACTCGCCATCGACCCACATCATCGGTGCGCGCACGCAGGCGGCCAGACATTCTTCTTCTTCGATGAGGTGGATTCGCCCGTCGGGGGTGCTGTCGCCGGTGCTGATGCCGAGTTTCTTCTCGACATGGCTGACGAGTTCGTCAGCACCGTTGAGCCAGCAGGAAATGTTGGTGCAGATCGAGACCTTGTGGCGTCCGCACGGACCGACGTGAAACAGCGAATAGAAGGTCGCCACTTCGTAGGCCTGGGTGGTCGGTATGCCGAGATAGGCCGCCACGGCGGCGATCAGGTCCTCGTTGAGATGGCCTTCGTTCTGATTCTGGGCAATGCGCAATCCCGCCAGCACGGCGCTGCGGCGGCGGTCGGCAGGATACTTGGCCAGCCACAGATCGAGCTGGGCGCGGCTGTCCTCGCTGAGCACTTCGGTCGGGTCTACCGCCCGCGGTACCGCTTGCAGATGGCGGGCCTTCATCGGTCGATCTCTCCAAAAACGATGTCCATGGTGCCGATCACGGCAACCACGTCGGGCAACATGTGTCCACGCACGATTTCGTCCATGGACGAAAGATGCACGAAACCGGGCGCGCGCAACTTGACCCTGAACGGTTTGTTGGCGCCGTCGGCAATGATGTAGGCGCCGAACTCGCCTTTCGGCGCTTCGACGGCGCAATAAACCTCGCCGGCGGGCACCGAATAGCCTTCGGTGAACAGCTTGAAGTGGTGGATCAGCGCTTCCATGTCGTCTTTCATCTCGACACGTGAAGGTGGCGCCACCTTGTAATTGCGCACCATGACATCGCCAGGGTTCTCGCGCAGCCATTTCACGCACTGCTGCATGATCCGGGTCGACTGGCGCATCTCTTCCACGCGAATCACGTAGCGGTCGTAGCAGTCGCCGTTGACGCCGACCGGCACGTCGAAGTCGACCCGATCGTAGGCGGCGTAGGGCTGCTTCTTGCGCAGATCCCAGGCGATGCCCGACCCGCGCAGCATCGGCCCGCTCATGCCCATGCGCAGCGCCATCTCCGGCGGAATCACGCCGATGTTGACCGTGCGCTGCTTCCAGATACGGTTGTCGGTGAGCAGGGTTTCGTACTCGTCGATACGCTTGAGGAAGTCGACACAGAAGGCATCGAAGTAGTCGAGCATGCTGCCCTGGCGCCATTCATTGCGACGCTTGAGGTCGGCGCCCTTGGTCCAGGCACTTTCCTGGTACTGCGGCATGCGCTCGGGCAGGTCGCGGTACACGCCACCCGGCCGGTAGTAGGCTGCATGCATGCGGGCGCCAGAGACCGCTTCGTAGCAGTCCATCAGCTCCTCACGCTCGCGGAAGGCGTACAGGAAAACCGTCATGGCGCCGAGATCGAGCGCATTCGAGCCCAGCCACAACAGGTGGTTGAGCAGGCGTGTGACCTCGTCGAACAGGGTGCGGATGTACTCTGCGCGCAACGGTGGCTCGATGCCCAGCAGGCGCTCGATGGCACGCACATAGGCATGCTCGTTGCACATCATCGACATGTAATCGAGCCGATCCATGTAGCCGATCGACTGGTTGTAGGGCTTGGACTCGGCCAGTTTCTCGGTGCCGCGGTGGAGCAGTCCCACATGCGGATCGGCGCGGACGACGCTCTCGCCGTCGAGTTCCAGCACCAGGCGCAGCACGCCGTGCGCGGCCGGATGCTGCGGCCCGAAGTTCATGGTGTAGTTGCGAATCTCGGCCATGGCTTCAGTTTGCCTTCTGTGCAGCTTCGTTCTGTGCCTGCAGATAGCGCGAATCCTCACGCACCACACGCGGCACTCCGACTCTGGGCTCGATCGATACCGGCTCGTAGACCACGCGGCCCTTGTCCGGGTCGTAGCGGACCTCGACATTGCCGATCAGCGGGAAGTCCTTGCGGAAGGGGTGGCCGATGAAGCCGTAGTCGGTGAGGATGCGACGCAGATCCGGATGGCCTTCGAAGACGATGCCGAAGAGGTCGAAGGCTTCGCGTTCGAACCAGTTGGCCGAGCCCCAGAGCTCGGTCACCGAAGGCACCACCGGCAAGCCGTCGTCGGGGGCGAAGTAACGCACCCGCAGCCGCATGTTGTTCTCGATCGAAAGCAACTGGACGACCGCCGCGAAGCGATTGGGAATGCCCTCCGGCCGCGGGCGATTGTCCCAGGCGAAGCGCCCCGGACCTTCACCGAGCACGCCGCGACTGAAGCCCTGATCGGTGACCGATTCGGTCTCCCATTCGTCCTGGCCGTAGGACAGGTAGTCAACGCCGCAGAGATCGATCAGTTGCTGGAACTTGAATGCTTTCTCGTCGCGCAGGGCTTTGCAGACCTCCAGCACCCGGTCGAGAGCGATCTCGATGGTGTACTGCCCCAGGGCCTCGCGGGCGCTGAGGATGGCGTCGCCAAATCGGGCCTGAATCTGTTCCAGCAGGGAGGTGGGAGCGTCAGTCATGCGCTTAGCGTGCGATGGTGTTGGTGCGACGAATCTTGGCCTGGAGCTGCAAGATTGCGTAGACCAGTGCTTCCGCCGTGGGCGGGCAGCCTGGGACGTAGATATCGACCGGCACCACGCGGTCGCAGCCGCGCACCACCGAATAGGAATAGTGATAGTAGCCGCCGCCGTTGGCGCAGGAGCCCATCGAGATCACCCACTTGGGCTCGGGCATCTGGTCGTAGACCTTGCGCAGTGCCGGCGCCATCTTGTTGACCAGCGTACCGGCCACGATCATCACGTCGGACTGACGCGGGCTCGGACGGAAGACCACGCCGAAGCGGTCGAGATCCAGGCGGGCGGCGCCAGCGTGCATCATTTCCACCGCGCAGCAGGCCAGACCGAAGGTCATCGGCCACATCGAGCCGGTGCGCGCCCAGTTGATCAGTGCATCCGCCGAAGTGACGGCAAAACCGCGCTGGATCAGGGGGTTGTCGGCTTCCGGGCGAAGGATGTCATCGACCGTGCCGACCGGCGTGGGGTTGTGGAAAATGTCGCTGACTACTCCCATTCGAGAGCTCCCTTCTTCCATTCATAGATGAAACCGACCACCAGCAGGCCGAGGAATATGCTCATCGAGGCAATGGCCGGCCAGCCCAGTTCCTCGAGCACGGTGGCCCAGGGGAACAAGAAGGCGATTTCCAGATCGAAGATGATGAAGAGGATCGCCACCAGGTAGTAGCGCACGTCGAACTTCATGCGGGCGTCTTCGAAGGCCTCGAAGCCGCACTCATAAGGCGAGAGCTTTTCACTGTCCGGACGACGTGGACCGAGTATCGATCCCAAAGTCAGCAGCGCGATGCCGATGACAGAAGCCACGCCCAGAAACAGGGCAATGGGGAGGTACTGCTGCAGATCCATGCCTGAATCGCTCCCAGCTGAAGTCGAAGCCCTTGAAGCCGCAACCCGGCTTGGGGCCGGGCTGCAGTTGCGCTGGCATAGCGCAGAAAAATGGTGCCGGCGGACGGACTCGAACCGTCACGGGTTGCCCCACTACCACCTCAAAGTAGCGTGTCTACCAATTCCACCACGTCGGCAATCAAGCTCTGCATTATTGCGGTTTTTCGTCTTCCTTGCTTGCGTTTTCTACCGCGGTTTCGCTTGTTTGCGAGGTAGTCTCGGCCGCGGCAGGTACTTCGCTCGGCGCTTCGCTGGCGGCGACCGGTGCGGCCGGGACTTCCGTTGCCGCTGCCGGAGCCGCTCCATCGTTACCGATCACTGGCACTTCGCTCGCTGCCGGCGGCGTGCTGGTATCCGGCAGCTGGCCCATGACGCCAAGATCAGCCTGCGGGTCCTTGGTGATGCCGACCCGAGCCTCGTAAACACCCATGCCGAGAGCAAGGACAAAGAAGGCCACGGCCAGCCACTTGGTGGCCTTGGACAGGAAGTTGGCCGAACCGCGTGCGCCGAAGACGGTGCCTGAAGCGCCCGAGCCGAAGCCGGAACCGGCCGCTGCACCCGAACCACGCTGCAGCATGATGAAGGCGATCATCGCGATCGTGACCACCAGATACAACACAATAAAAGCGATTTTCATAGGTGTGACTCAACCGTCCTGGCTGGCTGCACGGCAGATGGCGGCAAATTCCGAAGGTACCAAGGATGCTCCACCAATCAGCCCGCCATCGACATCGGCTTGGGCAAACAGTTCGGCAGCATTGGACCCCTTGACGCTACCGCCGTACAGGATCCGAATAAGACTGGCGAGGATAGCATCGCGTTGCGCGATCGCGCTACGGATCAGCGCGTGCACGGCCTGCGCCTGCGCCGGAGAGGCCGTGAGCCCCGTGCCTATGGCCCAAACCGGCTCGTAGGCGATCACGATGCGCTCAAGTTCTTTGCTCTGAAGCTGGCTGAGCGCTGAATCCAGTTGTCCGAGCACCACCGATTCGGTGGCGCCGCTCTCGCGCTGCTCCAGGGTTTCACCCAGACACAGTACCGGGATGAGCCCGGCCGCAAGCGCCCGCTGCAGCTTGGCCTTGACCACCGAATCATTGTCGCCGAGCAATTGTCGGCGTTCCGAATGGCCGCACAGCACCGCACGCACGCCAAATTCCAGCAGCATCTGCGCCGAGACTTCGCCGGTGTAGGCGCCGTTGTCGTAGGCGGCAAGATTCTGCGCACCCAGCCACAGCGGCGAGTTGCCTTTGGCCTGCTGGGCTTCCTGCAGGTGCACCGTCGCCGGCATGATGCCGACGTCGATCAGCGGGTGGTCGGTAGCGATCCGGGCAGCTGCGCCGGCCCAGTCACGGCTGTCCTGGCGCGACCCGTTCATCTTCCAGTTACCCAGGACCAGTCGTTTGCGCATGTTCATCGGACCTCCGCGGTGGCCGCCGGACCATAGCCGGCGGGTTTTCCCGGATCAAGCTGCAAACTGGTGACCGCTGGCGGCTCGTCGCCGTTTTCCTTGTTTATTGCGTGCTTGCGCGCCTACAATGACGGGCTAGCTGAAACCCCGCCTGTCGCCGTGCATCTTCATCTCTGCGCAGGTCCGTGCGATCGCATCGCCGGTTTCTGGTAGTCCTGCCCGCCCGTTCTGGTCCTGGACCATCCCGGGCGGGTACGCGCGTCTTGCTCGGTCAGTCGGTCTGAGGCAGTCCGTCCGACTGGGCTTGACGTTTGTCATCTCTCTCAATCAAGGAGTTTTCCATGCCTCTCAATTCCAGCCAGACCGGCGAAATCATCAAGACCCATCAGCGTGGCGCTGCCGACACCGGTTCTCCGGAAGTCCAGGTCGCGCTGCTGACGGCACGCATCGAGCAGCTGATGCAGCACTTTGCTGACCACAAGAAAGACCACCACTCGCGACGCGGCCTGCTCAAGTTGGTCAACCAGCGCCGTCAGCTGCTGGCCTATCTGAAGCGCAAGGATGATGCACGCTATCGCTCCCTGATCGAGAAGTTGGGCCTGCGCCGCTAAGGGCTGCTCCGCATCATTCATATCCACTCAGAGGACACCCCCCCAGTGGCGAAGGTCATCAAGCAATTCAAGTACGGCGATCAAACGGTAACCCTGGAAACCGGCGAAATCGCACGACAGGCATCGGCAGCGGTCATGGTCAGCATGGGCGACACCGTGGTCCTGGTTACAGCAGTCGGCGACAAGCGCGCCAAGGAAGGTCGGGATTTCTTCCCGCTGACCATCAACTATCAGGAGAAGTTCTACGCCGGTGGCCGTATCCCGGGTGGCTTCTTCAAACGCGAAGGTCGCCCGACCGAGCGTGAAACCTTGACCTCGCGACTGATCGATCGCCCGATCCGCCCGCTGTTCCCGGAAGGTTTCCATCACGACGTGCAGGTCATGGCCACCGTGATGTCGATGAATCCGGAAATCGAAGGCGATATCCCGGCCCTGATCGGCGCCTCGGCGGCGCTGGCGCTGTCCGGTCTGCCCTTCGCCGGCCCGATCGCTGCAGCCAAGGTCGGCTACATCGATGGCAAGTACGTGCTCAACCCGACCGCCACCCAGCTCAAGACCTCGCAGCTGGAGCTGGTCGTTGCCGGCACCGAGAAGGCCGTGCAGATGGTGGAATCGGAAGCCCAGCTGCTGAGCGAAGAAGTGATGCTCGGCGCCGTGGTCTTCGGTCATCAGCAGATGCAGGTGGTCATCCAGGCTATCCGCGAGCTGGTGGCGGAAGTGGGTGTGCCCACCTTCGAGTGGGTTGCTCCGACCGAAAACGCCGCGCTCGACGCCGCCGTGGCCGAAATTGCCAACGGTCCGCTGAATGCAGCCTACGACATCCGCGAAAAGCCGGAACGTCGTGCCGCCATTTCCGCCGCCAAGTCGGCCACGCTGGCAGCGCTGGGTGGTGACAAGGCAACCGAGTCCGGCTGGACCGACGCCCAGGTCGCGCGCAGTTTCGAGAACCTCGAGTACTCGCTGGTGCGTAACCGCATCATCGAAGGCCGTCCGCGTATCGACGGTCGCGATACCGCGACGATCCGCCCGATCAGCGTGCGTGCCGGCCTGTTGCCGCGCACCCACGGTTCGGCGCTGTTCACCCGCGGCGAGACCCAGGCCATCGTGACCGTGACCCTGGGTACCAGTCGCGATTCGCAGGTGATCGACGCAGTCGAAGGCGAGTCCAAGGAAACCTTCATGCTGCACTACAACTTCCCGCCGTATTCGGTGGGCGAGATCAGCTTCATGCTCGCTCCGAAACGTCGTGAAATCGGCCACGGCCGTCTGGCCAAGCGCGGCGTCGCCGCGGTGATGCCGAAGATGGAAGACTTCCCGTACGTGGTTCGCGTGGTCTCGGAAATCACCGAGTCGAACGGCTCCAGCTCGATGGCATCGGTGTGCGGCTCCTCGCTGGCACTGATGGACGCGGGCGTGCCGATGAAGGCGCCGGTGGCCGGTATCGCCATGGGCCTGATCAAGGAAGGCGACAAGTTTGCCGTGATCAGCGACATCCTCGGCGACGAAGATCATCTCGGCGACATGGATTTCAAGGTGGCCGGTTCCTGGGAGGGCATCACTGCCCTGCAGATGGACATCAAGATCGACGGCATCACCGAAGAGATCATGAAGGCGGCGCTGACCCAGGCTCGCGATGGTCGTCGTCACATCCTCGGCGAAATGGCCAAGGTGCTGGATACGCCGCGCTCGGAGATGAGCACCTACGCTCCGCGCCTGTTCACGATGAAGATTCATCCGGACAAGATTCGCGACGTCATCGGCAAGGGTGGTGTCACCATCCGTGCCATCACCGAAGAGACCGGCGCCATCATCGATATCGCGGATGACGGCACCATCACCATCGCGTCGAACAACCAGATCGCCGCCGATGCCGCCCGCAAGCGCATCGAGCAGATCACGGCCGATGTCGAGCCGGGCCGGATCTACGAAGGCAAGGTCGTCAAGCTGATGGATTTCGGCGCTTTCGTGACCATCCTGCCGGGCCGCGATGGTCTGGTGCACGTGTCGCAGATCTCCAACGAGCGCGTCGAGAAAGTCGGCGACAAGCTCAAGGAAGGCGATGTGGTGCGCGTCAAGGTGCTGGAAGTCGACAAGCAGGGCCGTATCCGCCTGTCGATCAAGGCCGTGTTCGAGGATGAGCAGGCAGCGCAGCAGCAGCCTGCCTGAGCTGCACTCGGCACGTAGTCCACAGCGGGCCCTTCGGGGCCCGTTGTCGTTGGTGGAGTGTGCGCCACTGTGCCTTGCTCGCGCCGCAAGGTTGATACGCGAAGCGCCCGACAACCGGCTGACTCCAAAGCCGCGGCCACCGGCGCGAGCCAGCCTGGGTCCAGGAACCAGCTCAAGGCGCGCCGGAGCCGCGCTACGAATGACCCGCAGGTGAAGCCGGGGCCACCATACGAGCGCGTCTTCAAGGCTGCGCCTGCTAGCATCCGGCCATCTTCACGCTGGAGCACAACCGTGACCGACCCCAAAGCCGCATGGATGCCGGACTGGCAATCCATGCAACAACAGTTCTTTTCAGCCTGGACCGATGCCACGCGCGCCAGCGCAGCGCCCTCGAATCCGGTGCAGGAGGGCTTTGAAGCCTGGAGCAGGCTATTCAGCGCCGGCCATTCCGGCAACGATGTGCTCGACAAGATGGTCGGCGGCGCCAAACAGTTTGCCGAGTTCATGCAGGGCGCGATCGGTCAGATGGCCACCTCCCGTCCGGACATGGCCACGCCTGGCGCCATCCGCGAGGCACTGGAAAAGGCCATGGGCGGCATGGGGCTGGACAAGAATCCGGTACTGGATGCGCTGCGTGGACTGAACAGCGAAGGGGCCAGGGGTTTCGAGGATCTGTTCCGCGATTACCTGAAGGCGATGAAGCCGGTCGAAGACAATGCCCGCGGCATGCTGTCGCTGCCGGCCTTCGGCATGAATCGCGAGTCGCAGGAGCGCAGGCAGGCGCTGGCGCGAGCCTTTGCCGACTACCAGGATCAGAACACGCGCTACAACACGCTGATGTTCAAGGCCAGTCGTCTGGGTCTGGACAGGTTCGAATCGAAGCTGGAAGAGCGCAGCGAGCCCGGTCGCGAGATCACCAGCATGCGCGGTCTCTACGACGTCTTTGTCGATGCCGCCGAAGAGGGCTATGCCGAAGTCGCGCTGTCCGATGAATTCCGCGAGGTCTACGGCGAGTTGGTGAATTCGCAGATGCGCGTGCGCCAGTTGATTCAGGGCGAAGTCGAACGCAGCACCGCGGCATTGGGCATGCCGGGCCGCAGCGAGCTCGACACCGTGCACCAGCGCATGCACGAGTTGCGCCGCCGCGTTGCCGAACTGGAGGAAAGACTGGCGCAGTCGAATGCCGATGCGGCCGCCGTGGCGACGCCGATTCCGGTCGAGGCCGAGCCGGTCGATGTCGCCGCAAACAAGAGGGCGCCGAAGGCCAGGGCCGCAGCAGCTACCCGTGCGGCCAAGGTGGTGAAGCCAAAAGCGGCCGGATCCCGAACCGGCACCAAGCTGAAGCCGGAAGCAAAGCCCAAGCCTGAAGCAAAGCCCAGGGCGGAAGCAAAGCCCAAAGCGGAAGCGAAGCCCAAAGCGGAAGCGAAGCCCAAGGCAGCGCCCAAGCCCAAGACCGTTGCGGCCAAAGCGGCCAAGTCTTCCACCCGTCGTAGCCGGAGCTGATCACCATGGGACCATTGCGTATTGATCCGAAATCCGCGCTCGACGAAGTCGCCCGTTACAGCCAGAAACTGACCGCCGCCACCCAGGTGCTGCGCGAGGTCGATGATGTCGAGTACGGTGCCACCGAAAAAGAAGTCATCTACCGCGAAGACAAGCTGGTGCTGTACCGCTTCAAGGGCGACAAGACGCCTACGGCGAAGACCCCGACCCTGATTGTCTATGCGCTGGTCAATCGACCCTTCATGACCGATCTGCAGGAAGATCGCTCGCTGGTGCGCAATCTGCTGGCGCTGGGCGAGGATGTCTACCTGATCGACTGGGGCTATCCCGACGCGGCCGATCGCTACATGGGCCTCGATGACTACATCAACGGCTACATCCGCCGTTGCGTGGATGTGGTGGCACGGCGCCATGCGCTGAAAGCCATCAACATCCTCGGCGTGTGCCAGGGCGGAGCCTTTTCGCTGTGTTTTGCCGCGATCTATCCCGAGAAGGTCAAGAACCTGATCACCATGGTCACGCCGGTGGATTTCCACACGCCGGACAACATGCTCTCGCACTGGACCCAGGGCATGGACATCGATCTGTTCGTCGACACCCTGGGCAATGTGCCCGGCGATCTGATGAACTGGTGTTATCTCACGCTCAAGCCCTTCCGGCTGAACCATCAGAAGTACATCGGCCTGGTCGACATTCTCGATGACAAGCACGAACTCGAGAACTTCCTGCGCATGGAGAAATGGATCTTCGATTCGCCCGATCAGGCGGGTCAGGCCTTCCGCGAGTTCATTCGCGACTTCTATCAGGGCAACAAGCTGATGGAGGGCGGGCTGAAGATCGGCAACAAGGACGTCGATCTGAAGAACATCACCATGCCGGTGCTGAACATCTACGCCGAGCAGGACCATTTGGTGCCGCCCAGCGCGTCGATACCGATGAAAGACAAGGTCGGCACCCGGGACTACACGGTGCTGGCCTTCAAGGGTGGCCATATCGGCATCTACGTGTCCGGTCGCGCTCAGCGGGAAGTGGCGCCGACGATCCACGCCTGGCTCAGCAAGCGGGCGTAGCCTGGGGCGGGGCACGGGGCACGGTGCACGGGGCACGGGATAACTCGTGCCACCGTGATCGGGAGGCCGAGGGTGTCGCGAAGCGTCGTCCTGATGCCTTCCGCCTTGCGCGCTGATGCTCTTCACTGCCGGGCATGAGCCGCCTCCTCTCCACGGGTATGCTCATGACCAAATCCAAGACGAAATCCGCCGCCAGGGCGGCGCCTCTGAAGCCCGCGTCCAAACCCAGGCGCTGGCGCCGCTGGCTGTGGATACTGCTGCTGACCCCGTTCCTGCTGAGCCTGTTGCTGGTGCTGGTGCTGCGCTTTGCCGCGCCACCGATCACCGGGGTCATGGCGCAGCGCATTCTCGAGGCCCGCGCGGCGGGTCAGCCGTCTTTCAAGATCGACTATCAGTGGTGCCCACTGGAATCCATGGGCCCCTATCTGCCGGTGGCGGCGATCGCTTCGGAGGATCAGCGCTTCCTCGATCACCATGGATTCGACACGGTCGAGATCAAGAAGGCACTGGATTCCGCCGAGGACGGTGAGCGCATGCGCGGTGCCAGCACGATTTCCCAACAGGTTGCCAAGAACCTGTTCCTCTGGACCGGGCGCAGCTGGGTGCGCAAGGGCCTGGAAGTTTATTTCACCGGCTTGCTGGAACTTGCCTGGCCCAAGCGTCGTCTGTTGGAGACCTATCTCAATATTGCAGAGACCGGCGATGGCATGTTCGGATTCTGCGTGGCCTGTGAGCGTCGTTTCGGACGACCGTGTTCCTCACTGGCACCGTACCAACTGGCGCTCATGGTGGCCACGCTGCCGGATCCAAGGCGGCGTCGCGCCGATCAGCCCACGCCCTATCTGCACCAGCGTGCGAGCTGGATCGTGCGTCAGATGGATCAGCTCGGCGGGCCCCATCTGCTGCAGAAACTCGAGGGCAAGGCCGAAGCGGCCGATCCCTGAACGCTGGTGCTCATCGGCTCTGCCAGCTGCCGCCTGCAGGTGGCACCGATGACGGAGCTGACTCGATTCCCGGCGGTCATGCACCTGATTTCCGCGCGCGGCGGCGGCAGCGCTCGTTTTGCCCGCGATCTGGCGCAAGGCCATGGCCATGGATTGCTGCATCTGGGTGATGAGCTGGCGGTGGTCGAAGTGGCCGGCAGCCCGGCGCAGTTCTTTCCCTGTCAATTGCCCGACACCGCGGATGCGGCCAACTGGCTGCAGGCCATCCTGGCGGCCCATGGCAGCCGCTGGCTGCATGTGCATTACCTGCACCGGACCACGCTGGAATGGCTGGAGCAATGGTGCCCGCGGGGCCGGCCCTGGCTGCTCAGCGTGCACGACCTCGGCTTCCTGTCCGAGCATGCCTTCGAGCAGGGGCTGGACGAACCGGAACCCGCAGCAGACTGGATAGGTCGTTGGCATGCGGTCATGGTCAGTGCCGCGGCCATCACCGTGCCTTCCGCTTACCTCGCCAGCATGTTCCGTCGCCATTTTCCCGATCTGCCGGTGCAGATCGTCCCGCCGGGCATCACGCTGGAGGAACTTCCGGTTCATGCGCCGGGACGCTTGCGCACCATTGCCGTGGTCGGTGCGCTGGGCCCGCACAAGGGCAAGCAGCGGCTGCTGCGCTGGTTGCAGCACGCCGATGCCGAGCGCTACCGCTGGGTGCTGATCGGTTACACCGACGAGCAATTGCATCCCGGCTACAGCGCCGACGGTCGGCTCTGGGTACATGGGCCCTTCGAGTCTCAGCAGACGGCGCACTGGTTGCAGCACTACCAGGTGGATCTGGTGCTGTTTCCGAATCGTCTGGCCGAGAGTTTCAGCTACGTCCTGTCCGAGGCCTGGGCGGCTGGGGTGCCGGTATTGGTTCCCGATGCCGGAGCGCTCGGTGAGCGTGTGCGTGCGCATGGCGGTGGCGCCTTGCTGGGCCATCCGGATCAACCCGAGGCGGTCATGGCCACATTGGATGCGCTCGCCGATGGCCGCCAGCTTGGCGAGTGGCGCCGGCAGATCGCCGCGAACCGGGCACGGATGGTGCCCACCCTGACAGCCATGGAGATGGCGATGAACCCGATCTACGATCCGCAAGCGGAAGATCCATCGCCGCCTTTGGCTCAATCAGACGCGATCGCTCATCTGCAGCCCTATCTGCGTACCCAGCTCGATGATGTGGTGTTTCGCCACGAGAACATCCGACTGGCCCGCGACTACGCACAGGTGCGCGACTGGGCGGAGAAACTGGACGCTGATGTGCTGCGTCTGCAGCAGGATCTGACTGCGCTGGGACAGGTGCGGGCCGAACTCGACCAGGCACTGGTGCTCAGGGACTCGGATATCGCGGCCTTGCAGGCGCGCAATCAGGCGGTCGAGCGCGATGCCGCGGAACTGCAGCTGCGCAATGCCGAGGTCGAAGCCCGCTCGGCCGCGCAGATTCGAGAAGCTGGATCCGAGATCGCGGAACTTCAGACGCATGTAGACCATCTGAGTCGGAAACTCGATACACAGCAGGCACAGAACCAGCTGTTGATCGCATTGTCCAACGCCCAGGCAGGAGAACTCACCGTAATGCATCAACGCATTAGCGCATTGTCGAGCGAGCTGGAGGGTCTGCGGATCAAGGCTGCGCGTTACGACCGGGTGCTCGCCTGGGTGCCGAACTGGAGCAAGACGCTGGCGCGACAGGCGCGCAACTGGCTCAAGCCGGCCGGCTTGCGCAGGAGGTCGGCATGAGCGCAATCCAGGCCATCGACATCTGCATCGTCTGCTATCGCAGTGATGTCGCTCAGTTGCAGCGATTGCTGCAGAGTATTCGTGAGGCGGCGCCCGGCGTGGCCCGTCATGTGTCCATCTGGGACAACAGCGTCGATGAGGACGCCAGCGTGGCCATCCGCGGCGCCCTGCAGCCTTTTGCCGAGGACTTCAGTTCCCTGCGCTGCGAAGTCAGTGAAGGCAATCTCGGCTTCGGGCAAGCCAACAACGCCCTGGCGCGACAGGCGCGCAGCCCTTGGCTGTTGCTGCTGAATCCCGATACCGCGCTCTTGCCCGGGTCCCTGGAACGCATCCTGGCCCAGGCTGCCTGCGACCCCGCCGCCGCCGCGTGGGAGTTTCGCCAGCAGCCCTTCGAGCATCCGAAGAACTACCATCCGGTGACGCTCGAAACCGAATGGGTCAGTGGCGCCGCGGTGCTGCTCAGGCGCCGGGCCTTCGAGCAGATCGGCGGTTTTGACCCGAAGCTGTTTCTCTATGGCGAGGATGTCGATCTGTCCTGGCGTTTGCGCGCTTCCGGCTGGAAGCTGCGCTATCTGCCGCAGGCGAGTGTGATTCACGACAGCTACCGGTACGCCGGCGAGGTCAAACCTCAGCAGCTGGCGGGCAGCACGCTGGCGAATCTGCTGCTGCGGGCGCGCTACGGCAGCTGGCGAGATGTCTGGCAGGGCTATCGCATGTTGTGGCGGGAAATTCGCGTGCGGGAAGCATTTGCCGGACGTCGCCGTGCGCTGCTGCGCAATCTGCTGCGCAGTCTGCGGCTGCTGCCGCATTTTCGCGCCAGTCGCGTTCAGGCCGGCGAGCACTTCCAGCCGCGTTTTGCTGCCTGGGATTTCGAGCTGCGCCGCAAGGGCGCCTTCTTCACCGCGCCAGCAGCGACGGAGCAGCCACTGGTATCGATCCTGATCCGCACCCACCGCCGGCCCGAGTGGCTGCGTGAGGCCTTGCTCTCAGTCGAGCGCCAGACCTGGCCCCATATCGAGATCATCGTCATTGAAGACGGTCCCGATCTGGCGCGGCGGATGATCGACATCGAGTTCGCGCATCTGGCGCCGCGGCTCAGGTATCACGCCACCGGCACCGCGGTGGGGCGGGCCCAGGCGGGCAATCTGGCGCTGGCCATGGCCAGCGGCGAGTGGTTCAACTTTCTCGATGACGATGATCTGCTGTATGCCGATCACGTCGAGAATCTGCTGTCGGTGGCGCTGGCCGAGCAGGTGCCAGGCGTCTACGGAATCGCCTGGGAAGTACCGACCGAAGTCGAATCCGCAAAGCCGCTGCGATACCGAGAAACCGACTGGTTGCTGCGTTTCCAGATGCCGTTCAACCACGCCACCCTGTGGCTGGAGAACTTCATGCCGATCCAGACCGTGCTGTTCCATCGCCGTCTGTACGAGCGACACGGTGGATTCGATGTGGAGATGGACCAGCTCGAGGACTGGAACCTGTGGACGCGCTACACGCTGGAGGATCGCTTCGTGCTGGTCGACAAGACCACCTCACTGTACCGGGTGCCGGCCCGGACCGAAGTTGCGATCCGGCGCCAGGAAGCCCTGGATCAGGCTTACCGGGCAGCTCGCGAGCGCCAGCAGGCCATGCGTGCGGCGCTGTCGCCAGCCTTGATCATCGACGAAGTGCGCAGTTCGCACAGCTTGAACCAGGCGCCAACGACGGCGCATCTGGCCCGGCGGCTGGCGGAGCGCTTCATTCCGGGCCGTATGCTGGTCAACTGGCTGCTGCGGCGCCGCCGCGCGGTCTAAAGCGCCTGCCTCGACGGCGGGCCTGCACTGATGCAGCATCAGCGCCTGTGTGAACCGGAGTCGTGCATGCGCACCATTCGTGGCTACATCGATGCAGAACTGGCGCCAGATCAGGAGCTTGCGCTGGGCGAGGATCTGTCCAACCATCTGACACGGGTGTTGCGACTGCGGGTGGGCGATGGCCTGCAGCTTTTTGACGGCCGTGGACGCGAATTCGCGGCCGAACTGATCGCGGCCGAGCGCAAGCGCGCGCAAGTGCGGGTGGGCGCGGAACTGGCCGCGATCGCCGACTCGCCCCTGCAGCTGACGCTGGCTCAGGGCCTGTGTCGCGGCGAGAAAATGGATCTGGTCCTGCAGAAGGCCACGGAACTCGGTGTGCAGCGGGTGCAGCCGCTGCTGACCGAGCGTACTGAGGTCAAACTCGATGCCGAACGCGAGGCCAGACGGATGGCGCATTGGCGGCAGGTGCTGATTTCGGCCTGCGAGCAATCGGGCAGGGCGCAGTTGCCACAGCTGGCTGCGCCCATGGCCATGCCGTCGTGGCTGGCCGGCCTATTGGCGGTTGCACCCGCGGCGAGCCCGGATTCGGTGCGCCTCATGCTGGATCCGGAGGGAGACGTCGCTTTGCGTCACCTGCCGCCGGCAGCCAGTGCGATTCTGGCGGTAGGCCCGGAAGGCGGCTTCAGCGAGCATGAAGCCGAGTTGCTGCAGCGCACCGGTTTCACGCGCCTGCGCCTGGGCCCGCGGGTGCTGCGCACGGAAACTGCCGGGCTGGCCGCCATTGCCGCCCTGCAGTCGCACTGGGGCGATTTCTGATTCGCAGGTGTGAGAAATGCGGGCTAGAGTTCGTCGCTGTCCACGGCACCTGCCCCTAAGCTCGATGAGTCAGTCCATACCGCACCAGATCTCGGCAGCCGGATATCGCTTCAGGCATGACCCGGAGCTGTTGAGCGGCACCGCGGCGATCACCCCGACCTTCGGGACTACGCTGTCCGCCGAATTGTGCGAGACACCGGTGCGGGTGGCCGTGGCCGAGGCTGGGCCGATCTTCGATCTGGAGCTGGCCCAGTTCGGGGCCTATCGCTTCGATGCCGCCAGCTCGCGTTACGCGGTGCTGCGCGAGGCGGATTCGCCACAGCTGATGCGCGAGGCGCTGGAAGGGCCGGTGCTGCTGCACGCGCTGGCTCATCATGGCGTCCATGTCATCCACGCCAGTGCCCTCAGGGGCGAGGACGGCAAGGCACTGCTGTTCTGCGCGCCCAGCGGTATCGGCAAGTCCACCTTCGCCCGCGTCGCGCTGGCGCTGGGTTGGCAACGGCTGGCGGACGATCTGCTGCCGCTGGCGCGAGTGTCGGACGGTGGCATCCAGGCGCTGCCGCATCTGCAGCAGCCCAAACTCCTGCCGGCGGAGCAGTATCCTGCCGATGCGCCGCGAGCGCTGCCGCTGGCGGCTTTCATCGAGCTGCGACGAGGGCCGGTCGCCGGGATTCGGCGTCTCGCCGGCGCCGAGGTTCTGGCGCGCGTGCTGCGGCACAGCGTCGCCACCCGGATCTATGCCAGCGCTTGCCTGGCGGCGCACCTGGACTTCTGTGCCGGCTGCGCAGCCGTTGCGGACAGGGGCCAGTTGCTGGTGGCCGAACTGACCGTGGCCGAACGGCCGGATGACATTGCGGGCGCCGTGCACGAGGCCCTGGCGCTGCTGCAATCGACTCTGCGCTGAACGGATCTGGCAGACCCTTGATGCGCCTTCCACACAATTGGTACTATTTTAGTCCTGTATGAATCGCCACAGGCTGAAGCTTCTTGTTCCGACTCTCCAAACTGGCTGATTACGCGACCGTGCTGATGGCCTGTCTGGCTGACGAAGCCGGTGGCTTGCTGAGTGCGCAGGCCCTGGCCGAGCGCACCCGGCTGGAGTCGCCGACTGTGTCCAAACTGTTGAAGCAGCTCGCTCAGGTGGGCCTGGTGCAATCCACTCGCGGCGCCGCTGGCGGCTATCGCCTGGCCCGGCCCGCGAATGAGATCAGCATCGCCGACATCATCGCGGCCATCGAAGGTCCGCTCGGGATGACCGAGTGCAGCATTCACCACGGCATGTGTGGTCGCGAGAACTTCTGCACGGTATCGAGCAATCTGCGCAAGATCAGCGCCGCTGTCGAAAGCGCGCTGCGCGAGGTCACGCTGGTCGACATGGCCGCACCCAGTCGGCAGTGGCAGCCCAAGGTCAGCGTCGAGCGGCTGACGAGCGTCACCGTATGACCGCGCCGTGAGAAAAGCGGGACGCGAAGGACGCGAAGAAACAGCAGAAAGGACGCCAGCAAGGCTGTCATGAAGATGCGGATGATCACGGAAACCGAGCGCATGGCACCGAGTGCAGGCACGGCCGGTCAGAACCGGGATGCGCCTGCGTTGTACGAGATTTCAGGGAGTGGGTTATGAGCAGCACCGAAGTGATGGACAAGCCGGTTTCGGCAGGGATGGCAGCCGTCGACGAGGCGGTGCGCAAATCCTACGAGCACGGTTTCATCACCGATATCGAGAGCGACATCTTCGCGCCGGGTCTGAATGAAGACGTGGTGCGCAGGATTTCGGCCAAGAAGGAAGAGCCGGAGTGGATGACCGAATGGCGGCTGGCCGCCTACCGGCACTGGCTGACCATGACGCCGCCGTCCTGGGCGCGACTGAAGATCGAGCCCATCGACTTCCAGGCTGTCAGCTATTTCGCGTCGCCGAAGAAGAATCAGCCGAAATCGCTGGACGAGGTGGATCCCAAGCTGCTGGAGACCTTCGACAAGCTGGGCGTGCCCCTGCACGAGCGGGCGCGGCTGGCGGGTGTGGCGGTGGATGCCGTGTTCGATTCGGTGTCGGTGGGCACCACCTTCAAGAAGGAACTGAATGCGGCCGGCGTGATCTTCTGCTCCTTTTCCGAGGCCGTGCGTGAGCATCCCGAACTGGTCCGCCAGTATCTGGGTACGGTGGTGCCGACCTCCGACAACTACTTCGCGGCGCTGAACTCGGCCGTGTTTTCCGATGGCAGCTTCGTGTTCGTGCCCAAGGGCGTGCGCTGCCCGATGGAACTCAGCACCTATTTCCGTATCAACGCCCGTGATACCGGGCAGTTCGAGCGCACCCTGATCGTGGTCGAGGAGGGCGCCGAAGTCAGCTATCTGGAAGGTTGCACCGCGCCCATGCGCGATGAGAACCAGTTGCACGCAGCGGTGGTCGAACTGGTCGCACTGACCGACGGCAAGATCAAGTACTCGACCGTGCAGAACTGGTATCCAGGCGATGAGAACGGCAAGGGTGGCATCTACAACTTCGTGACCAAGCGTGGCGATTGCCGTGGTGATCGCAGCAAGATCAGCTGGACCCAGGTCGAAACCGGCTCGGCCATCACCTGGAAATACCCCAGCTGCGTGCTCCGTGGAGACGATTCGGTCGGCGAGTTCTATTCGGTGGCGCTGACCAATCATCGCCAGCAGGCCGACACCGGCACCAAGATGATCCACATCGGTGCCCGCACCAAGAGCAAGATCATCAGCAAGGGCATCTCTGCCGGGCGCGGTCAGAACACCTATCGCGGACTGGTCAAGGTCGAGAAGAATGCCGACGGGGCGCGCAATTTCACCCAGTGCGACTCGCTGCTGATCGGCAAGCGCTGCGGCGCGCATACCTTCCCGTACATCGAGGTCAAACACCCGGGCGCCATCGTCGAGCACGAGGCCACCACCTCGAAGATCTCCGACGACCAGCTGTTCTACTGCCTGTCGCGCGGCATCAGCCAGGAAGATGCGGTGTCGCTGATCGTTGACGGTTTCTGCAAGCAGGTGTTCAAGGAACTGCCGATGGAATTTGCGGTGGAAGCCAAGAAACTGCTGGAAGTGAGCCTGGAAGGCGCGGTGGGGTGAGTTTTGCTGATTCAGCGCGATCAGCTATAGGGTTGGCGCGTTGGGCTCGTTGGCAAGTCAAAACTGACTTTGGAGTGACGCCATGGGAGGAGAGATCAGAAACGTCGCCGCGATAGTCGAGGCGGTAGTCGTGGGCCGGCGATGGGCAAGAACCTTGACCGGCGAGGATACTGCCCAGGTGTCAGCGCCGCGCAGCGGCGAGGATGTGACCTCGGGATTCAGGGCGCTGGACGAACTTAGGGCAATTCACAATGGCTGGACCGGCGAAAATCCCCCAAGACTGGAGCGAGTTGCTCGCGTTGTTACAGGAATCCGGCGCTGAATTCCTCGTAGTCGGCGCCTACGCGCTGGCTGCGCACGGACACGAGCGATACACCAAGGACCTGGATCTGTGGCTGGCGCCGAAGCCTGAGTCGGCGATGGTGGTGGCGCGTCTGCTGGCGGAATTCGGCTTTCCCGAGCTGGCTCCGGATGTTGGCGAATGGGTGGAAGGGAAAGTGGTGGTGCAATTGGGTCGCGAACCCTATCGCATTGATCTGCTGAACTTTGCAACGGGGCTGGTGTTTGAAGAAGCGTACGCGAATCGCGTCGCCGGGATCCTGGGCGGCGTACCTGTAGCTTGCCTCAGCAAGGATGCTCTGGTCGCCAACAAGCTCGCTATCGGCCGGACACAGGATTTCGCGGACGCCGAAGCGATTGCGCCCGAACGCCTGGACGAGATTCGTGTCGCAATGAAGAAAAAACTTCTGGAGTTGGACTGAAAATGCTTGAAATCAACAACCTGCACGCCAAGGTGGCGGGCAAGACCATCCTCAAGGGACTCTCGCTCAGCGTCAAGGCGGGCGAAGTGCACGCCATCATGGGTCCGAACGGCGCCGGCAAGTCGACGCTCGGCAATGTTTTGTCCGGCCGCGAAGGCTATGAGGTGACCGAAGGCAGCGTCAGCTACCTCGGTGAGGACCTGCTGGCCTTGCCGGCCGAGGAACGCGCCGGCAAGGGCATTTTTCTCGCATTCCAGTACCCGGTCGAGATTCCCGGCGTCAACAACACCTATTTCCTGCGCACCGCCCTGAATGCACAGCGTCGTTACCGGGGCGAGCCGGAGCTGGATTCGATGCAGTTCCTGAAGCTGACCCGCGAAAAGCTCAAGGTGCTGTCGATCTCCGACGAGTTGCTGCATCGGGCCGTCAACGAGGGCTTTTCCGGCGGCGAGAAGAAGCGCAACGAGATCTTCCAGATGGCCATGCTGGAGCCGCGGCTGGCGATTCTCGACGAGACCGATTCGGGCCTGGATATCGACGCCCTGAAAACCGTGGCCGAAGGGGTCAACCGTCTGCGTTCGCCCGATCGCGGTTTCATCGTCATCACCCATTACCAGCGCCTGCTCGATTACATCGTGCCGGATTTCGTGCACGTGCTGGCCGACGGTCAGATCGTCGAAAGCGGCGACAAGTCGCTGGCCCTGCAGCTGGAAGAGCACGGCTACAACTGGATCAAGGAGCGCAAGCTCGGAGCGGCTGCATGAGCGACACCCTGGCCGAACGCCTGCTCGCGGCGCTGCCGGAATCTGTCGAGCCCGCTGCGGTTGAAGCCCGACGCCACTTCGTGGCCGCAGGTCTGCCCACGCCCAAGGTGGAATCCTGGCGCTACAGCTCGCTGCGTGGCCTGCAGGCGCTGGATCCGGCCGCCGGCCATACGCCGGCCATGGTCACACCCGAACTGGCGGGCCTCAGTGGAACCCTGGCAACGCTGACAGCGGGCGGCTGGACACTGAATCCCGATGCGCCTGCAGGTCTGTCCTTGTCCGTCGCAGCGACCTCACAAACGGACGCCGCTGGTCGCGACGCAAGGTCGCTCCTGCAACCTGAGCCGGGTGCGGCGGATGCTTTCCGTCTGCTCAATCAGGCTGGCACCACCGAGTGCCTCACGCTCGATGTGGCTGGAACGGTAAACGGCATCTGGCGGCTCGCCCTGCAGCACGACGCGCTGGGACTGTCGCAATCGCGTCTGCAGCTCAACGTGTGCGCGGGCGCCTCGATCACCTTGATGGAACACTGGTTCGGTGCCGACGAGGCCGCAGGGCTCAGCAATGTGCTGCTCGACGTCGATCTGCAAGCTGGTGCGCAGCTGACGCTGATACGCCTGCAGGAAACGGGCGCCAAGGCGCAATCGGTGCAGCAGACCCGGATTCGCTGCGCTGCTGGAGCGCAGGTCTCGCTGGTGGTGCTGGAAATGGGCGGTCTGTGGTCGCGGCACGATCTGCAGCTGCAGCTGGCGGCCGCCGGCGCCATTGCCAAGGTCCATGGACTGGTCGCGCTGCAGGGACGGCAGCATCACGACACCCAGCTGGCCCTGACCCACGCGGCCGGTGCTGCCCAGTCGAAGACCCTGTGGAAGGCGATTGCCAATGCGCGTGCGCGCTCGGTCTTCGACGGCCTGATCACGGTGGCGCCGGGCGCCGACCAGACCGAAGCCCATCTGAAGACGGCAAATCTGCTGCTGTCTGCGCATGCCGAGATCGATACCAAGCCGGAACTGGTGATCGAAGCCGACGAAGTGGTGTGCTCGCACGGTGCCACCGTCGGCCAGCTTGATGACAAGGTGCTGTTCTATCTGCGCTCGCGCGGCATACCGATGGCGCTGGCGCGACAGATGCTGACGCTGGCTTTTGGCGGCGAGGTGCTGTCGGCCGTGGCCGACGAGACGCTGCGCGCTGCGCTCGCCGAGCGGGTGGCCGTGCATCTGCCCCAGGGGCCGATGGATTGATCGTTGACGGTGCAGCAGCGTCGCGGCTGAAGCCGCTCCCGCAGGTGCCGGACGCTGCATGCGCCGCCCTGCCTGCCACTCAATCTGGAAGCAGATGATCCGATGACTATTGAAGCGCTGCGTGACGACTTTCCCATTCTGCGCCGTGAGATCCACGGCAAGCCATTGATCTATTTCGACAACGCCAACACGGCACAGAAACCAGCGGTGGTCATCGAGGCCGTAGACAGCTTCTACAGGCAACACAATGCCAATGTGGCGCGCGCCGTGCATACGCTGAGCGAGGAAGCAACCACGCTGTACGAGCAGTCGCGCGAGCGCATTGCCGGCTTCATCGGTGCTGCGTCGGCGCAGGATGTGGTGCTGACCAGCGGCACCACGATGGCGATCAATCTGGTCGCGCATTCCTGGCTGGCGCCACGTCTGAAGGCCGGTGACGAGGTGGTCGTCAGCCAGATGGAGCATCACGCCAATATCGTGCCCTGGCAGCTGCTGTGCGAGCGCAGCGGTGCCGTGCTGCGGGTGGCCCCCATCCACGACGACGGCTCGCTCGACCTGGAGGCTCTCTACGGCCTGCTCAACGAGCGCACGCAGCTGCTCGCTCTGGTGCATGTGTCGAATGTGCTCGGCACGGTCAACCCGATCGCCGCCATCGCCGAGCACACCCGCACCCGCGGCATCGCCCTGCTGGTCGATGGTTCGCAGGCAGTCCCACACATGCCGGTCAACGTCTCCGAGCTCGGCTGCGATTTCTACGTCTTTACCGGCCACAAGCTGTTCGGACCCACCGGTACCGGCGCGCTGTGGGCGCGACGGGAGCTGCTGGAAGCGATGCCGCCGTGGATCGGTGGTGGAGAAATGATCGAATCGGTCAGCTTCGACGGCACCGTCTATGCACCGCCACCGCGTCGTTTCGAGGCGGGCACGCCGAATATCGCCGGCTTTGTCGGACTGGCGGCGGCCATAGCCTATCTGCAGGCCCAGGATCTGGCGGCGCTGGCGGCACACGAACAGGCACTGGGCGCGCGCCTGCGTGCGGGCCTTGCGGCGGTCCCCGGGCTGCGCTTCATCGGCAGCGCGCGGGATCGGGTGGCGGTGGCCAGTTTCGTCATCGACGGTGCCCACGCCACGGATCTGGCGGTATTGCTGGATCTGGAGGGCGTGGCAGTGCGCTCGGGTCAGCATTGTGCGCATCCGCTGATGCAGCGTTTTGGTGTCAACGCCACCTTGCGGGCTTCGCTGGCTTTCTACAACACTGCTGATGAGGTCGATCGCTTCCTGGTGGCGCTGGCCAAGGCCCGCGGCATGCTCGGCTGAATCGGGACCTGCCGGATCGGCCCAAGTTCCTTGGGTGCGGTCGGTCGGGTCTGTTAACCTACGCGGCTCTTTTGACCGAACCCGGAATAGCGCCCATGGCCAAGCCTGCTGTCAACATCGCGATCGCGGCAGCGCGCCGGGCGGGCACTGTGATCCAGCGCAGCATTCATCGCGCCGACGCCATCGCCGTGACCGAAAAGAGCCAGTACGACTTCGTCACCGAAGCCGACAAGCTGGCGGAAATCGAGATCATCAAGGAAATCCGCAAATCCTATCCCGATCACGCGATCTGGGGCGAGGAGTCCGGTCGTCTGGGGAATTCGCGCTATGTGTGGGTGATCGATCCCATCGATGGCACCAGCAACTTCATGCGCGGTTTTCCGCATTGCTCGGTCTCCATCGCCCTGATGGAAGACGGCGTGATCCAGCACGGTGTGATCTACGATCCGGTGCGCGACGAGATTTTCCACGCCAGCAAGGGCAGTGGTGCCTATCTCAACGACCGGCGCATCCGCGTCAGCCCGCGTCAGGGCATGCCCGGCGCCCTGATTGCGACCGGCTTTCCCTTCCGTCAGCGTGCCCGTTTCGCCACCCAGATGCGCATGGTCAAGGCCTTGCTCGAAGACGCCGAAGATCTGCGTCGCACCGGTTCGGCCGCGCTCGACCTGGCCTATGTGGCCTGCGGGCGCCTCGACGGCTTCTTCGAATACGGGCTGATGCCCTGGGATATGGCGGCCGGTGCCTTGCTGGTGCGTGAGGCCGGCGGCGTGGTGCTGGATTTCGAAGGCGAAGAAAACTGGTTCGACAGTGGCAATCTGATCGCCGGCAGTCTCAAGGTGGCGGCGGCCATGGTGGCCCGCATCAAACCCATCGCAGCTCGCCACAAGCGGACGCTGTCCGAGATTCCGGCGGGGCAGGGCGCGGACTGAGACTACAACGTCCGCTGGCCTGCCTGTCTGTGATCGTCTTGGGTTTTGGGTAAAGAGCGGGCCGCAAAGAACGCGAAGGAAAGGCAGAAACGTCGCGAAGAAGAGCGGGTGTTGGATTGGGCTTTGCTGGGCTGATCGTGCTCTTCAAGGATCCCTGGCGTCATTTCGAGCCGCGTGTGTCAGCTCGACACTGCTCACCGGACATGAATTCCAAGCGTCATTGCGACCCCGGACTTGATCCGGGGGAAGCAATCCAGGGGCGTGCGGCGCTATCCTGGATTGCTTCGTCGCTGCGCTCCTCGCAATGACGAATCAAGAACTTGCGATATGGGTTCATGGAGAGCCATCTGTTTCGGCCCGACACTGCGCACGGACCATGAACCATCGAAACGGACGTAGGCCGAGGGTGCCGCGCAGCGGCTCCCCGGCGCTTGGGGTGTTTCCTGTGCCGGGGAACGCGCCTGCGGCGCGTACCCTCGGCCTACATCCCGCGCAAGGGTGCGGTCTGCGCGGCCTCTTCCTCGACTTCCTTGCGGTAGGGATCGATGCGCTCGCGGACGATCCAGCCTGCCTGTGAGAAGGCATCCAGGGCCTGAGGGGAAACGCTGCCGGTCACCAGGATGCGATTGCGCCTGCCGATCAGATCGTCGCGCCAGACAAACTGGGCGATTTCGGGGGACCAGTACAGATAGTCCACCGGCAGGGCCATGACGTAGCTGCCGTCACGCAGGCGCAGCGCCGGAGAAGCGCCAATGACGGTAGCCTGTGCCTGCGTACGGTGCTCGTCTTCAGCCACGTTCTTGAGCATGCGCATGGCGTCGATCAGAAAGCGGGCGTGTATTTCCCGTTCCGCCGCCAGTGCCAGATCGAAGAGTTCGCCACGAGCGGGCGCAAACAGCGGCAGTCGCAGCAGTTCCACGAACTCGGTTTGCTGGGTCAGCGTAAAGGCCTTGCTCCGGCGTACCAGATCGCGCGCCGGCTTGCCGGCGATGCCCAGATCCGCCAGTACTTCCAGATTGCGGCGTTTGAGGTCTTCCGGTGGTAGCTCCCAGACCAGTCTGTAGGCATCGCGGGCGTAACCCAGGGCCTGGCCGGCGACGCCGCCGATCAGGCCGATGGTCAGGCCGCTGAGCTTGGCGCCAGACCAGGACGCCCAGGCCAGTCGATCCAGGCGTTCGTCCAGTAGCGGATTGGTGCTGTAGGGATCCGCGCCGACTTCGCGGGCAATTTCGCGACGGGCCTTGTTGTAGCCGATGTAGTTGAGTGTGGCTGAGGTGGCGACTCTCTGTGCCCGAGCACTGCGGCGCTCCTGGGCCACAGCCGCTTCCTCTTCTTCTTCGGCGTCACTCTTGTCCCGGGCATTCACCGCGGCGTCGTTGATATCCAGCGCCAGATCCTTGATGTTGCGAGCCGAGCGCACCAGAAAACGGCCTATGCCCTGGGGTAAGCCGGCCAGGGTATCCTTCGGCTGCGTTGCCACCTGCTGCACGGCATTGGCGGGTTTCTCGACACCTCGCGAAACCGCGTCGGTGAACACTTCCGTCGTGGTGACCTGATCCAGCGTGCGCACGGCGGGCAGTTCACGCACGCGCAGACGCAATTCCTGGGTGCCGTCCGCCGTCAGCGTGCCCATGTCACTGCGCATTTCGAACTGACCGTAGTAATCGACTATGGCGGCGTCGGTGCTGATGCGGTAGCCAGGTCCGGACAGCTCCAGACCGGGCGCCAGTTCGCTCGTAGGCATGCGCGGGACGGTCTCGAAAGGACCGTTGAGATCAGAATTCCGCTGCGCCGACACCGGTGCAGGCGCCACGCCCGGGGGCGCTGCTGCGGGCTTGACGGCGATGGGTCCGCCGCTGGCGCAGGCGCCCAGCGTGGCCGTGAAAAACGCGATTGATGCGATTCGATAGTTCATCCGTCCAGCATATCTGCAGTTTGCCGCTGTCAGCTGAACGAGTCGGCGAGTTGATTCAGGCTGTCACGGACTCTTGTTGGCCACGCCATGCGGCACGTGCCCGGTGGGTACGAAGCGGCTGGCGTTCTCGGCATTCTTGCGCTGGTCGTCAAAAAAGATGTCCGCTCCGAAGGCGGCGAGGAAGGGGCCTTTGTCGCGTCCGCCCAGGAACAGCGCCTCGTCGATGCGCACGCCCCATTCGCGCAGGGTCAGGATGACGCGCTTGTGGGCCGGTGCCGATCGGGCCGTGACCAGGGCGGTGCGGATCGGCGAGCGTTCGGCCGGAAAGGCCGCCTGGATGCGGTGCAGCGCGTACAAGACGCTGCGGAACGGCCCGCCGGACAGCGCCTGATGCGCCAGTGCCTTCTCCGATTCATGGAAACGATCGAGGCCTTCGCTGTGGCTGACCTGCTCGGCCTCGTCGGAAAACAGTACCGCGTCGCCATCGAAAGCGATGCGCAACTCGGGATGGGCATTGGCGCTGGCCTGTGAGGGCAGGATGCTGGCCGCGGCATAACCGGCGACCAGCGCCTGACGCACGTCCTCGGCATTCGCCGACAGAAACAGGTTGGCGCCGAAGGGTTCGATGTACTGATGCGGCGGCGCGCCGTTGGTAAAGGCGGCGCGGACGATCTCCAGTCCGTAGTGCTCGATCGAATTGAAGATCCGCAATCCGGAATTGCCGCTGTTGCGACTGAGCAGCAGCACTTCCACCTGCGGCGTGTCCGGACGCAGCTGGTTCAGTTGCAGCAGTTTCTGCACCAGTGGAAAGGCAATCCCGGGGCGCAGAACTGCATCCTCATTGGCCAGCTGATAGGCCTGATAGGCATCGAGCCCATCGCGCTCGAACAGTTCATGTTCGGTGGACAGGTCGAACAAGGCCCGCGAGGAGATGGCGACGACCAGGCGGTCCAGCACTGGAGCCGGGACCCGGGACTCGGGACCCGGGACTCGGGACTCGGGACTCGGGACCCGATCTTCAGGCAGTGGATCTGGGTTACTCGGCATGGCAAATCCTAGGAAAATCGGGAGAAGGAGCGGTTGACGCACACTCAGGTGCTGTTGAGCTTTCCGAGCCACCGGTATCGTTTCGACCGTGCTCGGGGGACTTGAACCTTGGCGTCATTGCGAGCTTAGCGAAGCAATCCAGGGGAGTGCAGCATTGCACTGGATTGCTTCGTCGCTATGCTCCTCGCAATGACGCATCAACAACTTGCGTCAGGAGTTCAGCGTCCCGGGTCCCGAGTCCCGGACCTACATCGCAAACTGCTCCGACAGTATCCGTTCCTCCAGGCTGTGTTCGGGGTCGAACAGCACCACCATGGCCTCATCGGGCGCTTCGGCGACTTCCACTTCGACCACATCGCGCACTTCGGTGGCGTCTGCCGTGGCACTCACGGGGCGCTTGTAGTGGTCCAGCACTTCGAATTTCACCACCGAGGTGCGTTTGACGATGGCGCCGCGCCAGCGCCGCGGGCGGAAGGGACTGATGGGCGTCAAGGCCAGCACATCAGAGCCCAGCGGCAGGATCGGGCCGTAGGCGGAGAGGTTGTAGGCGGTGCTGCCGGCGGCCGTGGCCAGCATCGCGCCGTCACAGATCAGTTCCTCGACCCGGACGATGCCATCGACCGAGATGCGCAGTTTGGCAGCCTGCTTGGTTTGGCGCAGCAGCGAGACCTCGTTGATGGCCAGCGCGGTGTGCAAACCACCGGACTCACCGACCACTCGCATGCGCAGCGGGTGCAGCACAGCCTGCTGGGCCACGCACAGGCGCTCGATCAGACCGTCCTCGCGGTACAGATTCATCAGGAAGCCGACACTGCCGAGCTTCATGCCGAACACCGGAATGCGGCGTTCGGCGGCATGGCGGTGCAGGGTATGCAACATGAAGCCATCACCGCCCAGGGAGACGATGATGTCGGCCTCGGAGACCGGCACATGGGGGTAGCGACGTGTCAGCGTCTCCAGCGCGGCTTGTGCCGGCTCGGTACGGCTGGCGACGAAAGCAACGCGCAGGTTGGCGGTGGGCAACGATTCGGTCACAGGCGATCGGTCCACAAGCGCAGGGAACCCAAGCCTAGCGTGGAATGAGGTCCGAGGCCACGCGCTGCGCTTCCGTTGCTGGCCGGGTCTGGTAGATTGGCCCGCTTTACGGCCAGCGGGTGGCGTTGATGAGCTTCGATATCGGCATCCTGTTCAATGCAGTGCCCGAAGATCTGGTGGCGCGCGTGCAGCGCCGCTGGGCGGCACTGGGCTTCCCGGCCAATCTCGTGCTGCCCGACGCCGGGCAGGACTCGCCCTGGCTGGCCGAAACACCGATTGCCGATGGGGATCCCGCAGCTCCAGGTCTGTGGCGCGGTGAGGACGCCATGCACATCGAAATCTGTGCCGCTGGCAAGGAGCACGACGACGCCGATCTGGTTGAGCTGTACGCACAGTTTTCCCGGGCGGCGCGCATCGGTGTGCCGGGCGCTGCCGGGATGGAGGCCTTCATCGTTGCTGCGACGGTGGCTGAGGCGCTGGATGGCGTGGTCTGGGACCCGCAGCTGGTGATGGCGGATCTCATCGATCTGAAGCGCTTCCGCGACGATCCGCAGCAGATGTCCTTTGAAGAGCGTGGCTACTTCATGGCTGACGTAGTCTGCAGTGCCGCCGAGGGTTTCTGGAAGAACGAGCGTGCTCTGTACCAGAAGACCCTGGCCCAACACTCGCCTGGACCCGAGTCACCGGGCTGGTTCGACAGGCTCAAGGCGCAATTCGGACTGGGGCCCAAGCCTGCTCCCGCCGGCAAGCTCAGCATCAAGCTGACGCCGCTGCGCAAGCGCCGCGGAGTCAAGGCACCTGGGCCGCAATAGCGCTGCTCCCCCGAATGCGCGCTCGCGTTTCGGGGGAGCCATAGGCCTCAATTGGCGCGATGAATGGCGCGCTTGTCCACACCCAGTGCGGCTTCATGCACCGCTTCCGACAGGGTCGGGTGGGCGTGGCAGATGCGGGCCAGATCTTCGCTGGAAGCCTGGAATTCCATGGCCACCACGCATTCGGCGATCAGTTCCGAGACCATCGGGCCGACCATGTGCACGCCGAGGACGCGATCGGTTTCGGCATGGGCAATGACCTTGACCTGGCCGTAGGCCTCGTTCATGGCCATGGCCCGGCCAATGGCGGCAAAGGGGAAACTGCCGGTGCGCACCGGGATGCCGGCGTCCTTCAGTTCCTTTTCGGTCTTGCCTACCCAGGCGATTTCCGGCTCGGTGTAGATCACCCAGGGCACGGTGTCCAGATTGACATGTCCGGCCTTGCCGGCAATCAGTTCAGCGACGGCGATGCCTTCTTCCGAACCCTTGTGCGCCAGCATCGGTCCGCGCACGCAATCGCCGATCGCCCAGACGCCTTCCAGACTGGTGCGGCAATGCTCGTCGACCTCGATCTGGCCACGTGAATTCAGGGTCACGCCGCTGTCTTCGGCGAGCAGGCCTTGGGTGTAGGCGCGACGACCCACCGACACCAGCAGCTTGTCGACCGTGAGCTGATGCTCGGTGCCGACTGCGTCGGTGTAGCTGATCTGCACTTCATCGCCGTTGACCTTGGCCGCCGTGACCTTGCAGCCGAGTTTGATGTCCAGACCCTGCTTCTTGTATTCGCGCGCGGCGACCCGGGAAATGTCGGCGTCGCAGGCCGCGAGAAAATCGGGCAGGGCCTCGAGGATGGTGACCTCGCTGCCGAGACGCCTCCAGACACTGCCCATCTCCAGGCCAATCACGCCGGCACCGATCACGCCGAAGC
The DNA here is from genome assembly GCA_022841325.1 of Lysobacterales bacterium. Taxonomy (GTDB): domain Bacteria; phylum Pseudomonadota; class Gammaproteobacteria; order Xanthomonadales; family SZUA-5; genus JADKFD01. The sequence goes on along the minus strand of JALHRS010000053.1, from coordinate 5,063 downwards.
GCCTGGGCACCGCGGTGAAATCGAGGGCACCTACATTGTCGACGATATGGGTGCCGTCAAAGGGGATGCCCGGAATCTGGATCGGCACGCTGCCGGCGGCCAGGATGACGTGGTTGGCGCTGACGACTTCGGTGGCGCCGTCGTGAAAACGAATCTCGACCCGCTTGCCCGACAGCAGTTTGCCGCGCCCGGCGAAGCTCTTGACCTTGTTGGCCTTGAACAGCGTGGCGATGCCGCCGGTGAGCTGTTTGACGATCTTGTCCTTGCGCCCGACCATCGTCGGCACGTCCATGGTCGGCTCGCCGGCACTGATGCCGTGGTCCTTGAAGGAATGCGTCAGCGCGTGAAACTGCTTGGTCGATTCCAGCAGCGCTTTCGAGGGAATGCAGCCAACGTTGAGGCAGGTGCCACCCAAAGCCGGCTTGCCATCCTTGCCCAGAAACTCATCGATACAGGCGACATTCAAACCGAGTTGAGCAGCGCGTATCGCCGCGACATAGCCGGCCGGGCCAGCACCGATAACGAGGACGTCGAAGTGGGAGGACATGGGTCAGTAGCCTGGAAAAAGGAAAAAGGAAAAAGGAAAAGGGAAGGGCGCGCAACGCCGGACTGGAAGGAAGATGGTGGGAGGACGCGAAAGCGCGAAGCAATTCACGCTGGGCTCAAACGGCTCTCCCTTTTTCCATCTTCCATTTTCCCTTTTCCAAAACTCTTTGATCGGCTCTGCAGATCAAAGATGAAGCATCAACCTCACCGGATCTTCGAGGAAGTTCTTCACGGCGACCAGGAACAGCACGGCGTCCTTGCCGTCGATGATGCGGTGATCGTAGCTGATGGCCACGTACATCATCGGGCGGGCGACGACCTGGCCGTCTTCGACCACGGCGCGTTCCTTGATGGCATGCATGCCGAGGATCGCGCTCTGCGGCGGATTGACGATGGGCGTCGAGAACAGCGAGCCGAAGGTGCCACCGTTGGTGATGGTGAAGGTGCCGCCCTGCAGATCTTCCAGCTGCATGCCGCCTTCGCGGGCCTGCTTGGCGAAATTGCCGATGGCTTTTTCGATATCGGCCAGACCCAGCGTATCGGTATTGCGCAACACCGGTACCACCAGGCCCTTGGGCGTGGCCACGGCGACGCCGATGTCCTGATAGGCGTGATAGACCACATCGTTGCCGTCGACGCTGGCATTGACGATGGGGTGCAGCTTCAGGGCCTCGGTGCAGGCCTTGACGAAGAAGCTCATGAATCCGAGCTTGATGCCGTGGACCTGCGCAAAGGTATCCGCGTACTTCTTGCGGATGTCCATGACCGGCTTCATGTTGATCTCGTTGAACGAGGTCAGCATGGCGATCGAGTTCTTGCTCTGCATCATGCGCTCGGCAATGCGCTGGCGCAGCCGGGTCATCGGTACGCGCTGCTCGGCACGGCCTTCGCCGGACAGGCTGATGGCAGTACCGGCGGGCGCCGTCGTGGTGGCCACGGATTTGCCGGTTGGCGCCGGTGCCGGGGCGCCTTGAGCCTTGAGCATGTCTTCCTTGGTCACGCGATCGCCGCGACCGGTGCCGCTGACGGTGGCCGGATCAATGCCGGTTTCGGCAGCAATGCGGCGCACCGAGGGGGCCTGATCACTCGATGCGGGACTCGGGACTCGGGACTCGGGACTCGCAGTCTCCGGAGCCGCCGGCTTGGCTGGCGCTACCGCTGCTGCGGCGCCCTCCTTGATGGTGGCGATCAGCTCCTGGCTGGTGACGGTGTCACCGGTCTGCTTGACGATGGACACCAGCACGCCGTCCACCGGCGAGGGCACTTCGAGTACTACCTTGTCGGTTTCGAGATCCACCAGGTTCTCTTCACGAGTAACCGAATCACCGGGCTTCTTGTGCCAGGTCGCGATGATCGCGTCGGCAACCGATTCCGGCAGGATGGGGACTTTGACTTCGACGGTCATGGATGATCCTTAGCGCTTGTTGGTTTTCGTGATCGAGTGTTCAGTCCGACTTCGGCGTATTGCCTGGATCGGCAACGGACAGCGCCTCATGGACCAGCGCCGCCTGTTCACGGTTGTGGGTATTGGTGTTTCCAGCCGCTGGCGCCGGCGAGCGGTCGCGGCCGGCATAGTGCAACTTCTGCTCGGCCGAGATCGAGGCCTTGAGCTGGTGCCGGATCTGATACCAGGCACCCTGGTTCATCGGTTCTTCCTGACACCAGACGATGGTGCGGGCATTCGCGAACCGGGCCAGTTCGGCCTTCAGCTCCTCGCGCGGGAAGGGGTAGAGCTGCTCGATGCGGACGATGGCGACATCCTTGATCTGGCTCTTTTCGTGTTCTTCGACCAGATCGTAGTAGACCTTGCCGCTGCAGATCACCACGCGCGAGACCTGACCGGGGTCGGCCATCATGGAATCGGGGATGACCCGCTGGAACTCGCCGTTGGTCAGTTCGTCCATCGTCGACGTCGACAAGCGATGGCGCAACATGCTCTTGGGCGTCATCACGATCAGCGGCTTGCGGGTGCCACGCAGCATCTGCCTGCGCAGCATGTGGAACATCTGCGCCGGCGTGGTCGGCACGCAGACCTGCATGTTGTCGAGCGCACTCAGCTGCAGGAAACGCTCCAGACGGGCCGAGGAATGCTCCGGGCCCTGGCCTTCGTAGCCGTGCGGCAGGAACAGCACCAGCCCGCACAAACGGCCCCACTTGGCTTCGCCGGAACTGATGAACTGATCGATGACCACCTGGGCGCCATTGCAGAAGTCGCCGAACTGACCTTCCCAGATCGTCAGCGTGCGCGGATCCGCGGTGGCATAGCCATATTCGAAGCCCATCACCGCTTCTTCGGACAGCAGCGAATCGATGATGGTCACGCGTTCGGGCAGATCCACCAGCTGGCGCAGCGGGGTGTGGGTGGCGCCGGTATTCTGGTCATGGAGGACGGCGTGGCGGTGGAAGAAGGTGCCGCGTCCGCAGTCCTGACCGGAAAGGCGCAGGTTGTAGCCCTCGGCGATCAGCGTGGCATAGGCCATGGTCTCGGCAAAACCCCAGTCCATGCGGACTTCACCGGCCGCCATCTTCAAGCGATCCTGATAGACCTTGGCGACCCGCGAATGCAGCTTGAGGTCGTCCGGCAGCGTGTTGATCGTTTGCGCCAGGGCCTGCAGGCGCTCCGCGTCCACAGCGGTAGTGACGCGATCGCTCAACTTGCCCTGCAGGTACGGCGTCCAGTCGACGGCAACGCCAGCCTGGCTGGGATCGACCGTGGTCAGTTCGGCCACCACCGCATCACCGCGCTCGAGCGCATCGCGGTAGCGGTCGCTGATGGCCTTGGCTTCGCCGGGCTGGATCACGCCCTCGGCTTCCAGTCGGCGGGCATAGAGCTCGCGCGTGCTCGGCCGGGAGCGGATGTTCTGGTACATCAGGGGTTGCGTCGCCGCCGGTTCGTCGGCTTCGTTGTGGCCGTGACGGCGATAGCAGACCAGATCGATGACCACATCGCGCTTGAAAGTCTGGCGGTAGTCCAGCGCGACCTGGGCGCAGAACAGCACCGCCTCCGGATCGTCAGCGTTGACGTGCAGCACCGGCGCCGAAACGATCTTGGCGACATCGGTGCAGTAGTGCGTCGAACGGGTATCGAGCGGATTGCTGGTCGTGAAACCCACCTGGTTGTTGACCACGATGTGGATGGTGCCGCCCACGGTGTAGCCGCGCGCCTGCGACATCTGGAACAGCTCCATGACCACGCCCTGGCCCGAGAAGGCGGCATCGCCATGGACCAGGATCGGCACCACCTGGGTGCGATCCTCGTTCTGACGGCGGGTCTGGCGGGCGCGGACCGAGCCTGCGACGACCGGGTCGATGATCTCCAGATGCGAAGGATTGAAGCCCAGCGCCAGATGCACGGTGCCGCCCGGGGTCATGACATCCGAGGAGAAGCCCAGGTGATACTTCACATCGCCCGAGTGCGCAGGGTCCGGATTCTCCTCGGCCTTGCCTTCGAAGGCGTCAAAGAGCGTACGCGGCGGCTTGCCCAGGGTGTTGATCAGCACGTTGATGCGGCCACGATGGGCCATGCCGATGATCACGTCCTTGGAGCCACCGGCTCCGGCGCGCTGGATGATCTCGTCGATCATGGGAATCAGGCTGTCACCGCCCTCCAGCGAGAAGCGCTTCTGGCCGACGTACTTGGTGTGCAGATAGCGTTCCAGGCCTTCGGCGGCCGTGAGACGATCCAGCACCCGCTTCTTCTGCTCGGGCGTATAGCCGAACTGGCCGGCCGTGCTCTCGAAGCGTTCCTGCATCCAGCGCCGCTGTGGGTAGTCGCTGATATGCATGTACTCGGCGCCGATCGAATTGCAGTAGGCGCCTTCCAGCTGGGCCACGGCATCGCGCAGCTTGCGGCGACGTGCGCCGATCAGCGAGCCGGCATCGAATTCGGTATCGAGATCGGCTTCGCCGACGTCGTGGAATGCCAGGGACAGATCTGGCACCGCAGCCGGTGGCACCATGCCCAGCGGATCGAGCTTGGCAGCCAGATGGCCGCGCACGCGATAGGCGTTGATCAGGCGCAACATCGCGCCCTGCTTGTGCTGATCGACCGAATGCGCCGAGCTGGTGGCCAGAGAGGCCGACCAGCCACCGTGGCTGCGCGAGAGTTCGCCTATGCGCTGCAGCACCGGGCTGTGCGGAATATCGCGACGGCCTGCGGTTTGCAGCGAGTCGAAATAGGCTCGCCAACGCTCGTCCACCGAATTCGGGTCGGCGAGATAGGCTTCGTACAGCTCTTCAACGAAAGCGGCATTGGAACCGGAGAGCTGTGAGGTCAGATAGGACTGGTTCAGGTCGGCAGACACGGCTTTGGCAGTTCAGGGACGATGATGATGCGGCGCGCGGAGCGCCGAAAAGAATTCGAGTATAGCCAGCACAGGTGAACAGACGGCGTGTTCCGGCGTCAGAAATCGGGCAAAGTGGAGCAGAGGTGGGGCGTGCCGGGATTCAACTTGGTGCGGGGCGCGCGCAGACCAGCGGTGGTGCGCGGTTGGTGATGAAGCGGGGCAGGGGGCAGG
>JALHRS010000052.1 GCA_022841325.1 Lysobacterales bacterium | reverse complement strand
AACGCTCTGCACCGATCTTGGTCAACGCCGCGGTCAGCGTCGTCTTCCCGTGATCCACGTGGCCAATCGTGCCCACGTTGACGTGCGGCTTGGTGCGCTCAAATTTGCTCTTGGACATGATCGGCCTCTGATGCGTGCGTCATTGACGACTTTCTGAAATGGTGCCCACGACTGGAATCGAACCAGCGACCTCCTCCTTACCAAGGAGGTGCTCTACCGACTGAGCTACATGGGCGTAAACGGTAATTTTTTCAGTTCCGGCTCTGGTATGCGGCTGGAGCGGGAAGCGGGAATCGAACCCGCGTGTTCAGCTTGGAAGGCTGACGTTCTACCATTGAACTACTCCCGCCTTTCTCAACCGCAAACCCTGAACCTGGTGGAGGGAGGTGGATTCGAACCACCGAAGGCAGTGCCAGCTGATTTACAGTCAGCCCCCTTTGGCCGCTTGGGTATCCCTCCGCGACGGAGCCCACTATTGTGATTTCGCACCCATACCTTTGTCAACCGGGATTTTGATGAAATTGCGCTTCCCGGGGTCAGATTCCTGCGATGTGCAGCTGGCGTTCAGGACTCGACGACCACACGCAGTTCCTTGGGCAGGGCGAATACCATACTCTCTCTGACGCCTTCCAGCTCAACCACCTGGCCCTGACCGAGCTGGATCAGGCGCGAAACCACGCCCTGGACCAGCCCCTCGGGTGCAGACGCGCCCGCGGTCACACCCACGCGGGACACACCAGTCAGCCATTCCGGGCGGATGTCGTCGGCGCCATCGATCAGGTGTGCCGGCACGCCGAAGCGTTCGGCCAGTTCCCGCAAGCGGTTGCTGTTGCTGCTGTTGGGTGAGCCCACCACCAGCACACAATCGCATTGCTGGGCCAGCTCGCGCACGGCGTCCTGACGGTTCTGGGTGGCGTAGCAGATGTCGTCGTGGCGCGGTCCCTGGATGCCTGGAAAGCGTTCACGCAGGGCCGAGATGATTTCCTGCGTCTCATCCACCGACAGTGTGGTCTGCGTGGTGTAGGCCAGATTCTGCGGCTGCGCGACCTGGATACGCCAGACATCGGCTACCGTTTCGACCAGCTGGATGGCGCCGCTGCCCTCTTCCCGGTTCCACTGGCCGAGCGTGCCTTCCACTTCCGGATGGCCGGCATGGCCGATCAGCACCATGTCGCGCCCGGCGCGGCAATGGCGCGAAACCTCCATGTGCACCTTGGTGACCAGCGGGCAGGTGGCATCGAAGACCCGGAAGCCGCGTTCGCTGGCCTCCGTTCTGACCGCCTGCGACACCCCGTGGGCACTGAAGATCACCGTGGCATCGCGCGGAACTTCGTGCAATTCCTCGATGAAGATCGCGCCACGGGCGCGCAGGCTCTCGACCACGAAACGGTTGTGGACCACTTCATGGCGCACGTAGATCGGTGCCCCGAACAGATCCAGCGCACGCTCGACGATGTCGATGGCGCGATCGACACCAGCACAGAAGCCACGCGGATTAGCCAGCAGTACGTCCATGCGCCCCCTTACCCGATTCGAATTTGCGCGCCCAGAACAACTCGTAGACGATCAACAGGATGATGCCGACGGTAATGCCGGAATCAGCCACATTGAAGGCCGGCCAATGCCATGTCCCGTAGTACACATCTACAAAATCAATGACATAGCCAAGACGAGCGCGGTCAATGAGATTGCCGATGGCGCCGCCGATCAGCAGCGCCAGGGGCAGGCACAGCAGCCAGTGATGGCGCACCGTGCGCCGCAGCCACTCGATCAGCACGACGGTGACGATGCTCGAGACCACCAGGAAGAACCAGCGCTGCCAGCCGCCATGATCGCTCAGGAAGCTGAAGGCGCCGCCCTGATTGTGGACCAGCGTCCAGTTCAATCCCGGCACCACCGGGACCGACACCTGATATTGCAGATGGGCCACGGCGATGGTCTTGGTCCACTGGTCGAGAAGGATGATGACCGCCGACAACAGCAGCCAGACCCAACCGCCCCAGCGACTCACCCTAGAACCACTGCCGGCTTTCACCGCTTCCATCCACGTTCTCCACACATCGACCGCACAGTTCCGGATGGCTGGCGTGGCTGCCCACATCCTGCCGATGATGCCAGCAGCGCGCGCACTTGGCCGCTTCGCTGACCCGCACCCGCAGGCGCGACGTACTTCCGGACACCGACATGGCGTCTCCGGGCGCCGACTCAAGCGGGCTGAGGTGTACGGCTGAGACCAGGAACAGGAAGCGAAGTTCAGGCCCCAGTTCGGCCAGAGCGCTCAGCTGCTCGGCGGGCAGATACAGATCCAGTTCGGCGTCCAGCCCGGAGCCGATGCGCTTGTCCTTGCGCATCGGTTCCAGTGCCTGATTGACGGCCTCGCGCAGACTCAGCAACTGGGTCCACTGCAAGGCAGACACCCGGGCGTCATGCGGCAATGGCGCCAGTCCCTGATACCAGGTCGAGAACAGCGGCGAGCTGTCCTTGCGGGCCGGCAGGAAGCTCCAGATCTCGTCAGCGGTGAAGCTCAGGATCGGCGCCATCCAGCGCACCATGGCCTCGGCCACGTGGTACATCGCCGTCTGCCCCGAGCGCCGCGCCAGCGAATCGGGCTGCAGCGTGTACATGCGGTCCTTCAGCACGTCGAGGTAGAAGGCGCCGAGCTGCACGCTGCAGAAGCCATGCAGCTCCTGATAGATCTGGTGGAACTGGTAGTCCTCGTAGCTCTTGATCGCGCGCTGCTGCAGCTGCCAGGCCTGATCGACGATCCACTGGTCGAAGGGCAGCAGTTCCGCATGCGCGACCAGATGCTGGTCCGGTTCGAAGCCGTTGAGGTTGGCGAGCAGGTAGCGGCAGGTGTTGCGGATGCGCCGGTACGACTCGGAGACCCGCTTGAGAATCTCGTCCGACACGCTCATTTCGGCGCGATAGTCGGTCGCGGCCACCCACAGCCGCAGCACATCGGCGCCCAGCGTCTTCATTACCTGCTGCGGCGCAACCACATTGCCGGCCGACTTGCTCATCTTCTTGCCGTCGGCGTCGACCGTGAAGCCATGGGTCAGGACCTGCCGATACGGCGCGGTGCCACGCATGGCCGTGCTGGTCAGCAAGGAGGACTGGAACCAGCCGCGATGCTGATCGGAACCCTCCAGATACAGATCGGCCGGAACGCCAGCCAACTCGCTACGCGCCTCGACCACGCAGCGGTGAGTCACGCCCGAGTCGAACCAGACATCCAGGATATCGGTGACCTTGTCGTAGTGATCGGCTTCGTCGCCGAGCAGATCACGCGCATCGAGGTCGTACCAGGCATCGACCCCGCCTTGCTCGATGCGCTCGGCGACCTGATGCATCAGCTCGACCGAACGCGGATGCGGCGCCTGATGGACCTTGTCGACAAACAGCGCGATCGGCACGCCCCAGGTGCGCTGGCGCGAGATGCACCAGTCCGGCCGGCCGGAGATCATGCCCTGAATGCGTTCCTTGCCCCATTCGGGCACCCAGCGCACGGTGTCGATGGCCGCCATCGCCTGATCGCGCAGACCCGCCGCTTCCATGCTGATGAACCATTGCGGCGTGGCCCGGAAAATGGTCGGCGTCTTGTGGCGCCAGCAATGGGCCACGCTGTGATCCGATTCGAACGCGGCCAGCAGACGGTCGACGCTGCGCAGATGTTCGATGATCTGCGGGTTGGCTTCGCTGATGCGCATTCCACCGAATAGCGGCAGATCGGCCGCGTAGCGGCCATCGCCCTGCACCGGATTGATGACCTCGTCGGTGTAGCGTTTCAGCGCCAGGAAATCCTCGACGCCATAGGCCGGCGAGGTATGCACCAGACCGGTGCCGTCTTCGGCACTGACATGATCACCGGTGATCAGCAACGACACCCGATCGTAGAAGGGATGGCGCACATCGACCCGCTCCAGCGCGGCGCCGAGGCAACGCGCCACCACTTCGCCCTCCAGCTTGAAGCGCTTGAGACAGCGTTCGACCAGAGCGTCTGCGAGCACCAGGTGCCCGCGCTCGGTGCGCACCAGCGCGTATTCCAGCTCCGGGTTGACCGCCACCGCCTGATTCGACGGCAGCGTCCACGGCGTCGTGGTCCAGATCGCCGCAAAGCCGTCGTCGATGGGCGTCGCCAGGCCAAAAGCTTGCGCCAGCGCTGCGCCATCGACAAAAGGCAGCATCACATCGATGGCCGGGTCGACCTTGTTGCCGTATTCGATCTCGGCTTCGGCCAGGGCGCTGCGGCAATCGAAACACCAGTGCACCGGCTTGAATCCGCGGACCACGTGACCGCGCTCGACGATCTGCGCCAGCGCGCGGACCATGTCCGCCTCGAACTGGAAGTCCATCGTGCGATAGGGCTGCTCCCAGGCACCGAGCACACCCAGACGCTTGAAGTCCTCGCGCTGGCGATCGATCTGCAGCGCGGCGTATTTGCGACATTCGGCGCGGAACTGGCGGGCGTCGACCTTGTGGCCGACCTTGCCCACCTTCTTTTCCACCGCCACCTCGATCGGCAATCCGTGGCAATCCCAGCCCGGCACATAGGGCGAGCGATAGCCGGACAACAGCCTGGACTTGACCACGATGTCCTTGAGGATCTTGTTGACCGCGTGGCCGATGTGGATATCGCCGTTGGCATAGGGCGGGCCGTCGTGCAGCACGAAAGCCTTGCGGTCGGCGGTAGCCGCCTGCAGCGCAGCGTACAAGCCCTGCTCTTCCCAGGCCGCCAGCATGGCCGGCTCACGATTGGCCAGATCCGCCTTCATGGCGAAGGCCGTGGTCGGCAGCTGGATGGTGTGCTTGTAATCAGTCACGCTGGGTTTACTCCGAGCAAAGAAAGCGCTTCGTCGGCGTCGCGACGAATCTGCTCAACGAGGGATGCGAGATCGGGAAAATGCCACTCGTCCCGTTGCTTCGCAATGAAGTCTATGGTTAACCGCTTTCCGTAGAGGTCGCCATCAAATCTGAACAGATGGACCTCGAGCAGCAGTTCCTTGCCGCCGACGGCGGGTCGGTAACCCAGGCTGGCCACGCCCGGATGACGCTCGAGTCCGTCGCCGTCGACCCTGACGGCAAAGATGCCGCCGAAACCCAGCGAATTCTGCGGCCAACGCAGGTTGGCGGTGGGAAATCCCAGCTGCCGGCCCAACTGCTGGCCGCGGACGACCCGGCCGGCATAGGTGAAACGGCGTCCCAGCGCACGCTCGGCGGCATCGAATTGGCCGGCCACCAACTCGGCACGGATCTGCGAACTGCTGATGCGCTCGCCATTGGCGGTGAGCGCGGCGATCTCGCGGGCGACATAACCATGACGCTGACCCAGTGACTGCAGCAGTTCGAAATCGCCGCCACGCTGATGCCCGAAGCGAAACCCGGGACCGACCCAGACCTCGCGCGCCTGCAGGCGATCGACCAGCACGTTCTCGATGAAATCTTCAGCGCTGGTGGCGGCCAGCGCCTGATCGAAGCGCAGCGCCAGCAGATGATCAATGCCACAGGCACCGATGCGCTCGATACGCTCGCGCGCGGGCGTCAGCCGCAGCACCGGGCCGCGGGCGAAATACTGGCGCGGCAGCGGCTCGAAACAGACCGCAACCGAAGGCAATCCGAGCACCGCGGCGCGCTCGCGCAGTTGCGCCAGCAAGGCCTGATGCCCCAGATGCACGCCGTCGAAAGCACCGATGGCAACAATGCTGCCGGCCGGCGTCAGGGCTGCGCCACGATGGCTGCGACTGATATTCATGGTGCGCTGCAAAAAGACGCGAGTATAGCTAGGCCGCGTGCCGCACTCGACGCCATCATGTCGGGCTCCGGTCACGCAGATGCCGGGGACGCAGACCGGAGGCAAAGGCGGCCAGCAGATAACTCAGGCCGCCCGCAGCCACGGCCAGCGTCAACCACAGCAGCCGCTGCCAGGCATTGAGCGTGACCGGCTCGGGCGTCTGGCCCGAGACCAGCAGCACCGCAGCCGACGCCGCCAGGGTTGCCATCGTCAGAGACAAACCGTAACGCCCCCAGCCGCTGCCAGGCCGGTAGGCGCCCGAACGCCGCAACCAGTGGAACAGCAATCCGGCATTGATGTAGCCGGCCAGCGCGCTGGACAGCGCCAGACCCGCATGCGCACCGGGGCGCCCGGTCCACACCCAGATGCCGACGAAGATCACGTTCAGCACGATGTTGGAAAGCATGCTGGCGATGCCGGCCTTGACCGGCGTTTTCGTGTCCTGGCGAGCATAGAAGGCCGGCGCCAGCACCTTGACCGCGACGAAGGCCGGCAAACCCAGCGCCAGCGCGGCGAGACTCAGGCCCGACATCTGCGCATCGAAAGCACTGAAACGGCCGTAGCCGAACAAGGTCAGGAACATCGGCTCGGCCAGCAGAATCAGGAACACCGTCGCCGGCAGCGCGATGAACAGCCCCAGCCGCAAGCCCCAATCCACCGAATGGGTGAAGCCTTCAGGATCCTGCGCCGCATGCTTGCCTGACAGGTGCGGCAGGATCACCGTTCCCAGAGCCACGCCGAAGATGCCGAGCGGAAACTCCAGCAAGCGATCGGTGTAGTACAGCCAGGTCACGCTGCCGGTAACCAGAAAGGAGGCGATCAGGGTATCGATCAGCAGATTGACCTGGGCCACCGACGATCCGAACAGGGTCGGAATCATGAGCTTCAGAACCTTGCGCACACCGGCGTCACCCCACCCCCAGCGCGGCCTTGGCAACAAGCCCAGGCGAGCCAGACCCGGCAACTGCATCAGCAGCTGCAGCACGCCGCCGATCAGCACACCCCAGGCCAGCGCCTTGACCGGCTCGTCGAAAAAGGGTGCCAGCCAGACGGCCGCAGCAATCAAGGCGATGTTCAGCAGCACCGGCGACAGCGCCGGAAGCGCAAAACGGCTGTAGCTGTTGAGGATGCCGCCGGCAAAGCCGGCCAGCGAGATCAGCAGGATGTAGGGAAAGGTGATGCGCAACATCTGCGCGGTCAGTTCGAATTTCTCCGGCTTGTCGAGAAAGCCCGGAGCGAAGGCCGAGACAAATACCGGAGCGGCAAAGATGCCGAGGGCGACGACGATCAGCAGGATCGCCGCCAGCGTGCCACAGACATGATCGACGAAATGCCGCAGCGCCTCACGATCTCCGCGCTGGCGGTATTCGGCCAGCACCGGCACGAAGGCCAGCGAGAACGAACCCTCGGCAAACAACCGGCGCATGAAATTGGGAATGCGAAAGGCCACATAGAAGGCGTCGGTCGCCAGACTGGCGCCGAACTTCTGGGCAAACACCAGATCACGGACAAAGCCCAGCACCCGCGAGAGCAGGGTCATGGCGCTGACGATGGCGGTGGAGCGAAGCAGTTTCATGCGCGCAAGAGCAGTATCCCGAGGCGGCCAAGTCTAGTCGGCGCAGGCGCCCGCTCCTCACCGGCGGCCGATCTGCCCGCATTTGGGCTGCGATGAGCCGGAATTGCCGGCGATCCTGATTTTCCCGGAGGCTTGCCCCCACCTGTGGGAGCGGACTCTGTCCGCGATCTGGCTTCCGATGGCAACCAGCTGTCGCGGCTGAAGCCGCTCCCACAGACTTGCGATTACCCGGGCGCCAATCGCACCTGGTCGAAACTGAGGCCGAAACGCGCCAGATATTTGCGCAGCCGATCGGCATCATTGCTGGAGGCCTTGCGCTCACGGCTGGCCTGGAACAATTCGCGACCGGCTTCGCTGAGATTGCGTGCGCTGCGGCAGACGGCCAGCACATCGGCCAATTGCACGCGGTCGAAGCGATCGAGTTCGTCCGCCGCTGCACCCAGCAACGCGCGCAGATCGACGGCCTCGCCCGCCGGCTCCGAATGACCTCTTGCGCCGGTCCAGAGTCGCTTGAGTCGCGCGATTTCCTCATCGACGCCGGCCACGGTGATCCGCCCATGCTCCGCCAGCGTGGCCAGGCGCGTGATCGACGCCCCCAGATCCCGGAAATTGCCGGGCCAGAGGGCCTCAATGCTGGTGGCAAAACGCAGATAGCGCTCACGGGCTTCGCGGTTGAAGCTGACCCGTTCGCCATTGACCCGGGCATGGCGCTCCAGCTCGAAGTCGAGGTTGGGCTCGATGTCCTCGACCCGCTCCTTCAGTCCGGGCAGATAGAAGGTCCACAGATTCAGACGAGCATAGAGATCATCGCGGAAGCGGCCATCGGCTACCGCCTGGGCCAGATCACGGTTGGTGCCGGCCAGCAGCTGGAAGTCACTGCTGACTTCCTTGTCACCACCCAGTGGCGGAAAACGCTTGTCCTCGATGGCACGCAGCAGCATGGCCTGTTCGTCCAGGCCCAACTCGCCGATCTCGTCGAGAAACAGCAGCCCCTGATCGGCACTCTTGAGAAATCCGGCGCGCTCGCTCTGGGCGCCGGTAAAGGCGCCGCGCACATGGCCGAACAGGGCACTGCCGGCGCCATCGCCGCGCAGGGTGGCGCAGTTGACCTCGACGAAGCGCCCCTTCAGTTCGTGCCGGCTCTTCTTCAGTTCGAACAGATTGCGCGCCAGCATGCTCTTGCCGGCACCGGTGGGGCCCATCAACAGGATCGGCGCCCGCGAGCGCACGGCAACGCGCTCGATCTGCTCGATCATGCGGTTGAAAGCCGGGCTGCGGGTGGCGATGCCGCTCTTGAGGAAGCTGGTGGTCTGGTCGCTTTCCAGGGCAAAACGCTGCGCGATGCGATCGTAGCGGGCCAGATCCAGATCGATGATCGAATGCGTGCCGGGATCGCCAACGCGCTGTTTGCGCGGCGGCGAGGTCTGCAGCAGACGGCCAGGCACGAAGCGCGCCTCGGTCAGCAGGAACCAGCAGATCTGGGCGACGTGGGTGCCGGTGGTGATATGTACCAGATAATCCTCGTTCTCCAGATCGAAGTCGTAGCTGCGCACGAAATCGAAGAGTTTCGAGTACATCTGCTCGAAGTCCCAGGGATCGGCCACGTGGAAATCGTGCACCCGCAATTCGGTGTCTGGACTGAGCTCGCGCAGATCCTCCAGCACCTGCCCGACCACCGTCTTGAAGCGACGCTGGTCCACCAGCAGCTCGATCCGATCGGCCGCAAAATCCTGATACATGCCCAGGCTCACTGTGGGTCGCCACTTTTCCCAGCGGTTCTTGCCCTGCCCGGCATCGAGCTGGGTGCCGAGGAAGCCGAGGACGACTTTTCGTTTCATGGTGTTGAACTACCAGTTGCGGCGCCGCAGCGCGGTGCGGCGCACTCCAGGGCAGCGACCGGTACCGCATGAGGTCCGTCGCGGAAGTAACGATACGATGGAATATAACGTATCTCATGGGATAATAAATTGAGAACGATGGTAGCTACCTGTACGCCACCTTTCTTTCTTTTGTGCCGAAATATCAATCACCTATAGACTTGCCGCCATACCTGGCACGCTTCATGTAGAAGCTCATGCCGCGACGAGACCGTTTCTCGTCATCGAGGAGACCGGCCATGGCCAATTTTGAGTTGATCGAGCAGCACGGTGGTGTGCCGATCAAGATGTTTACCCAGGGCGTGCCGGTGGAAGACGAGGCGCGTCGTCAGTTGATGGGATTGGCGCGCCTGCCGGTGGTGGGTCCCTTTGTGGCAGCGATGCCCGATGTGCATCTCGGCATCGGCGCGACCGTGGGTTCGGTCGTGCCTACCCGCGGCGCCATCATTCCGGCCGCTGTCGGTGTCGATATCGGCTGCGGCATGATCGCGGCCCGCACCAGCCTGGTGGCGGCCGATCTGCCCGACAATCTCGGCCCCTTGCGCAGCGCCATCGAGCGTGCGGTGCCGCATGGCCGCAGCAAGGGGGCGCGCGACAAGGGCTCCTGGGACAAGGCGCCGAAGCTGACCGAAGCCGCCTGGCGCGGCCTTGAGACCGACTTCAAGCGTCTGTGCGAACTGCACCCGCGTCTGAACAAGACCAACAATTTCCGGCACCTGGGCACGCTCGGTACCGGCAATCATTTCGTCGAGATCTGTCTCGACGAGAACGGCTCGGTGTGGGTGATGCTGCACTCCGGCTCGCGGGGCGTCGGCAACGCCATCGGCACCCATTTCATCGAGCTGGCACAGGCCGATATGCGCAACCATATCGCCAATTTGCCTCACCGGGACCTGGCCTACTTCAGCGAGGGCTCACCGCATTTCGATGACTACGTGTTCGCCGTCGGCTGGGCCCAGGCTTTCGCCCGCGAGAACCGCGCGATCATGCTTCGGCATACGCTGGAGGCGCTGCAGAAGATCGTTCCGAAGAAGTTCTCGGTCACCGAGGAGGCGGTCAACTGCCATCACAACTATGTGCAGAAGGAAACCCACTTCGGCGAGGAACTGTTCGTCACCCGCAAGGGCGCGGTCAGTGCCCGGGCCGGCCAGCTCGGGATCATTCCGGGCAGCATGGGCGCCAAGAGCTACATCGTCCGCGGCCTGGGCAACGCCGATTCGCTGTGTTCGTGTTCGCACGGTGCCGGGCGGGTGATGAGCCGCACCCGCGCCAAAAAGGAGATCACGCTGGAGCAGCACCGCATCGCCACCGTTCACGTCGAATGCCGCAAGGACAGCGACGTGATCGACGAGTCGCCGGCAGCCTACAAGCCGATCGAAGCAGTCATGGCGGCGCAGCGTGATCTGGTCGAGATCGTGCATACGCTCAGGCAGGTGGTGTGCGTGAAGGGCTGAAAGGAGGGGCACGGGGAACGGGGCACGGGGCACGGGAATTGCCAGGCCTGAACTCGCGCAATTTGCCAGCGGAAATTGGCTCTTGTTCCAGTCTCCGCGGCTACCGAAGTCATGGCCAGCCGTGCGTCCCCTGCTCTCTTCCCCTTTCCCCTGCCCCGTGCCCCCTGCCCCGTTCCACTTTCCAGAGATTCGCACCCATGACTTCAGCTCTCCCCATCCACATCGACGGCTCCCAGGGCGAAGGCGGTGGCCAGATCCTGCGGTCGGCGCTGTCGCTGTCGGTACTCACCGGTCGGCCGCTACACCTGCGCCGGATCCGGGCTGGCCGGGCCAAGCCGGGGTTGATGCGCCAGCACCTCACCTGCGTGAAGGCGGCGGCGCAGATCAGTGCCGCGGATGTCAGCGGGGCCGAGATCGGCTCGACTGAAATCCACTTTGTCCCGCACACGATTGCCGCGGGCAACCATCACTTCGCCATCGGCACGGCCGGCAGCACCATGCTGGTCCTGCAAACGCTGCTACCGATTCTGCTGCACGCCGACGCCCCCAGTCGGCTGACGCTCGAAGGCGGCACGCACAACGCCATGGCGCCGACCGCCGACTATGTCCAGCACTGCTTTCTGCCGGTGCTGGCGCGCATGGGCGCGCGTGTGCGCATGCAGGTTGAACGCCCCGGGTTCTTTCCCGCAGGCGGCGGGCAGGTGCTGGTCCAGATCGAGCCGGGAACGCTGAAACCCATCCAGCTGACCGCCCGCGGCGCTGCTGCCGGCATTCGCGCCCAGGCCGCGGTGGCCGGCATCCCCATGCATGTGGCCCTGCGGGAACTGACCACCGTGGCCGATCGTTTCCAGCTGCGCCGCGAGCACCTGCAGGAAATCGACCTGGGCCGGCGCGCCGGGCCAGGCAATGCGCTGACCCTGATCGCCCGCTTCGATTCCATCACCGAGGTGGTGACCGCGCTCGGTGAGCGCCGGCTCAGTGCCGAGCAGGTGGCGGCTGGCGCCTGCGATACCCTGGAGCACTATCTGGGCTCTGCCGCGGTGGTCGGGGAGCACCTGTCCGATCAACTGCTGCTGCCGATGCTGCTGGCTGGCGGCGGCGAGTTCCTGATCGACCAGCCCAGCGCGCATCTGCGCAGCAATGCCGAGGTCATCGCTGCCTTTGGGCTCGGCCATGTCACCATCACGGCCGGTCCAGGGCCCAGGGACGGACATCGCGTGGTGGTGCATGCGCAGGCGGTTCCCCTGCAGGCTGCTGGCGCCTGAACGCGCAGCGCAGGGAAATTGACTTCATCCCGATTTGATCGCTATAGTCCGCGGTCTTTTGTTCAGCCCCAACCGTATTCGGAGTCGTTCGTGGCAAATATCAAGTCCGCCAAGAAGCGTGCGCGTCAAGCCGACAAGCGCAACGCCCACAATTCCAGCGTTCGTTCCATGCTGCGCACGGCCATCAAGAAAGTCGTGAAGGCCATCGAAGCTGGTGACAAATCCACCGCCGAAGGCGCCCTGAAGTCCGCCGTGCCGATCATCGATCGCATTTCGGCGCATGGCTTCATTCACAAGAACAAGGCCGCCCGTCACAAGAGCCGCCTGACTGCCGCCATCCGCAAGCTGGATGCCGCGCAGCCGGCCGCCTGATTCGGCAGCAACAGCGCAAGAAAGGGCCGGCTTATGCCGGCCTTTTTGTTTGCTTGATTTGCCCACGTGCTGGCCGTGCTCGAGCTTCAAGCCCCCGCTACCCTTACCGGCCCGATGCTGCGTACGGGTCCTGAGCCTGGCCTCCGACGAACGTAGGCCGAGGGTGCCGCGCAGCGGCTCCCCGGCGATCTTGGGTGGTGCGTGCGCCGGGGAACGCGCCTGCGGCGCGCACCCTCAGCCCGCATTGCGGGCTCGTTAAAGGGCGCGCTCAGGACGGACCGGGTGTTTCCGCATCGATCGTGGCGCCCTCAATCTCCGGCGCGCGCTTGAGGCTATCCAACGCGTCCATCGTCGCGAATACCAGGGGTTCCAGACCGCGGCGCTCCAGCGCCGAGACCACGTAGACCGGACCCTTCCAGCGCAGACTGCGCTTCAGGGCCTTGGCCCGCGCTTCAGCCTCGCCCTCGGGCAGCATGTCGGCCTTGTTCAGCACCAGCCAGCGCGGACGCTGCATCAGTTCCGGATCAAAGTTCTTGAGTTCGCGCTCGATCGCGCGCACCTGCTTGCTGCAGGAGGCCTGCTCTTCGAAAGGCACCAGATCGACCACATGCCACAACAGACGGGTGCGTTGCAGATGCTTGAGAAACTGCACGCCCAGACCCGCACCCTCGGACGCACCCTCGATCAAACCCGGAATATCGGCCACCACGAAACTGCGATCTGCGGCCGCGCGGACCACTCCCAGATTGGGGTGCAGCGTGGTGAAGGGATAGTCGGCGACCTTCGGCGTTGCCGCCGAAATCGAGCGGATCAGGGTCGACTTGCCGGCATTGGGAAAACCGAGCAGACCGACATCGGCCAGCACCTTGAGCTCCAGCTGCAGCTCACGCTCCTCGCCTGGCGTTCCCGGCGTCGCCTTACGCGGCGCGCGGTTGACCGAACTCTTGAAATGGATGTTGCCCTTGCCGCCCATGCCACCCTGCGCTACCAGCAAGGTCTGGCCGTGCTCGGTCAGATCACCGATGGTTTCCTCAGTGCCCGCATCCATGACCACGGTGCCCACTGGAACGCGGATGACCAGATCCTCGCCGGCGCGCCCGTAGCATTGCCGGCCCATGCCGTTCTGGCCGCGCTCGGCCCTGAAACTGCGCTGGTGGCGAAAGTCGATCAGCGTGTTCAGACCCTCATCGGCAATCAGACGCACGCTGCCGCCATCGCCGCCATCACCGCCGTCTGGTCCGCCCAGCGGGATGAATTTCTCGCGACGAAAACTGACGCAGCCATTGCCGCCTTTGCCAGCATGCACCTGGATTCGTGCTTCATCGACGAATTTCATCTGAAAACCTCATGCCTCGGGACGGAAACAAAAAGCCCCGCACGCGGCGGGGCTCTTGCTTGCACCCATGGCGCAATGATTACTCGGAAACGACGCTCACGAAGCGACGATTCTGCGGACCGCCCACGTAGAACTTGACGGTACCGCCGGTCAGCGCGAACAGCGTGTGATCGCGACCCAGACCGACGTTGGCGCCGGGATGGAAACGCGTACCGCGCTGACGCACGATGATGTTGCCCGGAGCAACCGCCTGGCCGCCGAAGAGCTTCACACCGAGATACTTGGGATTGGAGTCGCGACCGTTGCGGGTCGAACCACCAGCCTTTTTATGTGCCATGACTTAATCCTTCTGAACGAGCCCGAGATCAGGCGTTGATACCTGTGATCTCGATTTCGGTGTAGTGCTGACGATGACCCTGCTGCTTGCGATGGTGCTTGCGACGACGGAAGTGCACGATGTACACCTTGTCGGCACGGCCATGGCTCTTCACCGTGGCAGCTACCTTCGCGCCCGAAACCAGGGGTGCGCCAACGGTAATGCTGTCGCCATCGGCAACCAGCATCACCTGATCGAGTTCGATCGAATCGCCTTCGGCGACATTCAGCTTCTCTACCTTGAGAACGTCACCGGGGGCTGCACGATACTGCTTGCCACCAGTCGCAAATACGGCGTACATGACGAGACCTCGTCCATTGAGTCGCAAAACAAAGGAGCGGAACTATAACCGGATGCAGCCGTCCGGTCAATGAACGGAAGCCGTTTCTTCGATGCACTCGAACAGAGCATCACAATCGGGTAAGTTGACCGCGCGCACAACGTAGAATGCAGCGCAAGGCGCACAGTACGCATCAGCCCAGTATACGGAGAAGCCAACTGCAATGGGACCGGTAAAGCATGATCGCCGCCAGGAACCCCGTTTTCCTCTGCCGGGGCGATTCCGCTCCATCGCGCCCAGCGGCCTCATCGGCAAATTGCTGGACCTCTCGCTCAACGGTGCCCTGCTGGAATGCGAGGACGATCCAACCGTCAGCATGGGCGAGCACGTGGAGATGCTGCTGGAACTGGAGGACTCCCGTACCTTCGCAGCCAAGGCACGCATTGCCCATGTCGAACTCCGACGCATCGGCATCGAGTTCCATGAAATCGAAACGCCGGCCTTCGAACAGCTGTCGGAACTGGTGCTGTCGTTGAAACGGGCACCGACGCTGGCCAAGCTGTCCACTCCGCCCGACTGATCGCCGAGCGCGTGTGCCTGCTCGCGCTGGCCATCGGCCAGCATCCTCTCTATCCCCTGGTGATCGCCGCCAATCGCGACGAATACCACGCGCGCCCCAGCGCCGCGGCCGCGCCCTGGCCAGAACATCCGCAGATCGTCGGCGGCCGCGACCTCACTGCTGGCGGCAGCTGGATGGCGGCCAGCCTCAGTGGCCGCGTGGCGATGGTGACCAATATCCGCCGACCTGGCGCCAGCAAGGGCCGCAGCCGCGGGCATCTGGTCCGGGAAGCGCTGCTGGATGACCGTGACCCTCAGCATCTGTTGGCGCAACTGCGGGCCTCGGCTGCCGAGTACAGCCCCTACAACCTGATCTTCGGGCGCGGCCAGCAGCTGGCTTTCGTCAACAGCGATGGCGACAGCATCGCCTGCCTGCCCGCAGGCACTTACGCACTCAGCAACGCAACCCTGGATACGCCCTGGCCCAAGGCCGGGAAACTCCGGGAAGCGCTGGCTCGCTGGTGCATCGAGGATGGTGACGACGAATCAGCGCTGTTCCAGGCACTGGCCGATACTGAAACCGCGGCGGACGCCGATCTGCCCGATACCGGCGTCGGCCTGACGCTGGAGCGCATGCTGTCAGCGCCGTTCATCACCGGCAGCAGCTATGGCACCCGCAGCAGCACGCTGTACACGCTGGACCAGCGGGGCCGGGCCCGATTGCACGAGCGGCGCTTTGGTCCGGACGGTGTTTTCATCGACAGTGCAGCGCTCGAATGGCAGATATCCGCACCCGCCGATGGCTGCTAGCAAGCAGAGGCTGGCATGGCGCTGCCGGCCAGATCGCGAATAGCTGGCGTAGCCCGGAAGTGCGCGCAGCGCTCTCCGGGAGGTGACGCGACAAGCGCCGGGGAGCCGCTGCCGTCAAGCAAAAAGGGATCGCGATCAGACCCAAGACCGCTTGTTCACGCGGAGGCGCGGAGGCCGCGGAGAAATCCCAAGGGCGCTCGATGGCGATTGCACATCTCCGCGTTCTCCGCGCCTCAGCGTGAGATATCCAGCCAGAACCTGTGGATCGCTGCCGTGGATGGCGCCGCGCTGCGGTGCGGCCTCACCGCCCGGAGAGCGCTACCCGCACCCGGCAGTTTCATGGCCCGTTTGCAGTGTCGGGCCGACACGCGCGGCTCGCAATGACGCTGATTCGTGGCGCCAAACCGGCGTCAGCCGATCAGGGCTGCCTGCGCCGTGGCGGCTTGTCGCCGGGCTTGCGCGGCCCGCGTGGCGGCTGCGGGCTGCCACTTTCGCCGGCGTCGCCATCGGGCGCGTCGGACAATCGGCTGATGCGCAGCGGCCGGCCCACGACCCAGACCTTCTTCAGATGCAGGAACACATCCTTGGGCATGCCCTCGGGCAACTCGACGATGCTGTAGTCGTCCTCGATTTCGATACGGCCCATGAACTGGCTTTCCAGACCGGCTTCGTTGGCGATGGCGCCGACCAGATTGCCCGGCTTGACGCCGTGCTTGAGGCCCACCTCAACCCTGAACTTCTCCAGCTTGCCGGCGCCTTCGGCGGCGCGAGGCGGCCGCGCGGCGCGCGGCGGGCGGGCCTCGGCAGTGCGATCGACCGGCGTACGTTCGGGGCTGCGCTCCACCGGTGCACGGTCCTCGCTGCGGGCAAAACGCGGCTTGTCCGGGCCGCCGAACTTGGACACCGGCTCGCGCTTGCCGCGATCGCTGCGCGGACGCTCGGCGCGCTCGCTGCGCTCGAAGCGCGGCTCATCGACGGGCGTGGTGTCACCGCCCGGCGCCAGCAGCAGCGGCGTCTTGCCCTGCAGCATGCGCGCCAGTGCCGCAGCAATGTCCAGCTCAGCCACTTCGTTCTGATGGGCATAGTCGCTGATCAGACTGCGGAACAGATCGAGATCACCGGCCTCGATTCCGTCGGAAATGCGCTTGTGGAAGCGGGCAATGCGGCGGTCATTGACCGCCTGCACCGTCGGCAGATGCATCTGCTCGATCGGCTGGTGCGTCGCGCGCTCGATGGCGCGCAGCAGATGACGTTCGCGCGGCGTGACAAACAGGATGGCATCGCCGGTGCGACCGGCACGTCCAGTGCGACCGATGCGATGCACATAGGCTTCGCTGTCGTAGGGAATATCGTAATTGACGACGTGACTGATGCGCTCGACGTCGAGTCCACGCGCCGCCACATCGGTGGCCACCAGGATATCCAGCTGGCCTTCCTTGAGTCGGGCAATGGTTTTTTCGCGCTGCGCCTGCAGCAGATCACCATTGATGGCCGCCGCGGCAAAGCCCCTGGCCTGCAGGCGCTCAGCCAATTCTTCGGTGCCGAGCTTGGTGCGGGCGAACACGATCATGGCCTCAAAGGGCTCGGCTTCCAGAATGCGCGTCAGCGCGTCCAGTTTGTGCAGACCGCTGACCAGCCAGTAGCGTTGGCGTATGGCCTTCACGGTGGTCGTGCTGGAGCGGATCGTGACTTCTTCCGGCGACTTCAGATGGGTCTGGGCGATGCGCCGGATCGGTGCCGGCATGGTGGCCGAGAACAGCGCGACCTGACGTGTGTCCGGGGTCTTCTGCAGGATGCTCTCGACATCGTCGATGAAGCCCATGCGCAGCATCTCGTCAGCTTCGTCGAGCACCACCACCTTCAGTTGCGACAGATCGAGGGTGCCACGGGCGAGGTGATCCTTGATCCGGCCCGGCGTGCCGACCACCACATGGGTGCCGCGCGCCAGTCCATGCAACTGGGCGCCATAACCCTGGCCGCCGTAGACCGGCAGCACATGGAAATCGGGGATCTGCTGGGCGTAGCGCTGGAAGGCTTCGGCCACCTGGATGGCCAGCTCGCGGGTGGGCGCAAGCACCAGCGCCTGCGGCTTGAACTGCTTCATGTCCAGCTTGGCCAGGATCGGCAGTGCAAAGGCAGCGGTCTTGCCGGTGCCGGTCTGCGCCTGCCCGAGCACGTCGCGCCCGGCCATCAAGGGCGGAATGGTGGCCGCCTGAATGGGCGACGGCGATTCATAGCCGACACTGGCCAACGTGCGCAGCAGATAGTCGGGCAGACCCAGCTCGGAGAAGCTCGGCAGATTGGTTTCTTCAGACATGGCGCATCCTTGCGGGCCTAGACAATCAAGCTCGCGAGGCGCGAACCGGTCCTTATTGTAGCGCGACCAAGCTGAGCCAATGACCTCTGGCCGGCGTGGATCGCGCTTGACGCGCCTAAACTCATGCGCTCCCTCCCCGGCAAACGGATTGCGCCATGCTCAGCAACCGCCGCGAACTTCTGAAACTGGGCGCGCTCGCCGCTGCCGCTGGCGTTACCGGCATTCGCCCCGGCCTGGCCGCCGGCAATGTCGAAAAGGCCCCGAAACCACTCAATATCCTGATCCTCGGCGGCACCGGATTCACCGGGCCCCACCAGGTCCGCTATGCCTTGGCGCGTGGCCACAAGATCACGCTGTTCAATCGCGGACGACGACCACAGGACTGGCCGGCCGAAGTCGAGGAACTGACCGGCGACCGCAATACCGGGGACGTCGCCGCGCTCAAGGGTCGGCGCTGGGATGTGTGCATAGACAATCCCACCAGCGTGCCCTTCTGGGTGCGTGATGTCGGCGTAGTGCTGGCCGGCCAGGTCGACCAGTACATCTTCATCTCGACCATTTCGGTGTACGCCGACACAAGCAAGCCGGGCATGGACGAAACGACAGGACTCGCCGAATACGAGGGCGAGGATGTCCTCAAGGAGACCCGCGACAGCCTGATGGCGAACATGGCCCTGTATGGGCCGATGAAGGCAGCCAGTGAGGCCCAGGCACAGCAGCACTTCAAGGAACAGACCACCATCATCCGCCCCGGGCTGATCGTCGGCCCGGGCGATGAGACCGACCGTTTCAGCTACTGGCCGCTGCGCCTGGAGGCCGGTGGCGATGTGCTGGCGCCGTCGGCAAACGGCGCCGACCCGGTGCAGTTCATCGACGCCCGCGATCTGGCGGAATGGACCATACGCATGGCCGAAGCGCGTCGTTATGGCATCTACAATGCCACCGGGCCGGATTACGAGATGTCGGTTGCGGCCATGCTCTATGGCATCCGCGCCGTGACCACGGCGGGTGCCCGCCTGCACTTCGTACCAGCCGACTTCCTGGAGAAGCAGCAGGTCGCTCCCTGGGGGGACCTGCCGGTGTGGGTGCCGGGCCAGGGCGAGTCGGCGGGCTTTGCCCGGGTCAGCATCCAGCGCGCGCTTGAAGCCGGACTCCGCTTCCGGCCGCTGGCCACGACCGCTGCGGACACCCTGAGCTGGTTTCACGCGCAGACGCCGGAGCGACAGGGCACGTTGCGGGCCGGCATCGAGCGCGAGCGCGAGGCCGAGGTGCTGGCCGCGTGGCGGGCTCAGAACCGCGCCTCTTGACCGGGCTCAATCTCCGCCTTTGGTGAAAGTCGGTAACATGAGCTTCTGTCCGACGGCTGAGGAGCACTGCCATGTATAGCCACATCCTGGTCCCGACCGACGGCTCCGAACTGGCCAGGAAAGCGGTAGCTGCCGCCATTGGTCTGGCCGTGAAGGTCGGCGCCCGGTTGACCGGCGTATACGCCGTACCGGAGTACATTCCGCCGGTCGATGCGATGGTGCCGGTGTACCAGTTCCCGTCCAGGGACGAATACGAGCGCCAGGCTGCCGTGGAGGCCGAAGTGGTCTTCAAGGACTTCGCCGAGGCCTGCACCCAGGCCGGCGTGGCTTTTGAAGTCAGTCACGGCATCGACAGTCACCCCTACCGCCTGATTCTGGCGACTGCCGCCGAGCGTGGCTGCGATCTGATCTGCATGTCTTCGCACGGACGGCGCGGCCTCAGCGCCATGATTCTCGGCAGTGAAACCCAGAAAGTGCTCACCCACGGGGAATTGCCGGTGCTGGTGGTACGCTGACAGCATCCCCGCGCGGATCGCTCCATGGCGCAAGCTGATTACAGTCTGGACCAGACCGACGACCAGCCAGTGCTGCGGTTGCGCGGAGACTGGACGGTCGCTGGTTTGCCCGCAGCCGAACGCCGCTCGCAGGGACTGACCGCGGCGGCAGGCCCGCGGCCGGTGCGCGTGGACGCCAGCGAACTGACGGCACTCGACACGGCCGGTGCGCTGCTGCTGGTGCAGCGCTGGCTGGGGGGCATGCCGTGGCCAGAGTTCGAGGGACTGCGACCCGCCGACGGCGAGTTGCTGAATCTGGTCGGCGAACGCATCGCCGCGCCGAGAGTCCGACAGCGCAAGCCCTCCGGCATCCAGCCCATGCTGGAGCGGACCGGCGCCGCGGTCGAATTCGCCTGGCGTCAGTTCACGCTGCTGCTGGGCTTCGGCGGGCAGACGCTGATCACCATTCTGGCGATCGTGGCCGGTCGCCAGCGCCTGCGCTGGACCAGCGCAGTGCACCATATGGAGCGCGCCGGCCTGGACGCCGTTCCGATCGTCTGCCTGCTGAGTTTTCTGGTCGGCGCCGTGGTCGCCTTCCTCGGCGCCACCGTGCTTGCGGATTTCGGCGCCCAGGTGTTCACGGTGGAACTGGTCAGTTTTTCCTTCATGCGCGAATTCGGTGTGCTGCTGACAGCAATCATGATCGCTGGACGTTCGGGCAGCGCCTACACCGCGGAAATCGGCATGATGCGGGCCCGGGAGGAAATCGACGCGATCCGGGCGCTGGGGCTGGACCCGCTCGAACTGCTGGTCATCCCGCGGCTGCTGGCATTGTTGGTGATGCTGCCGGTGCTGAGCTTTCTGGCGGTGCTGTCGGGCATCCTCGGCGGCGCACTGGTGGGCGGCACCGAGCTTGGGATCTCGCCCGGCCTGTTCCTGGCGCGCATGCAGGAAACCGCCGAGTTGCGGCATCTGCTGGTGGGCCTGTCGAAGGCGCCGCTGTTTGCCGTGATCATCGCCCTGGTGGGTTGTCTGGAAGGCCTCAAGGTGCAGGCCAGCGCCGAATCGGTAGGCCGGCACACCACTTCTTCGGTGGTGCAGTCGATCTTCCTGGTGATCCTGGTCGATGCCATCGCCGCGATCTTCTTCATGGAGCTCGGCTGGTGACTACAGACGTGGTCATGAGCGTGCGCGGATTACGCAACCAGTTCGGCGAGCAGGTGGTGCACCAGGATCTGGACCTCGACATCCTCAAGGGCGAGGTACTGGGCATCATCGGTGGCTCGGGCGCCGGCAAGAGCGTACTGATGCGTTCGATCCTCGGCCTGCAGCCCTATCGCGCCGGGCGCATCTGGTGGTTTGGCCAGGAGATGGCAACACTGGACGACAGCGAAAGGCATGCGCTGGAACGCCGGGTGGGCGTGATGTTCCAGGACGGCGCCCTGTTTTCCTCGCTGACGGTGCTCGAGAACGTGATGGTGCCGCTGAAGGAACACACCGCGCTTGACGAGCACTTCATCTGCGAACTGGCGCGCCTCAAGATTGCCCTGGTGGGACTGCCACCAGACGCCGCCAACAAGTATCCGGAAACGCTCTCGGGCGGCATGCGCAAGCGCGCCGGTCTGGCCCGCGCCCTGGCGCTCGATCCGGAGATCCTGTTCTTCGACGAGCCCACCTCCGGCCTCGACCCCATCGGTGCGGCCGCCTTCGACGAACTGGTAAGCACCCTGCACCAGGCACTGCATCTGACCGTGATCCTGATCACCCATGATCTGGACAGCGTCTATCGCATCTGCGAACGCGTGGCGGTATTGGCTGACCGCCATGTGATCGCGGTCGACAAGCCGTCGGTGATTCAGGAACTGGACCAGCCCTGGATCCGCGAGTGCTTCCAGGGGCCGCGCGGACGCATGGCCTACACTCAATCAGAACAACTCAAGGCCGACAGCCGATGACATCCGTTGACCGACCGATCTGGCCTGCTCGCCGCCAGCCACAGAGACCGGAGTAGCTCCACTGCCATGGAAACCAAAGCTCATCACGTCCTGATCGGCGCCTTCGTGCTGCTGACGCTGGTCGGCGCCATGTTCTTCGCCCTGTGGGTGGCCAAGGTCAGCCTCGACGACGAATTCGACGAGTACGATGTGGTCTTCCACGAAACCGTGACCGGCCTGACCAAGGGCGCGGCGGTCAATTTCAACGGCATCCAGGTGGGTGAAGTGCGGCGCTTGTCGCTGGACCGCGAAGACGCCGCGCGGGTGCTGGCGCGCATCCGTGTAGGCGCCGACACGCCGATCCGTACCGACACCAGCGCCCGCCTGACC
This sequence comes from Lysobacterales bacterium, assembly GCA_022841325.1. Classification (GTDB taxonomy): domain Bacteria; phylum Pseudomonadota; class Gammaproteobacteria; order Xanthomonadales; family SZUA-5; genus JADKFD01. The sequence goes on along the minus strand of JALHRS010000052.1, from coordinate 20,081 downwards.
TACACCGGTCTGACCGGTGTGGCCATCATCGAACTGGTCGCAGGCGACCCGGATTCGCCGGTGCTGCAGCCACCGGCGCCGGGTGAGGTGGGGATCATCGAGGCCAGGCCCAGCGCCTTCCAGAAGTTCATGACCGATGGCGGCGACGTACTGGTGCGTTTCAACGAGGCCCTGGGCCGGATCACGCAGATGCTCAGCGACGAAAATGCGCAGAGCGTCACCCAGACGCTGGCGCACGTGGAGTCGATCGCGTCCCAGATCGATCAGGACAAGGCCGAACTCAGCAGCGCGCTGCGCCGTGCCGATCAGGCTTTTGCCGACCTCAGCGACGCCTCCGCCGCCTTTCAGGATCTGGCCCGCCAGAGTAGCGAAACGCTGGCCCGAACCGACCAGATGCTGCGCCAGGATCTGGCGCCGGCAGCGGATGATCTGCGCCGCACGCTGACCTCGTTGCGGGAACTCTCGGCGCGGGTCGATGCGTTGCTGTCACGCAACAGCGCCCAGCTGGATCAGTTCGCGCAACAGGGCATGCCGGAGTTGACCGCCACGCTGGAGGAACTCAGGCAGCTGGCGGCAAGCATGAACCGCATCAGCACCCGCCTTGAAACCGCGCCCACCGATTATCTGCTGCAGCGCGACCGCCCACGGGAGTACCGTCCGCAATGAACACCCTACGCGCCGCCCTCTGGTCCGGCCTTCTGCTCAGTCTCGGCGGCTGCCTCTCGGGTGTGCTGCCCAAGGCCAGCGAGCAGGCCCAGTACACGCTGCCCGATGCGGTGGCGCAGCGCGCCGAGCGGCAGCTGCCACTGGCGCTGCTGGTCGATGTACCACGGGCCGTCGCGCCGCTGGATGGTGTCGATGTGGTGGTGATTCGTGCCGACGGCGAGGTGCAGATCATGACCGGCGCCCGCTGGACTGCGCCGCTGCCGATCCTGCTGCAGGATCTGCTGGTGCGGACCATCGAAGCCGCCGGGCTGGTCCCGGCGGTGGCGCAATCGGCACAAGCCCATCGGATACCGCTGCGCTTGAGCGGGGAGTTGCGGGCCTTTGAACTGCACGACGATGGCGCCGGCCTGCGCGCCCGCGCGGCCCTCAATCTGCGCTTGATCTGCAGTCGGAATGCCCAGGTGCTGGCCAGTTCCGGCCTGATCACCATCGAGGCTGCCGACCTGCCTGCAGGCGTGGCCGGGGCCGTCGCCAGCCTGCGCGATCTGGCCCTGAAGCTGAGTCAGCAGACGCTGCAATGGTTGCAGCAGGCGGATGTCAGCAGTTGCGGCGAGGCCTGAAGGCGGCACGCCGCGGTGGCGACCCGCTTGCACGCATTGATGCTGCTGGCAGCGCGCAGCGACAGCCGTGCCGCCTTGCTGGATGGCCACTGGCAGACCGGCTGCCTGCATTGCCGCAGCCGGATCGGCATCACGGCCGCTGGCAAGCCCTGGCCCGGCACCACGCTGGAACACATCGTCCCCCGCTCCTGGTTCGGCCGCAGCCAGGCGGCGGCTCTGGTGCAGCGGGTCGAGTCCGCCGACGATCCGCGCAATCTGGCCCTGGCCTGCGCCCGCTGCAACCACCAGAAGGGCCGCGGACCGGATGCGCGCGGACCAGCCGATGCCAGGGCTCATGCCATCGTCGAACGCCTGCTGGCCACCCGGATGTCGCGCTGGCGTGCGCCAGACTAGCCCGCATTTCTCACACCTGCGCATGCAGATGCCGCGATTGTGTTGCAGGCGTGGGAAATGCGGGCTAGTCGCCCACCACAATCCGGTTGCGGCCGCCGAGCTTGGCCTTGTACAGCGCGCCGTCAGCAGCGCGCAGCAAATCCGCGGCAGCTCGCATGTCGGGGCTTTGCTGGGCTATGCCAATACTCACCGTGATGCGCACGCTACCGTTGTCCATGGGCAGCTCGGTGCATTCCAGGGTGGCGCGCACGCGCTCGGCCAGTGCGCAGAATTCGGACATCGGCAAGTGCGAACTGAAGACCACGAACTCTTCGCCGCCCAGACGCCCGGACACGGTTTCCTTATCGAGTTCACGCTTGACCAGCGCCGCGAAGCCGGTAAGCACACGGTCACCCGCGAGATGCCCGTACTGGTCGTTGACCGGCTTGAAGTGATCCAGATCCAGAATCATCAGCCGCAGGCTGCCGGGATCGTTGCGGCCACGGTCAAAGGCGTGTTCCAGCATTTCACGTGACTGGCGCCGGTTGTAGAAGCCGGTCAGGGCATCGAATACGGCCTGATTCAGCAACTCGCGATGATAACTGGCTTCGGCACTGCCCTCGCCGAAGAACTTGAGCTCGCAGTGCCCTACCCGCAGGCGGTCACCATCGCGCAAGCCCAGACGCTGCACCTTCTGGCCATTGACGAAGACGCCGTTGGTCGACCCCAGATCCTCGACGACATAACCATCGCCATCGCGGACAATCCAGCAGTGGCGCCGGGAAACGCTGGTGTTGCTGATGGCGAGTCCGGCGTCGTCGGCGCGTCCGATCAGGAGGGGCTGGTCGGCAATCCTGGCTTCGAGACCCAATTGCGCACCATTGACCACCACCAGGCAGGCCGGATCTCTGGGCGCCGGCCCGCCGGTGGGAACCACAACCCGCGTGGTGGTGTGATGCGATTTGCGGCGCACGCCCATGCCCTAGTCGTTCTCGTCTTCCAGGCCATCTCCAAACAATCCGATCGGATCGGTGTCGCTGCTCTCATTGTTGCCCAGGACCGGATCGGTCGAATTGGTGGGCGGTGTCACAGTCGCCCGATTGGTGACGATCTGCTCCGGATTGGCCTGGGCCGTCACCGTCAGCAGGAAGGTCAGGCTGGAACCCGACGGCAGGTCGACCAGCGCATCGACCGTGCCAGTGCCGCTGGCCGGACACACCGCCCCGCCGGTGCCGGCACAGGTCCAGGAGGCGTTGCTGAGCTGCGGCGGCAGGATGTCGGTCACGCGTGCTCCCTGCACATTGTCGGGCCCGGCATTGCTGACCAGCAGTACATAGGTCGACGGCTGACCGGCCGGCAGGATGCGCAAGCCATTGCGCTTGATGATGGAGAGATCGGCACCGTTGACAGTCACGGTGTGGGCCTCCGTGTCGGTGCTGGGGGCGAAGTTGGCATCACCCAGGTAGCGCGCTTCCAGGGTAGCCGCGCCCAGCGCCTTGGGTACGAAGCTGCAGCTCAGCGTGGGCAGGGTAAAGCCACAACTGGCCGAACCATCGGTCACCAGGATCTGCCCGGTGGGCGTGCCTGCGCCCGGCGCCAGAGCCGCGACTTCCACCGTCACCGCAATCTGCTGACCCACGGCCGACGGATCCGGCGTGTCGCTGCTGATCAGGATTTCAGTCGGCGCGCGGTTGACCACATGGGTCACGATCGGCGAAACGCTGGGGCTCAGACTGCCGGTGCCAGAATAGAAAGCTCGCACGGCGGTGGTGATGGCGCTGTTGGACACCAGCTGGCATCCCCCACCGGTGGTCAACGAATAGCTGCAGCTGCTGCCGTCACTGAGCTGACGGATCAACACCGTTCCGGAGGCTACCGGCATACCGCCCTGACTGACCTCGGCGATGACCGTATAGGGCTGGCCGACGACTGTGGGCTCCGGACTGACGCTGACAATCAGCGTGCTGGTCGTGGCAGTGTAGGTGAAGTCGTCGGCGGTGGTGTTGGCACTGGCACCGGCCAGGGTCGTGGCGATGACATCGACCACGCCACTACCCGCCGGGCTGGTGGCCGTGCATTGCAAGGAGGATGAGCAGGTCACGGCCGTCGCCGGATTGGGGCCGAAGTTGAAACTGGTGCCGCCCACGACGAAATCGCTGCCATCGATGGTGACCACCGTTCCACCGCTCTCAGGCCCGCTGGCAGGCGAAAGAGACGTGATCGTCGGCGGGCAACCGGCATTGCGCAAGGACACGATGTCCGCGAAGTTGACCGCCACCAGCAGGTAGGGTCGACCGCTGGCATCGAAATCGCCGACCAGCACGCTGCTGGGGAAAGTGCCCACGGGAACACTGATCGCCGTGCCGAAACTTCCCGATCCGGTGCCCGGCAGCAGCGAGACATCGTTCGATCCGAAATTGGCGACCGCCAGATCGGGGATGCCGTCGCCGTCGAAATCACCGATGTCGATGGATACCGGCTGGCTGCCGACGGGATAATTGGTTGCTACCGTGAATGCGCCGCTGCTGCCGGCGATCAGCACCGACACCGTGTTGCTGCCGCGGTTGGCCACCGCCAGATCGGAGAAACCATCGCCATCGAAATCGCCAACGGCGAGCGCGGTGGGATTGGTGCCGACGGGTACCTCGGCCGGCAAACCGAAGGCCCCGTTCCCGGTACCCAGAAGCACGGCGGCTCTATCCACCAGCTTGTTTCCGAGCGCGATGTCGCTGTTGCCATCCTGATCGAAATCACTGATGCCGAGCGAAGTTGAGCGCAGCGACGGGAAAGTCGCGGGCGGGCCAAAGCCGCCGGCACCATCGCCGAGCAAGATGGCCAGATTGTTGGCATCCAGCAGGGCCACGGCCAGATCTGCCTTGCCGTCACCGTTGAAATCACCGACAGCCACCGCGTGCGGGCCAAGTCCCGCCACTACATTGGCGGCGGCTGCAAACCCACCGGTACCGGTGCCGATCAATATCGACACGGTAGTCGCGCCGTAATTCGCCACCGCCAGATCATCGATGCCGTCGCCATTGAAATCACCCACGGCCACGCTGCGCGGGAAGGGGGCGACAGCAAAACCGGTTGCCGCCGCGAATGCGCCAGCGCCGGTGCCGAGCAATACCGACACCGTGCCCGAGGCATCATTGTTGGCCACGGCCACATCCTTCAAACCGTCACCATTGAAGTCGCCGGCGGCCATGGCGTAGGGGCTGATGCCTGCCGGGAAGCTGCCGACCGCGACCAGATTGGTGCACAGCAGCGGCGGCCCGGCGCGGTAGCTGAAGTTGTCGGCCCGGGTGTTGACGCTGCGGCCGGCGCTGGTGATCGCACGGACATCGACGATACCGGCGCCGGCTGGCGCATTGACCGTGCACAAGCTGGCAGAGACGCAGTTGACCGCAAGCCCCGGACTGGCGCCGAAATCGAAACTGGTGGCACCGACGACAAAATTCGACCCGGTGATGGTCACGGCGGTTCCGCCGGTCGCCGGACCTGCCGCCGGACTGATCAGCGAGATCACCGGCGGCTGTGGCAGCGCATTGACCGTGTGCCCATCGTTCGCGGAACTGTCGGTGAATGGCGCCGGCGCAGCAAGGTAGTTCGCGGTCAGCGTCAGCACGGTCGCGGCCGGTCCGGTCGTCGGCAACTGGCAGGTACCCGCGGCCACGCCACTGCCGGCGTTGGTCAGCGTGGCCACACACATATTGCCGACTCCATCATCGACGGCGACATCGCCCACCGGCGCGAAGGGGTCTGTGCTGGTGATCTCGACATCCACATCGTAGGGCGTACCGATGTCGGAGGGATCCGGGTTGTCGCCCACGATGGCTGCCGAGGTCGCATAGAAACTGGCCTCCGAAGTCTTGCCGAAGCCGTCAACCACGATGCCCAGCACCACGTCGTCCGGTGCCAGGATCACGCCGGCCGGGAAGCTCACGGTCGCACTGCAGGTCGAATTCGGCACCAGACAGTTCATGCTGCCCAGGTACACGCCCGGCTCGTCCTCGATGGCCAGGTAGAGGTCGACTTCGGCCGGGTAGTTGCCGCTGACGTCGGGGGTATCGAGCAACAGATCGAAATCGGCGGAATCGCCGGTTCCAGCCAGCACGTAGCCGGTGAAATAGGGGAAATTGAGGAAGCCATTGGGTCCGAGATCCGGATCGCCGGCGTCGTTTGCAGTACGCCCATTGGCACCCAGGTCGATGGCGATCCCGGTGTTTCCTAGAATCTCGTTGCGCTGGAAAGTGCCTCTGCCGGTGCCGCCAAAGGTGGCGTTGATGCCGTTGCCGCCATTGAAGGCGATGAGATTGCCCTCACCCGGCGTCGGGCCACCGATGTAGACGCGACCAGCGATCATCGACGCCAGATTGACGCCATGGCCGCCATTGCCCATCGGCGTGGCATCGGCCGCCGGGCCGATGAAATTGCCAGTCACACGTGCGCCATCGAAGCAGATGTCGCCGGTAGCGAAGCAATCGAAGCGGATACCATCCTGGACGTTGCCGCTGATGACGTTGCGATCGTCCGGCTGGTTGCCACCGATGAAGATGCCCAGCAGGCGGCTGGGCGTGGTTGCGATGATCCCTTGCAGGCCGTTCGGACGCGGCAGCAGGCCGCTGGGATCGGTGCCGATCAGATTTCCACGGACCACTGCGGCAGCCAGCATCGGAATGTTGCTGATGGAGATGCCCCGCTGCTGGTTGCCGCTGATGACGTTCATGCCGGCAGCCGTCGAATCACCGACAAAGGTACTGCCGCCCTGGATCGACACGCCGGAACCCGGCGTCAGCGCCGGCGCGGTGCCATCGGGGCGCAAGCCGATGTAATTGCCGATCAGGCCGTAATTGGAATCTCCCGGGCCCAGAGTGACCACATTGCCAAGGAAGCTGTGGATGGAAAGACCAGCCAGGGTCACGATCGAACTCGGCGCATTGATCACCAGGCCACTGGCGGCACTGGTCAGAATGCCGTCTATTTCTATCTTCAGCACGGCATTGCTGCCCAGTCCCGCACTCGGCAGGTGGGTATTTGGTGCTGCACCGGGCTGGCTGTAGCCGTCGATCATCAGGCTGTCGGTGATCTGCGGCAGCGGCGAGCTGGGCTGGATGACGCAGGCACCGCCCGCACCCACACAGGACCCGCCGGGGATGGCGAACTGGATGAGGTCCGCACCGGGCGTGCCGTTGGCCTGATTGATGGCCTCGCGCAAGGTGCACTCGGTGGCATCGCAGGTGCCGGTGCCCGGATCGACGATCGAGTTGACCAGGAGCGGCGCCAGCGCTGGCGACAGGATCGCGTTGTTGCTGTCGTAGCTGACCTCGTAACCCGGATAGGCCACGCTGGTGCTGGCAAAGGCGCCGATGATGGCTATGTCCGAATTCAGGAAGGCGTAGCTCTGGGGTGGCGTCGGCGTGAATCCCGCGTCGCTGATGTTGACGGTACCATCGAGCGTGGCTGTACCCGAAACAAAGAGATAGTCCGCGTTCAATCCAGGCGTCAATCCGGCAATCTGGATATCGAGCGTTCCACCCGAACCCTGCACATAGTCGCCGAAGATCGACAGATAGCCGGGCGAGAGTCCGGGGTTGATGCTGCCGGCCAGATTGGTGACATCGCCGCCGACGGTGCCGGAGCCCTGCAGCAATCCACCGTTCATCGTCAGTGTCGAGAGATTGAGGCTGGCGCCCACGCCGACGCGAATGATGCCGGCGTTCTGCACCAGATCGGTCATGCTCAGCGAGCCGGAATTCACGAACAGATTCCCGCCCAAAGCCATGGGCGAAGTGAGTTGCAGGTCGACCGTGCTGCTGAACGTCTGCAGCGTGCCGTCTACGGTGAGTTCCGCCACGCAGGGGACGCCACCACAGGCGAAGGCGGGCATGTCATTCGATGTGATCGCGAATACTCCGCCGCTCTCCACGACTACCCGACCCGCAGAATTGCCGGGAACAAAGGTATTGCCGCCGCTCCAGTTGGCACTGCCCTGAATGCGCAGTTCGCGCTGATCCAGAAACTGATTGAACAGAGAGCCCGAAGGTGCCGGAACGCCGTTCGCAACAGGACCGGGTTGCTGGCCGATGATGTTCAGATCGGCACCGGGCAAGACCGTGAAGGTAGCGGCACCGGGCAGGGTGCTGGCCAGCGTACCCGCCGCCCAGACCATGGTGTTGGTGACTGCCAGATCGGCGTTGCCGGTGAGGATGCCACCGCCCAGATACCACTCGTCGATAGCCACCTGCGTCGGTGCGTCGACCTGCAGCGTGCCGAGATTTCTGATCTCGACAGCGCCGGGCGCGAAAGGCACGTTGCTGATCACCACCGATGCCGAATCCCGGACTACCAGCTTGCCTGGGCCGGTCAGGGAACTGGTGGTGCCCAGATTGCGGATCGAACTGGCGCTCTGGAAGTTCAGGCGTGCACCTGCGGCGATGACATAGGCGCCGCTATCCGCGCCACCTTGCTGCACTATGGCAGCGCCACCGTTGATGTTGACGGTGCCGGATTGGTCGAATGGCGCTTCTATGCTGAACGGAGCGGCCGCATCGATATCGATGGTGCCCAGATTGAGCAAACGTGCGCCGGCCGAGGAATCCCAGAACAGACGGGTTCCGAGCCCCGGTTGCAGCAGTACCCGCAGCAAGCCGCCCGATTCATTGCGGAGTTCGGCTCCCGCTTCCAGCGTCAGCGGATTCTCGGTCACCCAGACCAACAAGCCATGGTTGATGAACTGACGGTTGTTGAGGAAGCGTCCGATGCCTGGATTCACCAGAAAGGCCAACGAGCCGGTAGCGCCCATGGCAATCTCGATGGTCTGCCCGGGCGCTGTGCCGCGGATGATGCCGTGATTCCATTCCAGCTGGCCGACGATGGAGATGGCGCTGCTGCCCTCCACGATCGAGCCGGGATGAGCCAGATTCAGGTAATCGAGTACGGTCGGAGAGGCGCAGTTGAACGCGACCTCGGAATTCTCGACCCGGACATTGGCGGGGCTGCCCAGACAGGCGTCAACCTGGTTGATGCTGGGCATGCCCCCGGTGTCGCCGAAGGCAATCAGCCCGGCGCCGCCGAGGCTGGCGCTGGGGCTGAAACTGCGACTGGCGCCTTTGAAGCGCAGCGTGCCCAGGTTGCTGACAAAGTTGCCGTCAAAGGGGCTGGGAGACGCCGCCGAGATGAAGAACTCTCCCTGGTCAACGGTCACCGAGCCGGCTCCCAGGTATTCCACACTGTCGGCAATGCCGGAGATGTTGAAGCCTTCCTTGACGATGGCGCCGTCGTTGACGACTTGCGCTGTTCCGGTGCCGCTGCCGAAGATCTGTTCGGGCGCAGCGCTGGGTCGCGTGATCAGGCCGCCGCTGGCATCAATGATGACCGCGCCCGCATTGGCCAGCTCGATCAATCCGGTGGTCCAGGTCGTCGCTCCGCCGATACGCAGGGTGCGACCGTCGAGCACCTTCTGCCCGCCCGACAGCAGACCGATCGAAGCCGAATCCAGAACCAGCTCAGTGCCGCCTGGACCGGCCACCGTGCCGCCGGTCCAGATGAACTCACCGTTGACCGTCAACTGGTTGGACCCGTTCACCAAACCGCCGGTCAGTTCCAGGGCGTCGACGACCACCGGCACGTCCAGATTCACCGAACCGCTCGAAATCAAGGCGCGATCGGCTGAACCCGGCGTGCCCGCCGGTCCGGGGCCCGGACCTACACCGAGCGAGCAGTTGTTCCATTTGCCCGGATTGGTCCAATCGTTGGCGCCAGGACCTCCGGGATTCCATTCGCAAACCGAGAACAGGTTCTGGGTGAAGCGAACGCGTGTTGCCCCGGCATCCAGCAGGAATCCGGCATGCGGATTGGCTCCCAGGGCAACGCCGCCGGTGAAGCTGGCATAGGACAACAGGGTGAAGGTGTCGCTGGCGTTCGGCGTGTAGCCGATATCGATGATGTTGACGATGCCACCGAGCGTGGCCGGACCGGAGATGGTCAGCCGGTCGTACTGCGCTGGCGGCATCCGCTCAGTCGACTCGCCCCGCCGCAGCGGCGGTACGATCCCGCCGATTTCCATGCTGTAGGTGGTGTTGGACGTGGCGCTGAAGCTGCCGTTGATGGTCAGACCGCCAGGACCGGAGCCGGGGGCAATATTGACCGCATCGGCCTGCACATTGGCGCGCACGACGCCCTCACCGGTGAGCGTACCTGCGGCCAGTACCAGCGGGCCGGAGCTGCGATCGATCGTGGCTGTGCCCAGCACCCGCAGCGTGGAACCGACCATGGCGTTGTATGCGGCATCCAGGACCAGCACGCCTGAACTGGCTTCGACCTGACCCTGCTGGGTCAGCACCAGTTCGGGCGCCATGAAGGCCGGGGGATTCATGCCCAGACCGCTGGAGAAGGCGGTGATCAGTCCATTGTTGATCAGCGTTCCGCAGACCGGCGGCGCGCTGCATCCGATTCCGGCAGCAAACTGCGGACTCGCGGCCAGCGTCAAGGTCGCGTCATTGATGATCTGTGGATTGGCGTCCAGCAGCAGCACGCTGTCCTGAATGGCCATTGCGCCATCATTGCTCAGCTGCCGGTTACGCAGCGTCGGGGCGTCAGCAGGCTCGCTACCGACCTGTACCGTACCGGTGCTGCCGATAGTCACGGTTTCCGACAGCCCGGCGCCTTCGATGGTCCCGCGCCAGAGCGTGTCTCCATCAAGCGCGATGGCCGCCGGCCCATACAGGGTCGCATTCGGCTGTATGAGCAGATTCTGAAAGCTGCGCCCTGACCCGTTGATGCGCAAGCGACCCTCGATCTGCAGAGCGGTGGCACCCTGAGGAATGAGGACCACAGTCGGCGCGAAGATGCGTTCGCCGCCGATGCGGGTGAAGAAAGCCAGCGTGCAACTACCGCCATACCGGTAGGTTCCGGTATCGGTGCCCGGGGGGTCGATCCCGGCACAACCTTCGATCAGATCGACCAAGCCATCATTGTTGAACGCGGTCAGATCGGACTGGATCGAAATCACCCCGCTGATGTCATTGAGCGTGAGCGTGGCGCCAGACCGGTTCTGGAAGCTGCCGCAATTCTGGCTGACACAGGCCAGCGACAGGTTCTGGCTGCTGTTGTTGCGCAGCTCCAGATTGCCCTGATTGTCGATGTTCGCCGTATCCAGCCAGAAATGGGTGAGCTCGCTGCCGCTGGCCGTGACCAGCCAGTTACCCTGATTGATCAGATCCCGGGAGGTCAGATAGGCACTGGGCCGCAGATTGTTCAAGGTGACTGTCGCCGTCGCCGCGCTGAGCACGGTCAGGGTGCCACCCGAACCGCGGATCTCGCCGCCCATCCACTGCAGGCTGGCAGAAACGGAGAAGTCGACGTCGCCATCCAGCACGCCCGGCGCCTGAATCTGCAATTGCGCAAAACTCACCGTCGGCGCTGCGGTATTGAAGCTCAGTACGCCATCGACCACTTCGGTACGGCCAGCGAAGGGAAAACTGCCGTCGATATCGATGCTGCCTTCATCGAGCTTGCGCAGCAAGCCGGTGCCTGACACCGCAGGCACGCCGGCCAGTGTGCGACTGGTGCTGATTTCCGGCGCGAGATCCAGACGCGCGCCGGCAGCTATCTGATAGCTGCCGACATCAACGCCCGTGGTTGCGACGCTCAAGCTGCCGACGGTCACCAGGACATTGTTCTGATTGTCGAAATCGAGGCCGGCACCGATCTCGGCCTCACCGGTTCCGAGCTTCTCGATCCGCGCACCGGGAATCGAGGCGTTGATGAACTGACCACCCGTGAAGTCGCCCAGCATGCGCAAGGGCGGGCCACCACCGGCGATTGCCCGCACCACGACGCCGTCGCGATCGATATTGAAGATGCTCTGGTTGTCGATCACCGCGCTCGACGACAGCAGGATGTCGCCGCTGCGCCAGGTCAAGGTTCCAAGGTTGCGCAGCGTTCGCCCAAGAATCTGGTGCGGCGTGCCGTCGATCACTCCGCTGGCGCCGGCATCGAGAATCAGCGCTGCGCTGGACGCGGCCGGCGCGCTCAGGGCACCGCCGCTCCAGTTGAACTGGCTGGTGACGGTCAGATCCGCCGTGCCGTCCAGCGTACCGGTCGCCAGCGTCAACTGCGACACCGTGCGATTGCTGGCCCCCAGATCCGCACTGGCAAAGGGTGTCGCCAGTGAGATGATGGCGTGGTCTGCCGGGCCGGGCGTGCCAGCGGGCGTGCCGTTGCCACCGGAACATCCGTTCCAGTTGGCCGGGTTGTCCCATGGCCCTGACGAATTCAGGTTCCAGATGCAAGTCGCCTGCGCCAGCGCGGCGGGAGCCCAGATCATGGCCAACAGGGCCAGTAGCCCCAGCTGCGTCGCGAGCCGCAACAGACTCAGGGATTGCCCCGCGGCCGCTGCCGATCGATCCCGTAGCCGCATGAAATGTCCCCTCTGGCGTGGTCGTTCCGGATGGCATTGTCTCGCCTGAAGCGAGACTCTACCAGCGCTTAAACGCACAAAGGCCGGCACACAGGCCGGCCCTTGCGTCACGAGTTGTACCGAGGGTCGCGATCAGGTACCCGGGGGCGGCGGCAATCCCGGCTTGACTGGCGTGGCGCCAACGTCAGCAATGCGCGGATTGTCCTGCAGCAATTCGATGACGTCGGCCAGTACGGCCGCTCCCTCGGACAGCAGCACATCCTTCTTCTTGTCCTTGTCGGCTTCCGGGTCCAGCAGATCCTGGGTGCCGCGCTCACCGGGGTTCAGACCATCATCCAGCCTGGCCGCCAGCTTGGCATCGGCCTCGCCACGGGCTGCCGCGCGCTCGGCAATCCGCTTCTCGTCGGCCTTGCGCTCAGCTACGCGCTTGGCCAGGTTCAGCGAGATCGACTTGCGTGCACGGGACTCGCGATACTGGGCGATATCCTCGCGCAGGAAAGCAAACTCGGAATCGTGCTCGATGCGGGCCTCATGCCGCGTTTCCAGCATCGGCACCAGGCGTTCGAAGCTGCCCACCGGGGCATAGCGGGCTGCCGCAATCTTGGTCCACGGCAGGGCATTGTCGAAGGTGGACTCGCCATAGTCGGAGGCATCCAGGGTCACCGGAAAGGCCAGATCCGGCACCACACCCTTGTGCTGGGTGGACCCGCCGTCGATCCGGAAGAACTGCGCCATCGTCAGCTTCAGCTGCCCCAGCTGGGCCGTGTCCTTGTTGGCGATGTAGTCCAGATCCACGAGCTGCTGCACGGTGCCCTTGCCGAAGGTAGGTTCACCGATGACGAGACCGCGTCCGTAATCCTGGATGGCGGCGGCAAAGATCTCCGAGGCCGAGGCTGAGGCACGGTTGACCAGCACCGCCAGCGGCCCCTTGTAGACCACACCGGAATCGGTGTCGGACTCGACCTGAACCCGGCCGCGACCGTCCCGCACCTGCACCACCGGACCCTTGTCGATGAACAGACCGGTCAACTCGGTCGCTTCGGTCAGCGAACCGCCGCCGTTGTTGCGCAGATCGATGAGGATGCCGTCGACCTTCTCGGCCTCGAGCTCACTCAGCAGCTTGCGTACATCCCGGGTGGAGCTACGGTAATCGGAATCACCCTGCGCCCGAGCGGCAAAATCGAGATAGAAAGCGGGCAGCTCGATCACGCCGATGCGCCGCGGATTCTCGCCACCGGTCTCGATCACGCTCTTGTGCGCTGCCTGCTCTTCCAGCTTGACCTTGTCGCGGGTGATTTCCACGATGTTGGTCTGACCGCCGACACCGGATTCAGCCGCCAGCACTTCCAGCCTGACCACGGTGTCCTTGGGGCCGCGGATCAGATCGACCACGTCCTCGAGGCGCCAGCCGATCACGTCGGTCAACTGCTTGTCCTTGGCCTGACCGACCGCCACGATGCGGTCGCCGACCTTGACCTTGCCGCCCATGGCTGCCGGTCCGCCTTCGACCACCGAGCGGATGACCACGAACTCACCGTCACGCTGCAGCACCGCGCCGATGCCTTCGAGTGACAGCCGCATCGAAATGGCGAAATTCTCACTGGCGCGGGGGCCGAGATAGTTGGTGTGCGGCTCGATGGCCATCGCATAGGCATTGAGGAAGCTCTGGAACACATCCTGCCGGTCCAGCTGCTCCACCCGGGTCATGTAGTCGCGATAGCGCTTGTCCAGGGTTTCGGCAATCTTGTCGTCCTTGCGCTCCGCCAGTTTCAGACGCAGCCAGTCGTTCTTGATGCGCTGGCGCCAGTGCTCGTCGAGGTCGCCGCGATCCTTGGCCCATTCGGCGTCCTTGCGGTCGTAGGCATAGTCCTCGTCGACGGTGAAATCGAAACCTTTCTTGAGCAGCCCGCGGGCGTATTCGGTACGTTCGTGCAGGCGCTTCAGATAGGTCTTGTAGATCTCGTAGACCGGCTCCAGCTGACGCTGCTCGATGGCCTCATCGAGATGGTCGGCATAACGCTGGGTGAAGCCATCGATGTCGGACTTGAGAAAGAACACCTTCTCGCTGTCCAGCGACTCGATGTAGCGCTTGAGAATCTCTTGCGACATCGCATCGTCCAGCGGTTTGCTGGCGTAGTGCAGGCGCGTCAGATATTTGGACACCCAATCGGCCGCCTCACCCTGCTCGGGCGTCGGCGTCAGATCCGTCAGGCTGACCATCTTCGGCTTGGCCATCAGCGGCAGCGCCAGGGACACGCCCAGGGCGATGACCAGCACACTCCTCGCAAACTTCATCGCAAATCTCCAGTTGAGGGTGCCAACAGTGCTCCCGGCGCCGGTCGGGAGCAAGTGACGGAAGTCGCGGAATCGACTCCGTCTGTGAACTTTGTTGCTGCCTGGCGCGGCCTCAAGCGACGACGCCCGCGGCGTGCGCCTGCAGGTCGGCGTGGTAGGACGAGCGCACCAGCGGGCCGCTGGCAACATGGCTGAATCCCAATTCCTCGCCGTACACGCGCAGGGCCTCGAATTCCTCCGGCGTCCAGTATCGGATCACCGGGTGATGGTGGGCGCTGGGTTGCAGGTACTGGCCGATGGTCACCATCTCGACATCGTGCGCACGCAGATCGCGCAGCGCCTGATGCACCTCGTCCAGGGTTTCGCCCAGTCCCAGCATGATTCCGGACTTGGTCGGTACGCTCGGGTGCTGGGCCTTGAAACGCTGCAGCAACTGCAGCGACCAGTCGTAGTCGGCGCCAGGTCGGACTTCGCGATAGCGCTCGCGCACCGTTTCCAGATTGTGATTGAACACATCGGGCGGTCCGGCCAGGAAAACCTCCAACGCGCGCTCCATTCTGCCCTTGCCGCGGAAATCCGGCGTCAGTATCTCGACCACGATTTGCGGGCTGAGTTCCCGGACCGCAGTGATGCAGTCGACAAAATGCTGGGCGCCGCCATCGCGCAGATCGTCGCGATCGACCGAGGTGATGACCACATAGCGCAGATTCATGTCGCGGATGGTGCGGGCCAGATTGGCCGGTTCATTGGCATCCGGTGGTTTCGGGCGGCCATGACCGATATCGCAGAAGGCGCAGCGCCGGGTGCAGATATCACCCAGGATCATGAAAGTCGCGGTGCCCTTGCTGAAACACTCGTGGATGTTCGGGCACGAGGCCTCTTCGCACACGGTCACCAGCTGATTGGCGCGCAGACTGGCCTTGAGCCGCTCGACGGCATTGCCCTGCGGCAGGCGCACACGAATCCAGCTGGGCTTGCGCAGCGCCGGCCGGTCCGGGTCAAAAGTGACCGGATTGCGTGCGATCTTGCTCTCGCCGAGTTGCTTCTCACCAACCACCAGGGCCGGAATGGTCTTGTCAGCTTGCAGTTGGGACATGGACTTCTCTGGGACAAGGTCGATGGCTTCGGGATGAATCGTACACGCTGGGCGCCAGTGGAAAATGATCAGGCCGGCGTGGGCTGCGGCAGATCCGTGGCAATTTGCGGCAGTGCGGCATGCCCAAAACTCGCACAGAATCGATGCAGATAACGTAATGCCAGCTCCGGCAGGGCCGGCGTGGTCTGAAAATCGGCGATCTGGGTGACTTCCAGGCCCCGGTAGCCACAGGGATTGATGCGGCCAAAGGGCTCCAGATCAAGGTCGGCATTGAGTGCGATGCCATGAAAGGTACAACCGCGACGAACCCGGATGCCGATGGCCAGAATCTTGCGCCCGGCGACATACAGCCCCGGCGCGCCAGCGCGGCGCTCGGCACTGATGTCGAATTCGGCCAGCAGATCGATGCCTACCTGTTCCAGTCGCTGCACCAGCTCGCGCACGCCCAGACCGAGCCGGCGCAGATCCAGCAGCGGATAGGCCACCAGCTGGCCCGGGCCGTGATAGGTCACCTGGCCCCCGCGATCCACCGGAATCACCGGTATGTCGCCGGGCGCGAGCACATGTTCGAGCTTGCCGGCCTGGCCCAGAGTGAAGACCGGCTCATGATCCATCAACCAGATCTCATCGGGCGTGGCGCTGTCGCGCGTGTCGGTATAGGCCTGCATCGCCCGCCAGATGGGCTCATAGGGCTGGCGCCCGAGCCAGCGGGCCTGAATCGATGGGGTGCTCATCGGCAAAGGATAGCGCGGGCGCTGCCGCATTCGCGCCTGGAATGCGCGACGCTTTCCTTCGCGGTGCGTCACAAGACTGGCGATCAGCTGCCGGTGTGTCCAGTATTGGCAACGGTGAACGAATCCAGGCGCGGGTGGATCCCATGATTGAAAGCGGTGATGGCTGGTTTGTGGCGGATCGCGAAGGCCAGGCCGCCGGTCCACTCTCTCGGGCGCAGCTGCTGGAGATGCGCGAGCAGGGAAAAATCGGTGATCAGCATATGGTGTGGACACTGCGCCAGGCCGAATGGGTGCCGCTGCGGCGGGCACTGGGCATGGGCGGCAGCGCGGCTGATGCACCACCCAAGCCGCCGACGTCGCGCCCCAGCGCTGCCAGGAGCAGCAACAAGCCTGCCGCCAAGGCAGCGCGTTCCGGTGACAGCCAGAAGCGCAGCGGTGGCCAGGCCAACGAGGTCCCGGCGCATCGCAAGGGTCCGGCCTGGTCCGAACTGTCCACGCACAAGGCCGAGGCGGTGGCCGCCACCGAAAGCCTGCTCAAGGCTGACCAGCGCAAGGCGCTGACCGCGCAGAGCCAGGAGCGGGCTGGCGAAGCGCTGCGCCGCTTCCTTGCCCGCAAGATCGATCTGGCCCTGCTCGGCGGCATCAGCTGGGCGCTGGTCAGCATCATCGGCATCCGCTCCGGCGCCTGGCTGTTGTCCACGCCGGAACAGGAAATGCAGCAGTCGGCGATTGCCGCGCTGATCCTGCTGCTGGTGCTGGCCTTGCCACTGGAAGCTCTGTTGCTGGGCTTGAGCGGCTACACCCCCGGCAAGTGGCTGCTCGGCTTGCGAGTGGTCGACGGGCGTGGCGCGGCGCCGGGTGTTTCCACCGCGCTGCAGCGCGCGACCCGCGTGGCGCTGGCCGGACAGGCGCTGCTGATACTGCCCTTCGTGCTGTTCACCTACGCGATTGCCTTCGGCAAGCTCTCCAACAACGGTTTGACCGCCTGGGATCAGACGCTGGGACTGAAGGTGCAACGCACGCCGCTCAGCAGCAATCAGTGGTGGCTGGCGCTCGCGGCGCTGGTCTTCACCTGGGCGATGGTCCTGAACGGCGTATGGATGCGCATCGCCTACGAGTTGTCGGGTCAGTTTTGAGCCGGGCCTGTATCGGGGCACGGGACTCGGGGCACGGGGCACGGGGCACGGGGCACGGGGCACGGGGCACGGGGCACGTGACTCGGGACTCGGGACTCGGGACTCGGGACTCGGGACTCGGGACTCGGGGCACGGGGCACGGGAAAATCCGGCGTCATTGCGAGCGCAGCGAAGCAATCCAGAGACCGGGTCGCAAAATTCTGGATTGCTTCGTCATTCCGTTCCTCGCAATGACGCCAACTCAGGGACACGCTGATCCCGTGTCCCGTGCCCCGTCCGATCCGCAAGCCAGCGCACCCTGTCCCCTACCCCGCCACCACTCAGTCCGGCACCAGCAGCCGCTCGCCCTGCAGGACGATCGCGTCCCTGCCCGGATCGGCTCGGACCTGACCCAGATGGGCCCGGGTCAAGGCTGGAACGCCGCCATCGGCGGCAGCACCGCGGCGCTGGCTGCGCACGACCTGGCTCGGCGCTGGCGGCGGACCGCCCTGCAGCCGGGCAAGGACCTGATCCAGGGCCTGATAGAAGTACGGCAGCAGCGGCACATGGCGCTCGGCATAGGCCGGCTGCATCAGGAAGGCGTCGAAATGCTGGGCGTGTTCGATTTCCCAGTAGGAGAGCTGTCCGGCGCCATGACGCAGGGCGGATTCGACATAGGGCCTGGCCGTTGCGCCGACCGGGATCAGACCGTCCTCGCGGCCGTGAATGATGACCACGGGTCGATCGGGCAACACGCCCAGCGCCCGCAGCTCGCGCTCGCCGCTGCGCAGGCGCTTGCCGATCGGCGTTGCCGAATCGTAGGCCTGGCGCAGGCAGCCGATGCCGGCCAGCGCCGGATCGGCGGGATCGCCCTTGGGGCCGATGATCTGCACCCCGGCGCTGGGCGCAATGCCCGAAGATGTCGCAAACCACTGTCCTCGGTCGGCCGCAGTCGCCACTCGCGGTTGGCCCTGGGCATCGACCATGGCGAAGCGATAGCCGCACAACTGCTCGTCGGCACCGGCGCGGGCGTAGCTCTGGGCATAGGTGACGGCAACCGCGCGCCAGATGTCGGCGGCAATATTGGTGGCATTGTTGGCCAGCGCCGTGGGCGGAAATCCGAGCGCCCGCAAGCGTGCGTAGGCCGAACGGGCCTGCGCCGCGGTGTTGGCGCCTTCGACCCAGCCACTGCCAGCCAGGCTGGCGCAGCGGGCCTCGAACTCGGCCTTGCGCAGCACCAGATAGGGCGCCAGCGGCGTGCCCGCCATCTCCGGCAGCAGCTGCGCGCAGGGCGCCAGCAGCGCTGCCTGCGTGGCGTAGTCGAGCAGACTCGGCACACCTTCGACGCTGATCTGCGGTGCAGCCGCGACCACCGCATCGATCAGCCCGCCGTCATCCTGTTCGATCGCGTGCAACACCGCGCCGGCACCGTTGGAAATGCTGGCGGCAATCACCAGGGTGTTGCCGGCGCGGAAGCGCTGCCCCGGAAACTTGTCTTCGAGCAGCAGCAGGGCGAAGCGCGCCGCGGACAGGGTCATGCGCCCCCAATGTGCTTCGGGGTTGTCCTTGGAATGGGCGTGCTTGACGGCCACGCCACGGACTTCCGAGCCGAAAGGCGGCGCGGCATCGGCATTGAAGCCGGCGTTCGGTCCTGGCATCACCGGCTCGCCATCGATGGACAGGCCGATGGCCGCGTCCAGATCGTAGAAACCGGTGCCAGCGCCCTTGTCGGTGTAGACCACTGCACAACCGTGCGACAGCGCCCAGGCACCGGCCGTGGCCAGTGCGCCGTAGACCCCACGCGAGCCCGACACCGGCGCCACCACCAGGCAGGGTCGCTGCGGGTCAAAGCTGTCGGGGATCTGCAGCAGCACGCCGTGGGGCTGCCACAGGCCGACTTCCCCGATCCAGGCACTGATTTCGACGCCGGGCACCGCCTGGACATGACCATAGAGCTGACCATAGCCACCGGCAGCCGACAGATCGGCAATGCCGCGCCAGTTGCCGTAGTAGGCCAGGCGCCGACGTCCGGCGGCATCGGTGCCGACGTCCGGCGGCTTGGCATCGGCCAGCCCCGCCAGCCCCAACCCGGCGCTGAGCAGATCGTCGCTGCGCAGCTCCTGCGCGCTGGGCACCGATCGGGTCAACGGCGATTCTTGAGTCATGGTCGCGCAACCTCCCAGCGCGAGCAGCAGCAACATCAGGGTTTGGCGCATGAGTCTGGAGCTGTGCGAAGTTGCACCGATCCTACGCTGCAGAGCCGCGCCGGACCATTGCCCGATCGGACATGCGCCCCTCCGGCGACGCCGCCGGGACCGTGCCTTGCCTGCTCAGGCCCAGAGCCTGGACAGCAGTGAGCGCAGTGCCAGCGGCTTGATCGGCTTGTGCAGCAGGTGAATCTCCTGCTCGGCCGCCAGCGTGCGCAGCTCGGGGCCATGGTCGGCGCTGACCAGAACCGCCGGACAGGCGCCAAACTGGGCCTGCAGCCGTTGCCGCAGGGCCAGACCGGTGTCGCCGCGGTCGAGGTGATAATCCAGTATCCACGCGTCCACCGGCCCTTGCGTCAACACGACACTGGCCTGCTGCCCGTCATTGGCGCTGAGCACCTCGATGCCCCAGGTCTGGAGCAGCGCCGCCAGCGCGCGCACACCCTCGGGCTCGTTGTCGACCAGCAGCACCCGGCGCCCGCTGGCGATGGGCCGCGGCATCGCCGAGGCCGGCGCGGCGACCTGGGGCACCGGCGCGCAGACCGGCACGCGCACG
>JALHRS010000051.1 GCA_022841325.1 Lysobacterales bacterium | reverse complement strand
ATCGCCGCAACGACGACGGAAGTTCATGTAACGGAAAGCAAAAAACACCGCAGATTCCTTGACGTTCGGAAAGCCCTCATAGAAGGCCGGGTCCGCGCGCCCGGCATCCACCATCGTGCTCAGCGGCATCGTTGATGCCTTGCACCGCATGCGCACGCGGAGGCGCGGAGGCCGCGGAGAACAGCCAAAAGATGAGATGAGACAGATTGCTCTTCTCCGCGAACTCCGCGGCTCCGCGTGAGACATCGGCCGGGTGCTGTTGGCGCCATGGTGCAGAAGCTACCTGGCCGCAACGTCTGGACCTGCGGGTTGCCCAGGATGAGAATCAAAACGCGGAGAACGCCGAGAATGCGCAAAGAACGCAGAGAGAAGCCGTTCTCGATGGAACTGCGATCGTTCCGCAGCGGACGCCGGCCTCGGGTCTTTTGTCGACACGCCAGTTGATAGCGCCGGGCCGGCGCTTGACGCGTTCAGGGTCTGAATGTTCGGGGTTTGCTCCTGGCCGGCCAAGCTGCACGCCTCATCAACATCAGCAACCGCTCCTCTCTGTGTCCTCCGCGTTCCTCTGCGTTCTCCGCGTTCCGCTTTGAGACAATCGCGGCGGATAGGCTTGGTTGTCGCCGCAGCGCAACGGATTGCACCTGCAGGCGCAGCCGCGCAAATGCTCGTAGTCTTGTCGCTGGTCTCCAGCCTCCGATGCCATGTCCACGCTCTATCTGATCGACGGTTCCAGTTTCATGTTCCGGGCTTTTCACGCCCTGCCGCCGCTGACCAATGCCGCCGGCGAGCCCACCGGTGCGCTGTTTGGCGTGGTCAACATGCTGCGCAAGATTCTTCGGGAAGATCGACCGGAACATCTGGCTTTTGTCTTCGATGCCTCCGGACCGACCTTTCGCGACCAGATGTACGCCGACTACAAGGCCAACCGGCCGCCGATGCCGGAGGATCTGCGGCTGCAGATCGAGCCGTTGCTGAAGATCGTCGAGGCCATGGGCGTGCCGATCCTGCGCGAGCCCGGGGTCGAGGCCGATGATGTCATCGGCACCTTGGCCAAACAGGGCCGCGCCGCCGGACTGGAGGTGGTGATCTCGACCAGCGACAAGGATCTGACCCAGCTGGTCGAACCCGGCATCGTCTGGCTCAACACCATGAGTGGCGAGCGTCTGGACAGCGCCGGGGTGGAGGCCAAGTTCGGCGTGCCGCCCGAGCGCATCATCGATCTGCTGGCGCTGATGGGCGACAGCGTCGACAACATTCCCGGCGTCGACAAATGCGGCCCGAAAACGGCCGCCAAATGGCTGGGCCAGTACGACACCCTGCAGGGCGTCATCGATCATGCTGACGATTTCGGCGGCAAGCTCGGCGAGAACCTGCGCGCGGCCTTGCCGCGGCTGCCGCTGAACCGCGAGCTGGTGACGGTCAAGACTGATTGCGCCCTGCCGGTCACGGTCGACGATCTCAAGGTCGCCGAGCCGGCGGTCGAGCCGCTCAAGGAGCTGTACGCGCGCTACGGCTTCAAGCAGGCCCTGACCGAGCTCGGCGGCGCGCCGCCGGAGACGGGATCGGCGACGCCGGCCGCCGCGGCCGAGCTACCGGCGGCGCCGGCCGAACTCAAGCGCGAGCTGATCGTCACCGAGGCCGATCTGGCGCGCTGGATCAAGGCCCTGACTGCGGCCAGCGAATTCGCCTTCGATACCGAAACCACCAGTGTCGATGCCCAGCGCGCAATTCTGGTCGGGCTGTCCTTTGCCGTCGAAGCCGGCAGCGCCTGCTACATCCCGGTGGGCCACGACTATGCCGGCGTACCGCAGCAGCTGCCGCTGGAGCAGGTGCTGGCTGCGGTCAAGCCACTGCTGGAGGACCCGAACCGCGCCAAGATCGCCCAGAACGGCAAGTACGACATCAATGTGCTGATGCGCCACGGCATCAACGTGGCCGGTTTTCGCTTTGACACCATGCTCGAATCCTATGTGCTGAATTCGACCGCCAGTCAGCACAACATGGACGCGCTGGCGAAGAAATATCTGGGCGTGGACACCATCCATTACGCCGATGTGGCCGGCAAGGGCGCACGTCAGATCAGCTTCTCCCAGGTCGGGCTGGATGAGGCCTGCGCCTACGCCGCCGAAGATGCCGATGTCACCCTGCGCCTGCATCGAACACTGTGGCCGCAGCTGCAGGCCGAGCCGACGCTGGCGCGGGTGTTCAGCGAGATCGAGATGCCGCTGGCGCCGGTGCTGGCGCGGATGGAACGCACCGGGGTGCTGATCGATGGCGCCCTGCTGCGCACCCAGAGCAGCGAACTCGGTCATGCCATGATCAAGCTGCAGGACGAGGTGCACGCCATTGCCGGCCGGCCCTTCAGCCTGGATTCGCCCAAGCAGCTGGCCCAGGTGCTGTACGAGGAGCGCGGCCTGCCGGTGAAGGTGCGCACGCCGGGCGGGCAACCCTCGACCAATGAAGAGTCACTGGAAGAGCTGGCCGATGCCGACGAACTGCCGCGCAAGATCCTTGATTACCGCTCGCTGGCCAAGCTCAAGAGCACCTACACCGACAAGCTGCCGGAGCTGATCAATCCCGACAGCGGCCGCGTCCACAGCAGCTTCCATCAGGCGGTCGCCGCCACCGGGCGGCTGTCCTCCTCGGATCCCAATCTGCAGAACATCCCGATCCGCACGCCCGAGGGCCGGCGCATCCGCCAGGCTTTCATCGCCCCCAGGGGCTGGCTGGTGCTGGCGGCCGACTATTCCCAGATCGAGCTGCGGATCATGGCTCATCTGTCGGGTGATGCCGGTCTGTTGCGGGCCTTCAAGCAGGGTCAGGACATCCATCGCGCCACCGCCGCCGAGGTCTTCGGCAAGACCCCGGACGAGGTCAGCAGCAATGAGCGCCGCGCCGCCAAGGCCATCAACTTCGGCCTGATCTACGGCATGAGCGCCTTTGGTCTGGGGCGCCAGCTCGGCATCGGACGCGGCGAGGCCCAGGACTATGTGGATCTGTATTTCTCGCGCTATCCCGGCGTGCGCGAGTACATGGATGCCACCCGGCGCAAGGTCCGCGATCAGGGCTACGTGGAAACCGTGTTCGGCCGCCGTCTGTACCTGCCGGACATCCGCGCCAAGAGCTACGCCGCCCGCCAGGGCGCCGAACGCGCCGCCATCAACGCGCCCATGCAGGGCACCGCCGCCGACATCATCAAGCGGGCGATGATCGAGATGGACCAGTGGCTGGCGCCGCATCAGGACGAAATCCGCATGCTGATGCAGGTGCACGACGAACTGGTGTTCGAAATCCGCGAGGATCGGCTCTCGCAGTACCGCGACGGCATCGCCGAACGCATGGCCGCCGCC
Source organism: Lysobacterales bacterium (assembly GCA_022841325.1). GTDB lineage: Bacteria > Pseudomonadota > Gammaproteobacteria > Xanthomonadales > SZUA-5 > JADKFD01. The sequence goes on along the minus strand of JALHRS010000051.1, from coordinate 38,986 downwards.
GCCGAACTGGCGGTGCCGCTAGTGGTCGATGTCGGCATCGGCGCCAACTGGGATGAGGCGCACTAGGCTTCTACCTGGCGAAAACCGTGCACTTCCGGCGGTTCGGTACAAAGAGCAGCACGCAGAGAACGCCAAGGAAAAGCAGAGAGAACGCAGAGAAAAGAAGACTGCTTGTTGGACTGGAACGAAGCGAGTCCCACTTGCCGGCGAGCAGATGGCGCGACTCTTCGCCCTGTGGGAGCGGGCTCTGCCCGCGATTTCTGTCAGATTGCGGAAAGCGATCGCGGGCGCAGCCCGCACAATGATCGAGAACCGTTGCCGCGGAGAAAACTCGGGGGAGTAGATCAAGTGGAAGCAGCCATCCTTCATCAGGAATGCTCTTCTCAGCGTTCTCTCTGCTTTTCCTCGGCGTTCTCTGCGCCCAAGCTCTTGGCCGCGGTCACCCGAAAAGTCAGCGCGGGCGTACGCGGGTCAGCAGGCCGGCGAAGGCGCGTTGGTCGATGCGGTCGAGCAGGTGTGCGGCCAGGCGCGCGGCGGCGCGGCCGTCCTCAATCAGGGGATTGGGGCTCAGGGTCTGGCCGATGGCCTGGTGCAGGCGCTCGGCGGCTTCGCCGAGCTTGCACTCGATGCAGCCGCGCGGCGCCGGGCTGGCACCGATCCACAGTACATGCCGACCCAGCCAACGGGCTTCGAGCGCCAGCAGGGAATCGTCGGTGATCAGCGCGTGACCGCGACGGAGCAGGGCCAGCCGGCGCCAGTGCGGTAGCTGCCCGAGGCGGCGCAGGCGCTGATCGAGTTCGTGCTCGCCCAGACTCGGTGCCGCGACCCAGTCGATCCGCAGATCGCCATGGCGCTCGAGGATGGCTTCGACCAGGCGCTGGCCATCCGCCACCAGCAGGCTGCTGGCCAGCACCGCGCGTGGCAGCGTGGATTCCGGGCCGCTGCCGACGGCTTCGCATTGTTCGCGGCACAGATCAAACAGCGGATCGCCGGTCTGCAGCGCCCGCCCACGCGGCAGTTCCATAGGCGGCGCTTCCTGGCCGACGTAGAACCAGGTGCACAGACCGGCCAGCAGGCGCCAGCGCAAGCGTGGCGCGCTGTCGGCGCTGGAGGCGATCAGGGCGCTGCCGATGCCGGCCCCGCGAGCGCCGATGGCCGCGGCCAGTCCGCTGCGCGAGGCACCGCCGGCGACGATCAGCGCCGGGCGCAGACGCAGGGCCAGACGCAGCAGCGCAAAAGCCGCCGCACTGGTACCGCTGGCACCGGGCAATCGCAGATCGGGAGCCAGCCCATGTTCGCGCAGCGCTTCGCGCACCTCGGCACCGGACTCGCCGGTGTCGACCAGCAGGGCACCGTCGCCACGACTCTGGGCCCGCAGCAGCCGCAGCAGCGGCAACAGCCGCAGGGCTTCCAGTCGAGTGCCTGCCACCAGCATCAAGGGTGCAGCGGTTTCACCAGCCAGAATCCGCGGGAGTCGGAAAGCGCGCATCGGAGTCTCTTCCGTCAGTGCAGGCTTGGACTGCAAGCTGGCCCGCGAGTTCCGCGCCCGCACCGTGTAGCGTTCCACATTCGCATACTGGGTGCCGAGGATGCTCGCCCGGGAGCGGGTCTTGCGACTGGCGCTGGCGCGACGCTGACTCACTCAACGCTTCCCTTTCATGGCAGCACTCAACAGATCTCCGAGTGTACCCATCGCCGGTGGCTTCTGCGTGTCGGGCTCGCGCTTTGCCCGCTGTCCGCCGCGATCCTGGCCGCGATTGGGCTTCCCTGCCGGGCCCGAGGGCGGTGCGCCGCGGCGTTCGCCCGGCGCCGGGGCATCCTTGGGCGCCGTCAGCTTGAGGCTGAGGCCGATGCGCTTGCGCGGCGCATCCACTTCCAGCACCCGAACCTTGACGATCTGACCGGTCTTGACCACTTCGCGCGGATCCTTGATGTAGCGATCGGATAACTCGGAAACGTGCGCAAGGCCATCCTGGTGCACACCGATATCGATGAAAGCGCCAAAAGCCGCGACATTGGTGACCACGCCTTCCAGCACCATGCCCGGTACCAGATCGCTGATCTTGTGCACATCCGCCGAGAACTGGGCGGTCTTGAACTCCGGTCGCGGATCGCGCCCGGGCTTCTCCAGCTCGCGCAGGATGTCCTGCACGGTCGGCAGACCGAAGCGTTCGTCGACGAAGGCCGAGGCATCGAGCCTGGCCAGAACCGCGCCGTTGCCGATCAGCTGTTCCACCGCCAGCCCGGTGTGTCTGGCGATACGGTCGACCACCGGATAGGCCTCGGGATGTACCGAGGAGGCATCCAGCGGCTCATCGCTGTTGCGGATGCGCAGGAAGCCGGCCGCCTGTTCAAAGGTCTTGGGGCCGAGACGCGGCACCTCCAGCAGCTTGCGCCTGGAGGTGAAGGCGCCATGTTCGTCGCGGTAGCGCACCACCGACTCGGCGGTACCGACCGACAGTCCGGACACCCGCGCCAGCAGCGGCGCCGAGGCCGTATTCAGATCGACGCCGACGGCGTTGACGCAGTCCTCGACGATGTTGTCCAGTCGGGCGCCGAGCTTCACCTGGTTGACGTCGTGCTGGTACTGGCCGACGCCGATGGCCTTGGGCTCGATCTTGACCAGCTCGGCCAGCGGATCCTGCAGCCGGCGGGCAATCGACACCGCGCCGCGCAAGGACACATCGACGCCGGGAAATTCGCGCGAGGCCAGTTCCGAAGCCGAATACACCGAGGCCCCGGCTTCGCTGACGACGATGCGGGTGAGCTTGAGCTCCGGCCGCGCCAGCGCCAGCTCCCCGACAAAGGCCTCGGTCTCGCGTGAGCCGGTGCCATTGCCGATGGCGATCAGGCGGGCGCCATAGGTTTCGGCCAGGCGCGCGATCACCGCCGCCGAGGCCTCGTGCTGATTCTTCGGCTGCAGCGGATAGATGGTTTCGGTGGCGAGGAGCTTGCCGGTGGCATCGACCACGGCCACCTTGACCCCGGTGCGCAGCCCCGGATCGAGGCCAATCACGGCCTTGGGGCCGGCTGGCGGCGCCAGCAGCAGATCCTTGAGGTTGTCGCCGAAGATGCGGATGGCTTCTTCCTCGGCGCGCTCGCGGATGCGCGAGAACAGATCCAGGGTCATGCGCACATGCAGCTTGTAGCGCCAGGTCTGGCGGCAGGTTTCGATCAGCCAGGCATCGGCGGGCCGGCCCTGTTCGCTGACACCGGCGCGATGGGCCACCCGGCCTTCGCAGCGGCGGTGGCCGTTCTCGATGGCCTCGGCCTCGTCCTGTCCGCCACGGGCGTCGTTGCGCTTGACCGGCACCGGTTCCAGATCCAGATCGAGCACGCCCTCGGCGCGGGCGCGGAACAGCGCCAGCGTGCGGTGCGAGGGAATCTGGCTCAGGCCGTCGACAAAGTCGAAGTAATCCCGGAACTTGGCGCCTTCGTTCTCCTTGCCGGGAATCAGCCTGGCATGGATGCGGCCCTGCTCGTACAGCCATTCGCGCAGCTCGCCGACCAGGGCCGGGTCTTCGCTGAAGCGCTCCGAGAGGATGGCGCGCGCGCCATCGAGTGCGGCGCTGGCATCGGCTACGCCCTGCTCGGCATTCACATAGGCCAGGGCCGCGTCCTCCGGCCGCAGCATCGGATCAGCGACGAGGGCGTCGGCCAGCGGCTCCAGACCAGCTTCGCGGGCGATCTGGGCCTTGGTCCGGCGGCGCGGCTTGTACGGCAGATACAGATCCTCCAGCCGTGCCTTGGTCTCGGCATGGACGATCTCCGCACGCAGCGCATCGCTGAGCTTGCCTTGTTCCTCGATACTGCCCAGCACCGCCTCGCGGCGCTCTTCCAGCTCGCGCAAGTACCCCAGGCGCTCCTCCAGATTGCGCAGCTGGGTGTCGTCCAGCCCGCCGGTGACTTCCTTGCGGTAGCGGGCGATGAAGGGCACGGTGGCGCCTTCATCGAGCAACTGGATGGCCGCCAGCACCTGGGCGCTGTGGGCGTTGATTTCTGTTGCGATGCGCGATTCGATCGAGGGCAAAGCCATGAGTGCCGGGCCAACTCCATAGGTCAGGGGCGTTGGAGCATAGCGGCAGCGAGCCGCGCCCGGGGCAGATCGGGGGGAGAAAGCGGGGGCACGGGGGCACGGGGGCACGGGGCGCGGGGCACGGGGCACGGGGCACGGGGCACGAGGAAAGGCTACGCGACTCCGCGCTTTTGCAGGTCCAGACTTGTCTGGACGCTTCTGCAGGACCTGGCCAAGAACTCCAGACAAGTCTTGACCCACAAAAGCGCCTGGCCCTTCCCGTGCCCCATGCCCCCTTCCCCCTTTCCCGTTCCTGAGCCAGGTCAAGGCGGCCCAGGCCAGACGCGCCCAACATTGCAGGCATGAGCGACCCGGCCCTCTACCCCTGTTTCCTCGGTCCCTACGGCGAGAACGATGCGCTGCTGGAGCGTCTGGTGGTCGAATTTCTGCGCGACCACGTCTACTGGCGCCGCAATTTTCATCCGGAGGATCCGCCCGCCGTTCCCACGCACGCGGCGCAGACGCCGGAGTTCATGGCCTTCGAGGCGCGGCTGCGGCGCGAGCTGCACAGCCTGTCGGCGGCGCTGAAACGCTCGGTGCCCTTCCACAGTCCACGCTATCTCGGCCACATGGTCTCGGATCTGCTGATCCCGGGACTGGCTGCGCAAATCCTGACTTTGCCCTACAACCCCAACAACGTCAGCGAGGAAGCGGCACCGATCACCATCGATCTGGAGCTCAAGGTCGGGCTGCAGCTGGCGCGGATGGTCGGTTACTCCAGCGATCCGGCGGCGCCGGACTGCGCCTTCGGCCATCTGACCAGCGGCGGTACGCTGGCCAACTACCAGGCGCTGCGGCTGGCGCTGTCGCTGAAGGCCTGGCCGCTGGCGCTGCGGGCGGCGGGCGTGCCCGGGCTGGATTGCGGCAGCGACGACTGGCAGGCCTTCAACCTCGGCCATGACGCTCGTATCGCCCTGATCGGCGACTGTGACCGCTGGCTGCGCAGCCTGCCTGCGGGGCAGGCACGGCAGTGGCGCAAGCGCATCGAGGCCGAGCGCGTGGAAACGCTGGGTCTGAACGCCTTCTTCGAACGTCACCCGCAGCTGAAACCGCCGATCGTGCTGGCGCCGGTCACCGCTCACTATTCCTGGAGCAAGGGCCTGAAGCTGATCGGTCTGGGCCGCAAGGCGCTGCATCTGGTGCCCGAATCGGGCATGCGCACCGATCTTGAGGCGCTCGAGGCCATGCTGCAGCGGGCGCTGGCCGAGCGCCAACCGGTGCTGATGGCGGTGGGTGTACTCGGCAGCACCGAGTTTGGCACCATCGATCCCATCGACGGGCTGGTCGCTGCGCGCGAACGTTTCCGGACGCTGGGTCTGGATTTCGCGGTCCACGTCGATGCCGCCTGGGGCGGCTATCTGAGCACGCTGTTCCGCGAGCCCGAGGGCGGCTTGCGCGGGCTGGCCGAGATGCGCGCCGACTTCGCCGATTTTCCGGCGCCCGCGGTTCATGCGGCCTTCGCGGCGCTGGCGCAGACCGATTCGGTGACCATTGATCCGCACAAGCTCGGCTACATCGCCTTTGGCGCCGGCGCCTTCATCTGTCGTGATCATCGCGCCATCGGCCTGCTCGACGAGGCTGCCGATTATGTGTTCAGCGACAGCGATTCCGCCGACTTCTTCCAGCGCTACCGGGCGCTAGGTCGCTATGTGCCCGAGGGCTCCAAGCCCGGCGCCGCAGCGGCGGCGGTCTACGTGACCCATCAGGTCCTGCCGCTGGACTATGCCCACTTCGGTCTGCTGCAGAAACAGACCATACACAGCACCGAGGCCTTCGTCGCCGAGCTCCGGCGCTTTGCCGATGCCGAGGCGGCGCTGGTGCGGGTGAGCGTGCCCTTTGCGCCGGACAGCAATCTGGTGTGCATGGCGCTGAATCCGGTCGGCAACCGCGACATTGCGGTGATGAACCGCTTCGTGCGGCGCCTTTACCAATACCTGAAGTCCGATCCGAAGACGCCACTGCAGGTGCACGAGTTCTTCGCCTCGATGACCACTTTGCAACCGGAAATGCTGGGCGAACAGGACATGGCCCGGGTGCTGGCCGAGCTCGGCCTGGACCCGGCCAGCATCAATCCCGATGACAGCGGCGCCGACCGTCTGGTGATCCTGCGGCATACGCTGATGAATCCCTATCTGATCGACCGCGAGAACGGCATCAGCTATCTGGCCCGCTACTTCGAGTATCTGGCGCGCCGCATCGACGAGCTGCTGTTCCTGCAGCGGCCGCTGCTGCCGACCTGCGGCTGATCGAGAACAAGTCACCATCAGCGCGATAGCATGTGGCCATGAGCGTCCGGGTCGAATCCACAGTCGCCGAAGGCACAGCCGAGCTGGCCCGTCGTGCGCGCGCCGAGCTGCTGGCCTTGCCTGCCGATGCGGCGCCGTTGACCTATCAGGCGCTGGCGCAGCGCCTGCAGCTCAGGCCGCCGCACAGCATTCATCGGCTGGTGCAGGCGCTGGAGCTCTGCATGCACGAGGATGCCGCCGCCGGCAGACCCTTCATTGCTGCACGGGTCATCAGCCGCGCCCGTGGTGGCTTGCCAGCGCCGGGTTTTTTTGCGCTGGCCACAGCGCTGGGCCGACATGGGGGCGCCGAGACCGGACCGGGCGCCGAGGCCTTCCACCAGACGCAGCTGCGGGCGCTGCACGGGAATCTAGCGTCCGACTGAGGCGCTCACCGTGCAGCGTCACGGACAAGCCTTCATCATCGGCACCCGGATCGACCGACTGAGCGCACGGGCATGAGTGCAGAGATCGACAGGGAACGGGAAGAAGCGCCGGCCGGCAGCGAGCGTGTCAGCGTCGATCGTCTGCGCGAGCGCACCGATGAGCTGGAGCTGCTGATCTCCGGCCTGACCATGTTCGCGCTGTTTGCGCTGCCCGGGTGGCTCTTCGAGCGCTTCACCGAGTACTACACGCTGCTGCCGCTATGGCTGCTGGCCGCCGCGATGGCCGCCCTGCCGATCATCAGCACGATGGCCTACATGCTGGCGCTCTGTCTGCTGGCGCATCTGGGCGTGAGAGCCTATTGGGTGGGTCTGATCGGGCTCAGCGCGATCTTTCCCGAGGGCATCCGCTGGGAACGCGCGCGTCACTTCGGACCACTGACGCGGGAACGACTGCAGCAGCAGCTGCCGCCACTGAAAACCGCCATTGCCGGCGCCGATCGAGTGGCCTCGCTGCTGTTCTCCGTGATCACGCTGGCCGCGCTGATGCTGTGCTGGATCGGTCTTCTGGGCACCGTGGTGTTCGTGACCGGCGCCGCCGTGGGCGGAGCCCTGGGCGCCACCAATGCGGTCATCTCGCGCCTCGCCGACAGCGTGGTCCTGCTCAGTCTGGGTTCGGCCGTGCTGGTGTGGCTGCTGGATGCGAAGCTGGCGGCGCGCTTTCCTGGCCTGCAACATCTGGCGCTGTTTCGGGCTCTGGTCTGGGTGCTGGCGATTCCGATCCGGATCATCCTGCCGGCGAAGCTGATCGGCCCGGTCCGGCTGACCTTGCAGACCAACACCCATCCTCGTTTGTTCACGGTCGGCCTGCTGCTGTTGGTGCTGGTCTTGCCCATTCTCGGCACGGTGATGTTCCAGAGCCGTTTGCGCTTCGATCCCATGGGTACGCAGCGTTTCGCCAGCTCTGACGATGTCGGCGGAGGGCTGCGCAGTGGCAGCTACGAGGACCTGCTGACCCCGCAAGATCGCATGCGCGCCGCGGTGATGATCCCCTCTGCGCAGATCGAGAGCGCCTGGTTGCCGGTGTTCGCGCCCTATGTACCCCTGCGCGACGACAGCATCCTGTTGCAGCGCTGCGCAGCTCGGCCGGAGGCCACAGAAGCGGAGACTGACACCGACCGGGCACCAGACTGGCGCCTCGCGCCTGCCGACGAGGCCACCGCCTGTCTGCTCAAACTCTGGCGGCTGCAACTCGATGGCGTCGAGGTGGCGCTGCAGTCGGCCATGGTCAGCGAGCGTCGCGACCTCGGCCTGCGCGGCGTGTCGGGCTGGCTGGATTTGCGCCAGCTGCAGCCGGGGCCGCACGAGCTGCGCGTCACCTGGCGTCCAGATCCCGAGCGCGATCAAGACCTGGACGACTATGTCGCCGATTCGACGGTGTATCGGATTCCCTTTCTGTGGTCACCCGAATTCGCGGCCGAACCCGGCCACACTGCACCGTCGCCCTGAGGGCAGCAACCGGGCCGCCTACTCGCTGTCGGTCTGCGCGGCCTTGCGTGGCGGATGGATCCAGTGGACGCTGACGCCACGGCGTTTGGCCACATTCTCCACGGCATAGACATAGTCCATGTCGTTTTCGAGCGGCGGAGGTCCGTAACGGGTGCTCTGGGTGGTGTAGCTGCCGGTACTGGCACATCCGCCCAGTAGCAGCGCTGCGCCGGCCATGATGGTGATGACTCGACAGTGCATGGTGATCTCCTCGATGCAGGTGCGCGGCAGAGGCCATTCCTGTGTACGCCCGCGCGGCTGGGTGGTCAATGTCGCGATTCGCGAAGCTAACGCTTTGCCCATCTGCTCTTAATCCGTCCCTCACATGGACCTCATCGCGCATCCGTATTCTGCGCTTTCAGTAATTTCTGAAGGTTCAGCATGGAACTGCCACCCTTGATCCAGAACTTCGTCCTGCACTTCGGCGAGATGGGCGGGCGCTGGGGCATCAACCGCACCGTGGGCCAGATCTATGCCCTGCTGTTTGTCTCCGCACAGCCGCTGAATGCCGACGAGCTGGTCGCCAGTCTCGGGGTGTCGCGCTCGAACGTGTCGATGGGGCTGAAGGAGCTGGAATCGTGGCGGCTGGTGCGGCTGTCGCACCAGCCGGGCGACCGCCGCGAATACTATTCGGCACCCGAGGATGTCTGGGCGATCTTCCGCACGCTGGCCGAGGAGCGTCAACGGCGCGAGATCGAGCCCACGCTGAGCGTGCTGCGCGATGCCATCCTCGAATCCCCGGGCTCGCCGGAAGAGCGCCACGCCCAGGCGCGCATGCGCCAGATGCACGATCTGATCGAACTGCTGACCGACTGGTTTGCCGAGGTCCGCAAGCTCAATCCCGGCACCCAGCAGCAGTTGCTGAAGATGGGTGGTGCCGTGGTGCGCCTGCTGGAACTCAAGGACCGCTTCAGCGGCGGCCCGTCCCCGAATGTCGACACTGCCAAAGGCCCCTGACCATGGACGCCCTGATCCTCGCCCGCATCCAGTTTGCGGCCAACATCAGCTTCCACATCCTGTTTCCCACGATCACCATCGCCCTCGCCTGGGTGCTGCTGTACTTCAAATGGCGCTTGCGCCGCAGCGGCGATCAAGCCTGGATGCAGGCCTACCGGCTGTGGGTCAAGATCTATGCGCTGAGCTTTGCCATGGGCGTGGTCAGCGGCATCGTCATGAGCTTCCAGTTCGGCACCAACTGGCCGGGCTACATGGAAACCGTGGGCAATATCGCCGGACCGCTGCTGGCCTACGAGGTGCTGACCGCCTTCTTTCTGGAAGCGGCCTTCCTCGGCGTCATGCTCTTCGGCGCCGGCCGGGTATCGGAGCGCGTGCACACCCTGGCCACGCTGCTGGTGGCAATCGGCACCACGCTTTCGGCCTTCTGGATACTGGCGCTGAACTCGTGGATGCAGACCCCGGCCGGCTTCGAGATGCGCGAGGGCGTGGCCCATGCGCTGGACTGGTCAGCCATCGTCTTCAACCCGTCCTTCCCCTATCGCCTGACCCACATGCTGCTGGCTTCCGGTCTGACCGTGGCCTTCCTGATCGCCGGTCTGTCGGCCTGGCGCTGGTTGCGCGGCGATCGCGGCGCCGACGTGCGCCATGCGCTGCGTACCGGCACGGTCATGGCGGCGCTGCTGATCCCGCTGCAGATCCTGGCAGGCGATCTGCATGGATTGAACACGCTGGAACACCAGCCGGCCAAGATCGCGGCGATGGAAGGCATCTGGCAGACCGAGCGCGGCGCCGGCCTGCGGCTGTTCGCCATTCCCGACGAGGACAGCCGCAGCAATCATCTGGAGCTGGAGATTCCCAAACTCGGCAGCCTGATCCTGACCCATTCACTGGATGGCGAGATTCGCGGTCTGGACGAATTCGTCGGCGCCCATCCACCGGTGGCGCCGCTGTTCTACGGCTTCAGGCTGATGGTCGGCATCGGACTGCTGATGCTGGCGCTGTCCTGGGCCAGCGTCTGGCTGTGGCGACGGCACCGCGGCGAACTGCCGGTCTGGACCCTGCGGGCCCTGGTAGCCATGAGCTTCTCCGGCTGGGTGGCCACGCTGGCCGGCTGGTACGTGACCGAGATCGGGCGCCAGCCCTGGCTGGTCCATGGCGTGTTGCGTACCACTGACGCCGCCTCGGCGGTGCCGGCGCCACTGATCGGCGGCAGCCTGCTGCTCTACCTCGGTATCTATGCGCTGCTGCTGCTGGCCTATGTGCGGGTGCTGTTCCTGCTGGCGGGCAAGGCCGGCGAAGCCAAACCGGCAGCAGCCTTCGCGCCGGTTGCCGTCTTCGGAGCGCAATCATGAACGAGATACTGCCGGTCATCTTCCTTGGCCTGATGGGCATCGCCATGCTGGCCTACGTGATACTGGATGGCTACGACCTCGGCGTCGGCGTGCTGCTGCGGCGGGCAACGCCGGAGCAAGGTGACACCATGATCGCCTCGATCGGCCCGTTCTGGGATGCCAATGAAACCTGGCTGGTGCTGGGTGTGGGTCTGCTGCTGGTGGCCTTTCCCAAGGCCCATGGCGTGATCCTGGGCGCGCTTTATCTGCCGGTCACGCTGATGCTGATCGGCCTGATGCTGCGCGGCGTCGCCTTCGAGCTGCGGGCCAAGGCCGCGCCGGCATCCAAGCCGATGTGGGATCGCTGCTTCTACGGCGGTTCGCTGCTGGCTGCACTGTCACAGGGCTACATGCTCGGCCACTACATCGTCGGCTTCGACAGCAGCCCTGGCGGTTACGCCTTTGCGCTGCTGATCGCACCGTGCCTGACTGCCGGCTACGTGCTCCTGGGTTCAGGCTGGTTGTTGATGAAGACCGAGGGTGAACTGCAGCGGCGTGCCGTGCGCTGGGCCCGCACCAGCCTGTTGCTGACCGCCGTCGGTATCGCCGCAGTCTCGCTGGCGACCCCGGTGGTCAGTCAGCGCATCTACGACAAGTGGTTTTCGCTGCCCGAAGTGATCGCGCTGGCGCCGATTCCGCTGGCCACCCTGGCGCTGTTCGGGCTGGCCTGGTTGTTCCTCAGGCGCTTGCAGCAAGACAGCGCCAGCACCAATCAGCGCGGGCTGGATCGCTGGTCATGGGCACCGTTCGCCTGCGCCGTGGGCGTGTTCGTGCTGGCCTTCTTCGGTCTGGCCTACAGTCTGTATCCCTATCTGGTCATCGACCGCATCAGCATCTTCGATGCCGCCAGCGCCCCCGAATCGCTGAAGCTGATCCTGATCGGCACCCTGATCACACTGCCGGCGATCATCGGCTACAGCGTGTTCGCCTACCGCGTGTTCTGGGGCAAGGCGCGGGCACTGGACTACGGCTGAAACGGCATCAGCGCCCGTCCGGATTGGCGATCACGGCGCGGACCCGCGAGCGGGTGAAATTGAGGCTGGCCTTGCCGCCGCTGACATTCATCTGGATGGTCAGCACCTTGGGTTCGACAGACGAAAGCACGCCGATGCGGGAGCGTCCATCGATGGTCTCGATTGCGACCCTCTCGCCAATGGCGGCGATCAGGCTGGCGCTGTCGAGCCCGATGGGCGTGGGCTTGGGCGGCGGCGGCCGTCCGGCAAAGGGCTTGGGCTTGACACTGGCCTCGGCGGCCGGCGGCGCTGCGGCAGCACTGGGCTGCGGCTGCGACAGACTGCTGAGCTGCGCGCCGATGCTGGCGATCGGTGAATAGCCGGCGAGGCCGGCGGCGGTGTCCTCCTGCCGCGCCAGCAGATCGTAGACGCTGCCGCCATAGGCCTTGGGCAAGGGCCGCGCCCGGATCAGATCCACGGCAAAAGTCGAACGGGCTTCGTTGTTGTGCCAGATCTTCGGTTCCATGGCCGTCCATCGCTCTTGCGGGGAGTAGGCCGCAAACTGCTTGGCGTCGGCGGGCGCCGGCGGCTTCAGCTCGATGGTCAGTCTGCCGCCCTTGGCTGCGAAGCTCGAGTACACGGCCTCGCTCTCCGGGCTCAGCTGCACGCCGAAGACCTCGAGCAAACGCCGCACCGTGGTGATGTGGCGACGCTGAAACTCGTCGGCATCGATCTCGGCCTGCTGCGCGCACCAGCGATTGCGGGCACCGATGAATCCCTGATCCTGCAGGATCCAACGCATCGCCAGCGGTCGATCGTTGGCGTCGCTGCTGTCGAGAAAGTGCGTCGGGCGGCTGCTGCGCCAGTCCATTTCGAAACGGGTGCTCATCGATCCCGGCGCATTCAGATCCACTTCCACCACCACCCGATCCGGGCCGTCACTGCGATAGCCGAGGCTGAGATCCGTGCGGCTGTAGGCCAGCCCCAGGTCGCGTTCCAGATTCAAGGGCACAAAATAGCGGACATTGCTGCAACCGGCGGTTTCGAAGGGGGCGGCCGAGGCAAAGCTGATGTCGGGCATGCCCGGCGGCATCAGGGTATTGATCTCCAGCTCCAGGCCGCGCAGACGCACGTAGAGCTGATCGGCAGCCGGCAACAGATCGGCCTTGCCCTCACCGCCGCCGAAGGCGCTGAAGGCGCGGCGCAGGCGGTCGCTGCGGCTTTCCAGGGGATTGGCCAGCTGCAGCACCCACCACCAGCCCGGAGTATCCAGTTCGGTCTCGGCGGCCGTGAACAGGGCGCCGCCATCGGGGCTCTCAAAGCGCAGCCGGCGGATGCCGAGGTTGCCGTCCCAGGTGTAATAGCCGCCGCGATGGCTGGCGTTGGATGCCATTTCGGCAGTGCGCACCAGGCCATCGGCAAACTGGTTGATCTGATGCATCAGATAGAAATGCACGCCGATCAGCGCGCCGACCACGCCGACGACGATCTTGATACCTAGCGGTACGCCTGATGCACGCTCGGCGCGGGGTAGCCGTGGTGACGGGCGCTTGGCCATGGGCGGACGCTCTGTGGCTGCGGATGCCCAGCATAACGCGGACCCGCCCACGCCATCAGCGCCGGGCTCTGGCGCGCGCCCAGAAGCTGCGCTTGTTCACTGTTTTCGCCTGCCGGCTTGGCGCTCACGAGCTGACTGCGATCAAGCGCCGCCAGCCAGCACCCGGCTAGACTGCGCCCATGGACACTCGATTCGATGCTGAACTGATCCGCCGCTACGATCGGCCGGGCCCGCGCTATACCTCCTATCCGACCGCGCCGCAGTTCCACGTCGGCTTTGCGGCGGAAGACTATGCCGCCGAGGCCAGACGCAGCAATGCCGCGGCCAGACCGCTGTCGCTGTATCTGCACGTGCCCTACTGCCGATCGAGCTGCTACTACTGCGGCTGCAATCGCATCATCACCCGCAATCGTGAGCGCGGCGCGGCCTATCTGCAGCGTCTGCTGAGCGAGATCCGGATGCAGGCCGAGCTGTTTGACCGCAGCCGAGCGGTGAACCAGATGCACTTCGGTGGCGGCACACCGACCTACTACAACCCGGAAGAACTCGGCCTGATCTTCGCCGAACTCGAACGCGGCTTCGGTCTGCATGGCGGCGGCGGGCGCGACTACGGCATCGAGATCGATCCGCGCACGGCGGATCCGAGGTCGCTGCGGGCCATGTTCGACCTCGGCATCAATCGCATCAGCCTGGGCGTGCAGGATTTCGATCCGCAGGTGCAGCTGGCCGTCAACCGGGTGCAATCGGTGGAAGAGACCGAGCGCCTGGTCAGCGAGGCCCGCAGCGTCGGCATCCGCTCGATCAACTTCGACCTGATCTACGGATTGCCGCATCAGAACGTGGACAGTTTCGCGCGCACGCTGGACACCGTGGTCACACTGCGCCCCGACCGCATTGCCGCCTACAGCTACGCCCATCTGCCCGAGCTGTTCAAATCCCAGGCGGTCATGGATCCGGCCACGCTGCCGGACGCCGACACCAAGATGGCGCTGCTGGAACTGACCATCGCCCGACTGGCCCAAGCGGGTTATGTGCACATCGGCATGGATCATTTTGCGCTGCCCGAGGACGAGCTGGCGCGGGCCCAGATCGACGGCAGCCTGCAGCGCAATTTTCAGGGCTACACCACTCACGGCGGTTGCGACCTCGTCGCCCTGGGCATGAGTGGCATAGGCCAGGTCGGCGAGGTCTATGCCCAAAACGAAAAGAACGAAATTCCCTATCTGAACGCCATCGATCAGGGCCGGCTGCCGATCCAGCGCGGTCTGGCCACCGATGCCGACGACCGCCTGCGGCGCGAAGCCATCGGCCGGATCATGTGTTTCGGCCGACTCGATTACGCCAGCTTCGGCGCACAACACGGCATCGATACCCGCGACTACTTCAGTTCAGCCCTGGCCAGACTGGAACAGGCCGAGCAGGATGGTCTGGTCGAACTGGGCGCAGACGCGCTCCAGGTCACCGCCGCCGGTGCCATGCTGCTGCGGGTGGTGGCGATGGCCTTCGACGCCTATGTCAGCGGCGACAAGCAGGCCGCGGCGGCACCGGCGCGGTTCTCGCGGGTGGTGTAGCGGGGCGCGGGGCACGGGGCGCGGGGCACGGGGCACGGGGCACGGGGCACGGGGAACGGGGAACGGGGAAAGGCTACGAGCCCCGGGCTCTTGTAGGTCCAGACTTGTCTGGACGCTCCTGGCGACGTGATGAAGAAGCGTCCAGACAAGTCTGGACCTACAAGAGCTGGCGTCATTGCGGCGCCGGACTTGATCCGGGGGAAGCCATCCAGATGCACGCTCGCAGGTCCTGGATTGCTTCGTCGCTGTGCTGTCCATGAACCCATCTCTCAGGTTTTTGATGCGTCATTGCGAGGAGCGTAGCGACGAAGCAATCCATCGCTTGTGTGGATCTGCGTCTGGATTGCTTCGCTGCGCTCGCAATGACGCCCCGGGGGTTCAGTCCCGAGTCCCGAGTCCCGAGTCCCGAGTCCCACCCCCGCTGCCCCCCGGCGCCGGAAACTGCTAACTTGCCCGAATCCGCAACTACAGGGTCCGCGCATGAAATTTCCGTCTCTCGTCATCGCCTGTGGCCTGGCCACGATCAGCGCCTGTACCTGGGTCAAGCTGGAGAAACCGGGCGCGCAGGTGCGCGTGGTCAGCGCCCAGCAGTCCCTGGGCGGCTGCACCTTCAAGGGCGACATCACCACCACCGTGACCAACCGGGTCGCTGGCATCGAGCGCAACTCGATCAAGGTGGCTGACGAACTGGAAACGCTGGCGCGCAACGAGGCTGCGGGTCTGGGCGCCAATACGCTGCAGCCGCAGACCGAGGCGGTCGCCGGCGAGCAACGCTTCCGCGCCTACCTCTGCCCCTGATCGGTCCGCCTCCGGCTCTCCGGCGCTATCCGGTCCTGCCGATCTCGCTGGTCGGCAATCCGCTCTTGCCGCCCTTGCCCCTGAAGGGTCGGTAATGGTCGTACAGGGATTGCAGATCGCGTTCCTTGTCGCCGGTCGGATGGAACAGCGGGCCGACGGCAATGCAGCGCTGGGCAAAATCCACATGCACCAGCAGGATCGGCACGCCGGCCTCGTGGGCGATATGCCAGAAACCGGTGCGCCATTTCGGCACCGGCTTGCGCGTGCCTTCCGGTGCCAGGAACAGCCACAGCCGCTCGCTGCTGCGGAACAGTTCGACCATCTGCCCGACGGCGCCGCGCGGATTGCTGCGGTCGGTTTCGATGCCGCCGAGGCCGCGCATCAGCGGGCGCAGACCGAAGCGGAACAGGCTGTTCTTGCCCATCCAGGTGGCGCGCACACCCATCGCGTAGGCGGCCGCAATGCCGTAGATGCCATCCCAGTTGGAGCTGTGCGGGGCGGCGATGGCGACCAGTTTGGGGACATCGGGAAACTCGCCGACCACCCGCCAGGCACTGCAGGCCACCAGGGCGCGTCCCAGTGCCCGCGCCCAGCCCTGACCGCGGATGCGCGGCACCGAAGGATTGAGATCGAGCAGCTTTCCGGTCAATCCGAAGCTCATTCGTCGAATCCCCGCTTGCCGCGTAGCTGCTTGGTGCTGGCGCGGGCCTTCTTGGCCTCGATGCGGCGACGTTCGGAAGCGCGCGTGGGCGCCGTGGCGATACGCTTCTTCTGCTCGATCGTATGCGTGCGCAACAGGGTCAGCAGGCGCTCGCGGGCATCGACGCGGTTGCGCTCCAGGGTGCGGAAGCGCTGCGCCTGCAACACCAGCACGCCCTCGTTGGTCAGTCGCCGGTCACGTGCAGCCAGCACCCGCACCCGCAGCCATTCGGGCAGGTTGGGCGACTGCCTGACGTCGAAGCGCAGCTCAACGGCGCTCGATACCTTGTTGACGTTCTGACCGCCGGGGCCGGAGGAGCGCACGAAGCGCTCGACCAACTCGTCCTCCGACAGGTTGATCCCGGGAATGACTTCGAGGGTGTCTGTGGGCGCGTTCAATCGCGGAAGTTCTCGAACTGCAGCGGCAGATCCAGCTCCAGGCCACGCAGCAGGGCGATGGCGGCTTGCAGATCGTCGCGCTTCTTGCCGCTGACGCGCAGCTTCTCGCCGTTGATCTGGGCCTCGACCTTGATCTTGGCGTCCTTCAGCTGGCGGATGATGTCCTTGGCGTTCTTCTGATCGACACCCTGTTTCAGCGTGACCTTCTGTCTGGCCGCGGCCAGATTGGATTCCGGATCGGCCACTTCCATGCAGCGGATGTCGATGCCGCGCGCCACCAGCCGCGGCTTCAGGATTTCCAGCATCTGCTTGAGCTGAAACTCGCCCTCGGCCTTGAGCGTGACCACGAACTCGTCCAGTTCGAAGACACAGCCCGTGCCGCGGAAATCGAAGCGATTGCCGAGCTCGCGATTGGCCTGGTCGATGGCATTGCGGACTTCGTGCTTGTCCAGTTCGGAAACAACATCAAAGGAGGGCATGGCGGAACCGATTCACAAACAGGGGCGGATTCTAGCCTGAGCGGCCGCAGGGCGCTGTGGGAGCGGACTCTGTCCGCGATCGCTGTTGCGCTCGATACGCTGAAGAGCGATCGCGGCTGAAGCCGCTCCCACCGGGAAGCACACGCCGCGGGCATCACTCTTGCCCTAAGCTGGCGGCGTCCCCAGCTTTCAGTCCTGACCCGGCATCGGAGCCCTGCTTGACCGATCTGCACTTCGACAATCGTTTTCTGGCCGAACTTCCCGCTGATCCCGAGGACAGTCCGCGCACGCGTCAGGTACACGGCGCGCTGTATTCGCGGGTGCAGCCTACAGCGGTATCGGCGCCGCAGCTGCTGGCCTGGTCGCCGGAAATGGCGGCAGCGATCGGGCTGTCCGAGGCTGAGCTCGAGTCCGAGGACTTCGCCGAGGTCTTTGCCGGCAACCGCATCTGGCCGGGCATGCAGCCCTGGGCCAGCAACTACGGCGGTCACCAGTTCGGGCACTGGGCCGGGCAACTCGGTGATGGCCGGGCCATCAGTCTGGGCGAGCTCATCGGTGCCGATGGCCGGCGCCACGAACTGCAGCTCAAGGGCGCCGGCAAGACGCCCTACTCACGCCACGCCGATGGCCGCGCCGTGCTGCGCTCGTCCTTGCGCGAGTTTGTCTGCTCAGAGGCCATGCACCACCTGGGCGTGCCGACCACGCGGGCGCTGTCGCTGATCGGCACCGGCGACGAGGTGGTGCGCGACATGTTCTACGACGGCCATCCGCGGGCCGAGCCCGGCGCCATCGTCTGCCGCGTGGCCCCGTCCTTCCTCCGCTTCGGCCACTTCGAGTTGCCGGCCTGGCGCAACGAGCACGAACTGCTGGCAAGACTGGTGGACTTCACCATCTCACGTGACTATCCGGAGATCACCGACAGCCCGGATCAGCAGCGCGGCGACTGGTTCATCGAGATCTGCGAACGCACCGCGCGTCTGATCGCGCAATGGATGCGGGTGGGTTTCGTCCACGGGGTCATGAATACCGACAATCTGTCCATTCTCGGTCTGACCATCGACTACGGCCCCTACGGCTGGCTCGAAGCCTATGATCCCGAGTGGACCCCCAACACCACCGATTTCGAGGGCCGACGTTATGCCTTTGGGCGCCAGCCGGAGATCGGCCAATGGAATCTGTCGGCGCTGGCCGGTGCGCTGGTGTCGCTGTTTCCCGATCAGGCGCCGCTGCATCAGGGACTCAAGCGCTACGCCGAGGTCTTCAGCGCCGAGCATGCGCGACTGACCGCCGCGCGCTTCGGTTGGCAGCAGCTGGCGGAGGACGATCTGCCGCTGGTGCGCGAGTTCCACGCCCTGATGTTCGATCATGAGGTCGATCTGACCCTGGCTTTCAGACACCTGGCCGATCTGGATCTGCTCGCACCGGCGCTCGATACCCTGGCGCCGGCCTTCTACCAGCCGCAGCGGGTTGCGGCGGAGGCCGGCCGCTGGAACCAATGGCTGTCCGGCTACGCCCGGCGCAGCCTGGCCGACCCCCGGCCAGCCAGCGCCCGGGTCGCCGCCATGAACGCCATCAACCCGCTGTACGTGCCGCGCAACTATCTGGCGCAACTGGCCATAGACGCCGCCGAGAAAGGCGATCTTTCGGTACTGCGCGAATGGATGGACACGCTGCGCCAGCCCTACCGCATTCAACCCGGGCGCGAACACCATGCCGCAGGTCGCCCCGAATGGGCCCGCCAGCGCGCCGGATGTTCGATGCTGTCCTGCAGTTCCTAGTGTGGTGTCCCGTCATCAGGCTGAAGAGATTTCCGATGGATTTCGGCCCCGCGCTCTCAGCCCAGATGACAAATTGCAACGAGGAGGATCTGCTGGCGTCGATTCGCGTAAAAGATCACGCAAGCACTGCGGTATTTCCTATTCTGAGAGGGCGCTGCGTCATGTCGATCAAGGCTTGCTCCCGACGATGCTGGCGACGCGCCCCCACCGGACCCAAGCACAGGGCACAAGGCCATTAGCGCAAATCCACAAACGGACCTGAACAACGCACGCGTCACGGCATGGTGGGAACGACCGGATCGCCACTACGATCAGAGTGGCCAGCTCTGGCTGGCCGGGCGTCCGGTGGCCGAGCTGGTGGCCGCTACCGGCACACCCGCCTATGTCTATTGCGCTGCCCGGGTCAGCCAGAATGTGGCCCGCTTGCGCACGGCGCTGAAGGCTATCGACGCACCGACACGGCTGCTGTACGCGATGAAGTCCAATCGGCATCCGCCGCTGCTGGCGCATCTGCGCACGCTCGGGCTGGATCTGGACGTGACTTCACCGGGCGAAGTCCGGCATGCGCTGGACAACGGCTTCGAGGCCCGGCAGCTGTCCTTTACCGCCGGCTGCCTCAGTAGCGCCGACTACACCGCACTCGCCGGCTGGCCGGAGATCTGGATCAATGCCGATTCGCTGACCCAGCTGCGGCGCATCGCCGAAGTGTCGCCCGGAAGGGAGTTGGGCCTGCGCATCAATCCGGCCTCAGCGCTGGGCTACAACGATCTGGTCAGCTATTCCGGGGCCAAGGCCAGCAAGTTCGGCGTCTACCGCGATCGTTTCGAGGAAGCGCTCGAACTGGCGGCCAGGTCCGGCCTGAAGCTGACCGGGCTGCACTGCCATGCCGGTTGCGGCTTTCTGACGCCGCAACTGGGTGCGGTCGAGCGCGTCTTCGCCCGCATCTGCGAGTTCCTCGACGTGGCCCCGCAGATCCGGACCCTGAATCTCGGTGGCGGTCTCGGGATTCCACTGGTCGAGGGCGACGAGGAACTCGATCTGGCGGCCTGGGCAGCTCTGGTGCGACGCTACTTCGGTGCTCGCGGGCTGAAGCTGTGCTTCGAGCCGGGCGACTATCTGGTCAAGGATGCCGGTGCCCTGCTGACCGAGGTCACCCAGGTGGAACGCAAGGGCGATCGCCTCTTCGTGGGCGTCAATGCCGGATTCAACGTCCATCCCGAGCCAGCGCACTACCGGCTGCCGCTGATTCCGGCCCCGGCCACGCTGCGACCCGAGCCACCGCAATGTGTCACTATCGCCGGCAACATCAACGAGGCACTGGATCTGTGGGCCGAAGACTGCTTGCTGTCGGCGGTGCGCGAGGGTGATACCTTGTGCTTTCTCAATGCCGGCGGTTACGGCGCCTCGATGGCCAGCGCTCATTGCCTGCGGAACGAAATGACCGAGCATCTGTTGCCCCCGATCCAACCTGGCGGATTCGACGTCGAGCGCATCAGCGGGGCCAACCAGCGCGCCTGGGACGAGCTTTATGCGTCCACCGCGGAGCTGGTCTGGGGACATGAGCCGCTGCCCTTTCTGGCCGGGTTCGCGAGTGCTTTCCGCGAGGTCCTGAAGTCGCCCTCACGCCTGCTCGATGCCGGCGTTGGCGAGGGTCGCAACCTGTCCTTTCTGCTCGATTGCGGCGCCGACGAGGTGCATGCAATGGACGCCTCGACGCATGCGCTGGAGAAGATTCCGGCCGCGCTGCGGGCGCAGCTGCGGCTGCGCGTCGGCGATCTCGCAGCCACCGGGTTTCCGGGTGAGCATTTTGATGCCATCACCTTGCTGGACGTGTTCGAGACCCTGCCCAATGCCGAGGCCGTGCTGGCCGAGCTTTACCACATCCTCAAGCCCGGCGGACTGCTGCTGTGCAATATTCCCGGGCACGAAGACGGCGTCGCCGGGCTGGACATGCGCGAGATCGGTGACGACAGCTTTCTCTACCAGAGCACTTACTATTATCGTTTCATCGAACCCGCAGTCGCGCAGCAACTGCTGGAGAATGCCGGCTTCGAAGTGGTGGACTCGGGTCGCCGCGAGTGGCGCGAGGCGCCGCACCCGGGCTTCCGCGAAGAGGAACACACGCACGTGAGCCATGTGCTGCTCGTGCGCAGACCGCCGCAGCGCCGCGGCTAGAATCGGAAACTGCATGCTGTCCAAGTTCCGCCGTCTGTTTCAGGTCTTGCCCGACGAGGGCAGCAAGGTGCTGTGGTTCGCGCTGCTGGCAGGATTGCTGCAGGCGGGCGTGGCCATCGGTACCGTCGCCGCTGACTCGGTATTCCTGTCGCAGCTGGGCATCGAGAAGTTGCCGCTGGTATTCATCTTCATGCCCGTGGTCATGATGGTGTACGCGCCGGTCTATTCGGTGTTGATCGCCAAGCTCGGCACCCGGGCGCTGTTTCGGGTGACCCTGACGGTGATCGTCGGCGGCGGTCTGCTGATCGGTTTCGGTGGCGACTACTTCGGCCAGACCGAGTGGTTTCCCTTTGTCATCAAGTTCTACGTGGGCCTGTGGTTCATCGCCCTGTACACGCTGTTCTGGAACTTCGCCGACGACTATTTCTCGATCCTGGACGGCAAGCGCCTGTATGGACTGATTGCCGCCGGCAGCTCGGCCGGATCCATGTTCGGCGGCGGGTTGGTGACCGGCCTGTCCGGCCTCGTGCCGGCGTCCAAGCTGTTCCTGGTGTGGGCCATCGTGGCCATGGTCACCTTCCCGGTGCTGCTGGTGATCCTGAGGCGCTTCCGCGCGATCTCGGCCGATGACGCCCAGTCCGAGGAAGTGCTGTCACTGCCGGAACTGCTCAAGTTCATCATCAAGACCTTCAGAAGCTCGCGCTTCGCGCTGGCGCTGGCGATGATCTGTTTCGTCATGGTGGCACTGACCAGCAGCCTGGAATATCTGACGCTCGGGGTGTTCGCGGAGAACCGCTCTGCCGATAGTCTGGCCTCGCTGCTGGGTGGTCTGTACGCCCTGGCCGGCGCGCTGACGCTGGTCATCAACCTGTTCTTCTTCAACCGCATCGTCGGCCGCCTGGGCGTGGGCAGCACGGCCCTGGTGGTGCCCTTCGCCTATCTCGGTTCCTTCGTCTTCTTCTATCTGCACAACGGCTTTGGCGCCGCACTGGTGGCCTTCTACGCCTACCAGAGCCTGTTTGTGGCGATTGAGTTCAACAACATCAACCTGCTCTACAACGCTCTGCCGGGTGGCGTCAAAAGGCAGCTGCGGACCTTCATCGAAGCCCTGGCGGAGCCCGCCGCCAGCGCCACCGCCGGTCTGCTGCTGTTCTATTCGGCGCAACACATCGATCCCGACAACCTGGCGCTGGCCGGTCTGCTGGTGGCCTGCGTTGCGCTGGTGATTGCTGCCTTCATCCGCCAGAACTATGTGCATGCGCTGGCGGTGAATCTGCGCGCCGACTGGCTCGATTTCGCCAACCCGGAGCGGGCCTGGCGGCTGCATCTGAGCAACGCCGACTTCATCCAGCTGCGCAAGATGGCGTTTTCGGCCCGCCGCAGCGAGCAGCTGCTGGCGGTGGAGTTGCTGTGGCGTCTGCAGGACAGCTCCGCCCGTGCGGCGCTGCTGAATTTCCTGTCCACGGCCTGTGCCGAGGAGGCCGACAGGCTGCGACCGGCCATTTCCGAGCTGCTCACCCACGGCAACACCGACGCCCTGGCCGAGACCCTGCTGTGGCTGGAGAGCGACAACGGCCCGAATGAACCGGAGGTGCTGGACGAGTTCACCTCCACCGGCGCGTTCCCGATGCGGCGCCTGCAGGACTGGCGCCGCTCCGATCATCCCGCGCATCTGGCGGCGATCGCGGTGGCGCGCTGGAATGGCAGTCGCATCAACGAGGTCGCGCTGGCCATCGAGCAGGTGCGCAGCCTGCTGAATGGGGACGAGGAATCCCGGCGCCTCGGCATACGCGCGATCGGCGACTGCCATCAGCCGCGCCATGCCAAGGAACTGCTGCCCTTTCTGGGCGACGACAACGAGGACCTGCGGCTGGAAGCACTGCGCAGTCTGCGCAAGCTGGCGTCGCCCGATACCGCGGCAATGATGCCGCATGTGTTGCCGCTGGTGTCCGACGCTTCCTCGGAAGAACGCATGCTGATCCTGGCCATCGCCGAAAAGATCAGTGACACCTCATCGATACCGGCGCTGCTGTGGGCAGCCGAGCACTTCTCGGCCTCCGAAAGCCGCCGGCTTGAGGCACTGATCTGCGGCATGGGCCTGAAAGCCATTCCCGGCGTGATCCACCTGCTGCGCAATATTTCCGCGCCCTTCCATTCACGCAGTGTCGCGGTGCGCGCGCTCAGCCGGCTGGCCATGCCGCAGCTGCTGCTGATCACCGACGAGTTGATCGAGGAAGAGCTCAGCCGCGCCCAGCTGGCGGTGGTTTCAAATCGGGCGCTGACCGCCGATCCCGGCGCCGGTGTCGGGCAGACGGTACTGACCCGCTTCTACCGCGATGCGGCCGCCGAGGGCCTGGAATTCGTGCTGGAGGTCTTGAGTCTGGTCGGTCGTTTGTCGGACTTCGACCTGATCCGGGCTTCGCTGTCCTTCGCCAATCCGCGCGACCGGGCCAATGCCATCGAAACCATTCAGCAGAGCTGCTCGCGCGCCATGTTCGACCGCATCTGCGCGCTGATCGAGGCCACCGTGCCAGAGTCTGGGCTGCAGCAGAACCTCGCCAGCGCCGAATCGATCGAAACGGTGTTGCGGCGAGCCGCACGCAGCAATATCGCGCTGGAGGCCTCGGCCGCGCTGATTGCCTTCCAGGAACGCCAGATCGACGGCGGTCTGAGCCTGCTGCGGCAGCGCCTGGACGAGCCCGACAGTGGCCGCATCAACGACTGGCTGGTGGCGCTGCTGCCGCGCTTTGCGCATTCCGAGATCAATCTGGAACTGGCGGCGCACCCGGTCGACCGGGTGGCGGCGCTGGTACGGGCGCGTTTCTTCAGTGATGCCCGCATTCTGGCGCTGGACTATCTCGCTGCCCACGCCAGCGAACGCAGCTGGGCGCCGGGGGACATCGTCTACGACACCGACGCACCCACCGAGGAGCTGTTCGTCATCGCCGAGGGCGAAGTCGAGGTCCATCGCAACGGCGGTGTCCGTCAGGCCACCGCCGGAGCCACCTTCGGCGAGCGCGTGTTGATGGGTGATCTGACACGCCGGGAACGGGCCGTGTCTGCCGGCTGCCGGGCGCTGGTGTTGCCAGGCGCCGTGGTCATGCGCGCCCTGGAAATCTTCCCGGCCATGGGTGTCAGCCTGTATCAGTTCAAGACCATCTCGGCGGTCTCATGAAGCTGACCTTCAACTTCCAGACCCTGATTCTGCTGACGATGACGGTCATTCTGGCCGTCGCTACCGCCATCTGGGGCGCGGCGGTCTACCAGGTGATCTACGACATCATCCTGCGCGGCTTCGACCGCAAGCTCGAGGCCTTGAGCGCCGGCGCCGCAGAGTTCACCGATGGCGATGGCCATGCCCAGTTCCAGCGTCCCTACAAGGTCGGGGCCATGTGTGCGGGAGCCGATGGCCAGCTCTACGGGCTGGACACCGAGCGCGGCATGCTGCTGCGGATCAATCCCGAAGATGGTGGCGCCATCGAGGAGCGCCGTCTCACCGACAGTGCCTGGCGGTCCATGGCCTGCGACAGCGAGCAGCAGCGGGTCTGGCTGCTGGCCGGCGACGGCAAGCTGATCAACGAATGGATGCTGACCGGGGAACAGACCGCACCGGAACTGCGGGCGATGTCGGCAGAGGCCGATCAGCTGATCTACCTCGATGGTACGCTGTGGGCGCGGCGTGGCCAGACCCTGATGGCGGTCGATGCGGACCTGCCGACGCTGACGCTGGAGCAGGAAGTGGCCACGCTGGCGCCTGCGCCGGCGCCGTCCCGGTTTGCCGGTCTGGCGGTCGCCGAGCAGACCCTGCTGCTGTTCGATGCCGAGGGCAAGCTGCTGCAGCGCCAGCCGCTCAACCCCGCCGGCTACGATCTCAACGCGCTGGCCTGGCTGAACGGCAAGCTGTACGCGGCGGCCGAGTCCCTGCTGACCGTCAATCCGGTCAGCGGCATCCTGGCCGAGAACTTTGCGCCCGGCTATTACAGCGAAGCGCACCCCTTCTTCCAGCGCTATGTGTCGGCCTACCAGAACACGCGGGTCGCAGCCGGCCTGACCTTCCTCTATACCGAAGTGCATCTGGGCGCCGACCAGATCCGCTACATCCTTGATGGCTCGGTCGGTGATGAGCATTCGCCGCCGGGTTATCTGGACGTGGTTCCGGAGGATTCGGTCGCCGATGTCACGCTGGCGCAGAGTCGCGGGCAGGCCTTTGTGTCCGACATCCGGGAATGGGAGGAATGGGGACTGATCAAGGTCTCGGCCGAACCCATCTACAGCAGTAGCGGCAAGATCGTGGCGCTGGCCGGTGCCGATGTCGACATCGGCGTGATTCGCGACAAGACCCGCTTTGCCCTGTTCGCGGTGCTTTTCGTCGGCGCCGGTCTGCTGCTGCTGGCGGGTTCGGTGTCGTACCGGGTGTCGCAGAGCCTGATGCGGCCGCTGCGCAACATCAAGGATTCGGCATTGCGCATTGCCGCCGGCTATCACGATACCCACGTCGACTATCCCGCCGGTGATGAGATCGGCCAACTGGCGCAGGGCCTGAACGAGCTCAGCAGCCGGCTGGCAGCGCAGGCACGGCAGTCGGAAACCTATCAGCGGGCGCTGACCCGCGGTCGCGAGTTGATCGCGCTGGAGCACGCCCTCATCGACATCGGCAACGAATCAGGGGCTGACCGTGGCCTGGCGGTCGAGTGCACGCGCGAACCGGTCGATTCCGGCCGCGTCGGGGTCGGCAACGCCGCCTTGCTGTGGCTGGTAGACGACGCCGGTGCAGACAATCTGGAGCTGCGCCATCAACGGGTGCTGATCCAGGAGAAGTGCCGCGTGCTGTTGACCAGGCACCCGGCCGAGCGGGCCCTGGATCTGCTGTTCATGAATACGCCGAGCCTGCGTCGGGCAGCCTGCTGGGAACCTGAGCGGCGCGCTCTCGCCATCCGTTGTCACGCGCCCTTCCGCCTGCGCCTGCTCGAGGCCGATGGCGCAGGGCGCTGGCTCGACTGCAACGATTCGATGAGTCTGCTGCTGGCACCCGGCCAGCGCCTGTACTGGCACGAATACTGCGTGATCGGTGGGTCCGCGGCCGTCGCGGGAGCACCAGCATGATGACACTGGCGGAGAAATTGCTCGCCCTGCATGCAGTGCCGCCGTTCACGGCGCTGCGTTCGGAAGAACTGCTGACCATCGCCGCGGCCATGGCAGTTCACCATTTCAAGCCCGGACACCTGATCTGCGAGGAAGGCGGTGTGATCAACCGTCTTTATGTGAAGGTGTCAGGGGCGGCGGTGGGGCCGGACGGGACCGAAATGCAGCCGGTGGTCGGCACCACCATCCTGCTCACCGGCAAGGCAGCCCCGTTTGCGATCACGGCTGGACCCGAAGGCTATGTGGCGCTGTCCTTGCCACGCGGCAAGTTCTTCACGGTGATCAACGAATGCCCGCTGCTGCTGGCCGGCTTCTTCCGCATGCCACTGCTGGGCGTCGACTATTCGGGCGAAGCCGGCTCATGACGCTGCGTATCCGCTATTACCTTGCCATCCTGCCGCTGTTCGTGGGCCTCGGGCTGGTCAACAGCCTGCTGGTGTACACGATGGAGCGCAATGAGTTGCGCTGGGGATTGCGCGAACGGGCCCAGGGTGTGGCCGCAAGCGTCGCCGGCTTCTGGGATGTCATGGGCCCCGAGGACGCGCGCCCGGCCCTGCTCAAGCGCTATAGCCAGCGCCTGGGCGGTCTCAGCATGCGTTGGTTCGATCCCGAGGGTCAGGACAACTGGCGCCCCCGCGAGCTGTTCTCCGCCCAGGTGGTGTTCGTGCCACAGCCGCCAGCGCCTGATGCGGAGATGGGACACAAGCTGCTGCAGGGTGAACTCGACTGGACCTTGGTCCCGCAAAGCGAGGAGAACTGGGATCTGATCGTCGGCTACGCGCCGGTGCTCGCTGCCGATGGCAGCGTCCGCGCCGTGATCGGCGTGTCCGAACGCGAAACCGGCTTCAGAGAAGCCATGGCGGCACTGCGCCTGCGCCTCATCGGCCTGTTGCTGGCACTGCTGCTGGCGGGTATAGGCGCCGCCGAACTGATCACGCGGGTGGCCAGGCGCGAACTCGCCGCCCTCACCGCCGCTGCCGAAGATGCCACCCAGGGACGTTATAGAACCCAGTTGCCGCCCGGACGGATCCGCGAACTGAACGATCTGGGTGGTACCTTGCTGACCATGACCAGTCTGCTTGCCGATGAAAGCCACCAAACCCGCCGTGCCTTCTTCCGGGCCGAGCTGCTGCCCGGCCAGCGCGAGCTGGCACTCGGCTATCGCAACTATCTGGAGCATCCGCTGCCGGCCCAGCTCGGTCCGGCTGCCTATGCCTTTCGACGCCTGGGTGCGGTCGGAATTTCGGATTTCTGTGGCTGGCGCGAAAGCGCAGCGGGCTGGGTCCTGGTGCTCGGGCGCACCCGCAACAGCGCCAGACTGCCCTCGCCGCTGCAGGATCTGATCCATGCCGACGCCGCTCGCGACTATCTGCTGGGCGCCGCGGTCGATCCTTTGCGCAATCTGAGCTGGGAACAGGCGTTGGCCGATTTTCCCTGCGAGCATCTGCAGATCGTGGAAATTACGGCGGATGGCGGCAGCGCCCGCCTGGCCGAGCTGGCGCCAGACGGGGCTTCGATGGGCCCTTGGACACCGGTCCAGGGTCGTCTGGTGTTTGGTACTCTGGGCGTAGAGGCCTCCAGAATGGCCCTGGCTTATTCCCTGCAGTTTCCGGATCGGATGCTGGAACAGGTGGCCGATGAGCTGGCGGGACTGATGGCCAACCGATTCAGCGGCATACTGGTGCTGTGCGATCTTCAGAGCAGCCCTGCAAGCGAGCGAAGTTCATGAGCGCGACCGACAAGCCTACGCCCGCCACTCCAGCAATCGAGCGTATTCGCTTTGGATTGCGCTTCAAGATCATCGTCGGCCTGACGATCTTCAACATCCTGGGCACGGCCATCTTTGCCGCCAACCATTATCTGGCTGAAAAACAGAGCATCATCGCCGGTGTCGAGCAGAAGCTGGCTGCGGCGGCGCGGGCATTGCCGGACATGCTGCCACCGGGCTATTTCGATCGCGCCGTGAGTTCCGATGCGGTGTCTGCGGAGGAATATCGGCAACTGGTCGATCAGCTCTCCAGATACTGCTCCGATATCGGCCTCAAGTATCTCTACAGTTACACCTATCGCGATGGCGTGTTCTTCACCACCTCGTCCAACGCCACGCCCGCGGAACTGAAGGATGAGAGCTATGCCAGCTACTGGCAGGAGTACGTCCAACCCAAGCTCGAGCTGGCCTGGAATACCCAGCAGCCGATCTATGACGAAGTCAGCGACGAATGGGGGCGGGTCTATTCCCTGTTCAAGCCGGGGATCACCGCCAAGGGCACGCGCTACATCGTCGGCGCCGATCTGGGCATCGATGCGCTGATTGCCAAGCTCGACAAATCACTGCGCAAGTCGATCCTGATCGGTTTCCTGAGCTTTTTCGTGGTCTTCCTGTTCAGTTTCTACATCGGCACCAAGCTGTCTTCCA
Organism: Lysobacterales bacterium; assembly: GCA_022841325.1. Classification (GTDB taxonomy): domain Bacteria; phylum Pseudomonadota; class Gammaproteobacteria; order Xanthomonadales; family SZUA-5; genus JADKFD01. The sequence goes on along the minus strand of JALHRS010000051.1, from coordinate 10,382 downwards.
AGATCTCGCTGCTGGCCGACTACACCCGGGAGCTGGCAGCCACCGATTTCCAGCCGGTCGAGGATCTGCCGCTGCGCAAGCAGATCGGCGCCATGCCCGGCGAAAGCCGCGACGAGATCGCGCAGCTGGCGAGTTCCTTCATTTCGATGGAATCACGCCTCAATACCTATCTGCATGAGCTGACCGAAACCACGGCCACCAAGGAGCGCCTGCACAACGAGCTGCGCATTGCCGGCGACATCCAGCTGAGCATGCTGCCGCAGGGCTTCAAGCCGCGATTGCACGATGATGGCCGTCTGGGTGTGGATCTGTCGGCCGCGATCAAACCGACCAAGGAAGCCGGCGGCGATCTCTACGACTACTTCTACCTCGACGACGATCATCTCTGTTTCGCGATCGGCGATGTCTCCGACAAGGGCATGCCGGCGGCGCTGTTCATGACCGTCGTCATTTCAGTGCTGCGCGCGCGCTCCACTTCCGAGCACATCGGCCGGCCCGACGAGATTCTGCGGCAGACCAACGAACTGCTGATTCCCCAGAATGCCATGTGTCAGTTCGTGACCCTGTTCCTGGGCATTCTCAACGTGCGCACCGGTGAACTGGTCTATTCCGATGGGGGCCACAACCATCCCTTCCTGCGCCGCGCCGGCGGCAAGCCGGAGATGATGGCCTTCGATGGCGGTGTCGCCCTGGGCATCATGTCCGGTGCCGATTACCCGATCTACAAGACCACCCTGGCCGCTGGCGATCTGCTGTTCCTTTACACCGACGGCGTCACCGAGGCGATCGCCGCCGACGAGAGCTTCTATACCGACGAGCGTCTGGAACGGGTGCTGAGCGGCATCGACGCCAACGAACGGGCCATGGTCTGGGTCGAAACCAGCATGCAGAGCGTGTTCGACTTCGCCGAAGGCCATCATCAAGCCGACGACATCACCGTCATGGCGCTGCGCATCCTGCCCGGGAAGACATGAGCCGGCCAGCCGATCCGGTCGGCGATGAGCTGTTGCAGCTGGCCGCCGACGGCGATCCGACCCGACTCGAGGCCTTGCGGCTGCGGGTAGCAGCAGGCGAAGCGCCCGCCTACGTCGCCGGCTTTCTGAGTTTTGGCGGGCGCCGCTTTCGCATCGACCCGCGGGCGTTCATCACCGATCCCGAAACCTGGTGGCTGACCGAAGTGGCATTGGAGCAGGGACGCGGGCTTGCGGCGCAGGGCCGTGTGCCGCAGATCCTGGAGTTCGGTGTGGGCGCGGGTACGCTGGCGATCACCGTGAAACTGGCGCAACCGGATTGGCCGGTCAGCGGCATCGATATCGATGCTGCGGCGCTGGAACTGGCAGCCGAGAACGCCAGGCTGCATGGAGTCGACCTCGGCCTGGTCCAGAGCGACTATCTGAGCGGCTGGCCGCCCGCTGCAGCCGTGCCGGACATCATCTTCGGTGATCCGCCCTGGGGCGGCGCCGAAGATCTGTACGATGGCGAGCGCGACGAGGGCTACTACCTGCAGATGCCGGCAGCGTCCGCCTTTCCGCCCGGTGGCGAGCGCACCGGCATCCACGACCGGCTGATCCGCAGCGTCGTGGAACGCGGCTGGAACTCCACCATCATTCTCAACTACGGGGTATTGCCCAGGCCGGTCATCGCCCGATCAGCGGCGCCACTCGGGCAGTGGTCGCTGGCGCATCCGCAACCGGGCATCAGCGTGCTGATCGGCAGGCGCTAGACGGGCTAGATCAGCTTGGCCAGACCTTCGCCGCGACTGCCGGCGGTGGTCAGAATGCGATCGAAGCCGGCTATCGCCAGCACCTCGCTCACCATCGGTGACAGGCAGCACAAGGCCACGCGACCACCGCCGCGCTGCAACTTCTTGCCGACCACCAGGAACACCCGCAGTCCGGCCGAGCTGACGTAATCGATGCCGGCCAGGTCCAGCAGGATCTTGCGACGTCCTGCAGCGATCTGCTCATCGCAGACGCGCTCCAGTTCCGCAGCGGTGTTGGAGTCGATTCGCCCCATGGGCACCACCACCGCGACATCGCCTTCCTGCACCAGATCAATTTGCATGCTGAGTTCCTCTGTTCAGCTGACATCTCCGGCGTCGATCACACGACATGCAGAGCAAACCGCACTTTGACACAAAGCACCGGTCCGACCCAAGCACCTGGGAAGTCCGGCAGCGCTCAACCCTGATCCAGCCGCACCGGCGGCGCCGGAAGGGCCCCGTGCTGGTCACGCATGCGGATGCGGGTGGCAATCAACCGGGCAGCCAGATCGGGCGCGGGAATGATGTCGAATTCGGTGTCGCCGGCCGATACCAGAGACACCAGCACCAACGGAAAAGGCTGACCGGCACAGACGCCCTTGAGCGGCGCCTCACCAACGAAATGAAAGCGCAGGTCGCGCTGATCGGGCTGCTCGGCAAAAGCCTCGGCCAGATTCGGTGACAGGATGACTTCACCCGGGCGCGAGTGCCCGCTCAATCTGAAGCCGATATCGATATCCGGCCCCAGAAAATCCAGATAGGGGCTGTCCTCGGAGCCGCCGAGCATTTCCGGTATCTCGATCGCACGGTTGCGTTCGCCAATCTCGGCGCCCCAGCAGCAGCCGCGTATCCGCAGCGGCCAGCGCTCGGCAATGCGCTGGTCGTAGCTGGAAACGGCGCCACAGAAGGCCGCCGTGATCAGTTGCGCGTGTGCCAGCGACTGCGGCAGCGCGGCGAACACCACTTCATCGCCCATGACCTTCCAGACGCCGCTTTCGGGCAGGTCATCCTCCTCGATGAACTGTCGGGCCAGATGGCCAATGAAGATCAGCGGCAGTTCGCGGAACAGCGTCTCGAAGGCGCCCAGCCAGGAATCGGGGCCGGTCTCGCTCTGCGCGGCTGCCTTGAAGGCGGTGGAGCCGACCACGTCTGCCGACAGAAACATGACCAGCCGGCTGCGGTCGAACTTGCCGATTTGCACCAGTGCCTCCCGCGTTCCAGGGGTCATTCCGAGGTCATCATGGCCCAGCCCGTTGGGACGGTCAACGCAACGGTTTCAACCTTGCGGCCATCGCGCCCCGACCTGTCTGCACTATCCCGGGGCACCCTCGTCGGCCTGCTCCCTGGGCAACAGCAGTTCATCGCCCACCAGTTCCTTGCCCGGATCGAAGTGCGTTGGCGCTTCGATTTCGGGCGCCGATTCCGCATCGGCCGGCTTGGGATGCAAGGCCAGCAGTTCCCAGCCGGGCTTGAGCGCCGGTGCCCCCTGGTGAGTGAAGGGCAGCAGCTGCTGGCGGGGACTGATGGCGACCAGGCCGAGGGCATCCGGGAAGCGAATGCGGAATTCCTTCAGTCCGAAGTTGTCCTTGATCTTGTGGCCGCGGATGCGCCCACCCTGATCGATCAGGGCTTCCAGTGATGCATGGCTGACATCCTTGCGGAACAGCCAGGGCGAGCGCAGATTGCCGGCCAGCGTGCCCTTGCTGTGACCCTTGTCCTCGTCGGTGCGCAGCGCCAGCACGCCATCGGTACCGAGCTCACTCTTGAAATGCAGGCAGGCCAGGGCGTTCTGGTTAGGCCTGCTGGCCAGGGCAAACAACTTGGCCACACCGCTGGTATCCAGATGCTTGTCGGCATGTTCGGAGACGATCCGTCCGAAATAGGTATCCAGCCCCTGCATGCGGGCCTTGCGCAGGGATTCCCAATGGGAATCGGCCATCAGCACCCGGAAACCGCGCGCCTTCAGGGCCAGTCCAAAAGCACAGGCGAAGTGCGAGGAACCCACCAACAGCACGCCCTTGGGAATCGCCTCTGCCAGCCCCAGGCGCAGCGCCAGCCGCCGCGCAGTGAAGCTCTGCAGCAACACGCTGGCGATGATCACGCTGAACACGGCTGGGACCAGCAACTCACCACCGGGCACCTGCTCACGCTCCAGGCGCAGGGCAAACAGCGAACCGACCGCCGCGGCGACGATGCCGCGCGGACCCATCCAGGCAATGAGCGTGCGTTCCTTCCAGTCCAGTTTGGATCCCAGCGTGCTCAGCCAGACCGCAATGCTGCGCGCCACGAACAGCACCACCAGCAGAAACAGGGGCAAACCCCAGCCCAACCGCTCGAAGCTGGACACATCCAGGCGCGCCGCCAGCAGGATGAACAGCAGCGACACCAGCATGACGGTCAGCGTCTCCTTGACGTGCAGCACGTCTTCGAGATCGACATCGCGCAGATTGGCCAGCACCACGCCCATGATGGTCACGGTCAACAAGCCGGACTCGTGGGCGATTTCGTTGGAACAGGTGAAAGCCAGCAGCACTGCCGCCAGAATCACGGCGCTGCGCAGATACCAGGGAATCCAGTGCCGTCGCAGACAAATGCCCATGGCAAAGGCAAAGGCAAAGCCGAAGGCGCTGCCGACCAGCATCAGCCGTCCCAGTTGCCACCAGATATTGTCGCCGTAGCCGCTGAGCGCCAGTTCCAGCGCCATCACCGCCAGCACCGCACCGATCGGATCGATGATGATGCCTTCCCAGCGCAGCACCTTGTCGACGCTGGGCCGCGGCCGGATCGCGCGCAGCATCGGCCCGACCACCGTCGGCCCGGTGACGCTGCAGATGGCCCCAATCAGCAGGGCCATCGGCACCGGCGCCTTCAGGAACAGGTGCGCCGCTGCCGCGATCAGCACCAGATTGAGCAGGGCACCGATGCTGACCAGATTCCAGATCGGTCCCCGCAAGCCATGGATTTCCTCGAAGCGCAGGGTCAGCGCGCCCTCGAACAGGATGATCGCCACCGCCAGCGAGGCGATCGGGAACAGCGCCTCGCCCAGCAACTGGTCCGGATTGAGCAGGCCCAATACCGGCCCGACGATGATGCCGATGCCGAGCAGCAGCACGATGGCCGGCAGGCGCAGGCGCCAGGCCAGCCATTGCGCACCCACCCCGAGCACGACGGCGGCGGTCATCAACCAGGGCAGTGGCAGTTGTGGCAGGGTCATCGGGGATCAGGCCTTTGATATGCGAGAAGCAGGCGCAGGATCGTCCGCGCGCGAGTTTCCGATCATAGGGCCAGAACCACCACGCCGCGGCTCAGGGTGGATGGGCGTGGCGGCGGCCGCGTGACGGGAGTCGCGATCGCTCGTGGCGGAGCGCTGCTTCGCACACCGAACGAGGGGCAGGGGACACGGGACACGGGACACGGGACACGGGACACGGGAAAGGCTATGGACTTGGGGCTCTTTGTAGGTCCAGACTTGTCTGGACGCTTCTCCAGCAAACAAGCAAAGAGCGTCCAGACAAGTCTGGACCCACAACAGCGGGCCCATCCTCAGGTTCATGACCTACGGGCCATGTCGGGCCAGGGACGGTGGCGGGCGGTGAGACCCTCGGACTGGCGGGCCTTTCCCGTGCCCCGTGCCCCGTGCCCCGCACCCCGTGCTAGGGACAGCTCTTGCCCAGCAAGGTCGTCAACCGGCTCAGGTCGAGGCCGCCGCTGCCATAACCAGGCAGCGTGCTGTTCCACTCGATGCGGGCGTTCTGGGCGTCGATGCTGCGGAAACTCAGGGTGCCCCAGGGCTCGCGGATTACCTCGCCGGCGCTGAAGTTGGGCGGAAACTGGGCGCCGCGGGTGATGGTCATGGCCAGATTGGCCTGGTTGCCGACCACCGGCCCTACACCCAGCAGCCAGCGCTGCTGGCCATTGAGGTAGGCAAACCAGATCACCACCAGCTGCTGACTGCCGGGGGCACCAATCATCTGCACCTGCAGGCCGTGGCCATTCTGGGCCGCGTTGTACCAGGTGCCGCTGTGGCAGGCCGAAAGCCCGGCACTGGCGGGGCTGACGCCAGCACTGAGTCGGCTGATGCGGCTCAGCGCCATGCTGCCGTTGCTGAATCCGGGCACGTTCGTGGTCCAGGTGGCCGTGCCAAGGTCGCGGCTGCTGAAATCCAGCAGCACCTCACCCCAGGGCTGCAACTGGACCTGGGCTGGATCGTGATTGGGTGGAAAGCCGCCGCCCGCAGTGATCGACAGCGGCACCCGCGCGCTGTGGCCATCCACCGGGGCGGTGCCGACCATCCACACCAGCTCGCCATTGCGGTAGGTGTACCAGGTGGCCACCACGCCGGGCACGCCATCGATGCTGGTGGCTTCGATGAACCAGCCGTGGCCGTCCTGGCTCGGATCAAAGAAGGCGCCGGAGATGTCGGCGCCGATCTGGTAGTCGGGCACACCATCGAAATCCACCAGGGGCGCGCGCCAGGCGCCGCGGCCATAGGTGAAGGCATAGAGCTCGGGCACGCCACTCAGGGGCTGTTTGGCGATGGCCAGGCGCTCGACGATGACATTGGCGAAGCCGCCATTCTCGCGGGCCCAGTGGGCGCCGCCATCGAGGCTGACGAACACGCCGATGTCGGTGCCTATGTACAGGCGCTGGCGGTTGTTGGGATCGACCAGCAGATGGTGCACCGGCACATCCGGCAGCGCGCCGTCGCCTTCGCCGTCGATGGCCGTCCAGCTGGCGCCGGCGTCGTTGCTGCGCCACACATGCTGGCCACCAAAGGTGGAATAGGTGGCATAGGCGATGTTGGCATCGACCGGATCGAAGCCCAGCGAGGACACCCAGCCGCTGCGCGGCGAGACGCTGGCAAAGACGCTGCTGCCATTGCTGCTGCTGGCATTGCTGCTGCGGTAGATGGCGCGCTGGTTGCCGATCAGGATGCGGTTGGGGTCGGTCGGCGACAGGCCGATGGCCGAGATCCAGTCGTTGAACACGCCGCCCAGGGAAACGCTGGCCGGCACCCAGTTGCGGCCCTGGTCATGGGTGCGCCATAGCCTGGAGCCGCCCGCATACAATCGATCCGGATTCGCCGTGTCGAGCACGAAGGGCATGATGAACACGGTGTTGTCGACGATGCCGTTGGTGGCCCGCACGAAGGGCCCGCCGTTCACCGAGCGATGGATGTTGACGTTCTGATAGCTCACGTACAGCGTGTTTTCGCTGCGCGGATCGATGGCCACGCTGGCGCCGTCGCCACCGAAGATGTGCGTGAAGATGTTGCCGCTGGAGAAGCTGCTCTGCAGCAGGGTGCCGTTATCCTGGGCACCGCCCAACCAGACCGTGCCCTGATCATTGACGGTGCCGGTATAGAACTGGACCGATCCCAGGCCTTCCTCGATGGTGGTCCAGCTCACGCCTCCCGTGTTCGGTCCACAGGCCGCGTTGGCGGCTCGATTGACCGGCGCGGCATCGGCATCGGTGTAGGCCACGCCGCCATCGTTGGTGGTGTACAGGCGGCGCGTGCCCTGGGCATAGTTCGGATGGAAGTGCAGCGAGTGCTGGTCGGCATGCACGCCGCTGGGCTGTTCGCCGTCCAGCCACCAGTACGAGGCCTTGCCGAAGCTGCGGCCGCCGTCATCGGAGCGGTACAGTTCCATGCCAGCCACCCAGACGATCTCCGGGTCGAGCGGATTGACGGCGATGGCCTGGTTGTACCAGCCGGCGCTGTAGGCATCGAAACTGCCGAAATTGCAGCGCACCGCCTCGAAACCGTCGGCATAGCTCAGCAGATAGGTCGAGAGCACGTCGGCCGAACTGTTGCGCACCCGGGCTTCCCAGGTGCGACCGCCGTCATTGGAGCGGAATACGGCGTGCAGGCCATTGTCGTAATCGCCGCGACCATCATTGTTGCGATCCGGGCCGGGCACGGTGCTGGCTGCCAGCGCGTAGAGGATGTTCGGATTCGAGGGCGCCAGCGCCAGCGAGGTGCGTCCCATGCCGTTCTCGCTCAGCACCACCTGCCAGCCCGTCGTGCCGCGGGCGTCGTCGGTGCGGAAGACGGTGGCTGGGCACGGACCGTTGCAGGCCGGCGGCACAATCGTGTTCGGTAGCCAGTAGCGATCGTCTTCCGAGCGCGAGGCGCAGCTGGCCAGCAGGGTGTCGCTGCCGGGCAACAGCTGCAGATCGGTGCAGCCCTCGTAGAGCAGTCCGCCACCGGCAGCCACCGGCCTCAGGATCTGCACAAAACTGTTGCCGCCATCGTCCGAGCGCCAGACGCCGGTGTTGGTGGCGGCGTACAGGCGCCGATGATCGAGTGGACTGATCACCAGATCGGAGACGTAGCGGAAGTTGTCGTTGGCGGTGGCGACCAGCTGGCGGAAGCTCTGGCCGTTGTCGGTGGAACGCAATATGCCCTGCCCCCACATCGCCGCGAAGGGCCGTTCGCTGTTGCGATAGAGCTCGCCGGTGCCGGCGTAGAGGGTATCGGGGTTGACCGGATCGAACACCAGGGCGCCGATGTTGATGTTGGCGGCATCGTCGTTCAGCGAGGTCCAGAACACGCCGCCATTGGTGGTCTCGAAGATGCCGCCGGAAACACCACCGGCGAGCATGCGCTGCGGATTGCGCGGATCAAAGACCAGCGTGCGCGTGCGTCCACCGACATTGCTGGGGCCCAGCCACTGCCAGCGCGGCGAGGTCTTTTCGCCGGTGACAAAGCGCCCGGCTTCGGTGCTGAAACTGGGTAGCGCGCGGGCCTGTGCTTCAGCCGCCGCATACCAGGCCGGATCGATGGCGCTGGCGCCGGGCGGCAGGCGTCGGACCTGGTCGAAAGCAGCGCGCTGACCCGGCGCGTCTGGGCGTTCATGCGTGGGTTTGGGCAGCGAGTGCAAGCCGACCTGCGGCTGGATCACGGCACAGGCGGCGATCGCTGTCAGTGTCGATCCCAGCAGGAGTTTGATCCGGACACGCATGAGAAACCCCATCAACGAAGGTCGTCGTACAGTCAAGAATCCTGCCGATTGCCACAGAACGCAACCGCAGGACGGCGTCTGTTAATTCTGTGCATACAGTTCCGGGCACGGGACACGATATTGCGCTGGTTTCGATATGACGTCATGACGCTGCTTGCTCACCCGAACAGCGCTCGCCCATCCAGCTCACGCCATTGCCCTGGGGCCAATCCCCCCAGCGTGATCGACCCGATTGCTGCGCGAATCAGTCGCAGGGTTGGATGCCCCACGGCCGCCGTCATCCGCCGCACCTGACGATTGCGGCCCTCGCGCAAGCTCAGTTCGATCCAGGCGGTCGGAATCTGCGCCCGATGGCGAATCGGCGGATCACGCGGCCACAGATCCCCCGGTTCAGCATCGAGCAGGCGCGCCTGCGCCGGTCGCGTCGGTCCATCCTTCAACAGCACCCCGCGCGCCAGTTTCTTCAGGGACGCAGGTTCTGGAATGCCCTCTACCTGCGCCCAATAGACCTTGGCCAGCGCATGCCGCGGATGGCTGATGCGCTGGATCAACGAACCCTCATCACTGAGCAGCAACAGACCCTCACTGTCGCGATCCAGCCGGCCAGCGGCGTAGACACCCGGCACCGAGACGTAGTCCGCCAGCGTGGCCCGCCCCTGCGGATCGGTGAACTGGCAGAGCACGTTGTAGGGCTTGTTGAGGGCGATGAGCACGGTCGGGGGCGGGAAAAAGGAAAAGGGAAAAAGGAAAAGGGAAGAGCTCGGGGCTGGGGGATTTTCGCGCAATGGGAACCCGAATCACTCGACCAGGTAACGCTTGCCCTGCACCCGCACCTTGGGTGGCTTCCCGCCCGCCACGAATCCCAGATACGCCGGCTCCAACTCGCGCCAGAACGGCAACCATTCGTGGTCCGCATACGCCGACGCCCAATCGCCGTCCATGCGGAAGGGAAAGATGTGCACCGGCACCGACTTCTGGCCTTGAGCCAAGGCCGCCGCCACCAGCGTGTAGATCTGCTCGATGGCGGCATCGCCCATCGCGTAGCAGCCCACCGACACGCAGCTGCCGTGCACCATCAGGAAGTCGCCGGTGCGGCCATGCGCGCGGTCGTAGGCGTTGGGATAACCGAGATTGAAGGACAGATGGAAACGGCTGGCCGGATTCAGCTGGCCTGCAGCCACCGCATAGAAACCCTCCGGCGCCTGCCAGTCGCCCTGTCGCAGCTTTGGGCCCAGCGAACCCGACCAGGTGCAGATCGGCCAGGTCTGGTACAGCTGATAGCCCTCGCCCACCCGCACCCACAGTTCCAGTTCCCGGCTCTCCTTGAAGATGCGCAGATACAGCGGCGCACCCCACGAGGCGCCGATCGCCGACAATCGAGCATCAAGTCCGGGCCGTACCCGCGCGGCCGCCTCGGTGGCGCGCGCACTGCCCGGAATATCGGCAGCCATCAGCGGCGAGATCATCAGCAGACACCACAGCACACGAAGCATCACCCACCCGTCGCGAAATCCCACGCCCATTCTGCCGCATTCCGTAGGGTGTATATGGACTCCTCCTCTGGCGCAACAGTTTTGATGGCGGATAGAGAACAACGCGAACGCATATTCGGCTTCGTTGTTGGGGACCGTCGTCCCCGAGCCTGGATGGGTCGT
>JALHRS010000050.1 GCA_022841325.1 Lysobacterales bacterium | reverse complement strand
GAGGATGACGACAGGATCGCCGCAACGACGACGGAAGTTCATGTAACGGAAAGCAAAAAACACCGCAGATTCCTTGACGTTCGGAAAGCCCTCATAGAAGGCCGGGTCCGCGCGCCCGGATTCAAGAGTGTTGCGCAACGACGGCATTCGCGCGGCGCCCGGCAAGCGCTGCCGCGGCCGCCGGCGCGAACCACCCGGACGCACCTGTCAACCCGCCGCGCGCCGGAGCCGCGCTACGTCCAGTAGATTGGGCCAAGCGCAGCGTGCCCACCAACAACCAACAACCAACAACCGCTCCTCACCGCCACCGGCACAGGATCTCTTCGCGATTGAAGCCGCGTCGCACCCAGTAGAACAGGCCCAGGGTCAGGGCCAGCCCGGCCACGCAGGCGCCGATCAGCGCGCGCAGGTCGAGCACCAGGACCGGGCCGATCACCGAGAACAGGATCAGCAGCAGTGGCACCAGGATCAGCGCGGTAATCTGGTTGGCGGCTTGCGGATCCTGCATGCGCGCCGAGACCCGCAGACATACCAGCGCGGTCATCGCGCCGATCTCCGGTGCCAGCACCAGCACCGCCAGCCAGTAGAAGATGTCCGGCCACACCAGCAGGCCATGGGCCCAATAGAAACTCACCACCGAGGCCACGGCGCCGACGAGCGCGGCGATCCATGACATCAGCACCGCCGGTACGGTCACGGCCAGCATCTTCGCCAGCAGGAAGTGATTGGTCGACATCGGCGTGGCCAGCACCGGCTCCAGCGTGCGCTGCTGCTTCTCGCCGACGATGGCGTAGGCGCCGGCGATCGAGACGATGGCCAGCGGCATCAGCAAAAAATAGCCCGCCGACATGCGCAGCAGCAGGGTTGCTGCAGCCAGTTCCAGATCGGTGCCATTGGCCGAGGCCAGCATGCGCACGGCATTGACCATGGCCTGCATCTCCGGCTTGATCGGCGCCTTGCCCGCGAGCATGGCGGCGCTGCCCAGTGCCAGCAGTGCCGGCAGCGCGGCGCCGATCAGCGGCATGATCAGGTACACCGGCCACAACATTCGGTTCTGGCGCTGGTCCAGAAACTCGCGCCAGAGCATCCAGCGCAGGGCATTGGCGGCGGTGTTCATCGATTCAGCAACTCCAGGTAACGTTCGCGCAGGCCACGGCGCACCGGTTCGACCGCGAGGATCGGCACCTCGGCCTTGACCAGTGCCGCAATCAAGGCCGGTGTCTCGCGCTTGGGATCTGTCAGCTCGAAGCGGGCGAGGCCGGTGTCGGCTCCCAGCAGCTTGCAGCCCGACGGCCAGACCAGATCATCGGGCAACTCGCCAAGCATGCGGATCTGGATTTCCAGCTGCTGTCGCGGCTGCAGATCCTGCGGATGGCCGTAGAACAGCGTGCGGGTATCGATCACCAGAATCTCGTCAGCGAGCGACTCGGCCTCTTCCAGGGAATGGGTGCTGAGCACGATGCCGCAACCCTGAGCGCGCAGATCGCGGATCAGGCTGTGCAGCTCGGCCGTGGCTCGGGGGTCCAGACCCGCGGTGGGCTCGTCCAGAAACAGCAGTTGTGGCTGATGCAGCAGCGCCCGCGCCAGACTCAGCCGCTGCTTCATACCCTTGGAATAAGTGCCAACACGGTCCTTGCCGCGATCCTGCAGATTGAAACGCCGCAAGCCGGCGCTGACCCGCTCCTCGATCACCCTGGGTTCGAGCCCATGCAGCCCGCCAAAGAAACGCAGATTGTCGGCAGCGCTCAGGCGCTCATAGAAGCCGGGCGCCTCGGGGACCACGCCGCAGCGGGCGCGGATGGCGTCGTTGTCCTGATCGCGCTGGCCCAGGGCATGACCGCAGACCACGGCGCTGCCGGCGCTGGGCGCCAGCAATCCGGCCAGTACCCGCATCGTGGTGGTCTTGCCGGCGCCGTTGGGCCCGAGCAGGGCCAGCACCCGCCCGGCTTCGAGGGTGAAGGACACGCGATCCACCGCAAGACGTTCGTCAAAACGCCGCACCAGCTCCCTGGCTTCGATCAAAGGCATGGGCGCGGCTCAGCAACCCTTGAACTCGGGCGCGCGCTTTTCCAGAAAGGCGCGCGTGCCCTCGTGCATGTCCTCGGTCGACGCCGTGACCGCAAAACCCTGGCTTTCGTATTCCAGGCCCTGGTCCAGCGCCATGTCGGCGCCATGGATAACGGCATCGAGAATGCCGCGCAGCGCAATCGGAGCGGCCTTGGCCAGCTGCGCCGCCACTTTGGCCACTTCGGCGTCCAGATCCGCAGCCGGGACCACGCGATTGACGATGCCCAGCTGGAAGGCACGTTCGGCCGAGATCGGCGCACCGAGCAGACACAGCTCCAGCGCCGCCGCCCGTCCGGTAAGCCGCGTCAGGCGCTGGGTGCCGCCAAAGCCGGGAATGATGCCGAGGTTGATTTCCGGCTGTCCGAGCTTGACCTGCTCGGCGGCAATGCGCAGATGGCAGCACATGGCCAGTTCCATGCCGCCGCCCAGCGTGAAGCCATTGAGGCGGGCAATCACCGGCTTACCCAGGGTCTCGACCTCGCGCATCATGCGCTGGCCGATCAGCGAAAACTCGCGCGCACCGACCGCGCTCTGCTCTGCCAGTTCGGAAATATCGGCACCGGCGACAAAAGCCTTGGGGCCGGCACCGGTCAGCACGACGACGCGCACGCTGTCGTCGCTGCGGGCCGCGGTGAAGGCCTGGCGTAGTTCCAGGATGGTGGCCTGATTCAGCGCATTGAGCTTGTCGGGCCGGTTGATGGTGATGGTGCGCACCGCGTCCTGATCCTGGATCAGCAGATTGGCGTAGGTCATGGCTGAAGCAATCCTCAAGGAAAACTGGGCTGAGTCTAGCCCGCATTTCTAACACCTGTTGCGGAAGCTCGGGTGGGCTAGCAGGCTGTTGAAAAACAGCCTGCTAGCCCGGCCAGGGATGGCCGGGACGACGAAGCAAGCGCGTAAGCGATTGATTTGTCCTGAGGCGGTACGGACCTGCGCCGGACCGCCGACTTGAAAAACTCCCCGGAAGGGAGTTTTTCAACCAGCTGCTAGACCTGCCGTCCACAAGCGGGTCGCACAGACATCACCGACCGGGCATTAGTGTGTCAGCCCGTGAACTATCGCCCTGAGACGTGAATTGAACGCGATATCGCCTTGCCGGCTGCTGTTGTCCCTGCTCACCCTGCTGCTGAGCGCTTGCGCCAGCGCTCCGAAGCTGGAGCAGTCCGGCTTCACCTCGCCGGTCGCGCTTGCCCCGGTGCGGGAGGACAGTCACGCCCGCATCGATCGTTATCTGGAACCCTCGATGCTGGCAGCAGCCCGCAGCATTGCGCCTCCACAGGTCCTGCCCGGCATAGACCTTGCCGACCCGGCAATCAGCGTCGAGCAGAGCGCTCTGGTGGCAAATCGTGCTGCCCGTGATCTGTGCCGGCGCTTGTCCAGTCATTTTCTGATAGTCAGGGATGAGCCAGCGGCTGACCTGCGCATCGAACTGCAGCCCATCGGCATGCGCGCGACCGGTCGCGGTGCCGCCGGTTTCTCGGCGCTGGCCGACATCGTGGTTCCCGGCCCATTCCGTTTGCCGGCAGGCCTTGGCGGTCTGGCGATGGCGGCACGGATCACGGCTGCGGACGGTCAGCCGGTCATGGTCGAGACCTGGTCGCGCGGTGCCAACGCCGTGACCGACAATCCTCAGATCAGTTCCATCGGCGATGCCTACCAGCTGGCCGGCACCTACGCCCGTGAACTGGCGCGTGTGCTGACTACGGCTGGATTCGACACGAACGCACCGCGGCCGCGATTGGCCCAAGACCAGATCAAGGCGGGCAGGGCGCTGTGCCAGGAACGCTTCGGGGCGGCCAGCATGGCCGGACGGGGTGCTGCCTGGCTGTTGCCGCTGGCGCCGGAAGCCATCGATGACGGCGCGGCGAAGGCTGATGATGTGTCGATCGGTGACGATGCTGAAGATGAGTGACGTCGGCGATTGCCGACCAAAGGACAGTTGCTTCAGCGCAGGCAAATTGCCAGTCTGGGATTGAAGGCCCACGACATCCGTCAGGGCCAAGTCTGCGAGGTCTGATGATGCGAATCTGGATGCGCCTGAGTCTGCTGCTGTGCTCGATCCTGGCCTTTCACCCCGTGCAGGCGCAGACCACGCCGGATCCGGTCAATCTGACTGCGCTCTGGTATGACCAGTCGCAGGCCGGCCACGGTCTGAACGTGGTGCATCAGGGCAGCATCCTGTTTGCCGCCTGGTACGTCTACGGCGCTGACGGCAAGGTCTTGTGGATGATTACCGCGGCCACACGTCAGGCCGATGGCCGCTATGTCGGCGCCGTCAACAGCTTCGACGGCATCCCCTTCAGCCAGATCGCCAACGCCCAGGCCAACACCAATACGCATGCTCGCGGTGAAGCACGCATTTCCGTGGACACCGACGGCAAACTGGTCTTCGACTACACGCTCGACAACATCAGTCAGGTGCGGCGACTGGAGCGTGCCGCACTGGTGGCCAATCCGCCCACCTGCACCTTCGTCACCGGCTCGCGCGCCGGTGCCAGCAACTACACCGATGTCTGGTGGCGTCAGAGCGAATCGGGCTGGGGCATCAGCATCATCCATCAGGGCGATCTGATCTTCATCGCCTGGTACACCTATGGTGCCGATGGCAAAGCCATGTGGGTGACAGGTCTGGCAACCCGTCAAGCCAACGGTAGTTTCAGTGGCGAACTCAATCGGCCGGCCAGCGGCACGCCCTTCAACCTGATCAATGGCCCGGCCACCACCTTCCCGGTGCCCACGGTGGGCAACTTCACGCTCAGTTTCAGTGACGGCCAGACCGGCAATTTCAGTTACACGCTGGACGGCAGCTCCCAGAGCAAGGCAATCACCCGACTGGTCTTCGTCAGTGACAGCACGCCGGTCTCGGTGTGTGCCGCCAGCACCGGTGGTGGTGGCGGTGGTGCCGCCCTCACGGTCTGCGACCCCGGCTTCAACGCGGGCGATTTCCGCACCAGCCTGCCGAACAACGGTGTCGGCGAAGTGACCGAGCGGGTGGTCGGACCCGGCACCTTCCAGGGTCAGAGCGTGACGGTGCTGGAACAGTTCGATGGCAATGGCGCGCTGACCAACCGTTATTACCAGCAGGTGACGCCCACCGAATACCGCACGCTCGGCAATGAGGCCTTCCAGAATGGCGCGGTGGTGCTGACCACGGTGTTCAATCCGCCGGCGCGCTTTACCCGGGTGCCGGCGGTCAATGAGACCTACACCGTGACCTACACCGGCACGTCCAGCGGCTCCGGACTGAACTACACCACCCAGTACCAGGAGACCATCAAGCGCGAGGCCGACGAGGTCAAGTCCGCCACGGCCGGCACCTTCAACAGCTGCAAGTTCAAGCGCAACATCGTCACCACCACTTTTGGCGTGACCGCGACCGTGGACACGGATCTGTGGATGGCACCGCAGGTCGGTACCATCTACACCCGCGCCACCACCTCCACACCAGGTGCGCCGCCGCAGGTGTTGATCGATCTGCTGCGGGCGCGGGTGAATGGGGTGAATTACCCCTGACGGTGGTCGACCGTCGGGGTGGACGTCGGTCACGTTGCCCGCGCAGCGGACAACGTGACGATTGATGGACGGAGCTTGTGGTTGCCACCGGGATCGAAGCAGGTCACGTTGCCCGCGCAGCGGGTTACGTGACGCTTGGTTAGCGGAGCTTCTGGCTGCACCGTGTCACGTAGTCCGCGGTGCGGACAACGTGACCTACGGGCTCTGCTGAACAGTTGCGGTGGCCATCGGGACGCTGTCATCGCTCTGAACAGCGTCATCCGTTACACTTGCGCTTCCGCCCCAATGGGCTTGTTGCAAGCTGTAGATGAACGAAGATTCCCCTAGTAGCAGCGGTTCCGCGCAGCGCTCGTGGTTGGAGCGACTGGGTCAAGCCTTCTCAGGCGAGCCGCGGAACCGCGAAGAATTGATCGAAGAACTGCGTCACGCACGCGATAACGGTCTGGTCGATGCCGATACCCTGGCCATGCTCGAAGGCGCGCTCAGCGTGTCCGACAAGCAGGTCGAAGACGTCATGGTGCCGCGCGCCCAGATGGTCTGGCTGGATGTCGATGCCTCGCTGGAAGACGTGCTGCGCATCGTCACCGAATCGGGCCACTCCCGCTTTCCCGTGCA
Organism: Lysobacterales bacterium; assembly: GCA_022841325.1. Lineage (GTDB taxonomy): Bacteria > Pseudomonadota > Gammaproteobacteria > Xanthomonadales > SZUA-5 > JADKFD01. Next base: position 38,451 of record JALHRS010000050.1, on the reverse strand, counting down.
TGGCGAAGACAAGGATGAGGTGCTTGGGCTGCTCCTGGCCAAGGATCTACTGCGCCATTTTGCCAAGGGCGACAATGAATTCGAGCTGCGCAAGTTGCTGCGGCCGATGACGCTGATCCCCGAGTCCAAGAAACTCAATCTGCTGCTCAAGGAGTTCCGGCTCAACCGCACGCACATGGCGGTCGTGGTCGACGAATATGGCGGCGTGGCCGGTCTGATCACGATCGAGGACGTGCTCGAGGAAATCGTTGGTGAGATCGACGACGAACATGACGCCGAGGACAAGCCGGTCGTGTTGATCAATGCGCTGCCCGATGGCCTGTACTCGGTGCAGGCACTGACCCCGGTGGAGGATTTCAACGAGCACTTCTCGGTGGAATTCGACACCGAGTCGGCCGATACCGTGGGTGGTCTGGTTACCCACGCCTTTGGCCATCTGCCGACCACCGGTGAAACCGTCGAGATTGGCGGTTTCCAGTTCGAAGTCGCCAAGGCTGACGATCGCCGGGTGCATCTGCTGAAGGTGCGCCCGGGGCTGAGCGGATGAGCTTCCCCGGATGGCGGGCGCTGGCGCTGGTGGTGCTGTGCCTGGCGGCCTTTGCGGCGCCGGCACAGATTGCCCCGACGGCGAGCCCCGTACCTGAGGGCGACGCTGCAGAGGCGGTGGCGGCGCCGGCGCCTCTGCAGGTCTATCTGGTGACGGTGGAGCCGGGCGAGCTCTACTGGCAGCGCTTTGGCCACAACGCCATCCTCCTGCGTGATCCGGACAGCGGCCGCAGCGTCAGCTACAACTTTGGCTATTTCGACTTTGCCCAGCAGGACTTCCTGCTGCGCTTCGTCCGCGGACGCATGCTCTATCAGGCGGTGGCGCTGGATGGCGATGCCGATCTCTCCGGCTACGTCGAGGACGGCCGCCGCGTCTGGCTGCAGGAATTGCGTCTGGATCCGGAAGCAGTGGCCACCCTGGCTGCCTATCTGGCCGAGCAGGTGCGCCCCGAGAATCGTGATTACCGCTACGACTACTACAGCATCAACTGCTCCACGCGGGTGCGCGACGCCCTCGATCTGGCGCTTGGTGGAGCGCTGCGAAGGGCGACCGAGCACCGCTCCCATGGCTGGACCTACCGGCGCTTCACCCGTGCCTACGCGCAGGGTGTGCCCTGGCTCTACCTCGGCACCGATCTGGCGCTGGGCCAGCCGGTCGATGAGCCACTGTCGATCTGGGACGAGGGCTTCATCCCGGGTGAACTCAAACGCCAGATTCGCGATCTGAAACGGGCCGATGGTTTGCCGTTGCTGCTCAGTGAACAGGTGCTGCCGGCCACTGCCGACAGCGCTGATATCTGGCCCTTGCCGCCGGACTGGCGCGCGCCCTTTGCGGCCCTCGGCATCGTTCTGGCGGGCCTGCTGCTGGCGCTGTCGCGACTGTCCGAGCTGTACCCCTGGGGTCGTGTGGTGCTGGCGCTGTCGGGTGCCGGGCTGTCCCTGGCGTTGGGGGCTGCTGGCGTGGTGCTGGCTGGTCTATGGCTGGGCACCGACCATGCTGCCGCATACCGCAATGAAAACCTGCTGCTGCTGTCGCCCAGCTGGTGGCTGACGCTGCCGGCCTGGATTCAGCTGTTGTGGCGGGAGCAGGCGAGCACTCGTGTCGGTCAGTTGGCCCGTATCGGCGCCTGGCTTGCCTTTGCCCTGGTGGTGTTTGCGACGCTGTCCAAAGTGTTCCGCAGCTTTGACCAGTCCAATATCGAGTGGCTGCTGCTGCTGGGGCCGCTGGTGCTGGTGCTCCGCCTGGTGCTGGCGCGGCGCTGCGTCGCTGAGGCTGTCTGAGCACTTCAGGTTGAACCGCCGCCGCCGGCCGCGCATGATGCCGGCGCCTGAAGATTCATCGAGGTGCCCGTGGACGAGCTCAAGTCACCTGATGACACGCTGCCCCTGCCGACGGCGGTTTCAGCTGCCGATCAGGGCCGCAGACCGGTGGTCAACTGCGTCGCCTATGCCAGCACTGGCCAGCGCGTGCGCGACACCACGCTGGATGAGATCAGCGACATTCTGGCCGAACCCGACACCTTCATCTGGCTCGGTCTGCATGAGCCCGATGAGGCGCTGCTGCTGAAGATCCAGGAGGAGTTTGGCCTGCACGATCTGGCCATCGAAGACGCCCAGCATGCGCATCAGCGGCCCAAGATCGAGGTTTACGACGACACCCTGTTCATCGTCGTCCATACCTCGCAATTCGTCGGCGGCAAGGTGCAGTTTGGCGAGACCCATATCTTTCTCGGCAAGCGCTTTCTGATCACCGTGCGCCACGGTGCCTCGCTCAGCTATGCACGCGCCCGAGCCAGCTGCGAACAGACGCCGGAAATGCTGGCACTGGGTCCCAGTTTTGGCCTGTACGCGGTACTCGACTTCATCGTCGACAACTACTTCCCGATCGTCAGCAGTTTCGAGTCGGAGCTGAAGGAGCTGGAGCAGCGCATCTTCAACGATCGTTTCGACCGCGACACCATCGAGCATCTGTATTACCTCAAGCGCGAACTGGTCACACTGCGGCTGGCGGTGACGCCCATGCACGACATCCTCAATCAGCTCAAGCGCTTCTTCCCGGGACTGATCCACGAGGAAGTGCGACTGTACTTCCGCGATGTCTTCGATCACGCCGTGCGCATGAGCGAAGCCACCAGCACCCTGGGAGAGATGATCTCGGCGGCGCTGCAGGTCAATCTGGCGATGGTTTCGGTGGGTCAGAACGAAGTCACCAAGCGACTGGCCGGCTGGGCCGCCATCCTCGCCATTCCGACCACGGTGGGCGCGATCTACGGCATGAATTTCAAGTACATGCCCGAGCTCGATTGGCACTACGGCTACGCCACGGTGGTGGGTGTCACCGTGCTGATGTGCGTTGCCTTGTACGCACGACTGAAGAAGGCGGAATGGCTATGACGGCACGCGATGCCATCCAGATACGCGTGGGCACCTTGGCTGATGGCGAGGCTGTCGCGCGGCTGCTGGTGACGATGGGCTATCCGGTGGAACTGAAATCGGCCGAAGAGCGCATGCGTGAACTGGTGGCGCACGCCGACGACAACCTGGTGCTGGTGGCGACCGTGGGGATTGTGGTCGCCGGGGTGGTCGCCGGTCATCTGATCCCGATGCTGCAGCAGGAACAGCCCTTGGGCCGCATCACCGCGCTGGCGGTCGATGAAGATCAACGTGGCCTGGGCGTAGGCAAACGCCTGCTGGCGGCAGCCGAACGCTGGTTTGCCGAGCGTGGCGTCAGTCGCATCGAAGTCACCAGCGCCGAGCACCGCGAGCAGGCCCACGAGTTCTTCCGCAAGGCCGGATTCAGGGAACAGCGTCTGCGACTGGTCAAGAACCGGAATTGAACCCGATGCGCGTAGGAGCGAGCTTGCCTCGCGAAGGTCGGAGCGGGCCTGCCTCGTAAAATCGGCGTTCCTGGATCCGTCCTGGCCATGAGGCACATCGGCGCCAGGATTGAAGGTTCACTCGCCCGGAACGTCGGATTGGCTAGCTTTGGCAGATCTTCTTGAGGAAGCCAGACATGAAAACAGCATTGATCACCGGTGCCAGTGGTGGCGTGGCACGCGCGCTCGCAACCCGGTTGCGTGAAGCCGGCTGGCGGCTGGTGCTGGTCAGCCGCGATGTGACGCTGCTGGATCCGGCCGATGGTGATGTTCTGGTGCAGTCCGACGTGTCCACGCCCGGCGGCGCCGAGGCGGCTTTTGCCCTGGCGGTGGAGCGTGCCGGGATCGTGCCCGATGCGCTGATCAACTGTGCCGGCAACACCCTGATCGCACCTCTGGGGCGGGTCACCGCCGAGGCCCTGCGCGGCTGCATGGCGGCCAATGTCGATACTGCCTTCTTCAGCGTGCAGGCCTACACCAAGGCGCTGGCTGCGGCCAAAAAGACGGGCGATATCGTGCTGTTCAGTTCGGTGGTCGCCGGACTTGGGGTCAGCAATCACGCCGGGATCGCCATGGCCAAGGGCGCCATCGAGGCCCTGGTCCGATCGGTGGCGGCGGATTTCTCGCACATGGGCATCCGCATCAACGCCGTGGCGCCCGGGTTGATGCGCTCGCCGATGACCGAGCGGATGCTGGTCAACGAGCGCAGTCAGCAGAACATCGCCGCGCAATATCCCTTGGGGCATTATGGCGATGCGGCCGACGGAGCCGCGGTGGCCGCCTGGTTGCTGAGCAGCGACGCGCGCTGGATCACCGGTGAGGTCATTCATATGGATGGAGGATTCAGCGCCGTGCGTCCCCTGGTTCGAAGCGCAGGTCCCTGATGTCCACCGCGCTGGTCTGGTTCAGGCGCGATCTGCGCATTGCCGACAATCCGGCTCTGTGCGCGGCGGTCGCGGCCGGGCATACACCGATTCCGGTCTACATCCACGCTCCGCACGAAGAACAGCCGTGGGAGCCCGGAGCGGCCACCCGGTGGTGGCTGCATCACAGTCTGCTGGCGCTGGCTGCAGATCTGAAAGCGCTGGGCAGCGGACTGGTGCTGTGCCGGGGTGACACAGCTCTGGAACTGGACCGTCTGATCGAACAGACCGGTGCCTGTGCAGTTTACTGGAATCGTATGTACGACCCGGCGCTGGTACGCCGCGATGCCAGCATCAAGGAGGGCTTGCGCGGTCGCGGCATCGAGGCTCACAGCCACGCCGCACATCTGATCGCCGAGCCCTGGGAGATCAAGAATGGCAGCGGTGAGCCCTATCGGGTGTTCACCCCCTTCTGGCGCAAGCTCAAGACCTGTCTGCCGCTGCCCGAACCGCTGCCCGCTCCGACGAGCCTGACTCCGCACGAAGTGTCGGGCGTTGAACTCGACAGCCTGGAACTGCTGCCGCGTATCGATTGGGACCAGGGCTTCTACGGCGCCTGGTCGCCCGGCAGCGAGGCCGCCCGGGAACAGCTGGATGAATTTGCCATCGGTGCCCTCGAAAACTACGCGCAAGGCCGCGACCGCCCGGATCGACCGGGTACCTCAAGGCTGTCGCCCGCTCTGCATTTCGGTGAGATCAGTCCGCGCCAGGTCGCCGATCGGCTGCTGCGCAAGGCATCTTTGGCCCAGCGCGAACTGGCAGAGCCCTATTTGCGCGAACTCGGCTGGCGCGATTTCGGCCACCATCTGCTCTACCACTTTCCGCATACCACCGAGCAGCCCCTGCAATCGAGCTTTGCCGATTTTCCCTGGGCCGAGGTGGATCCGGCCCAGTTGAGCGCCTGGCAGCGCGGGCGCACCGGCATTCCGATCGTGGACGCCGGCATGCGCCAGCTCTGGGCCACTGGCTGGATGCACAACCGGGTGCGCATGATCGTGGCCTCGTTCCTGACCAAGAATCTGCGCTACCACTGGCTGCACGGCGCCCGCTGGTTCTGGGACACCCTGGTCGACGCCGATCTGGCGGCCAACACCCAGGGCTGGCAGTGGACTGCCGGCAGCGGTGCCGATGCCGCACCGTATTTCCGCATCTTCAATCCGATCACCCAGGGCGAGCGCTTCGACCCGCTGGGCAGCTACGTTCGCAAGTACGTGCCGGAACTGGCCCATCTGCCCGCCGAACACATCCACCAGCCCTGGTCCGTTGGCGGTGTGCGCGGCTACCCCAAGCCTATCCTCGATCTCAAGCACAGCCGCGAAGCCGCGCTGGCGGCGTACAGCGAGTTGCGCAAGGGGATTTGAGGAAACGGGGCAGGGGACAGGGGAAAGGCAGCGGGGTTCGGCACTCTTGTAGGTCCTAACTCGGCGTCATTGCGAACCGCGTGTGTCGGCCCGAAACTGCCCACGGGCCATGAACCCCCAGGCGTCATTGCGAGCGTAGCGAAGCAATCCAGGGGCGTACGGCGATACCTGGATTGCTTCGTCGCTACGCTCCTCGCAATGACGCATCAATGACTTGCGATCTGGGCTCCTTCAGGGCGCCGCGCTGCGGCGCCGCCGTAACCCGGAGCAGCCGCGCAGGCGCGCGTCCCTTCTCAAAGCCGCTTCTGTCCAGCCGATTCGTCTACCGACCATCGGCTTCGCATAAATCACTTGGACAGACCCGGCTGGCCGCGAATGCGGGCCACGTAACGCGAATCCTGTGGGAACGGCTTCAGCCGCGATTGCTGTCCGGATGACGCAACATCCATTCCTCGCCGTCCTCCGCAGGTGCTTCGATGGATGTGTTCTCGCTTCATCGATGTCACCTAGACCGCTGCGCGGTCAACATGACCTACGGCATCGCATGGATGCAAGCAACGGACAATTCTGGCCGTAGCCTTTCCCCGTGCCCCGTGCCCCGTGCCCCGTGCCCCGTGCCCCGTGCCCCATTTCCCTACCGCCGAATCGCAATCACCGCCTGCGGCAGGGCCGCATAGACCTGATCGCCGGCGCCGGGTTGAATCGGGTGGCCGCCGGTGAATCCGCCGAAGGAGGGCAGGATCAGGCTGCGTGGCCGCAGCCAGAACACCGGTACGCGTTCGCGCATGCCTGCTCCGCTCAGGCGCATCACCGGGTGCAGATGGCCGGCCAGTTCTGGCGCACCCGCGGTGACCAGGCTTTCATGCACGCAACGCAGCGCACCGATCTGCAGTGCCGGCATGCATTCGTCCAGTGGCAGGGCCTTGAGGTGCCGGTCGTGGTTGCCGACCACGGCGCGCAGGGCCAGTTGTGGATGGCGATTGCGCCAGGCTTTCAGCCGGGTCAACCACGGCGAATCGGCCCTGACCGCGCCATGGACCAGATCGCCCAGGACCAGCAGCTGGCCAGGGCGAAACTGGTCGATCAGCTGATCCAGCCGCGACAGATCGGCTTCGGTGCCGCCATCCGGTACGGCGATGCCGGCACGGCGGAAGATCTCGCTCTTGCCCAGGTGCCAGTCGGCAATCACCAGGGCCTTGTGCTCGGGCAAGAGCAGGGCGCGCTGCGGCAGCAGCTGCAGCCGTTCGCCGTGCCAGCGCAGTTGCACGCTGTCGGCTTCGGTCATGGCCGGGCAACCGTGCGCGAGTGCTTGGCCTCCATGGTCTCGGCCATCGCCCGCACGCGGGTCTGCCAGTCTTCCAGGCTGAGTTGCCCGCGCAGACGCTCGGCCCACAGCGGAAATGCGAATGGCGTGAGGGATTTCGGTTCCCGCCATTCCACTCGAGCCGCCCCCAGGCGCTGCAGCACTTCCAGCAGTCGCTGGTACTCCAGCTGCTGCTCCAGCACTTCGCGCCGGGCGCAGCCCAGCAGCACGTGGCCGGGATCGTGCTCGGAGAGCACATCGAACAGCAGTGAGCTCGACGCCTGCAGCTGGCGCACGCTGCGCTGGCGGCCGGGGGCGGCGCGCACCACCAGCCCGGCGATCTGGGCGATCTCGCGAAACTGGCGTCGTCCGAGCTCGGCCAGATTCAGACTGGATTCGATGTCCTCCATCAGGCCGGCCGGGTCGAGCAGGGCGGCGACCTGCTGCGCCTGCAGCGCGATCGGCGCCCGTGAACTCAGCATCAGTCCATGATCGTTGACCGCATAGCTGAAACTGGCTGGGCGCAGCCGGCCGATCCTTGCGGCCAGCAGCGGCGCCAGACCTTCATGCACGCTGCGGCCGGCATAGGGGTAGAGCGCCAGATGATGGCCCTCGCGGGTGCGCAGCATTTCGACCAGCAGCACGCCCGGGCGTGGTAGCGCCGACAACTGCTGCTGCAAGGTCAGGATCGGTCCCAGCAGCGGCCATTCGGCTTCGTCGCCGAAGGGATGCGCCAGCAGTTGCAGCACCTCATCGGCCAGATCGCTGCTGAGCGGCAGCTTGCCACCCATCCAGCGAGGGACGGCACCGGCGCGCCCGCTGCCCCGGCGCACCTGGGCCTCCATCTGGTGGATGCGCACCAGCTCCAGGCTGCGCCCGGCAAACTGGAAGCGGTCGCCGGGCTTGAGGCGGGTGAGGAAACTCTCCTCGACGCTGCCGAGGTAGCCGCCGCCGACAAAGCGCACCTGCATCTGGCTGTCGGCGACGATGGTGCCGATACCCCAGCGATGGCGCTGCGCCAGCTTGCGATCCTCGATCCGGTAGCGGCCGTCCAGCAGCTGCACCCGCTGATAGTCCGGATAGCTGGCCAGACTGGCGCCGCCACGGGTGATCAGGTCCAGCACCTGATCGAATTCGCGCTCGCCGAGCGCGGCGAAAGCATGGCAGCGGCGGACCTCAGCCAGCATCGGCTCGCGCTCGAAGCCGCCGCCCAGCGCCAGCGTCACCAGATGCTGGGCGAGCACGTCCAGACTGCGCGTCAGCGGCGGGCGGGCCTCGATGCGGCCGCGCGCCAGCGCCCGGCGGGTGGCCACGATTTCCAGCAATTCCAGCATCTGGGTGGCGACAAAGCGGATGCGGCTGACCTGCCCCGGTCGATGGCCGCTGCGCCCGGCCCTCTGCAACAGACGGGCGATGCCCTTGGGACTGCCGATCTGGATCACCTGATCGACACTGCAGAAATCCACGCCCAGGTCCAGCGAGGAGGTGGCCACGACCGCGCGCAGCCGGCCCTCGCGCAATCCCTGTTCGACCTCGCGCCGGTGTTCGGCGTCCAGTGAGCCGTGGTGCAGCGCCAGCGTCTGCGCTGCCAGTGGCCAGACCGCGCTCAGGGCCTGAAACCAGAGCTCGGCCTGCGCCCGGGTGTTGGTGAACACCAGCGTGCTTTGCGCGGCGAGTACGCTGTCCAGCACCTGCGGCAACTGCCGCAGGCCGAGGTGCCCGGCCCAGGGAAAGCGCTCGGACTGGGATGGCAAGGCCGAGTCGATGATGAGGCGGCGGTGTTCCGGTGCCTGGATCAAGCTGCCGTTGACGCCAGGACCGAGCAGGACCTGCATGGCCTGATCGAGGTTTGCCAGCGTGGCCGACACACCCCAGATCTTCAGTCGCGGATTCAGCTGCCGCAGCCGTGCCAGACACAGCTCCAGCTGTACGCCGCGCTTGCTGCCGAGCAACTCATGCCATTCGTCGACGACGATGGCGTCCAGCCGCGCCAGTGCGGCCTGCTCATCGGCATGGGAGAGCCGCAGCGACAGGCTCTCGGGTGTGGTGATCAGCGCGAAGGGCGGGCGTTTGCGCTGACGGGCACGGGCGCCGCTGCTGGTGTCAGCGGTGCGTAGCTCGATCTCCAGGTTCAGACCGAGGTCCAGCGTCGGCGCCCGCAGATTTTCCAGGGTATCGGTGGCCAGAGCCCTGAGCGGCGTGATCCAGAACACGCGCAAGCCCGGCGCCGGTGGCGCCTCGGCATCCAGCGCATCCAGCAACACACCGCCCCACATGGCCAGCGTCTTGCCGCTGCCGGTCGGGGCGTGCAGCAAGCCGCTGCGGCCCTCGCGCCAGGCTTGCCACAGCTGCAGCTGGAATTCCGCGGGGGTCCAGCCACGGGTCGCGAACCAGTCCCGAAGATGAGCCAGAGCGGGATCGGCAGTCAGCGAATGTCGGGCAGGAACGGGCATGCAGGAATTCTGGCGAGCGCCGGGTGAGTGCAGCGTTCAGGGTAGGGTCCCTGCGGGCCGGCAGCCGGCGAGAACTGGCGCCCGGCTGAGGAGTTTCACCCAGTGCTTGCTTGACACTCTGACGGCCCGAGGCACTAAGCTAGTCCATGCCCAAATCACCGCTCAATCCGATACTCCTGTGGTCCCTCGCGGCGGCGCTGTTGCCTTGCGCGGCCGGGCTTGCAAAGGCCCATGCGCAATCGGTTCGTCTCGACAGCCCGCGGGTCAGCGCCGGTTCTGACTTCGCCTACGCGCTGGCCATCGAGGGTCAGCGTGTGGTCGTCGGCAGCCCTGGCGAGAATGCTCAGACCGGTGCCATTTACATACATGAATGTCAGCAGGCAGGCTGTTCAGCGCCAATCCGGATATCCCCGAGCAATGGCGCGTCGGGAGATGAATTCGGGAAGGTGGCAGTGCTGTCCGGCAACACCCTCGCGGTCGCCGCAACCGGTCAGAGTCCGCCAGCCGTCTACGTGTACACCGAGGCGACCGGTAACTGGAGCTTGCAGGCGCGCATCCAGGCGCCTGGAGGATTGCTGAGCACCGGCTTCGGTCGAGCGCTGGCACTCCAGGGCAATCGACTGCTGATCGGCGCCGACGCCGCCAGCAATGGGATGGGCGCAGCATATGTCTACACCCGAAGTGGATCCACCTGGCTCCAGGAACAGCGCCTGATACCCAACCAGACGCAGCCCGGTGAGCGTTTCGGCAGCAGTGTTTCGTTGAGCGGCGATCTGGCGCTGGTCGGCGCGCCGCGACGTGCGGCCAGCGGCTCCGGCAGCCACGCCAACGGTGCGGCGTTCGTCTACGCCCGTACGCTGGGCGTCTGGAGTCAGCAGGCGATGTTGATGGCTGGAAATGCGGGGAACGGTGACAGCTTCGGCGCGTCCGTCAGTTTGCAGGGCTCGCGCGCGCTGATCGGCGCGCCGCTGGCGGGCAACGGCATCGGTGGCGTGTACGTGTTCGAAAGCGCCGCCGGGGTCTGGTCTCAACAGGCCATGCTGGCCGCGCTGGCTGGTATTCAAGGTGATCGCTTCGGTTGGTCGGTGGCGCTGGCCGGCGACACGGCACTGGTCGGTGCACCCTTTGCCCGGGGTTCTTGCGGCGCGGCGCGGATGTTCCGTCGGAGCAATGGCAGCTGGCTGGAGACCGCCGGTGCCGTGGTACCGCAGTCGAATTACGGCCAGCTGCTGGGCTGGTCCGTGGCCAGCGATGGCCAGCGCTGGGTGGTCGGCGCACCGGGGGCGGACGACCATCGCGGTGCCGCCTGGTGGTTCGATCCGGTCGAGCAGATCCTGAGCACGGGCTTCGAATCCGAACCCGAAATCGCCTGCACAGATCCCCAGGACTGAAAACCGGTGTTCATGGCGCTCTCGCCTTGTGGAGGGCGCCCCGCCGCGGCGCCGCTGTTGTGGCTGGCCTGGAGCCAAGGCAGAAGCGGCCGCGCAGGCGCGCGGCCCTCCTCAAGGCGGTTTCGTGCGAGCCTTTTCCCGTGCCCCGTGCCCCGTGCCCCGTGCCCCGTGCCCCGTGCCCCGTGCCCAGTGCCCCGTGCTCACCTCACTCGAACAATCCATGCTTGACCGCATAGCGGATCAGCTCCGCGGTGTTGCGTACGCCGAGTTTCTCGATGGCCCGAAAGCGATGGTTTTCGGCGGTCTTGGTGCTGATGTCGAGCTGTCTGGCGATTTCCTTGGTGGTCAGTCCCTCGACCAGCAGGTGAAAGACCTCGCGCTCACGTGCGGTGAGGTCCCGGTAGGGGTCTTCGATTCGTGACTGCGGTTGCTGTACCTGCAGGGCCAGTACCTGAGACGCATGCGGGCCGAAATAGGCGCGGCCTGCGGCCAGTGCGCGCACCGCCTTGAGCAGCTCGGTGCTGGCGCTGTCCTTGAGAAGGAAGCCGGCGGCGCCGGCACGCACCACATGCAGCACATATTCCTCTTCGGCATGCATGGTCAGCACCAGGATCCGGGTGTGCTCCAGTTCCTGCCCCAGCCGGCGCACGACCTCGAGCCCGTTGAGCCTGGGCATCGACAGATCGAGCACGACCACATCGGGCTCCAGTTTCAGCGCCAGCTCCAGGGCCTGCATGCCATCGGCGGCCTGGCCGACAACCTGGCAGTCGCCGCTGCCGTTGAGCAGGGCCACCAGGCCTTCGCGCAGGATGGTGTGGTCATCGGCCACCACGACCCGGATCATTTTCAACGCACTTCCTCCGGATCAAGCGGCAGGTTCACGCGCAACTGCAGCCCTTCGCCAGGTTGCGATTGCACGTGGAACTGGCCGCCGAAGAGGCGCACGCGCTCGCGCATGCTGGCAAGGCCGGTGCTCTGGCCGCTGCTCGAGCGTGCCCAGGCGGCGTTCAGATCGCAGCCCGCGCCATCATCAACGATCAGCAGCTGCAGATGCTTGCCGCGGCGACTCACCCGCAACACCACGCTGCCAGCCTGGGCGTGCTTGGCGGCATTTGTGAGCGCCTCCTGAGCCACCCGGAAGACCAGCGTGCAAAGATCGCTGTCGAGCGGGTCGGGCAGTTCGCTGACGGCAACCTCGACGTGGCAACTTGAACTTTCCCCAAATTGCCTTGCCAGCCAGCGCAGTGCAGCTTCCAGGCCCAGATCATCCAGAATCTGTGGCCGTAGCAGCCGCGACAGCGTCCGGGTCTCGCCAATGGCGGTGTCGCACAGTTCCAGCGCCTGCCGCAGAGATTGCTCGGTGGCCAGGCCATCGCCGCGGGCCAGCCCGTCCAGACGATGTCGCAGTGCCGTCAGATGCTGGCCGATGCCATCGTGCAACTCGCGCGCAAGCCGCCGGCGCTCATCCTCCTGCACCCGCCACACCGAGCGCGCCAGTTGCCTGAAGTGCTGCTCGCCCGACTGCAACTGCGCCACCAGCCTCTGCTGTTGCTCGCCCAGTTGCAGCAGCTGTCGACGCAGATCCTCGGGATCGATCATGGCGGCGTTGGCGGATGGAGGTGAGTTCATGGGAGCTCCCGGGATAAGCCGGCTGCTTCGGCAAGGCGGCCGAGAGACTCCAGCTGCGCCGGCGGAACCTGTGTCTTCAGTTCGGCATAGCTCTTGCGGGCGCTGGCCAAGGCATCGGCAGCTCCCTGCGACTGCAGTCGCGCTGCGGCATGTGAGTGGATCAGGAAGGCGCGGGCATAGGCTGGCAGTCGGGCCAGCAGCGAACGCGCCTGAAGATAGACCGAAGGCACATCGATTGCGGGCATCTGCAACTCGGTTTCGGCCAGCTGCAAGCGCAGCGGAACGCTGGCATAGCGAGTCAGACCTTGACGGACCTCGGTCAGTTCTCGCGTCGCCGCATCGGTCCGCCGAAGCGCCAGCAATGACCGTGCCCGCAACAACCGCGCCGACAGCTCGGCTCCGCGGCTATTGCTCTTGCCGGCCTGGGTGATGGCATCGTCGGCGGCCTTCAGAGCCGCCTCCGGGTCTTCCCGTCCCAATGCTATTTCGCCGATTCGCCATGCCAGCAGGCTGGCCTGCTCACCGTTGCTGATGCTCGCGCTGGCGAGTCCGGCCAGCGCTTCCTCGGCGCTCGCCCAGTCGCCAAGATCGGCATACACCGCACTCTGCAACAGTTTCATTTCGATGATGCCGCGCTGATCCTCGCGCTGACGGAAGGTGTCCAGTGCCCTTTGCGACATGGCCAGCGCGCTGGCCATCTGCCCTTCAAGGTGATCGAGCTCCGCCAGTCCGGCCTGGGTGACGCTGGTCTCCTCGGCCATCTGCATGCTTTCCGATTCCCGCAGCGCGTCTTCCAGCGTCTGCCTGGCCTGCCGCCAGTTGCCACTGGCCATCTCCGCCAATCCCAGGCTCTGACGCGCGTGCACGAGGCCGGCCCGGTCATCGATCTGGTTGTAGGTGGCGGTTGCTTGCTGCCAGTAGGTCTGGGCGTTGTCGAATTCTCCCAGCTGGAAATAGCAGAATCCGACGTTGATCTGGCTTTCACCGATCAGACGCAGATCGCCCTGGGACTGACGCAGGCGCAGGGCGTCGCGGTAGCCCTCCAGCGCATTCTGGTAGTCGCCCTGTTCCTCGGCGAGCAGTCCCTTGGCATTGGCCAGATCGGCCGAGGCCACGCTGTCGCCCAGGGTGTCGACGATGCCCTGAACCCGCGCCAGGATACTGCCAGCAGTCTCGAAATCGCCCTGGATGGTTCGCACGGTGGCCAGGTTGCGCAGCGCCGTGGCTTCTCCGCGGGTGTCGCTGATGGAACCATACAAGTTCGCCGCATACTGGAAGCGCTCCGCCCCAGCGTCGAACTGGCCGAGACGGCGGTAGCCGATGCCCAGGGCATTGCCAACTTCGGCCTGCATCCGGACGTCCTCCAGCCGGTTGGCGACAACCTGGGCACGAACCAGATATTCATCGACTGCGCGTTTGGAGTCTCCAGACTGGATCGAGTACTTGCCGAGTCCGTACCAGGCATCCACGTTGCGCTGGTCATCACCGACGATCTTCGAGAGGGTCTGGATGGCGGCATCGAAACTGCCCTGATCCGCCTGAGCACGCGCCAGCAGCAGGCCCAGCATGTTGTTGTGCGGCGCCTCGTTCAGAAGCTCGCGAAATGCCGTCAGTGCCGTTGCGTGCTCGCCGAGAATCAGCAGGGCATAGGCCTTTGCCTTTCGTGCCGCGAAGCCCTGATCGTCAGCCAGGGCATCGCGCGCATGCTGGGCAATGCGGGCCAGTTCGGCATTCCGCGAGGCGCGATCCAGTGCTTCCATCAGCGCCCACCACAGTGAGGGACTGGGCTGGATCTGCGCCAGGTCTGCCAGTTCAGTAATGATCTCGGCCGCGGGCGTTTGCTGGCTGAGTTTCCCGATACCCGCCAGCACGTCGGTTCCGGGCCAGGTCTGCGGCGCATGGGCCAGGCCGAGATAGTCGTACAGTGCCTGCTGCATTCGCGCCAGTTCGCCCGGCAGGTCGGCGATTGCCACGAACTGGCTGGAGCGAGACCAGGCAGCCTCTGCCGCGCCTGGCTGCCAGACGCTGAGGGTAAGTGAGCGGCGGTCCTCGGCATCGCGCGCCAGCGTTCCGGTCAACAGTTGCCTGGCGTTGCTGACTTCGAACACCCGCGGCAGCTGCCGTCGCGCTGCCTCGGCGTCGAAGCGTAGCTCGGCCAGCGAGCGGCGCACCCGCAGGAAATCAGCACCGTTGATCTCGGGTCGGCTGGCCAGATCATCTGCCAGGATGCGGCTGATCCCTTCGGCCAGTTCGGTGTCTGCGGGACCATCACCGGAGACCAGCAACGGCAGGGCGGCGATATCCAGCGGCGTGGCATTGACCTGGGCGATAGCCGGAACATCCGGAAGCCCCTGCTGCGTGCGCCACTGCATGAAGCCAATCCCGGCGGCAACCAGCAGCACTGTTGCCAGCGCAGTTGCGATCCGGAATTGCCGCTCCCGGGCGGCTGCAGGCAGATTGCGGTTGTCGATTGCCGCGATGACCTCATCGGCGGTCTGGAAACGGTGCGCCGGTTTAAGAGCGAGCAGATGCGCGCACATGCGCACGACAAAACCTGGCAGCTCCGGCTTGACGGTCGCTACCGAGGGTGGCTCGCGCACGATCCGCTGCATCATCATCTCTGCCGGAGTGCCGCCGCGAAAGGGCAGGGTGCCGGTCAGCATCTCGAAGAAGATCAGGCCGAGGGCGTAGAGATCACTGCGGCCATCGAGCGGGTCGGCGCGTGCCTGCTCCGGCGACAGATAGGCCGGTGTGCCGATGATGATGCCGCTGTCGGTGATGCCGGTTTCTCCAGCCGAGCGGGCCACCCCAAAGTCGGTGATACAGGCTTCGCCCTTTTCGTTGATCAGCACATTGGCGGGTTTGAGATCGCGATGGACGACACCGCTTCGATGAGCGGCCGCCAGTCCCAGCGCCAGTTGCCGCAGCATCTTCAGGGCCTGATCCGGCGGCAGCGAGCCCTTCTGGTCGAGCATGCGCTCCAGCGACATGCCCGGCACGTAGTCCATGCTGATCAGCCAGGAGTTTTCGTGCTTGACCAGATCGTGGATACGGACCACGTGCGGGCTCGAGACCTGACGCGCCAGCAGCAGTTCGTGGCGAAAGCGCTCGAAAGCGTCGCGGCGGCTTGCCAGTTCGGGGCGGAGCAGTTTCAGGGCGACATCGATGTCCAGTTCCAGGTCGTGCGCCCGATAGACTAGACCCATGCCGCCCATGCCCAGCAATTGCACGACTCGGAACCGCTCTGCGACAACAGTGCCCGGACTCAGCTCGGCCGCAGCCAGCTTTCCGGTGAATGTGTCCTTGTTGACGAGCGTATCGGGCTGCAATTGACGAACCGGGCCTGTCACTGCGGCGGTACCGCGTCGCGCTCCAGTCTAGTCCAGGTTGCCGGTGGGCCGCCGATCTGGCTGTGACCTTTTGCATCGACAGCGACCCAGGCCGAGAGTGCACCGAGCTGTTCGGACATGCGTCGGGCCGCCAGCGCGGAGCTCGCATGCCCGACCAGTGCTCCCAGCAGTTCCGCATCCAGCTCGCTGAAGGCCCGCGCCTCGTCGGAGGTGTCGGCATAGACCAGACCGAGCAATTCATCGTCGTGAATCAGTGGCAGGCAGGCGAGGGCCTGGATGCCCTGGTCGACCACGCTTGCACGTTCCCCGAGCCACGCCCGGTCCTGCCGGTTCGATAGAAACACCGGGCGCCGTTCGCTCAACACCCGGTCGACGGCGCTGCGACTGCCCGAGAAGGCGGCACTCAGCAGATCCTGTGGCTGAACCGCGAGGCAGGCGGCGACTTTCAGACCGGCACTGCCGTCGGCGGTCAGCAGGAATGCACGCTGGCATTCGGCAACCTGCGCGATCGCACTCAGTAGATCGGTGAGGACCTGCTGCAGATCCGTGTCCGCCTGCAGGCGTCGGCTCCAGGCCGCCGATGCGCTTCGGCGTTCTGCAGCACGCGATTGCATCAGCGCCTGCATGCGGAAATCGATGATCTCGAATTCGCAATAGACATCGCCCAGCGCGAACCAGCGGCCGTGTTCCAGCGGCGCCATTCCGACCAGCACGCCATTGACGCGGGTGCCGTTCTTGGAGTTCAGGTCATGCAGCAGCCAATGGCCGGCCTTGTCGCAGTGCAATCGGGCGTGACGGCGTGAAACCGAGGGGTGTCGCAAATGAATCTCCGCCTCCGGATCGCGGCCGAGCACCACATCTCCCTCTTCCGCCAGCAAGTGGATGGCGACGGCACTTTCGGGGATGTGGATGCTCAGCTTCGCAGGCACGTCGACATAGGCTCCATCACGGCACCCCGTTCAGGCGGGTTAGCAGGAACTTGAGGTGCAAGCCCAGGCTGGCAACCTCACCCTTGAGGTTGAGCATATCGCGCTGCGAGCGCCAATGATTGGGCAGCGCCGAACCGCGCAGCACGGTGGCATGGGCCAACAGATCCTCGATCCGCGCAATCGCCGCCGGATAATCGTTGGCGTCGAAAGCCGCGCGACTGAGCTCGGCGTCCGCCTGTAGGGTCTGTCGCGCCGTTGGTCCGAAGGCCGGGTCGGCCAGCAGCGTATTCAGTGTCGAGAACCCGAACTGCGTCTGCAGCGCGTAGTTTTGCAGAGGGTCCAGTACGATGAGGAACTCCGAGAAACTGCCTCCGCAGCCCCTGGTGCGGACGCTGCCAGCGGTCACCGACAGCGTGATGTCGCGGAAGCTGGCGCCTGTCGGTGCCTTCATCAATCGATAGGGTGAGAAGTTCTGGTAGACCAGATTGCTGGAGATCAGGCTGACCTGATACTCATCCTCGAACGCCAGTCCGCAGCCCGCGGGTGGCTCCACGGTGATGAGTACCGGGAAGTTCGGGTCGACGATCTGGTTGATCGGGTCCGGCAGGCGCGTCTGGATTCCGGCAATGGCCGCTGAGTCGAGCACGGCAGCGCCAATACCCAGACAGGCCACCGTCAGGTTCTGTGGGTTGTTGAACTCAAGTTCCAGGACCGCATCGAAACTTCCGCCGCCGGGCCTGGGTAGCGAGATGGTGGTCACCGCCCTGGTTCCGTCAACGATGACGGTGTTGACGCCGCCGGCACGGGCCATATTGCCTGCCAGCAGCAGGCTTAGGGTGACGACGATACCTACGAAGCGCTTGTGCACGATGATCTCCGAGCTCTAGTGGTCGACCGAGCGTGCCGACGCCGAATCTGGCGACCCGGCCCAAGTGTATGCCGGAATCGGGTGGGCAATGTCAGAGCCGGCAGGCCCGTCTTCGCAAAACTTGCAAACCGCAACGCTTCCCAGAGCGCCATTGGCGCTTCTGCGAGCTGCCGGGCCAGCCTCCGCGGCTGACCCGGCACCCGCCTTCTGACCTCAGAGACAGAGCACCCCATCCAGCCCTTCCATCGAGCGGGCGTACAGGTACTCGCCACTGGCGCCGGCATTCTCACTCCACTGAAAGCGCAGCGACGAGCAGTTCGGGAACTCCAGGGTGGCGCTGCCCCAGCTACTCATGCTGACCTGGGTAGGGTTGAAGCTACTGCCGAACTGGCCGCCGGTGGTGACAAACAAGGGTACGGTGACCAGCGTCGCGCCGGCGCTCAGATCGGCGCTGCCGACGATCCAGCGTTGCTGTCCCTGGAAATAGGTGTACCAGGTCAGGAACAGCACCCGGCGCGAGCCGATGCGCCCGACCTCGACCTGCACGCCTTCGCCGGTTCGGGCAGAGGCGTAGTAGCTGCCGCTGAGGCTGCCGGTGATCGTGGCAGCCAGGCTGGTACCGAGGTGCAGTGAGGGGTTGAAGGCCGGGATCGTCACACTGCTGCTGAGGCCGATGCTGCTGCGGAAGTTCAGGGTGAAGGCGGCATCGTCGTCGAAGCTGAATCCGGCCCCGACGTTATTGATGACGAAGGAGGTGGTCGCAGCCAGATTGCCGCAGAAGTCGGTGGCGACACCGTCGTTCGGATTGCTGTCCAGGAACAGCCGGCTGCTGACCGCCGCGCCGACGCGGATTTCCAGATCGCTGCCGCAGACGAAGGGCGTTCCGACAATCGGCTGCAGCGTCAGAATCAGCTGCGAATCGGTGCCCGCGCAGGGCACCCGCCAGAGGCTGCCGCGCACGCGCGCGGTGGCGCTGGTCTGGGTCTCGAAGGTCCACACCGCACCGCTGACCGTGGTGCTGATCGGCGCCGCGACGCAGTTCGCCGTGATTTCCTTGAGCCCGGCGACTTGCGCCTGTCTGGCCAGCTGCAGTTGCAGCTGGGCGGAGTCGAGCTGGCGCTCAGCCTCGCTGATGGCAGCCTGCGAATGAGCGAGTCCGGGCGTCAGCCCACACAGCATTGTCAGGCAGAGCGGTGCAGCAAGTTTCGATATCGACATGAGCATTCCTCGGGAGTCGTTTGAAGGAGTGAGATCAGGTTTCGCATGGACCCTGTTCCAGCATGAGCTGAGCCCACGTTAGCTCAACGGTGTTTGCCACGGCGCCCGCTGGGCGATCTCCCCGGGCTGTGCCTGGGTGTTTCTACTCAGCCGCGTGCCGAGACATTCGTGCAGCCCGTCCCGGAGCGCCTGTAGACAGCTGCACCCCTGACATGCGTAGATGCCCGTTCCGCACTGGATCGCGAGCACCCATGCACCCCAGCGGCATCCCGACACCATCCGGTCAAGCGCGCCCGGCCGGGCCGAGAGGCCTGCTCGACCGCCTGATCAGGCGTTTCGGCAGGATCGCCCATCTGCTCGCGGTGCTGCTGGTTTACGTGATCCTGGTGGCAGCCATCGCACTGGCACTGTCTCCGGCGCTGATGATGTTGGCTCACTGGTTGCCCTGGGCGCTGACTTTCGACTCAGGAATGCGCTGGCCGCTGGCCGGGGCAGGCTTCGGGCTGGCCTTCCTGCTCTCCGGCTTTACCCTGCTGCTGGTGATTCCGGCGTTCAACCTGATCCTGCCGACGCGCGTGCGCAGCTACCACGGTGCCTACTACTCGATCGCCGCCGTGCCCTGGTTCCTGCACAACGCGCTGTTCTATCTGGCGCGCTACACCTTCCTGCTGTACGTGACGCTGACGCCTTTCGGACCCTGGTTCCTGCGGGCCATGGGCATGCGCCTGGGCAAGCGCGCCTTCGTCAACACCGAGCTGATCTCCGATCCACAACTGATCACGCTGGGCGATGACGTGGTCATCGGCGGCAGCGTCACCCTGTTTGCGCATTGGGGCGGCGGCGGGCACCTGTCGATCGAACCGGTGCTGATCGAAGCCGGTGCCACCATCGGCGAAAAGGCCACGGTGATGGGTGACGTCCACGTCGGTGCCGGGGCCACCATCCTGCCGCATTCAGTGCTGCTGCCCGGCGCCCGGGTCGGTGCCGGAGAAACCTGGGGCGGGGTGCCGGCGCGGCGGCTCGGTCCCGAGGAGATGTTGGCGATGGGATTGCATCCACACCCTGGGCACGATCAGCCCAGTCGGTAGGCGTGAAAAGCCACTCACGCGGAGGCGCGGAGGACGCGGAGAAGAGCATGGAATTGCTGTCGCTGAACCAAATGGCAGCCCGCTTTTCTCCGCGCTCTCCGCGTCTCCGCGTGAGATCAGCTCGCGATCTCAGGTAAAGCCGGAAGCCCTCGCATGTGCCGTTGCTTGGGTAGGTCACGTTGGCCGCACAGCGGCCTACGTGACACGGTGAAGCCGCGGATCACCCAAGATCTGGATCAGAACGCATTGATCCCGGTGATCTCGCGACCGACCACCAGCTGGTGCACGGTTTCAGTGCCTTCGTAGGTGATCACGCTTTCCAGGTTCAGGCCGTGGCGGATCGGGCTGTATTCGACGGTAATGCCGGCGCCGCCGAGGATGTCGCGGGCTTCGCGGGCGATGTCGATGGCCATGCGCACATTGTTCCACTTGGCCAGACTGACCTGGGTGGGCTGCATGTTGCCGGCATCCTTCAATCGACCAAGCTGCAGCGACAGCAGCTGGGCCAGCGTGATCCGCCGCGCCATGTCGGCCAGCTTCAGCTGCACCGCCTGGGTGCCGGCGATCGGCTTGCCGAAGATGATCCGGGTCTTGCTGTATTCCAGCACGTCGCGATAGCAGGCGATGGCCGCACCGATCGGGCCCCAGGTGATGCCATAGCGGGCCTGGGTCAGGCAGGACAGCGGACCTTTAAGGCCGCGCACATTCGGCAGGCGCTGGCTGTCGGGTACGCGCACGTCATCGAAGAACAGCGCACTGGTCACCGAGGCGCGCAGACTCATCTTGCGTTCGATGTCCTGAGTGGCAAAACCCGGCGTGCCCTTTTCAACAATGAAGCCCTGGATGCCTTCCTCGGTCATCGCCCAGACGATGGCGATATTGGCGACGCCGCCGTTGGTGATCCACATCTTCGAACCATTGATGACCCAGTCGCCGCCATCGCGCTTGGCATGGGTTTTCATGTTGCCGGGATCGGAGCCGCCATGCGGCTCGGTCAGACCGAAGCAACCGATGATCTCGCCCCTGGCCATGCCCGGCAGGTACTTCTTGCGCTGCTCATCCGAGCCGAAGGCGAAGATCGGGTACATGCACAGGCTCGACTGCACCGACACGAAGCTGCGGATGCCGGAATCGCCGCGCTCCAGTTCCTGGCAGATCAGGCCGTACATGACGCTGCTCATGTTGGCGCAGCCGTATTCTTCCGGCAGGCTGGAGCCGAGCAGGCCCATCGAGGCGATTTCCGGGATCAGTTCCGACGGAAAGCGGTGCTGATCGAAGCAGTCGCCGATGATCGGAATCACTTTCTCATCGGTGAAACGCGCCACCGTGTCCTGCACCATGCGTTCCTCGTCCGACAGCAGCGAACGCACGTCAAAGAGATCGGAAGGGTCCAGCGAGGAAGGCTTCTGCGCCATGGGTGAGCACCGAGGTTCAAAGAGCAGCGCAGTATAGGTGCTCGAATGTGAATGGATCAGCGCTGTTGAGGGGCTCGGGCCGAGGCACGACGGCAAGAGGGCGGGAAAGAGGGCAAAGCGCGAGACGGCGATAATATCGTGCGGCGTCATTGCGAGGAGCGCAGCGACGAAGCAATCCAGTGCTTCTGAGGCTGTGCCTCTGGATTGCTTCGCGGCGCTCGCAATGACGCCGGGGGTTCATGGCCCGTGCGCCATGTCGGGCCGATACACGCGGCTCGCAATGAGGCCTGCAAATGTCAGGGAAATGCCTGGACCGCTCACGGGTGGGTTCAATACACATGCGTGGTGCTGTCACGTAGCCCGCTGCGTGGCCAACGTGACCTACCAGTTAGCGCACCGGATCACCGGCGGCGCGCCTTGCCCTGGCCCGTGCAATGGCGTCTGCCAGGGTGCTGGCACCGGTCTCGCGCTTGAGCTCGGCGCGTTTGGTCTCGATCTTCTCCGCCTGTTCGGCGCGTCGCCGCGCCGTTCGGGCCTGGTGGGCGTGGTAACGCTCCCGAAAGTGCGCGGCTTCCACGGCGTCTATGGGTCCGCGCGCCGAGCCGTCCAGAGTCGTGTCCGGGACCATGATGATGCAATCGACCGGGCAGGGCGCCAGGCACAGCTCGCAGCCATTGCACTCGCTGGCGATCACCGTGTGCATGCGCTTGTTGGCGCCGAGAATCGCATCCACCGGGCAGGCCGGCAGGCATTTGGTGCAGCCGATGCAGTGTTCCTCCAGGATGAAAGCCACCTCGCGTGGCTTTTCCACGCCATTGACCGGATTCAGTGGCAGCGCCGGCCTGCCGGTCAGCGCCGACAGCGCTTCGATGGTCGCTGTGCCACCTGGCGGACACTGATTGATCTCGGCTTCGCCAGCGGCGATCGCCTGTGCATAGGGCAGGCAGCCCTGATAGCCGCAGCGCGTGCACTGGGTCTGCGGCAGCAGGGCGTCGATGGCGGTGGAATCGGGGCGCAGCGGCATGGATCCTGTCTGGTCGTATCTCAAGGCCTGGGCGGAGACGATGCCATGAACCGCACGTGGCGGTCATGCTCTGGCGGGCCGCGCGCCTGCGCGGCCGCTTCAGCTTTCGACCCTGGGACTTGCCCGGGCAAACAACAGCGGCGCCGCAGGCGCGGCGACCGCCATGGGCGCGGACCAGGGCGCCGGGGCGACTACTTCACCCGCATCCCCGGCTGCGCGCCGTCATCCGGCGCCAGCAGGAACGGTCCGCCGCGCTCATCCGAAGCGGCCAGCACCATGCCCTCGGACAATCCAAAGCGCATCTTGCGCGGCGCCAGATTGGCGACCATGACCGTCAGGCGCCCGACCAGACTGGCCGGATCGTAGGCACTCTTGATGCCGGCGAAGACCTGACGGCTGCCCATCGCGCCGATATCCAGCTGCAAGCGCAGCAGCTTGTCGGCCTCGGGCACGGCTTCAGCGGCGGTGATGCGGGCGATGCGCAGGTCGATGGCGGTGAACTGGTCGATTGTGATCGGCTGGTCGGGACCCGGGACCCGGGACCCGGGACCCGTAGAAGCGGGCTCGCCCCCTGTGGGAGCGGCTTCAGCCGCGACGGCCTTTTTGGTCGACTTGTTCGCCGCCTTGGCCACTTCCGGCGCTGCCGCCAGGGTGTCCTTAGAGGCCTCGATCATCGCCTCGACCTGCTTCGGGTCCACCCGCGTGGCCAGCGCGCTGAAGGGCGCAATCGCATGGCCCTGCGGCAGCGGATCGGCAACATCGTCGAAATGCCGGATTTCGGCGCCCAGAAACTCCTCGCAGTCCTGGGCCAGGCTGGGCACGATGGGCTTCAGCCAGGCGGCAAGCAATCGGAACATCGAAATGCCCAGCGAAACGATGGCATGCAGCTCTTCGCGTCTGGCCTCGTCCTTGGCCAGCACCCAGGGCGCACGTTCGGCGATCTTGGCATTGACGGCGTCGGCCACGGCCATGGTCTCGCGCAGCACCAGGCCAAAATCGCGCGCCCGGTAAGCATCACCGCAGCGCGCATACAAACGCATCGACTGCTCGTGGTAGAAGTTGCGGTCGTCGTCATTCAGGGCCGCCAGGCGGCCATCGAAGACCTTGGCGACAAAGCCGGCGCAGCGACTGGCGATATTGACGAACTTGCCGACCAGATCGGCATTCACGCGCAGCGCGAAGTCGTCCAGATTCAGGTCCAGATCCTCGACGCCACCGCTGGACTTGCCGGCGTAGTAGTAGCGCAGATAGGCCGGATTGAGACCGGCATCGAGATAGGTGCGGGCCTGGATGAAGGTGCCGCGCGATTTGCTCATCTTGGTGCCGTTGACGGTCAGATAGCCGTTCACATGCAGCGCCGTGGGCACCCGATAGCCGGCGCCGTAGAGCACGGCCGGCCAGAACAGACCGTGGAAGTTGACGATGTCCTTGCCGATGAAATGATGCAGCTCGGTCTTGCTGCCGGGCATCAGATAGCGGTTGTAGTCGACGCCGGTGCGGTCGCAATAGGCGCGAAAACTGGCGAGGTAGCCGATGGGAGCATCCAGCCAGACGTAGAAGTACTTGCCCGGCGCCCCGGGAATCTCGAAGCCGAAATAGGGCGCGTCGCGGGAGATGTCCCAGGCTTTCAGGCCCGAATCCAGCCATTCACGCAGCTTGGCGCGCACGCCGGGATGGGCCACCGTGTCCTGAGCCAGGTATTCGGTCAGGAAATTCTGGTACTGCCCGAGCTCGAAGAAGTAGTGCTCCGATTCGCGCAATTCGGGCTGAGCGCCGGAAATCACCGAGCGCGGATTCTTGAGATCGGTCGGCGCATAGGTGGCGCCACAGTTCTCGCAGTTGTCGCCGTACTGGTCAGCCGTGCCGCATTTGGGGCATTCGCCCTTGACGTAGCGATCGGGCAGGAACAGCGACTTGACCGGGTCGTAGTACTGCTCGACGCTGCGTGAGCTGATCGATCCGCGCGCTTTGAGGGCGTTGTACATCGACTCGGTGATCAGTCGGTTTTCTTCCGAATGCGTGCTGTGGTAGTGGTCGAAGCGGACCGCAAAATCCTCGAAGTCGCGTTCATGCGCGGCCTTCATCGGCGCCACGAACTGCTCCGGCGTGGTCCCTGCCTTCTCGGCCGCGAGCATGATCGGCGTGCCGTGGGTGTCGTCGGCGCACACGAAATGCACGGTACTGCCCATCAAACGCTGCGCCCGCACCCAGATGTCGGCCTGGATGTACCCCACCAGATGGCCCAGATGCAGCTGGCCGTTGGCATAGGGCAGGGCGTTGGTGACCAGAATGTCGCGTGCTTCCATGTTCTGTTTTCAGCATCCGTGGCAAGACCGGCATTATGGCAGGGGCGTTGTGGGTTGTCGGTTGTTGGTTGTGGGTTGTCGGTAACAGCCGGTTCACGTGGAGGCGCGGAGGGCGCGGAGAAGAGCCGCTGATGGCTCCTGCGGGTCCAGATTTGTCTGGAGGCTCCAGGCCCATTGATGGACAAGCTCGCGTCATTGCGACCCCGGACTTGATCCGGGGGAAGCAATCCAGTGCTCTACCGCGGGATGCCGTCGAATTCTGGATTGCTTCGTCGCTGTGCTCCTCGCAATGACGCTTTGTCTTGCCGGGTCTGGAACCCCACCACCAACAACCGACAACCGACAACCGACAACCAACCCCGCCTCCCGCATACTCCCGCGCCTGAAGCTTGAGGAGAATTGACATGACTGACTTGACCCAGGATGTGGTGCGCGAACTGCTCACCGGATTTGTCGACCCGAATCATGGCGAGAATCTGGTGGCCTGTGGCTCGGTGCGTGGCGTCGGCGTCGATGGCGCCAACGTGGCGGTCGAGATCGCACTGGGTTATCCGGCCGAAAACTGGGCGGACACGCTGGCCGCGCAGGTGCAGGCCTTTCTGGAAGCCGATCCGCGTATCGACCGTGCCGTGGTCGACGTCAGCTGGCATGTGATCGCGCACAAGGTGCAGCAGGGCCTGACGCCGCTGCCGGAGATCAAGAACATCATTGCCGTGGCCAGTGGCAAGGGCGGCGTCGGCAAGAGCACCACGGCGGTCAATCTGGCGCTGGCGTTGCAGGCCGAGGGCGCGACGGTGGGTATCCTCGATGCCGATATCTACGGCCCCAGCCAGCCGCGCATGCTCGGGATCAGCGGCAAGCCCGATACCCGTGACGGCAAGGTCATCGTGCCCAAGCAGGCTCACGGCCTGCAGGTGATGTCGATCGGCTTCATGATCGAGGAAGACACGCCGATGATCTGGCGCGGCCCCATGGTCACCCAGGCGCTGCAGCAACTCCTCAACGAAACCGACTGGCAGGGCCTGGATTATCTGGTCATCGACCTGCCGCCCGGCACCGGCGATATCCAGCTCACCCTGTGCCAGCGGGTACCGGTCTCCGGTGCGGTGATCGTCACCACGCCCCAGGACATTGCCTTGCTCGATGCGCGCAAGGGGCTGAAGATGTTTGAAAAAGTGGCAGTGCCGGTGCTGGGCATCGTCGAAAACATGAGCACCCACGTGTGCTCCAACTGCGGCCATGAAGAGCCGATCTTCGGCAGTGGCGGCGGCGCATCCATGGCCGCCCAGTATGGCGTGCCCCTGCTGGGACGGCTGCCTTTGGACATCCGCATCCGCGAGGAAGTCGATTCCGGCAACCCCACCGTGATATCGGCACCGGATTCGGCCATTGCCGCGACCTACCGGGAAATTGCGCGAAAGGTGGCCGGTCAACTGAGTCGGCAGGCTCGCAACAAGTCGATCGGCTTTCCCAATATCGTCATCCAGAACACCTGAATACTGAATTCCAGTGTCGGTCAGCACATGAAATCCGCTTGGCCGCGCGCTATCGTGACAATTTTGCAGCCTCTGGAGTTCGCCATGTATCGATTGTTTGCCCTCGCGCTGTTGCTCGCCGCCCATCCGGTGGCAGCAGCGACGTCCGCAGCAGAGCTCACACTCAAGGATTTCTGGAAACACTCGGAATTCGAGCAGATTCAGGTCTCGCCCGATGGCAAGTATCTGGCGGCCACGGTGCCGGATGAAGACACCCGCGCGCTGGTGATCTTCACCCGCAACGACCGCAAGGTCACCGGTGTGGCCCGCTTCACCGACAAGCGTCAGGTCGGCGCTTTTGCCTGGGTCAACAATGAGCGTGTGGCCTTCACCATGAGCGACCGCGGCGGTCGCCTGGTGCGTCCGGTGGCGCGCGGTGAACTGCTGTTCATGCGTGCCGACGGCAAGGACAAGGCCGCTTATGCGGGCGGAAGGCGCGGTTCCCTGTTGACCCAGACCCTGCGCGATGGCGGTGACTGGGTGGTCGTCACCGACTATCTGCCCAGCGGCCGCCGCAATGAAACCGACACCGTCGTCTATCGGGTCAACGCCAAGACCGGCAAGGGCCAGAAGCTGGCCTTCTCGCCGGTGCCCAACGCCCAGATTCTGGTCGATACCGAGGGCCAGGCGCGGATCGCCAGCGGCTTTCTCGGTTATCACAAGACCGAGGTGCACTATTACGATCTGGACAGCAAGAACTGGCGCAAGATCTGGGAAGAGACCGAGCCTGGCTTCACGATGCAGCCGCTGGCCATGCACGGCGACGGCAAGCGCTTCTACGCGCAGATGACCGAGAAAACCGGGCCTGATGGCATCTACCTGGTCGATGAGAAGGGCACGCGCGAACTGGTGGCGCGTGACGAGGTGTCAGATCCCAGCGGTCTGATCTATTCGCTGGATGGCAAGGATGTGCTGGGCGTGGTCTTTGCCTCGACCATGCCGCGCCGCGAATGGTTCATGCCCGATCACCCCGACGCCAAGGTGCTGCAGGCCTTGCAGAACAGTTTCCCCGGCCAGTGGGTGAGCTTCTCCAACGCCACCGACGACGGCAATCTGATCGTCTTCACCGTGCGCAGCGACCGTAACCCCGGTGAGTTCTTCATGTTCGACCGCAAGGAAGGCAAGGCCAAGTATCTGGCCAGCGTGCGCCAGTGGATGGATCCGGAGCTGATGTCCGAGATGAAGCCGATTCAATACGCAGCGCGCGATGGCCGGACGATTCATGGCTGGCTGACACTGCCCAAGGGCTCGGATGGCAAGAATCTGCCGCTGATCATCAATCCGCACGGTGGCCCGCACGGACCCTACGATGACTGGGGCTTCAATCCCGAAGTGCAGCTCTTCGCCTCCCGCGGCTATGCGGTGCTCCAGCCCAATTTCCGGGGCTCCGGTGGATTCGGCAAGGAGTTCACCGAAATCGGCTATCGCCAGTGGGGCGGCACCATGCAGGACGATGTCACCGACGCGACGAAATGGGCCATCGAGCAGGGTATCGCCGACGGCGGGCGGATCTGCATCTACGGCGCCAGCTATGGCGCCTATGCGGCGCTGATGGGCGTGGCCAAGGAGCCGGATCTGTATCAGTGCGCGATCGGTTTCGTCGGCGTCTACGACCTCAAGACCATGTACAAGCGCGGCGACATCCAGGAGAGCGATTCCGGCGTCGACTTCATGGAAGAAGTGCTCGGCACCTCCGACAGCGATCTCATCGCCCGTTCGCCGGCACGCCTGGCCGAACGCATCAAGGTACCGGTGGTGCTCGTGGCTGGCGCCGAAGATCGCAGGACGCCGCCAGTGCAGAGCGAGCTGATGGCTGAAGGCTTGAAGAATGCCGGCAAGGAAGAACTGATCGAAGAGTTCTACGTTCAGAAAGGCGAAGCTCACGGCTTTTATCGGGTCGAAAACAACGAGAAGCTCTACTCGAAGATGCTTGCCTTCTTCGACAGGCACATCGGTCCGAAGGCCAGCGTTGCGGCGACGGACGCGCCGTAGAAGCCTGGGTGTCTGACAGTGGGAGCGGCTTCAGCCGCGATGGACAGGCCCCGCGGCCACCGCGACCCTGTTCGCGGGCAGAGCCCGCTCCCACAGTTCCGCGTTGTCCTTTGAGAGTGGGCTCTGCCGGCGAGCAGAAGCTTCAACGCGGAGAACGCTGAGGTTCGCAGAGAACGCCGAGAAAAGCAGAATCAGATGGACTGACGCTTTCCCCGCGTACTCCGCGGTTCTCTGCGTACTCCGCGGTTCTCTGCGTTCTCTGCGATTTGCTGCTGACAGCAGCTCACAGGCACGGTTCCGATGATCGGGATGGCGGTCGCGCCGACTGTGGGAGCGGACTCTGTCCGCGATCAGCCCGCCCGCAGACGATCGAACACGTCCTTGACCTCACTGTGCACGAACAGCACTGCCAGATCACCCGGCTGCAGCCAGTCCAGCGTCAGGTTGAGCGCCTCGACGTCGGTCTCGCACCTCACGATACGATCCTCGGGTAAACCTTGCCCCACGGCGCCTGCGTGCAACAGTCCCGGGATTTCGCCGATCTCACGTCCGCGCCGATATTTCGGCATGTCCTTGATGATCAGCCGGTCCGGATTCTGCTCGGCCGCCAGCCGGCCCAACTCGCGTATCGACTTGTCGGAGCGATCCCCGGCCTGCCCGATCGAGATCAGCAGACGCCGGAACGGCAGGCCGCGCGCGGTGGCGAAGATCGCGCTCAGACTCTCGGGGTTGTGGCCAAAATCGGCGAGCACACTGGCACCGTTGGCCAGCCGGTAGAGATTGGCCCGGCCGGGATTGTCGTCCACCGACTGCCCGAAACTGCGCAGCGTGGCGCGGATCGCCGTCAACGGCAGTTTCAGCTGGATGGCGGCGGCTGCAGCCGCCAGGGCATTGGCGATGTTGTGGCGGGCACCGGCGCCGCCGGGCAGGGCGATCTCGTGCACGCCGATCAGATCGATGCAGCGATGCGCCTGCTCGTAGATCAGCCGACCATCGCGCACCGTAGCCAGGCCGCGCTGCAGCTTGATGCCGCGCAGCAGCGAAGGGTGGGGTGGATCCACCGCAAACCAGGCAACTTCACGCCCGCTCAAGCGTGCCTGCTCGCGGCACCAGGCATTCTCGGCATTGGTCACCAGCACGCCGTGGGGCTTCAGTGCCTTGGCCACCAGAAACTTGACCTCGGCCAGCTGCCCCAGCGTATGGATGCCCATGTCGTTCAGATGGTCGTCGGCGATATTGGTCACCAGCGCCACATCGGCGATGCGCACCGACAAGCCACGCCGCAGCAGGCCGCCACGCGCCACCTCCAGCACCGCAAATTCGGTACGCGGATGGCGCAGCACCTTGCGCGCACCGCCGGGTCCGGAATAGTCGTCGCGGTCGAGCACTTCACCGCCCACTTCCACCGAGTCGGTACAGCAGTGCCCGGTGATGCGACCGGCCGTGCTGGCCATGCGCGCCAGCAGCCGTGTGGTGGTGGTCTTGCCATTGGTGCCAGTGACCAGCGCGATCGGCAGTCGGTGTCGCGCCGATGGCCAGTCGATGCTGCCCGAATCCGGCGGCTGCTCCCAGGCAAAGGTCTGCGACTGGCTGCCCTCACCGATGCTGAGGTCGCCATCGCCCACCAGCAGTTGCACCCCTTCGCGCAGCGCGCGGGCATGGAAATCCACCAGTTCCGGGATGGCGGCG
The DNA here is from genome assembly GCA_022841325.1 of Lysobacterales bacterium. GTDB lineage: Bacteria > Pseudomonadota > Gammaproteobacteria > Xanthomonadales > SZUA-5 > JADKFD01. Next base: position 8,555 of record JALHRS010000050.1, on the reverse strand, counting down.
CGATCGCGTTGCCGCGCCAGCCGCGCGCGGATCCGCGCGCGTCGCGGCACCTCGTGGTCGATCAAGCCCGACAGCGCCAGTTCCCACGACCACTCGGCCACATAGGTGGCCAGCATCAGCTGGTCGATCGGCGCTTCCAGCGCGCAGTGCAGCGTAGGCTCGAACCAGCGCGTCACCCGCGTCACCTCACCCCAGCCCAGTGCCACCGAAAAACGCCGCACCTCGCGCCGCCAGCGCGCCCCCAGATGAGTGCGGATCTCCGGCGGCGGCTGAGTCTCGATCACCGCGCCCGGCCCATCCAGCAGAATGGTCCGCCCGGTCAGACGGCGCGAATCAATGAGGTAGGGAATCGCCATGCTGCGTGGTCTCGATGGGTGCGTAGGTCACCTTGACCGCGTCAGCGGGCTAGGTGACGGCTGGTGAAGGGGCACGGGGCACGGGGCACGGGATGCGCGCGGCGTTGGCGTGACTGAGGTGCTCAGCGAACGAGAAAGAGCAGCGAAAAGGGACTGTGCCGCCATGTACCCTATGGTCGACCCCGATCTTTGCCCGGAGCTGCATGCAGCTATCCTGCCCCCGTGCCCCGTGCCCCGTGCCCCCCCAACCTCCATCCGCCTCCTCCGCGGCAATGAACACCCCACGTTCATCCTGACGGATGTCGACCATTTCCGGCTCGGCATAGTCATCCACTCCGCCCAGCGTGGAGACAGCCGGCGCCGCCAGGGACGTCAGGCTGGGTTTTTCGCTCGCGGCCTGGACTTCCGGTTTGAAGTAGATGATCTGCTTCCAGCTGCGCGGAATATTGTCGGCGAACACCACCACCAGATCGCCCGGCCGCGCTCGTGACAGGCCCGACACGATGGCTTCCTGTTCGTCCTCGATGATCTCGACCTGATCAGGATGCACGCCGGCATCGATCAGTCCCTGGCGCAGCAGTTCGGGCACCTCGTTGCCGCGGCGCCCGCGGGTGTGATCGTCGCGCTTGCAGATATAGGTGTCGTAATGACCGGCAGCTGCCTGGGCCAGTTCGACCACATCCTCGTCGCGGCGATCGCCGGGGGCTGCCATCACCACGATGCGCTTGCCGAGCACATTCAGCTGATCGGTGAGTGACGCCATCGCATGCACGCCGGCGGCGTTGTGGGCGTAGTCCATGATGACCTTGAAGGGATGCTCATCGAAGACATTCAGCCGTCCGGGTGCCTGGAAGAAGCTTGTGGTGAAGGTACGCAGACCGTGTTCGATGTTTTCGCGACTGATCTTCATGCCGTAGGCCAGCGCCGCTGCAAACATCGCGTTCTGCACATTGTGCATGGCCCGGCCTTCGATGGTGGCCGGGATCAGATGTGTCCACATCAGCGGCAGATGACTGCCCTTGTCGTACAGCGCAATCATGTGCCCGTTCATGCCCTGCTCGAGCACCACCGCACGGCCGCCGGCACGGATATGCGCCTGTACCAGCGTGTGCTTGGGGTTCATGGTCACATAGCAGACATGCTTGGCCCGGGTGTAGGCGGCCATGCGCAGTACCCGCGGATCATCGGCATTGAGCACGGCGGTGTCGTTGGCGATCTCGACCACGGTGCGCTTGACCTCGGCCAGTTCGTCCAGGGTGTCAATGCCGCGCAGGCCCAGATGGTCGCTCTGCACATTGAGCACGCAGGCGACATCGCAGTCGCGCACCGCCATGCCACGCTTGAGCAATCCGCCACGCGCGGTTTCCAGCACCGCGGCATCGACGGTGGGATCGCGCAGCACCATGCTCGCCGCGATCGGCCCGGTCATGTCGCCCTTCACCGTGAGCTTGCCGTTGATGTAAACGCCATCGGTGCTGGTCAGGCCCACCGTGTGCCCGGCCATCTTCAGGATGTGCGCCAGCATGCGCGAGGTGGTGGTCTTGCCGTTGGTGCCGGTGATGCAGGCAATGGGAATACGCGAGGGCGAACCGGCCGGGAACAGCATGTCCATGACCGCGCCGCCGACATCGCGTGATTTGCCCTCCGCCGGGGCCACGTGCATGCGGAAGCCGGGTGCCGCATTGATCTCGCAGATGCCGCCGCCGCCGGTCTGGTAGCTCTGGGAAATATCGTCGGTGAGAAAATCCACGCCGCAAACGTCGAGGCCAATCGCCCTGGCCGCACGGATGGCCATGGCCCGGTTGTCCGGGTGCACGATATCGGTGACATCGATGGCGGTGCCGCCGGTGGACAGATTGGCGGTCGAGCGCAGATAGAAGATCTCGCCCTCGGGCAGCACCGTGTCCAGGGTGTAGCCCTTCTTGGCCAGCAGATCGTCGACCTGATGGTCCAGCTGGATCTTAGTCAGTACCTTCTCGTGGCCGATGCCACGGCGCGGATCGCTGTTCACGATCTCGATCAGCTCCCGGATGGTGTGCTGGTTGTCGCCGATCACATGGCCAGGTACGCGCTTGGCCGCCGCCACCAGTTCACCGTTGACCACCAGCATGCGGTGATCGAAACCGCTGATATAGCTTTCGACCACCACGGTCTTGCTGACCTTGCTGGCCACCTCATAGCCGCGCGACACCTCTTCGGCGCTGCGCAGATTGATGCACACGCCACGACCGTGATTGCCGTTGAAGGGCTTGACCACTACCGGGTAGCCGATGCGCTCGGCGGCCCGCAGGGTCTCGCGTTCGCTGGATGCGGTCATCTGTTTCGGCACCGGCAAGCCCAGATCCTCGAAGATCTTGTGCGCCATTTCCTTGTCGCAGGACAGTTCCACCGCGATGTGCCGGGTTTCGCTGGTGATCGTCGCCTGGATTCGCTGCTGGAACTTGCCGTGACCCAGCTGCACCAGACTCTGATCATTCAGGCGCAACCAGGGAATGCCGCGCATTTCCGCGGCCTTCACCAAGGAACCGGTGCTGGGTCCGAGTTCACGCCGCTGCGAATAGCGGATGAACCAGTCGCGCTCGCGTTCAAAGTCGAAATCCTTGTCGGCATATTTGCTGCGCAGTTCTTCCGGCAGCAGCGACAGGATCAGGCGCAGCGCCAGCCGACTGGCTTCCAGGCCCACATCCTTGTCCTGAATCTCGAACACCACGTTGTACTGTCCCGGCAGCTTCGCCGAGCGGGTCTTGCCGAAACTGACATCGTGTCCGGCCAGATGCTGCACCTCCAGCACCACATGCTCGAATACGTGCCCGAGCCAGGTTCCCTCGTCTTCGCGCATGCGCCGCAGAAACCCGCCGGCCTCGCCGTAGGAACAACCATGGTCCGCCAGCGTCGGCAAGGCCTTGATCAGGCCCTCGATGAAACTTTCGCCCAATTTCGCCGTAGGCCATTGCTCCAGCTCCTGGAGGTCGACCACATGCAATACACACGGAAACAGTGCGAACCGATTCGGCCCGCCGTAAACATCGGTGCTCAGAATGCGCATTGCCACTCCCCGAAAGTCCAGACCCCGACCAAGCATGCCCCAAGAATCCGCCCAATGGGGAGCGGGGGAGCCAAAGTTTTTGTGGAGTTTTCCGGCCGTCACCGAGACCGGACTTTTGCAGGGTCTGATGCGCGGCGCCCGGCAGGACCAACCGCCGCCGCCAGAGCGACAGCCCGGGTCGTTTACTCCGTAACCTTCGTGCACCGGAGCCCCGCTACTTCGACACGGACACGGTTAACCGGCCACCGGCCACCGACAACCGACAACCGGCCACCGACAACCGACAACCGACAACCGACAACCGACAACCGACAACCGACAACCGACAACCGACAACCGACAACCGACAACCGACAACTGACAACTGACAACTGACAACCGACAACCCCTCACCCCGGAGTCACATCCTCGCACCGCCACGGTTGCCCTTCCGGCATGTCCACCAGCTCCACCACCGCCGTCAGAAAGGCGCCCCGCGACCACACCGTCGCTCCCAGACTCACCAGATGCGCCGTCTCCTGCTGGCAATCGATCAGCGGCCAACCCCAGCCCGCCAGCCGCTGGCACAAAGCCCACAAGGCCGCCTTCGAAGCATCCGGCACCAGACTGAACATCGATTCGCCAAAGTACATCCGTCCGATCGACAGCCCGTACAGCCCGCCGACCAGGCGCCGGTCCTCCCAGACTTCGACGCTGTGGGCAACACCGGCCCGATGCAGTCGGGTGTAGGCAGAAATCATTTCCGGCACGATCCAGGTACCGCCCTGGCCCGACCGCGGCGTGTGAGCACAGGCGTGGATCACCGGCAGAAAAGCGGTGTCCACACTGATGCGCCAGCCAGCGCTACGCACCCGCTTGCGCAGACTGCGGGTCAATCGGAACTCGTCCGGGCGCAGCACCAGACGTGGATCGGGCGACCACCAGAGAATCGGTTCGCCCTCAGAAAACCACGGGAAAATGCCCTGGCGATAAGCCGCAGTCAGCCGCTCCGGCGACAGATCACCACCGATCGCGAGCAAACCGTTCGGCTGTCGCAAGGCCAGCGAAGCGTCGGGAAATGCACAGGGGTCTCGCCCCAGCAGCGCAGGAATCTTCATGCGCCCCGACCACGCTGGGCCAGGTGACGAAGACCCGCACGTTCAAAGTAGGTCACGTTGCCCGCGCAGCGGGCTACGTGACGAGGCCCCCCAAACGCGAAGTAGGTCACGTTGCCCGCGCAGCGGGCTACGTGACGATCTCTCCCTCGTCCGCAGCAAGTCACTGCGACCGCGCCGCAGGCAGCGTCAGGCCACAGCCGCCACCCTCCGCGCTCACTCATCCCGGTAGATCAAACGCCAGGATCGAGGCATCGTCGCTGGGCATGCTGCCACCGGCAAAGATCTCCATACCCGCAATCACCGCCGCGACATCGTCACGGGGCAGCCCGCCGCGGCGCAGAATCTGGTCAAGTACCGTGGGTGCAAAAGTGTCTCCACTGCTGCCCTTGATCTCGGCGACGCCATCCGAATACAGGATCAGTCGGTCGGCGATGTCCAGCGACAACTGCTCCATGTCGAACTGCGCTCCCGCGTCGATCCCGAGCGGAATCGCCCCGCGACCCTCCAGCTTGTGCGGCTCACCGCCGGCACGCATATGCCGACCATGGCCATGCCCGGCATCCACATAGCGAATCCGGCGATCTCGCGCATCGACGACACCGATCCAGGCGGTGGCAAAATGACCACCACCGATCCGGCTGATGTAACGATTGCAGCGTGTGGCCGCCAGCGCCGGATCCCGCGTCACCAGCAACTCCGCATGCAGATAGGCCTGCACGCTGGCCATCAGAAAGCCGGCGCCGACGCCATTGCCTGCCACATCGCCGAGCACCACCGCACAGCGGTGCTCGTCCAGTGCAAACACATCCACCAGATCGCCGGCCACCATCCGCCCCGGATGCACGTGAAAGGCGTAACGGGTACCGGCGCAGACGCCGTGTGCCGGCGGTGAAATCAGCCTCTGCACCTCGCGGGCCTGGTCGAGGTCGGCGTGCAGACGCTGAACCCGCCGCTCCATGTCGCGGCGTTCGACGTTGCCCAGCGTCAAACCTGCCAGTCGCGCCAGCGCATGCACGAACTCCGCTGCATCCGAACGCGCCCGCGGATCAGGCCTGCTCAGTTCCACCAGCAGCGAGCCGCGCGTTTCCTTGTCCACCCTCAAGGCCACGGCCAGCACCGGTCGCGCACCCGTGGAGCCGGGCAATTCGATGTCCGCCTGAACCACACCGCCCTGACTGGCGCCGTCGCACAACTCGGCCACACACGGAAAGGCCGACTCGGTCGCCGGCACCGAGGCCGCCAGCACCATGTCACCTTCCTCATGCAGCCAGACACTGGCCACGCGCGCAGCCGAGCCGCGCTGGGCGAAGTCCGCCAACTGCGCCACGATGGTCTGCACATCGTCGGCGGCCACCGTGGTTGCAGCGAACTCGACCAGCAGTTCGAGCCGCCGTTCTGCCGCCAGCACCGGCGCCCCGATACGGGTGGCCGAACCCAGCGACACCGCCGACATCACCCCGGTCATGCCGCGCGCAGGAGCAGATTCCAGCCGGCGCACCCGAAACCGCCACGGGCCGATGCGCAAACGGTCGTGTTCGCTGAGCGGCACCGGGCAGTTCGGATCCACTTGCTGATCGTTGACGAAAGTACCCGCCCGACTGCCGAGGTCGCGCAGATACAGAACCGATCCGCGCGTCTCGATCCCCGCGTGCCGACGCGAAACCCCCGCATCCGCCAGCACCCAGTCCGAATCCGGATGCCGACCCAGCACGCGCGGCTCATCCAGCGTCAACTGCCGCGAGGGCAGGGCGGGGCCACTCAAGATTTCCAGGACCAAGTCTTGCATAAGGCCATTCTAGGCGAACTGAACTGCATGCCGTCATCGCGAGCGCCCCTATCAGGCCGGCGACGGGCTCCTGCCGTAGCCCGGTGTGCCGCAAAGCGGCTCACCGGGGTTCCTTGGCGTCACCAGGCAAAGAGCGCGATGCGCGGTTCGGGCGACCCCAAGCCGGCCATTGCCGGCAAGAACCAGTGCGGCTGGGGGTGCCAGAATGGCGATCTGATTCGGGTCATGATTGCCCGTAGTCCATTCAGCACCACGCTAGCGTCATTGCGAACGCAGTGAAGCAATCCAGTGCTTGTTCGTGGATTCGTGAGCACTGATCATTTGAAACATCAGTTTCAGAAATGCAGTTTATCGAATTATTCTGAATGTATAGCCAATTGGAACATCAGATCAGATAAATTCATCGATCCAGCGGGCTCAGCACACCGCCCGCGCCGCGATTCAGGACGTGCGTGTAAATCTGCGTGGTCGCAACATCCGAATGCCCCAAGAGCTCCTGCACCGTACGGATATCGTATCCGGATTCCAGCAGATGCGTCGCAAATGAATGACGCAAGGTATGGCAGGTAGCCAATTTGACGATTCCGGCAGCGCGAACGGCGGTGCGCACGGCACGTTGCAATACCTGTTCGTCCAGATGATGACGGCGCTCGCGTCCGCTTCTGGGGTCCAACGATCGTTTCGCTGCTGGAAACACATATTGCCACGCAGGGTCACGCGCAGCCGAAAGATACTTTCTTTCCAACGCATGGGGCAGATAGACCTCGCCGAAACCGGCAGCAAGATCCTCGCGATGCTCGTCGCGGACCCGCGCAATTTCACGTGTCAGCGGTTCTACCAGCGAACCCGGCAACATGGTCATCCGGTCCTTTGCCCCTTTGCCATCACGTATCGTGATTTCCAGACGCGAGAAGTCCACGTCCTTGATTCGCAGTCGCACACATTCCATAAGACGCATGCCAGTGCCATAGATCAGACTGGCCATCAGCCAGTTGCGACCATCCAGTTGATTGAGCAGCCGTCTGATCTCAGCCCGGTCCAGGACCACCGGCAAACGCCGCGGGGCCTTGGCGCGGGTGACGTTCTCCAACCACGGCAAGTCCACGCCAAGGACTTCCCGATATAGAAACAACAGGGCGCTCAAAGCCTGCGCCTGGGTAGAGGCCGCTACACGGCCATGAACTGCAAGTGCAGTCAGAAACTGCTCGACTTCCACGCCTCCCAAGTCACGGGGATGACGATGACGGAAGGCCAGCATGAAGCGCTCGATCCATCCGAGATACGCGTGCTCCGTGCGAATGCTGTAGTGCTTGAGGCGTATTCGCTCACGGACCGCGTCGAGCAGACGGGTCTCAGGCGTCACGGCGGTCACCCGCAGCGGGGGTCCCGGGACAATGTCTCTTCCAGCAGATGGCGAAGCATGTGGAGCTGAAGCCGACTGTGGCTCGCCTGCCGGAACCAGTGCGGTAGAAGAATTCCCTTGGCCTTCCAGTTCCTTTACGCCCCCCGATGCTGAAGCTGCGTGCGGAGCAGCCTGGACCGACGCAGAGGGTCGTTGCCGGTAAAGGGGTGAGGACAGCAGACGTTCGCGCAGCGCCACACGGTCATCCCGCCCGGTCGACTCGCTGAATCGACGCAAGGCAGCTTCCACCGCATCCCAATCGACATCGCCGGCGGCGACGAAGAAAGGGGCCACCCACCAGCACATGATCCGATATTCCATGACAAGGCGCTCCGAGACCAACGGACACACGCTACCGACATGGGTACCTTTCCGTCAGTCGGAGAACCTCATCGATTCTTGTAGGAAAAATCCGACAACTGCCGACTCCGCGTCCTGGCCCGGGAAGCTCCAGGCGAGCAGCCAGGATGAGAACAGGCGAACCAGCAGCGCCAACAAGGCATCGTCGCACCCACCCGACCCATGCCCACCGAGACCTCCAGCAGCACTCCCGGCAGCGACCTGACTTGCTATTGCATATCACGTCAGAATTGCCTCCTTTGGGTAGGCTACTGCGCGGTTGTTATGGGCCGAAGTGCTTGATTCCTATGCGCAAAGCTCGCAAACTTGCACCTGACGCGATATCCCATCGCACCTCAGAAGTGACGTATAACGCATGTTTAGTACCTCACAACTGACGTCTACTTGTAGTTAGCTTTCGTTCCGGCCCTTGGCTGGGTCTTGCGGTCTTCCGGGAGGCGTTGTTCCGCGTTGGTCGCTGAGGCGCAAGTTCGGTGGGTGAAGTCTGCTGAAGAGCAGAGCAAGAGCA
>JALHRS010000049.1 GCA_022841325.1 Lysobacterales bacterium | reverse complement strand
TTCGCTTTTCGACCTGATCTGGGCGTACAAGAACGGCCGACGCGCGATTGCGTAGCCCGAACTGCGCGCAGCGCTGTCCGGAAGGTGTAGCCAGGAGCTCTCTGTGGGAGCGGGCTCTGAGGCCAGGAGCACAACGCAGAGAACGCAAAGAGCCGCAGAGAACGCAGAGAAGAGCCAGGATCAACCGATTCTGCTTTTCTCAGCGTTCTCAGCGTTCCTTGGCGTTCTCCGCGTTTCGCTTTTCGACCTGATCTGGGCGTACAAGAACGGCCGACGCGCGATTGCGTAGCCCGAACTGCGCGCAGCGCTGTCCGGAAGGTGTAGCCAGGAGCTCTCTGTGGGAGCGGGCTCTGCCCGCGATCGCTCTGTTCCATGAGGCCAGGAGCCCAACGCTGAGAACGCAGAGAGCCGCAGAGAACGCAAAGAACAGCCAGGATCAACCGATTCTGCTTTTCTCAGCGTTCTCAGCGTTCCTTGGCGTTCTCCGCGTTGCGCTTTTCGACACGATCTGCGAATCGAACCGGTGCGCGCGAATCCGCGGCAGAATCCACGGGTGAGAAAGATCGTCCACATCGACATGGATGCCTTCTACGCCTCGGTGGAGCAACGCGATGATCCTTCGCTGCGCGGCCGGCCGGTGGTCGTGGCCTGGCGCGGACAGCGTTCGGTGGTGTGCGCGGCCAGCTATGAGGCGCGCACCTTTGGCGTGCGCTCGGCGATGCCGGCAATCCGGGCCGAACGCCTATGTCCCGATGCCGTCTTCGTGGCCCCGGACTTCAGCCGCTACAAGGCGGTCTCAAAGGCCGTGCGCGAGATTTTTGCCCGGCATACCGATCTGATCGAGCCACTATCGCTGGACGAAGCCTATCTGGATGTCAGCGTCAACAAGCAGGATCTGCCCAGCGCCACGGCGGTGGCCCAGAGCATACGTGCCAGCATCCGCGAGGAGTTGAACCTGACCGCCTCGGCCGGCATCGCGCCCAACAAGTTCCTGGCCAAGATCGCCTCGGACTGGCGCAAGCCCGATGGCTATTTCGTGATCCGGCCGGAACAGGTGCTGGATTTTCTGACGCCACTGCCGGCGGCGCGACTGCCGGGTGTGGGCAAGGTCATGGCCGCCCGCCTGCAATCCCTGGGGGTGGAGACGGTCGGCGCCCTGCGCGAACTGGGTGGCCCGGCGCTGGAAGCCCGTTTCGGGCGCTGGGGACGGCGCCTGCACGAATTGTCCTGCGGCATCGACGAACACCCGGTCGAGAGCGAACGCCCGACCCAATCGATCTCCAGTGAAGACACCTTCGCCCAGGACCTGCCGATCGGCGCGCTGGCGACGCCGATTGCCGAACTGGCGGCGCGCACCTGGGCCGCAGCGGCGCGCGAGCCGCGAGTGGCGCGCACCGTGGTGCTGAAACTGAAGACCGCTGACTTCCGCAACCTCACCCGCAGCCAGACGCCGAGCCAGCCGCCGGCCTCGGCCGCGCAGTTGATCGAGATCGCCCAGGCCCTGTGCGCGCGCGTCGATCTGCCCGAGAGCACCCTGTATCGACTGGTCGGCGTCGGCCTGTCCGGCTTCTGCGATCCGGACCAGATGCAGGCGCAACAGGGCTTGTTCGATTAGCTTGTGGTTGGCCTGGCAGACCCTGCCGAGCAAGCTCGGCACTACAAGGGCCGGGTACACCGTCGCTCTCGTAGAGCGGAGCTTGCTCCGCTGCTCTGGCTGGGCTTGTGCCTTGCATTCGGGACAGCGTCGCAGACCGTGCCGAGCAAGCTCGGCACTACAAGAGCCGGGTACACCGTCGCTCTCGTAGAGCGGAGCTTGCTCCGCTGCCCTTGCTGGGCTTGTGCTCTTGATCCGGATTGAAGAGCGGCACAGCCTGCCGAGCAAGCTCGGCACTACAGAAGCCTCGTACACCCCAGCTTTGGTAAAGCGGAGCTTGCTCCGCTGCTCTGGCTGGGCTTCTGCTGGCTCCGCTGTTCCCGCCTCAGCTGCGCTTCGCCATCAGCGCCAGCAGTTCCTTCTTCTCTGCGGCGGTCAGGGCCTCGCCGGCCTTGGCCTTGGCTTCGAGCAGGCGCCGGCGCTCGGCTTCGCTCTGCGCGATCAGCTGCACCAGTGCGTTCTGCAGATCCTCGCCCCAGCCCACTTCATTGCCGGGTAGCTCGGCACTGAGCAGCTTGGTCAGGGCGTCGCGGGTGGGTTTGTCGCTGAAGTGATCAACCAGCTCCACGCCCGCAATCTGTGGCCGGGCGCCGATTACGGCCAGCATTTCCCGCAGGATGTCGGCCCCAGGTTTGTGTACCTGATCCAGACCGGCAGGAATCTCGATTTCCTGCAGCAACTGCGGTCTGGCCAACAACAGCGCCAGCGCGCTGCGCACCAGGGTGCGCTGCACGACTTGCCGACTGGCGCGTGGCGGCGGCGCCGGCGCCCGCGCCGGTGGCACCACCCGTCGCGCGCCACTGCGTTCGGCCAGCGCCTCGCGCATCAGATCGCGAAAGGCGCCATCGGGCATCTGCTCGATCAGCGGCTGCGCGCGCGCAGCCAGCCGGGCGCGGCCGTCGATCGAATTCATGTCGATCTCGCGGGTCAGCGTGTCAAAGAAATAGTCGGACAGCGGCATGGCCTCGAGCACCCGGGCACGGAAGCCCTCGGCGCCCTCCTTGCGCACCAGGGTGTCGGGATCTTCGCCTTCAGGCAGAAACTGGAAATAGGCCTGACGACCATCGGTCAATCGCGGCAGGGTCGATTCCAGCGCGCGCCACGCGGCCTGGCGCCCGGCGCGGTCACCGTCAAAGCAGAAGATCACGTCCTCGGCACTGCGGAACAGCAGTTCCGCATGCTCCCTGGTGGTGGCGGTGCCCAGGGTGGCGACCGCCTCCTCGACGCCGTGCTGGGCCAGGCCGATGACGTCCATATAGCCCTCCACCACGATCAGCCGCTTCAGCTTCTGCGCGCTCTGGCGTGCCTGCCACAGGCCGTAGAGCTCACGGCCCTTGTGGAACAGCGCGGTCTCCGGGGAATTCAGATACTTGGGCTCGCCCTGATCGAGGATGCGGCCGCCGAAGGCAATCGGCCGGCCGCGGCGATCGTGGATCGGGAACATCACCCGATCCCGGAACTTGTCGTAGCTGTGGCCGTTGTCACGCTGGGACAACAGACCCGCAGCGGCCAGCAGCTTCATCCGCTCGGCGCCGCGGCCGAGCTTCTGGCCGAGGCCGTCCCAGCTGTCGGGCGCATAACCCAGCGCATAGCGTTCGATCATGTCGGCGCCGACGCCGCGACGCTCGAAATAGGCCTGGGCGCGCGGGTCCAGCGTGAGCTGTTCGCGGAACCAGGCCGTGGCCTCGGCCAGCACCGCATACAGCGGCGCCAGTTTGTCGTCAGGACCGGCGCGGCCGGCATCGCGCGGCACCTGCAGACCCACCTGCGCCGCCAGTTGCTCGACCGCATCCGGGAAACTGACACCCTCGTATTCCATCAGGAACTTGAGCGCGCTGCCGTGGGCGCCGCAGCCGAAGCAGTGATAGAACTGCTTCTGCGGCACCACCGTGAACGAGGGCGAACGCTCATCGTGGAAGGGGCAGCGCGCCTGATATTCCTTGCCCGCCCGCTTCAGCTGCACGCGCGCGCCGATGACGTCGACGATGTCGGCGCGCTGCAGCAATTCGTCGATGAAGCTTTCGGGGATCAGGCCGGACATCTGGTTGTCGGTTGTCGGTTGTCGGTTGTCGGTCGGGATTCGGAATTCGGGATTCGGGATTCGGGATTCGGCGTCATTGCGAGGAGCTTAGCGACGAAGCAATCCAGGGATTCTCGCGGTGCGTCTGGATTGCTTCCCCCGGATCAAGTCCGGGGTCGCAATGACGCCGGTTCAAGTTACGTAGGTTTGGCGCCGCCGCTCAGCCCGGCGCTCTACCCTTTTCCATTTTCCTTTTTCCCTTTTCCTAGCCTCCGAGGTACTCATCCTTGAGCTTGCGATAGTTCTCGGCCGAGTAGTACAGCGATTCGATCTCGGTCTCGGTGAGCTTGCGGATGAAGCGGGCCGGGTTGCCTACCCACAGCGAGCCGGGTTCGACCACCTTGCCGGGGGCGACGACGGCGCCGGCGCCGATCAACGAGTGCTTGCCGATGACGGCCTTGTCCAGCACCACGGCGCCCATGCCGATCAAACAGGCGTCTTCGACGGTGCAGGCATGCAGGATCACGCCGTGGCCAACGGTGACGTCGGCGCCTATCACCAGCGGTGATCCGCCCGGGGTGTAGCGGCCGTCGTGGGTGACGTGCAGCACCGAGTTGTCCTGCACATTGGTGCGCGCACCGATGCGGATGGTGTTGACGTCACCGCGGACCACCGCCAGCGGCCAGATCGAGACATCGTCAGCGACCTCGACCTTGCCGATCAGTTGTGCCGATTCATCGACAAAGACCCGCTGACCGAGCTTGGGATGGTGTTTCAGGAAGGGTCGGATAGCCATGGATTCCTCGTCTTGAAGGATGGGGCGCCGTCAGCGCGGCAGGGCGTTTCGCGGAAGATCTCAGCAGTTGCCGCGGCGCAATCGGGTGTAGATGCCATCGCCGCCGAGTTCCATCTGGTCGTCGCCGAAGCGGCGGATCCGGTGATTTCCCATCACCGCCTGATCAGTGGTGATGCTGCCGTCTTCCAGCTTGAACCTGCTGTTGATCTTGAGTTTCGACTCCAGATCAACATATTCGAGCGTGCCGCGATTGAAGGTCCATTCGATCCTTTCGGCAATCGTGGAGCCGGTACCATTGGTAGACACCAGTTCGAACTGGCACCAGGTGCCCTGCAGGGCTTCGGCGCTGACCCGGATGTTCCTGGGTTTGCTGACGGCTTCCGGCCCGATATCCATGCCCTTGACCTGTTCGGCCTGTTTGGGGCCGATCGGGCGGTCGGTGTAATGGACCACGCCGTGCTCGTCGGTCCAGGTGTAGACGCCGCCGGCATCGGCCGCGCTGGCGACCAGCAGCAGTAGTGCAATCAGTGCACGCAAGAGTCGTATCCCGCCAAGTGTAGTGGCTACAGTATCTCAGGAACCGAGTTTGAGTCCGATCACGCCGATCAGGATCATGCCGATGCAGCCCAATTGCAGCGGGCTCAAGCCCTCGCCGTGCAGGTAGGCGGCGATCAGCGTGACGCCGCAGGCGCCGATGCCGGTCCAGACCGCGTAGGCCAGTCCGATCGGCAACTGGCGCGCAGCCAGACCCAGACATCCCAGGCTGGCCGCGGCGCAGACCACAAAGGCCAGCGTTGGCCAGAGTCGGGTGAAACCCAGCGATGATTTCATCGCCAGCGCCCAGCAGATCTCGAAACCTGCCGCCAGAAAAAGCCATGTCCAGGCCATGATGCCCCCTCGATAGGGGACGTCCCCGCAGCGTGGACCCACGAGCGATCGCCGCGGTCGTCCGGGCCGTCCCGGATGGCGCCAGTTTAACCCAGGCGATTGCGTGTAGCCCGATGTGCCGCGCAGCGGCTCCCCGGCGCTATCGGGTCATGCTTGCCGGGGAACACGCCTGCGGCGCGCACTCTCGGCCCGGGGTACGCTTTTCCACCATGGGTGCCAGAGCGTCCAGACCAGTCTGGACCTACGAGCGCTCGTGCCCTCAGGATCGAAGCGACCGCAGATCTTCGGGGGTATCAATATCGACCGCCATTTGCGGCGCCGCCACGCCGAGAATGGACGGGTCGCCGGTTCGCAGCAGTGCGCGGGCGCCCTGGTCGCCGTTGAGGGCCGCCAGGCGTGGACGCCAGCTGGCTGGAAACAGCGCCGGGATGCCCAGCGTATCGGCGTAGGCGCTGGCCACCGCGCAGTCCGGATGCTGTCGTCCGCGCGCGACCAGCGACCGCAGATGCGCCGCGTCCAGCGCCGGCTGATCGACGCCCAGCACCAGCAGTGGCAGCGAGGGATCGGTGATGGCTTGCACGGCGACGGCGATGCTGCGGCCCATGCCTTCAGCCCAGCCCGTCACCTGCACCTCGCGCCAGCGCAGCCCTGCAAGCGCCGCGCGACAGCCCTCGATTTCGGCGCCGAGCGTGACCATCAGCTCTGCCGGTCCGGTGGCCAGCGCGGCCAGCGCCATGCGCCGGATCAGAGGGATGCCGTCGATCTGCAGCAGTTGCTTGGGCTGGCCCAGACGGCGCGAACCGCCGGCCGCCAGCAGCAAGGCGAGATGCGCGGGCTCAGGCACCGGCGAATACCTGGGTCAGTCGCGCCGCAATCGACAGCGCTACCGATTCCGGTCCGTGGCTGTGCAGCATCAGACCGACCGGGCCTTCCAGACGATCCTGCAGGCGCGCGGCCAGCGCCGGCGGCAGTTCGCTGAGCAACTCGTCGCGGCGTACGGCCGGGCCGAGCAGACCCAGGAAGGCGATCGCGGACTCTGCCAGTCGGGTCAGGCAGCGGCCATCCTCGTCGTACAGATGGGTGGCGCACAGCGCCGCGTCGTAGGCAGACAGATCGAGCTCGGACAAGGCATCGCCCGGCCGCGCCTCGATCAGGCGCTCGGCGCCGTCCAGGCGCGCGTCGGCCAGATAGCGCGCCCGATGTTCGATCAGATCCACATGCCATCCCAGCGTGCGCGCCAGGGCCAGCAGCGGTGGTGCTTCCGGCCCGCCGCCCAGCAGTAGCAGCCGCGGTGGCGGGGCGATGCGCACGCAGTCGGCGGCGGGATCGACAGCACTCGACAGGATCTGCGGCGGCTCGGCGCCGGCGGCTACCCACAGCACCCGGTGGGTTGCGTCGGCGGCGACCAGCGCATCCAGCAAGGGATGCTGCGGACCGGCCGACGGCCACAGCAGGACCTCGGTTTGACCGCGACAGCCGCTCTGCGATCCGTACCAGCGGTCCTCATCGCTGCGGGTGTCGAAGCTGGCCCGGCGAATCTCTCCGGCCGCCAGCGCCTCCTGTGCGGTCGCCACCAGATCGGCCTCCAGGCAGCCGCCGCTGATGCAGCCGGCGCTCAAGCCATCGGCATCGATCAGCGCCAGCGCCCCGGGTTTGCGATAGCTGGACCCACGCGTGGCCACCACCAGCGCCGCCACCGCCGCTCGCGGCCGCGCATGCCAGTCGGCCAGCAGATGGCGCAGGCTGTGGTGAACGGGGTAGGACAGCAAGCGGCACTCCAGATCGATGAAAGCCGGATGCAGGATAGGACAGCGGGCCACGATCCGGAGTGAAGCCGGAGTCGACGGCGAAACCGGCGTCAGTCCTTGCTGCGAGCGTTGGCAACGGCATCGGTTCGGTAGGTCACGTTGCCCGCGCAGCGGGCTACGTGACGTTCCCGGTCGCGTCCGCTGTCGCGCCATGCGGACCACCCACGCTCAGCAACTCCCCGGGTCCGACTGGATCCATCGCCCCGGCAAAGGCCGAACCTGCCGCCGCCCGCCCGAAATGTGCCCGACCCGACTCGGCGGCCGCGGTCAAAGTCACGGGCAATCGGGGAAATGGAGCCAAACATGCGAGTCGGGAAAATCCTGAAGTGGTCGTTGCTGATGCTGGTCGGTGTGTACGCCGCGATCTACCTGTTCAACCGACCGTTCCGGGCGGCGCCGGCGGTGACGGATTTCGAGTGGATATCACATCGTGGCGTGTACCAGACCTACCGCACCGAGGATCTGGACAATGACACCTGCACGGCCACGCGCATCCACCCACCCACCCATGCGCTGCTGGAAAACACCCTGCCGTCCATGGCCGCGGCCTTCGATCATGGAGCGCGGATGATCGAGCTGGATATCCATCGCACGCTGGACGGAGAGCTGGCGGTGTTCCACGACTGGACCGTGGACTGTCGCACCGAAGGTCAGGGCGAGACCCGCAATCACACCCTGGCGCAACTGCAGGCGCTGGATGTGGGTTACGGCTACACCGCGGATGGCGGCGCCAGCTTTCCCTTCCGCGGCCAGGGCGTGGGCCTGTTGCCGAGCCTGCGCCAGGTGCTGCGGGCCTTTCCCGAAGGCCGCTTCATGGTCAATCAGAAGGATCGCTCGGCCGAAACCACCCGGTTGCTGGCGCAAGTCCTGACCGAGGAGGTGGCCAGTCAGCGCGTCTGCCTCAACGCCATCCCCGAGCTCAATGGCGTGTTCGGCGAACTCGTCGATCAGGCCTGTGTCATGCCCGGGCGCGTCGGCATCAAGCGCTGTCTGATCGATCATCTGAAGACCGGCTGGACCGGCCGATTGCCACCGAGCTGTGCGGGCGAACGCCTGGTGCTGCCCGACTGGACCGCGACACGTCTGGTCTGGGGCTGGCCCGGCACCTTCATCGAGCGCGTGCACGCCAGCGGCGGCAAGGTCTACATCTGGAGCAATGATCCCGAGCGGGTGCCGGCACTGCGTGCGCTCGGCATCGACGGCATACTGACCGATCGTATCGAGCTGATGCCGACCGGGGGTTCGACATGAAGCGCCATCGCAAGTTGTCGATGGTTCATTGCGGGGAGCGTGCCCCTGGTAGGCCGGGTCCGCGCGCCCGCTCGTTTGAGTGCTCCGCATCACGGCAAGCGCGCGGCGCCCGGCAAGCGAAGTCGCGGCCGTCGGCGCGAACAACCCTGGCGCACCATTCGAGCCGTCGCGCGCCGGAGCCGCGCCACCTCACAACAGGGTTCATGTCTAGGATGCCGTTCGGGCCGAAACTTCGGTTCAGGATGACTCGCCCCTGCCACGCCGAGACCGGATGAAACCCGCTGCCGCCACCCGACCACGAAGGCGCAGATCAGCGCTGGTCCGCCTGCTGCGCTGGACCGTGGGCGCGGCCCTGGTCGTGCTGGCCTGGCTGCTGTTGCGCCTCGGCCTGCAGGCTCTGCCGCAACCGCCGCTGTCGCTGCACGCGCCGCAGTCGGTGGCCGTTTACGATCGTCATGGCCAGTTGCTGCGCCTCAGTCTGGCCAGTGACGAGCGCTATCGGCTGTGGCAGCCGCTGGACCAGATCTCGCCCTTGCTGGTCGATGCGGTGCTGCTGCACGAGGACGCCTGGTTTCGCTGGCATCCGGGCTTCAATCCGCTGAGCCTGACCCGTGGTGCCTGGAGTACCTATGTCTCGGGCGAGGCCCGCATCGGCGGCTCCACGGTCACCATGCAGCTGGCCCGGCTGCTGGGACGACTGGATACGCGCACGCCGCGCGGCAAGCTGCGGCAGATCGCCGACGCCCTATGGCTGGAGTTGCGCTACAGCAAGGATGAGATCCTCGAGGCCTATCTGAACCTGGCGCCCTATGGCGGCAATATCGAAGGTGCCGGCGCCGCCAGCCTGATCTATTTCGACAAGCCGGCATCCGCGCTGACCCTGCCCGAAGCGCTGACACTGGCAGTGCTGCCGCAGGCGCCGGCGCGGCGCGGGCGGCTGGCCGATGATGGTCGTGTCACCGTGATCGGCCCGGCGCTGACGGCGGCCCGCGATCGCCTGTTCCAGCGCTATCGAAACACCCTGGCGGTGGGCGCGGCCGAAGAGGCCCTGATGGGCCTGCCGCTGCGCCTGCGCGCGCCCGGCGCGCTGCCCTTTGCGGCGCCCCATTTCGTCGAGCGGGTGCTGGCCGAGCGCTGGCGTCGCGGTGACACCCAGCCGCTACTCGCGACCACGCTGGATCTGCGACTGCAGCGCATCGCCGAGCAGCGCGTGGCCACGCATCTGGGGCGCTGGCGCCAGAAGGGCCTGAACAATGCGGTGGTGATGCTGGTCGATAGCCGCGACATGGGCGTGCGCGCCCTGGTCGGGTCGGCCGACTACTTCGACGCCGCCATTGCCGGACAGGTCAACGGCGCTGCCGCCAAGCGCTCGCCTGGTTCTACCCTGAAACCCTTCATCTACGGCCTGGCCATCGATCAGGGCGTGCTGCATCCGGCCACCGTGTTGCGCGATGTGCCGAGCGCCTTCGGGCCGTTCACGCCGGAGAATTTCGACGGCCATTTCCTCGGGCCGGTGACCGCGACCGAAGCCCTGGTGCGTTCGCGCAACATCCCGGCAGTGCTGGTCGCCGCCAGACTGCAGCAACCCAGCTTCTACGACTTCCTGCGCAGTGCCGGGATTTCGCGCATGGCCAGTGCCGAACACTATGGACTGGCGCTGGTGCTCGGCGGCGGCGAAGTGACGATGGAGGAACTGGCGCAGCTGTATGCGCTGCTGGGCAACGACGGCGAACTGCGACCGTTGCGCTGGCTGGACCAGAGCCCCGGGGGCGAATCCAGGGCCCTGCTCAGTGCCGAGGCGGCCTACATGGTGCGCGACATGCTGGCCAGGAATCCGCGTCCGGATCTGAGCACGCTGGCGCAGACCGACGCGCCGCGGGTGGCCTGGAAGACCGGCACCAGCTGGGCCTTTCGCGATGCCTGGAGCGCCGGTCTGGTCGGCCCCTATGTGCTGGTGGTGTGGATGGGCAACTTCGACGGCCGCGGCAATCCGGCGCTGATCGGTGTCGATGCGGCCGCGCCGCTGTTCTTCTCCATGGTCGATGCGCTGCAGGCGGCCCATGTGGACTTGAGCGAACCGCCGCGGCGCTGGCCGCTGAATCTGCGCCGGGTCGAAATCTGCCGGGCCTCGGGCGAACTCCCCAATGCCTGGTGTCCCAAGCGTGGCCAGACCTGGTTCATTCCCGGGGTCTCGCCGATCCGCGTCAGCAGCATCCATCGCGCCATCCAGGTCGATCGTCTCAGCGGCAAGCCGGTCTGTGGCCAGCGCGATCCGGCCACGGTGCGCGCCGAGGTCTACGAGTTCTGGCCCAGCGACCTGGCCGAGGTCTTCGAACGCGCCGGCATGCCCCGCCGCAAGCCGCCGTCCGGGGCCGATTGCGCCGGCGCCGAACACTGGCTGGGCAGCCCGCCGCAGATCAGTTCACCGCTGCGGGCCACCGCCTATGCGCTGCGACTGTCCCGCCCCGAACAGAACCAGATCGAACTGATGGCCAGCAGCGATGCCGATGTCAGCCGGCTCTACTGGTTCGCCGGCAACAGCTACCTCGGCGAGGCCGCCGCCGGCGCCTCCCTGCGCTGGACTCCGCCCGGCACCGGGCACTACCGCCTGCGGGCGGTGGACGATCACGGCCGCGCCGCCGAACGCGAGGTCGAAGTGGTGGTGGAGAAGTAGCGACCGGGACTCCCACGCAGTGCCCGCCCGCGCTACACCGCCGCCGTCACCACGATTTCGACACGCCACTGCGGATTGGCCAATGCCGCCTGTACCGTGGCCCGAGGTGGTGTGTGCCCAGGCGTTACCCAGGCATCCCACTCGGCGTTCATGCCCGGGAAATCGGCCAGATCGGCGAGAAAGATCTGGGCCATCAGGATCTTGGTCCTGTCGCTGCCGGCGCGCGCCAGCAAGCCGTCGATCGCGGCCAGCACCTGCCGGGTCTGGCCGCCGATATCGGCGCTGGCGTCGTCGGCGATCTGGCCAGCCAGATGGGCGATGCCGTTGTACACGCTCATTTCCGACATGCGTGCGCCTACGTCGAAGCGTTGGATGATCCGGTTACCCATCAGTACTCTCCGTGCCTGGATTGAGGTGGTTGCTGCCGGCGGGCAAGGGGGCGGCGCACGTTGGCAAGGGGCCAAAGCGTGTAGCCGGACGCACGCCCTTCGCGCCTGACGGGTTAGGATGCAAGCTTGCCATCAGTTCGAGCGCAAGTCATGGCTACCGCAAACTCCTCCAGTACCGCGGCCACTTTCGAGATCTCCGCGGAAAAGCCGCCGCGGTTCACGCCGAACCACAAGCTGGTGCTGTCGCAAGTGGCAGCGGCGCTGATCGAAGACGGCTTGCTGAGCGCCGAAGACTCGGAGCGTGTGGTCATGGACGCGCGCTCCGGCAGCGGCCGGCTCGATCTGAATCCGTTGGTCATCATCGCCAATCTGAAGTTCAAGGATCAGCGCGATACCAGCAAGGCCCTGACCCTGGAGTCGTTGACCGAGTGGTTGGCCGAGCAGGCCGGCTTGCCCTACTTCAAGATCGACCCGATGAAGATCAAGATGGGCGAGGTCACCGAGGTCATCGGTCAGGCCTATGCCCAGCGCTACAAGATCCTGCCGGTGTCAGTGACCGCCGACGAGGTGGTGTTTGCGACCAGCGAACCGATGATCGACAGCTGGCGCGGGGATCTGGCCAATATCCTGCGCAAGGAACTGAAGTGCGTTGTCGCCAATCCGCTCGACGTCTCGCGCTTTCTGATGGAGTTCTATGGCGTCACCCGGAGCGTGCGCAAGGCCAAGGATGCCAAGGACAGCACGCGCGAGTTCGGCGCCAAGATCATCAACTTCGAGCAGCTGCTGGAGCTGGGCAAGAGCGCCAACCTCGGCGCCGACGATCAGCACATCGTCCAGATCGTCGACTGGCTGCTGCAATACGCCTTCGAGCAGCGCGCCAGCGACATTCATCTGGAGCCGCGCCGCGAAACCTCCAACGTGCGTTTTCGCATCGACGGCGTGATGCACAAGACCTTCGAGCTGCCGACGCCGGTGATGACCGGCGTGACCGCCCGCATCAAGGTGCTGGGACGCATGGATCTGGCCGAAAAGCGGCGGCCGCAGGATGGCCGTCTGAAAGCCCGCAGTCCCTCGGGCCGCGAAGTGGAAATGCGCCTGTCGACCATGCCCACCGCCTTCGGCGAAAAGGTGGTCATGCGTATCTTCGACCCCGATATCGTGGTCAAGGAATTCGCCCAGCTCGGCTTCTCCGAGCGTGAGGGCAAGCTCTGGGAAGACATGATCGCCGTGCCGCACGGCATCGTGCTGGTCACCGGACCGACCGGCTCCGGCAAGACCACCACGCTGTATTCGACCCTGAAGCGGCTGGCGACCCCCGAGATCAACGTCTGCACGGTTGAAGACCCGATTGAAATGGTCGCGCCCGAATTCAACCAGATGCAGGTGCAGCACAACATCGACCTCGGCTTCGCCGAAGGCGTGCGCACGCTGCTGCGCCAGGATCCGGACATCATCATGGTCGGCGAAATCCGCGATCTGGAAACCGCGCAGATGGCCATCCAGGCCGCCCTGACCGGTCATCTGGTGCTGTCCACGCTGCACACCAACGACGCCCCCAGCGCCATCCAGCGGCTGATGGATCTGGGCGCGCCCTACTACCTGCTGCAGGGCACCATCGTCGGCATCATGGCCCAGCGCCTGGTACGCACCCTGTGCCCGCATTGCAAGCGCCTGAACGCCAAGGTCGACGAGCCCCGCTGGAAGGCGCTGTGCCATCCCTGGCGCGCCGAAGTGCCCAAGCGCGTGGGTGCCCCGGTGGGCTGCATGGAATGCCGCAAGACCGGCTTCCTGGGCCGTACCGGCATCTACGAGATGTTTCGCATCTCGCCGACGCTGCGAGCCATGATCAACCCCAGCATCGAACTCGCCAAGTTCAGCGAAGCCGCCCTCAAGGAAGGCATGCGCCCGCTGCGCCTGTCCGCCGCGATGCACGTCGCCCGCGGCCTGACCACGGTGGAGGAAGTGCTTGGGGTGTTGCCGCCGATTGACTAGCGGCGGGGCACGGGGCGGCTTTGAGGAGGGCCGCGCGCCTGCGCGGCCGCTCTTCTTCGGCCCCGACAAAGCGGCGCCGCAGCGCGGCGCCCTCCAGAGCAGGCCGAGGGTGCCGCGCAGCGGCTCCCCGGCGCTAAGGGGCGCGAACCTACGGGGCGCGAACTTATCGGTGCGCCGCGCCGTGGTCTCCATACACCCTGCGGAAGGTGCATTATGATATGAGTGTAACGTATTGACTCTTGATGCGAGGGGGGGGGTAGCCTCACTCGTGAGCGCGTGCTCACTTAACTTATTGCGAGGAAGAAGATGAAGCTCCTATCGACATTGGTGCTCTTGTGCCTTTTTGCATCAAGTGATGCTTCTGCAGATGCGAATTGCAGCAAAGGCCTCTTCACTGATCAGTACGGCAACACAACTTGCGCACCGTGCAATTCAAATCCCGGCGGTTCGACGCCGGCTTCTCGATTTGCTTTCAGGAAGGAATGGGTCATTTTCTGCGCCGCTTGCGATCAACTCTGTACGGTTTCTCAGAACGGCGTTGATCCAAGCGAGAAGACGACCTGCCAAGCAACTCAATCGCCGCCTCTCAAGGTCGACGCTTTTCACTACGCAGTAGACTTTGCCAGCGAATCTGCGCTGATCCAACAGATGGTAGCGGCGGCCCCTGAGCAGGCGGCCTTGCTGGCAACGAGCCGGATCGAGGATCCAAATGCGCTCGAAATCGATCAATCACATCGCCGAATGTATACCCAATATATTCCATCGGAAATGTTCGTAAAGAAAATATTGCTCGGCGTCTCTGATGAAGAGTTGGCGCTAACGCCGATGGACGCGCTTGCGCATGGCGAGTTGCTGGCTATCGAATCTTGGACGAAAACGTTACCGGGTGATCGTATCGCGATCGAGTTCCGCAGCACAATCGTTCGAGCAGACGATCTGAGTCCTGTAAGAATCCTGCGTGAGTCCCGGTTGGAGCTAGACCGATCACCAATGAGTAACAAGGCATTGATCAGCGAATCGGCAATGCACGTTAATTATTTTCGGCCCGTCAAATTTGAATTGAGCAATTAGTCTGTCAGCGCGTAGCCCGGTGTGCTGCGCAGCGCCTCAGCGGGACGCTTTCGGGTCACCGCCCGGAGAGCGCTGCGCGCACCCCGAGCTACGAAACGCCGCTTTACACCAGTCTCGGGAATTCAACGACTTACGATGCCGGTTCATGGAAAGCGACGCGCCCCAGACGCCTCGCGGACGTATGCTGCTCTTCTCAGGTCGAAGATCCTTGGCGAGGTGCCTGTGTACTCGCGCTGCCGATGGCTGATCAAACTGGGGCCGGTGATCTTCACCGCGCTGCTGTCCGCACCTGCGGTCAGCGCTGCCGAATCGGGTCTTCCGCTACAGGGAGCGCAGCTGCCGTCTTCCGGCTTGAGGAAAATCCCTGGGTCCGAATGCGGATATCTGCCTGCTGACCTGACCCAGATCCAACTGCTGACGCTGACCACCGATGAGTTGCAGCAGCTGGCAGGGTTGAACCCTTATGTTGCCGTGGCTCTGCTCTACGCCCAGCTGGGTGAAGTGGTGGGACGATCGCCGTTCGGTTCAAAGACGAGATTCGGCGCGTCGTTGACGCCGGATCAAGCAGCCCGGGCGGCGCTCGATCTGGCGAGTCTGGAGCAGGCCCGCTCGCCCTTTGATCGAGGTTATGCGGTGGTGGTCGAGGACAGCTTCGAGGCGCTGGCCGACGGCCGGGTGGCCCGCAGATTTCTCACCCGTTACCGATCGCCCTCAGGCGCCAGCCTGGAGGTCTATCCGCCGCTGGTGCTGGTGGTGAGGCCGGTCAGCGAGCGTATCGACCATGATCTGTTCGACATCAAGGTCATCGACTTCGTGCTGGATTCGGTTCGTCGTGATGACCTGCAGGCGCTTGCCATCAAGTCAGGTACATAGGGGCAGGGAAACGGGGCACGGGTGTTCAGGTGATTTCGTAGGTCCAGACTTGTCTGGACGCTTTTCCTGCATCGTGCCAACAGCGTTCAGATCAGTCTGGACCCACAAGGCCAGAATCCCCGTAGCCTCTCCCGTGCCCCGTGCCCCGTGCCCCGTGCCCGTGCCCCTGTCAGTAGAGCATTCCGACCATCAGGCGGGTCATCAGATAGGCCACCAGCATGCCCACCGCCAGCACGCCGGCGACGAGGTAACTGGCCAGTCCTTCCTTGATGCCGGCGACGCGCGCCAGGCCGGTGAACACCACGAGCACCATCAAGCTCATGCCCACCAGCAGCGGCAGTTGGCCGATGGGCCCGCCGATACCGACCACGCTGAGCAGATAGGTCACCAGCGTGCCGAGGCCGATCGGCAGCAGCGCGGCGCCGCCGATGAAGATGTCGAAGGCCAGATTGCCTTCACCGCGGAAGATCAGGCGTGACAGCCAGCTGCCGGCGCCGATGCCTACCGCAGCGCCGAGCGTGGTGCCGAGGCCGACCAGGAAGCCCTTGAAACCCATGGACATCATGCCGCCGCCCACCATCGACAGCGCGCCGCCGCCGCTGACCAGCAGGCAGACAACAGCAACGACCGCGAAAACCAGGCCGACGCCGATGGCCTGCGGCGCCTCCAGATCGCGATAGGCTTCGGGCAGGGCGCCCACCGGGTTGTAGATCAGCTTTCGGAAGGTGGCGAACGCGTCCTTGGCAGCAGCCTGGGCCTTGTGCATGGCTTCCTGCGCCGCGCGCTGATAGTCGGCGCGGGTCTGGGAAGCGGAATCGGAGCTGGCTTCGGCCTGAGCCGGCGGCGGGTTCTGTGGCGCTGCTTCGGGCTTGGCCGGCGGCGGTGTCTGCGCTGCTTGATCGGGTGTGTCGCTCATGGCTCGCTGCTCCCTGATTGAAAAGCTCGGTAACCTCATGGTACCGCGGATCACCACTGCTGACACGGCGGCAAGCCGCGGCATGACCGATGGCGGACTGCGGCCTGCCGCCCGTCGCGCTATCCTGCAGGCCAGATACTCACGAGGACGCGAGCATGGTCAAGACCGTAGACGCAGGCGCCGGCATCAATTGGCTGCAGGGTGGCTGGGCCGCCTTCAAGTCCGGAGGGCCCTTGCTGATCGGCATGGTCTTCGTGTCCTTGCTGATGGTCATCATCGTGCGCCTGGTGCCCTGGCTGGGCGCTTTGCTGGCGCCGATCCTGGCGACCTTCCTCTATTCAGGCATGCTGATCAGCGTGCGCGGCTCTGCCGGCGGACGGGTGATGCAGTTCGATGATCTGTGGAGCGCTTTCGCCAATCAGGACAAGATGGTGCATCTGGCCATTGTTGCGCTGGTACCCACCCTGGGTGAACTGCTGCGGGCGGCACTGCCTGGTGGTTTCTTCGGCTGGCTGATCAGTGGTCTGATCGGGGTCACGGTGCTGGCACTGACCTATTTCGCCGTTCCTCTGGTGCTGTTCCGCGGTCAAGAGGCGCCGCACGCCCTCAAGTCCAGTTTCGATGGCGTGCTCGCCAACCTGCCGGCCGTGATCGTGTTCTGGATCGCCTGCATCATCCTGATGGTGATCGCGATCATTCCCGTCGGGCTGGGCTTGCTGGTGCTGGTTCCGGTGCTGTTGGGCGCAGCCTACGAGGCCTACGCCGAGATCTATGGCGATACCGAACTGGTGCCCAACGACCCCGGCTCTGCAAACACCCCGCCGCCGCCGGCGTGACGGTTGAGTGGTAGGGAGGGACCCGCCTGCCGGACTCCTGCCATCGGCGTAGATGTCTGAAGGCGGATTCCGCCGTTGAATTCAGCGGCGGCTTCAGGAGGCCGGTGGATTCTTCGCCTGCGGCGAAGGATCCACCCTACGCTGCGGGTGCGTCCTTGGCGGGCGGCTTGGCGACCAGACCGGCGGCGACGATGCCGATCTCGTAGAGGATGCACATCGGGATCGCCAGCATCAGCTGGCTGACCACATCCGGCGGTGTCAGCACGGCGGCGACGACGAAGGCGCCGACCACCACGTAGGAACGTGAGGCCTTCAGCTGCGGCACGGTGACCCAGCCCAGCGCCACCAGGATCACCGTGGCCACCGGCACTTCGAAGGTGATGCCGAAGGCCAGGAAGAGCACCAGCACGAAGTCCAGATAGCGGGTGATGTCGGTCATCACCGACACGCCGTCGGGTGCGATCGCCTGCATGAATCCAAACACCGTAGGCAGCACCAGGAAGTAGGCGAAGGCGCAGCCCAGATAGAACAGCAGGGTGCTGGAAATCAGCAGCGGCACCGCCAGCTTTTGCTCGTGACGGTAAAGTCCGGGCGCCACGAAAGCCCACAGCTGGTAGAGCACGAAGGGCATGGCGGCGATCAGCGCCACGAAAAAGCTGAGCTTCAGCGGCGTGAAGAAGGGTGAGGCCGGATCGATGGCGATCATCTGCGCGCCTTCCGGCAAGGTCTGGCGGAAGGGCACGGCCAGCATCGTATACAGATCATTGCCGAATGGAATCAGCGCCAGCGCCAGTACCAGCCAGGCCGCGACCGCGCGTAACAGGCGGGTGCGGAGCTCAACCAGATGCGAAAGAAAGCCCTGGCCGCCGTCGTCATCGTCAGCGGCGGGTTGCATCGTCCACACTCTTCAGTGAATCGCGGATTTCCCGGGCCTGCTGTTCCAGTGGCTCGGTCACGCTGCGCAGGGTTTCAGAGGGCTGCGGGATGTTCTTGAGGGCGCGCTTGAGTTCTTCATCGCGAACTTCCCGCTCGACCTCGGCCTTGACCGACTCGAAGCTGCTGCGTGCCTTGCGCAATAGCGCTCCCACGGTTCGTGCCGCGCCGGGAAGTCGCTCCGGGCCCAACACCACCAGCGCGACCAGCGCGATCAGCATCAATTCGGAAAAGCCGATGTCGAACACGGCCGCGCTCAGTTCTTCTGGGCCGGCTCTTTCTCGGCCTCTTCGGCCTTGGCCTCGGGCTTGGGGTCTGCTTCCAGCTTGGCCGGGTCGCTACCTTCGGCCAGGCCCTGCTTGAAACCCTTGATGGCGGCACCGAGGTCCGTGCCGACGTTGCGCAGGCGCTTGGTCCCGAATACCACCAACACCACCACCAGCACGATCAGCCAGTGACCAATACTCCACGTGCCCATGTTCTACTCCAGTGACTGCTTACGATGAGCATAACGGTCTGGCGTCAATTGCGGATGACAGCCATCCATCAGCGCGAGGTCTGTTCTTCCAGCTGATCGCGGAAATCGATGATGAATCCTGGCGCACCCTGGGTTCGCCCTTCAAACAGTGAGCGCGGCGAGGTGCCCTTGCCGTATACGCGCTCGATGGCATCGTAATCCACTGCCAGCACCGAGCCGTCCAGCGCCACGCCGGCGAACAGGCCGCGGGTGCGTGCATAGGCCAGAATCTCGGCCTTGAGTTCGCCATCGGTGGCGGCTGCGGCCTGACGCCCGACCGGACCCGCGGCGACCGAAGCGTCCGCGCCCAGCGTGAACTTTCCGGATACCAGATTGTCGACGCCACGCGGCGTGCGGAATACCAGAATGATGTCTGCCGATTGCACGCCGGCCTGGAATCCGAAGCTGCCGCCGGTGACGGTGATGTAGGCCGGATTCGACCAGGTGCCATCGGCCTGGCGCACCGAGATCAGCCCCTTGCCGCGACGACCACCCACCACAAAACCGACCTTGACCACTTCCGGTATGACGGCAATGGCGTAGGACTTGGACAACAAGGAGGCGGGGATCTCGCTGTCCGGCGTGGACTGAACCTGCTTCAGCACCGCCAGCGCAGTTTCGGCGCGCTTCTGTTCCTTGCGACCGGCGTGCGCCGGCATGGCTGCTGTCATCATCAACAGCGCAAGGAGTGCCAGCAAGGTAAAGCCGCGCGACAGTATCGGATTCATGCTTGCATCTCCTGCGGGATTCATTCGGGGAGCGCCCACCATGCATTCGGCGCAGCAACCGCTACGCAGCATGCCCGACAGCGACTTAGGCAGCGATGAACAGGCTTGACTGAATCAGCGCGACTGCGGGCGGATGGCCACCAGTCCGAGCAACGCCAACAGCAGTGATAGCAGCGCGAGACCCGGTTTGCCCAGCGTGGGAATGGCGGGCGGCAGCGTCGGCCCGGTGGGGACCTCGCAAATCGGTTTGGAGACGGCCAGGCTTTCGACGCCGGGCAGCGTGGACGTGATGCGCTGCGCTGCACCGGTCACCGGGTCGATGGTGAAGACCACGCTCGGTTCCGGCGTGATCGACGTGCCGGTCATGTCAGCTACGCCCCAGAGTACGCCACCGGCGTCAAAATCCAGGCCGCCATCGGTGAAGCGCAAGCCACCGCCCAGCGGTCCGATCAAGGTAGACCGGCCGGTATCGACATCGATGCGATAGAGATTCTCGTCGCCCGATGAGCCGATGCCATAGACACCGTCATAGCGCGCCGCCAGACCGGTGATCGCAGCGCCAAGCGCGCCTTCGCCACCGACCAGTGTCGCTGCGCCGGTGTTGACGTTGAGCCGGTACAGACTGCGGCGGCTGTCGGAACTGGCGTACAGATTGCCGGCGCAGTCGAAGGTCAGGCCGAAATCGAAATTGGAGGTGCGGGACAGGCCGGTGTTGCCTTCGCGGCCATCGACCGGCACCGCAACGCCGGTGCTCTGGTCGATGCGCAGCAGCGTCTTGCTGGCGTCGTCTATGCCGTAGAGATTGCCGTCAGCATCGATTGCGAGGCCTTCGACATCGGCATAGGGAGCGCTGGTGGCGGTTACCCGAACCTCGCCGACCTTGGTCGCCTGACCGTTGATCAATTCGAGTCGATGCAGGGCATCGAAATCGCGCACGCTGGGATCGTCCGAGTTCACGATGAACCCGGTACCTGCATAGGCTGCCGCAGCCGGAAAGGCAGCGACAAGCACCAGAAGCGCGATTGGAGCGCGTCGAATCTGCATTGTTTTAGTTATCTGAATCGTCACCACGACGTGCGCCTGCAGAGTCTATCAGCTCTGTCGCCGCCAGACAAAGCCCGTACTGTCGCGCTTTCTGGTCGATATTGTGACGCTTCACGCACTGCCAACAGCCAAGCGGGCCTGGATTCGCGCATGCTTGCAGCCTGAACTGCAGAAGGACTGATCGATCGGATGCCGAGCTATACCGGAAACACCGAAGCCGAGGGCCATGGCGGCAAGCCATTGACTGCCGTGGTGCTGGTCAATCTGGGCACACCGGATGCGCCGACTGCCTCGGCCCTGCGCCGTTATCTGGGAGAATTCCTGGCCGATCCGCGGGTGGTGGAAACGCCCCGCTGGCTGTGGTGGCTGATTCTGCATGGGGTCATTCTGCGCATTCGTCCGGCGCGCTCGGCGCGTGCCTACGCGAAGGTCTGGACCGAGCAGGGATCACCCCTGCTGGTTGGCAGTCAGGCCTTGACCGATGCGGTGGCGGCTCGCGTTCGCGCGGCATTGGGCGATCAGGCACCGGTGGTCGAACTGGCCATGAGCTATGGCCGCCCGAATCTGCGCGAGGTGCTGGAGAGTCTGCGCACGCGCGGGCTGCGACGGCTGCTGGTGGTGCCCCTGTACCCGCAGTATTCCGGAAGCACCACGGCCTCGGTGTTCGATGCCGTGACCCAGTGCCTGCAGCAGTGGCGCTGGCTGCCGGAGCTGCGATTCATCACCGACTATTACCGCGAACCCGGCTACATCGGCGCGCTGGCCGAAAGCGTGCGCGAGCACTGGCAGACACACGGCCGCGGCGAGCGCTTGATGCTGAGTTTTCATGGCATTCCCCGGCGCTATCTGCTCAATGGTGATCCCTATTACTGCCAGTGCCAGGTCACCGCGCGTCTGTTGCGCGAAGCACTGCAGTTGACCGAGCAGGAGATGTTCGTGAGTTTCCAGTCCCGTGTGGGTCGAGAGCCCTGGCTGCAGCCCTACACCGATCTGACGCTGGGCGAGTGGGGCAAGGCCGGTGTCGGCGACGTCGACGTGCTCTGCCCGGGCTTCTCGATCGACTGTCTGGAGACGCTGGAAGAGATCGCCCAGGAGAACGCCGAGACCTTTGCCCATGCCGGCGGCGGCCAGCTGCGCTATATCCCGGCCTTGAATCATCGTCCGGCCCACGTCGACACCCTGGCCGCGCTGATCCAGCGCCAGCTCGGTGGCTGGCTGCCGCCGGTCGAGGATGTCCTTGATGTCGACGCCCGCGGTGCCCGGGTGGATCGGATCAAGGCCGAACAAGCCTGGCTAGAGATGCAGGGATGAGCCTGTTCGCAGATGCCGAAGAGTGGCAGCTGGCGGTACTGGAACAGACCTGGGCAGGTCTGGCCTGGGGCGAAACCGACCAACCGCCGGCGCTCCTGTTGCATGGCTGGCTGGACAATGCCGGCAGTTTCGGGCCGCTGGCCCGAGGCCTGCCCGGGCGCCGGCTGTGGGTGCCTGATCTGCCTGGGCACGGCCGCAGCGGGCATCGGCCGGCGGGGACCTGGTATCACTTCGTCGATTACGTCAGCGATCTGCTGGCACTGACCCAGGCCCTGGGGCTGACCCGCTTCGATCTGATCGGACATTCGATGGGCGGCGCCATTGCCACGCTGTTGGCCGCGGCCTATCCGGAGCGGGTCCGGCGCCTGGTGCTGATTGAAGCGCTGGGGCCGCTGGCGCGTCCAGCCGAGGCCTGCGCTGCCGACCTGCGGCGTGCCGTTGATGCGCGCCTGAAGCTGGAGCACAAGCAGCTCAAGGTGCATGGCGACCGCAGCGCCGCCCGGCGCGCTCGGATGCAGGCCAACGGCCTCAGTGAGTCCGCTGCCGACGCCCTGATCGAGCGGGCGCTGATGCCGGCGTCGGGCGGCTACATCTGGAGCTCCGATCCGCGTCAGACCCTGCCTACCCCCATCCGTGGCACCGAAGAGCAGTACCTGTCCCTGCTCGGCGCCATCCTTTCGCCCACGCTGGCCATCTTTGCCGAGCCGGCAACACCCTATCTGAGCGGTCCCGATGCCGAGCGTCGACTGGCGGCACTGCGTCCGGCGCAGCTGGTACGGCTGAGCGGAGGGCATCATCTGCATCTGGAGAATCCGCAGCCCGTTGCCGAGCTGATCCGCGAGTTTCTGGCGGGCGAAGAATAGGTCCCGCTGGCCCCTGGGAAACCACCCGTGTCTGCCCCATGAGCCGCTGACTGGAGCGCCCTTGCGGCACGATCTGCACCGCGACTATCGGGTCCTGAGGCAAGTCGTGGCCAGGAGCTGGACACGGAGGACGCAAACGAAAAGCAGAGAGAACACGAAGTAGAGCGTTCAGATCTTCGAGATGCCACGAAACCATCGTCATCGCAGGCCACACGAGTTGACCGGTCGCAAGAGCGGGCAACAAGCAGGCGTCAGTGCGACCCCGGATTTGATCCGGGGGAAGCAATCCAGAAGCACGGCCTCCGAAGCACTGGATTGCTTCGTCCCGCCACGCTGCGCTCGCGGCTGAAGGCACGCTCCTCGCAATGACGCCCGTGTGTGAGCCTTTCCCGTGCCCCGTGCCCCGTGCCCCGTGCCCCGCGCCCCGACAACCGACAACCGACAACCGACAACCGACAACCGACAACCGACAACCGACAACCGACAACCCCGCGACTACGCTGTTGCAGGGCCGTCGCTGCCCACCGGCGCGTACAGGCGTCGCAGCAGGGCCTGCAGATAGCGGTGTTCGCGATTCAGCTGCTGCCGCCGCTGCGGGTAATCCGGATACAGCTCGGCCACCACCGCCCAGAAACGCGGGCTGTGGTCGCGGGCCACGAAATGCGCCAGTTCGTGCACCACGACGTACTCGGCCAGTGACTCGTCGGCGAAGGCCAGCGCCAGGTTCAGGGCGATGGCGCCCTGCGGCGAAAGACTGCCCCAGAGACTGCGCATGGGCCGGATTCGCAGCGCCTGGCAGCGTGCGCCGACGAGCGGTTCGTACTCGCGCAACCACACCCTGGCCCGCATCGCCAGCGCATCGACCAGACCGGCGATGATCAGCCGTTGAGCGGCCTTGGCTGCGGCCACCTCGCCCTTGGGTACGCGGCAACGGATCGCCTGGTTATCAATATCCAGACGCGCTGGACCGTGCTCGAAATGGATGGGCAGCAGGCGCCCGAACCACGGCACACGACCGGGCCAGCGCGGATCCAGCGCCAGATCGGCCGCGGCCCGATCCAGCGCCTGCCGGTGCACGCGCACGGTCTGTTCCAGCCATTCGCGATGCTGCTCGAAGAATGCCAGGGCGTCAGTGGCCGAGACCCGCTCCGGCCAGATCAGCCGGGCGAAGCCGCTTTCCACCGAGATCTTCAGCCGACTGCCGCGTGCCAGACGTTCCACCTGCAAGGGCCAGCCCGAGACGCGCTCGGGCAGCTGTGAAATCGAGCGCGCGGCGCGTTCGCGCCGTATCAGCAGACGTCCACTCATGAATCGGCAGCGTTCCCTTCAGTCGACAAAGCGCAGCACTTCATCGAGTCGCGCATACAGGCGGCGCAGCTCCAGACTCATCAGGGCAAACTCGGCGTCCAGGATCTGGTCCGGGTCGGCACCATCCTGGGCGTCCAGCTTGTCGGCGATCACGTCCAGGAAGCGCAGTTTGCGCAGCTTGGCCTTGGCGTCCAGCACGAAGCCGATGCGGCCGTCGAAAATCAGCCCGAGTTGGGTCACCTGCTTGCCGCAGCGCGCGTGTTCCTTGACCTCATCGGCGCCGAGGTCGTGGTGCCGGCAGCGCACCACCGAGGTCTGGTCGCTCGGGTCCTTGAGTTCGCATTCCTCGCCAAGTTCAAAGCCGCCCGGCAGTTCGCCGGAAATCAGCCATTCGCTCATCACCAGTTCCAGCGAGGCCTCGGTGGCGAGCGGGCGCGCCGGGAAGCTGCCAATGGCATCGCGCACGGCGGTGGCCACCGTTTCGACGCTCTTGTCGCTGCCGCTGTCCACGGCCAGCAGACGCGAGGGCGCATCCCAGTAGGCGCCGGTGCGCGCGCGCTTGATGAAGGCGCGCGGCAGCAATTC
Source organism: Lysobacterales bacterium (assembly GCA_022841325.1). GTDB lineage: Bacteria > Pseudomonadota > Gammaproteobacteria > Xanthomonadales > SZUA-5 > JADKFD01. Next base: position 20,252 of record JALHRS010000049.1, on the reverse strand, counting down.
ACCCATGGCGGCCTCGCGAAATTCATTGCGCAGGCGCTTGCCGGGCTTGCGTCCAGTCTTGGCTTCGTGCTCGGCAATGCGTTCGGCCACGGCATCTCCCAGCACCGAAGACGGCAGCAGGCGCGATTCCTGGCCCAGACAGAACAGCAAGGCGTCGGCGCTGCCATGCGACAGGGCCGCGCCGTCACGGCTGAACGGCGTCAGAAAGCCGCGCGTCTCCATTTCCAGCGGGCCAGGGCTGCGCAGCGGGTGTTCGGCCAGGGCCGCTTCGAAGGGTTCGGCGCTGAGGCTGAAATCAGCCGGCAGGCGCATCAGTGACAGATTCTTAAACCACATTTTGGGGGTCATTCTCCGAATGGGATTTGCCGGCCAGCCAGTCCTGGGGCTTGAGCGCGACCGGCGACTGCGAGCCCAGCGACGTGAAGTCGAACAGCGAGCGGTCGGCCAGCTGCGAAGGGCGGATGTTCATCAGACTCTTGAAGATGTTTTCGATGCGGCCCGGATTGGCGCGTTCCCATCCGGCCAGCATGTCCTTGATGACCTTGCGCTGCAGCGTCTCCTGCGAGCCGCAGAGATTGCACGGAATGATCGGAAATTGCTTCAGTTCCGCATACTCGACCAGATCCTCCTCGGCAACATAGGCCAGGGGTCGGATCACCACATGCTTGCCGTCGTCGCTGAGCAGCTTCGGTGGCATCGCCGAGATCTTGCAGCCATGGAACATGTTCAGGAACAGGGTCTCGACGATGTCGTCGCGGTGATGTCCGAGCGCGATCTTGGTCATGCCCTTGTCTTCGGCGTAGCGATAGAGCGCGCCCCGGCGCAGACGCGAGCACAGGCCGCACATGGTCTTGCCGGCCGGAATCACGCGGGCGACCACGCTGTAGGTGTCCTGCTCCAGAATTTCGTAAGGCACACCCTGCGCCGCCAGGTAGTTCGGCAGCACCTCCGCCGGATAGTCCGGTTGCTTCTGGTCGAGGTGCACGGCGATCAGTTCGAAGTCGACCGGCGCCTTGCGCCGCAACTCGATCAGGATGTCGAGCAGCGCATAGGAGTCCTTGCCGCCAGACAGGCAGACCATCACCCGGTCGCCCTGCTCGATCATGTTGTAGTCGGCGATGGCCTGGCCGACCTGATGGCGCAGGCGCTTGACCAGCTTCTGTTGATTCACGGACAGCGTCGACGCAGACATGGCATCAGGGACGGCAGCAGGGGCGCGAATTGTAGACGAGCGGGGCGCAGGCAACATCCTCGGAAACGCGATTGGCCGATACCGTTCAGCGCTCGGACTGCTCGCGAGCCAGGGCAACGGATGTCGATTTCCCGGGCCGTCGCCCGAGGATGCCGGTCGGGGCTAGACTGTGCCCATCGCTTTCAAGCCGGGTGCGGCCATGCAGGATGATGGGCAGATAGTCCGACGGCTCGCGGAACTGCGTCTGGAGCACCGCGATCTCGACAAACTGGTCGCCCGGGCGCAAGAGGGTGCAGCGCTGGATGAACTGGCGATCAAACGCATGAAAAAACGTAAGCTGAAACTGAAGGACATGATCGCTCAGCTCGAAAGTCGGCTGATTCCGGACATGGATGCGTGAATCCGGGCTGTTGACGGCTTGGCTCCCACCCGTATGCAAGCCATAATCCGCGCCCCCTTGCCCGCCCTGGTGCCTCTGGCCGATGCAGCGTTTTCTGGAATTCGTCAGCAACCACCCGGTGTTGTGGTCACTGTTGATCATCCTTCTGGTGGCCTGGGCTTTCGTCGAGCTGCGCGCTCGTGCCCGCGGCAGCGTCAATCTCGGAACCTTCGAGTTCACCCGCGAGCTCAACAGCGGCAATGCCCTGTTGATCGATCTGCGCCCCGGTGCCGAATACGACAAGGGTCATATCCGTGGCGCCAGGCATCTGACGCCTTCGCAGGTCGATGCCGGCGCGCGCGACTTGCTGAAATACAAGGATTCGGCGGTACTCATCTACTGCCAGAATGGCATCAGCTCGGTCGATGTGGCCGAACGGCTGCTCAAGGCTGGATACGCCAAGGTCTATAGTCTCAAGGGTGGAATTGCTGCCTGGGTTCAGGATCAGTTGCCGCTGGAGCGGGGCAAGAGTCGCTGACTTGGCTTAACCGCTGCAGCGGTCACTTGTTGCATGCTAGTCGGGGCACGTAGGGTTGTTGTTGGAAAGACGGGAGGAGCATATGTTCAAGTTTCGCTTGATCGTTGCGTTGATGTTGGGGGCAGCCCTGGCGATGAGCGTGGTGCCGGCGGATGCGGCGCGCAACAAGAAAGATGAGAAGTCCCAGGTCAGCAAGACCGGACGGGAAGACAAGAAGCCGATTTCGAGCAAGAAGTTCGTCAAGTCCTACGGTCGCATTGCCGACAAGTACGAGGCTGATGACTATGAAGGCGCGATGGACGGGCTGGACAAGCTCGACAGCCCCAAGCTCAGTAGCTACGAGCGCGCCAAGGTGGCGCAGATGCGCGGCTTCATCTACTACAACCAGGATCAGGTGCCCGAGGCCATCGAGCAGTTCAAGCTGGCGCTGGCAACGGATGCGCTTCCGAACGCCGAGCACTTCCAGCTCAAGCTGACCATGGCCGAGCTGTATCACATCAACGACCAGCTGGCCGAATCGGCCGCAGTCTTCGATGACTGGACCAGGGACGCCGAAGCCATCACCGGGCGCAACTGGGCCCTGCAGGCGAAGAACTACTTCGATCAGGACAACTACGAGCAGACACTGGTCTATCTGGACAAGGCCTTCGCTACCGGCGACAAGCCCGAGCGTTCCTGGCAGCAGATGAAGGCCAATGCGCTGCTGTCTCTGGAGCGCACCGACGAGGCCATCGCCTTTGGTCGCGAGGTGCTCGCGCAATCTCCCGACGATCCGGAATTTGTCAATTTTCTTACAGCGCTGCTGCTCGACGCCGGCAAGCCCGCGGACGCAGTGACCATCCTCGAAGGCCTGCGCAGCCAGGGCAAGCTGAGCAAGGAAAATCTTTACATCAATCTCTACGCCGCCTATCGCGATCTGGAGCGTCCCGTTGATGCGGCGGCGGCCATGAATGCGGGGCTGAGCAGTGGCGTGGTCAAGGAGACCAGAGACCGCTACCTGCAGGTCGGTGAGGCCTACTACGACGCTGAGTCGCTGCCAGAGGCGCTGGCTGGATTCCGTCGTGCGGCGCAGTTGTCCGACGCGGACGGCACCGCCGATCTGTATGCGGGCCAGGTGCTGCTCGATCAGGAGAAGCCGAAAGAGGCCCGCGAGGCATTTACAGCTGCGATCCAGAAGGGCAATCTCCGTCAGCCGGGTAACGCCTATTACCAGCTGGGAATTGCTGAACTCGACAGCGACAATGAAGCGGCCGCGATCGCCGCATTCACGAAGGCTCAGGCTTACCCTGAGTCGAACAAGAATGCGACACAAGCGTTGAAATCTTTGGGGCGATGACAGCGACTTCGGTGCCTTCCGCCTTGTGGCCAACTGACCAGTGGTGTAGCTTCGCCCGACTTTGGGGAGGCTTCCGCAGACGGTCCAGGCAGAGGGCAGCCGGAGAACGCGGATTCCAGATCATGAATACTTTGAATCCTATCTTGACAGCACGCTGATGGCTGCGAACGACCACTCCCAGGGACCAAAGGGTCTCAACTTCAGGCGCGTCTCGGCAATCGCCGTCACGTTGACTGTCCACTCCGTTTTGGTCGGGCTGCTGTTGCTGCCCGCCAAGGCGCCGTCCGGTGCGAAGAAGCTTCAGGAAAACACCATCGAGGTGGTTTTCCTTGAGCCACCACCACCACCACCGCCACCGCCGCCGCCGCCACCGCCGCCGCCGCCGGAACCTCCCAAGATCATCAAGCTCGAGATCAAGAAGGAGATTCCCAAGCCGGAGGAGCGTCCGCCGGATCCGCCGCCGGAAGTGGCCGACGTCATTACCGACAGCACCGAGGGCATTGCAATTCAGCCCCCGGCGCCGCCGGCGCCCGAACGTGGTGACGGACCGCGCGAAGTTGCGCCGTCGGTCGACATGTCGATGATGCGTGCGCGTCCGCCGCGCTATCCGCCGGCCATGTTGCGTCGCGGCATCCAGGGCGAAGTCATGCTGCGCATTCTGGTCGGCATAGACGGCAAGCCCGAGAAGATCGAAGTCGAGAAGTCCAGCGGACATCGCGAATTCGATCGATCGGCCATGCAGGCCGCACGCAACTGGCGCTTCAATGCCGGTAGCCGTGACGGCGCGTCCTATTCCGGCTGGGCCCTGGTCCCGGTGCGGTTCTCGCTTGCAGATTGAGGTCAGTGGTCATGCAGGATCAAGTTCCCGCTTCAACTGAAATGGTCGATCCCAATGCCGCTGCTGCGACATTGGATCCCGGTCAGGCCAGTCTGGATGTGTCGTCCGCCCTGCCTCCGGGCATGGATCGGCTCGATTTGCTGATGGGCAACACCGACTCGCTGGCGTTGAGCAAGATGGGCTTCGCTCATCTGATCGACAACGCCGACATTGTCGGCATGGTGGCCTTCACCGCCATGGGCATCATGTCCCTGCTGGTGTGGTACTACATCCTCTACAACGCCCTGCGGCTGGTGTCGGTCCGCGCTCGGACGCAACGAATCATGGAATCGTTCTGGGAGGCTTCCTCCCCGCGCGAGGCCATCGAACAGCTGCGCAACGAGCCGGAATACGAGCCCTTCAGCAAGATCGCACTGGACGCTGCATTCGCGGCCGAACACCATTCGGACGCGCTCGGCGGTCGCATGGCCGAGGCCCTGAGCCGCCATGAGTTCATCGACCGGGCGCTGCGCAGCGGCGTGCAGCGCGAAGCGGCACGGATGGAGTCCGGTCTGACGCTGCTGGCGTCGGTGGGTTCAACCGCGCCCTTCGTCGGTCTGTTCGGTACCGTGTGGGGCATCTATCACGCCCTGATCAACATCGGTCAGAGCGGTGAGGCAACGCTGGACGTGGTGGCCGGGCCGGTGGGTGAAGCCCTGATCATGACCTGTATCGGTCTGGGCGTGGCGATTCCCAGCGTCCTGGCCTACAACTACTTTGTACGCAGCAACAAAGCGCTGAATGCCAGTTTCATGGCCTTCGCCCACGATCTGCTCGACTATTTTGCGACGGGCAATCGGGTGCGCGGTCAGCGTTACGGCAACAAGCAACATGCGCCGAGCGCCGGCTGACCGACTTCGTGACAACCAGCGGCCCCGCAGGCGGGACCGTCGAGCAAGGATCTGAGTGATGGGAATGAGTACCGGCGGTGGTGGCCCGCAGAATGCAGCCCCGATGACCGACATCAACACGACGCCCCTCGTGGACGTCATGTTGGTGCTGCTGATCATCTTCATGATCACGGCGCCTCTGATGCAGAACAAGGTGCCGATCTCCGTACCTGAAGCGCCCAATGAGCCTGACTCGATTGAAGAGCGCGCGATCACGCTCAACATTCAGGACAAAGGCGGCGGCATGGTCCAGTATTACTGGGCGGACGATCCGATCGGCCTCGAAGGACTTGAAGCCCGGTTGGCGATCGAAGCGGCCAAGAAGCCACAGCCAGAAATCAAGATTCGCGGTGATCGCAGTGTGCAGTATCAGCACATCCGCACCGCGCTCGATCTGGCCAAGCGCAAGGGCATCAGCAAGATTGGTTTTGTTACCGCCCCCGGCGATCAATAAGCCGAAGGCGCAGGAGACGACATCATGGGTATGAGTGCAGGTCCGAGCGGCGGTGGTGCTGGCAGTTCGCCGATGGTAGATATCAACACGACGCCGCTGGTCGACGTCATGCTGGTGCTGTTGATCATCTTCATGATCACGGCGCCACTGCTGGCGCACAAGGTGCGCATCAATCTGCCGCAGCAATCCACCGATCCGGCCGACAAGAGCAAGATCGAGCAGAAGCGGCTGGAATTGCGCGATCTGGGCGGCGCGATCGAGATTCGTCTGAACAACGATCCGATCAGTCAGGAAGTGCTGTTTGCCGAGTTCCGGGAGATGGGCCGCAAGGTCAAGGACGATCAGCCCGAATACAAGATCGAAGCGGATGAGACGGTGCCCTACAGTGCGCTCGCCAACATCCTGGCATCAGCCAAGCGCTCCAAGGTTGAACGTATCGGCTTCGATAGCCTGTCTACGGCTTCCGGCGGTGTAGGTGCGCCGCCGCCTCCGGGCTGATCAGCTCGGACTGAAAGTCAACGGCGCCGGGCTCATGCCCGGCGTTTTCATTTGGACGGAGCGAATCCTCTGAGTCCGTGCAGGCCGATGCCCGCTTGTATGTCTCTGGGCAAGAGCAGACTTCAACCCGGTTGGCGCGCCCGCGCCTTGCAGCTGCCACGCCGCGGCTGGATTTCACGACCGACACGGTTATCGAGAGCTGAATTCCGACTTCAGGATGAGGTATCCGGCTCGACGCCCCGGGCTACGCTTGATTCGGCGCAATCTGCGTCCAAGCTTCGGAGCCGATCATGATGCAAGTAGACGATGGCGGCCGCCCACCTGCCGAAGGCCTCACAGCCGGAATTTCGCATCGACGCCGCTGCCGATGTGCGCTTTGATCACGTGGTGGCCTTGCTGAGTGACGCCCGCAGCACTGGGGCCGCACACGTGGGACTGGCGCGCGGAGACTGATCCGCGCCAAACAGCAGGCTCATCTCGCCGATGACGCCTGCTGATGTCCGAGTCTCAACCCATACCCTGGATGACGCGAGAACTCCCTGGCTCAGCTGCCATTCGCTGCGCGGATGATGGCGATATAGCGAGCGACGGTGAGACCAAGCCCGCTGTCCAGCGCCTCGGCGATCAGCGCGTGGCCGATGGAGACTTCGCTGATCTGCGGTACGGCGCCAAGCAAGGGGCCCAGATTGCCCTGATCGAGATCGTGGCCGGCATTGACCGCCAGGCCGCAGGCCAGCGCCCGCCGGGCTGCGGCCTGGCAGGCTGCCAGGGGCGCCGCCGCGTCACCAGATGCCGCCGCCTGCGCGTAGGGGCCGGTATACAGCTCAATCCGATCGGCACCGATGTCGGCGGCGTGCTCGATATCAGCCGAGTCGGCGTCCATGAACAGACTGACCCGCATGCCCAGAGACTTCAGCCTTGCGATCAGGGGTCGCAAGCGTTCTCCGTCGGCTTGCAGGTTCCAGCCGTGGTCGGAAGTCAGCTGCTGGTCGCCATCGGGTACAAGCGTGGCCTGGTCCGGTCGACAGCTTTCCAGCAATGCCATGAATCCCGGGTAGCCGGGCGCCGGCGCGGCGAAGGGATTGCCCTCCAGGTTGAGTTCGACGCTGGAACTCGTGCACAGGCTGCGCATGGCTTCAGCGTCGGCCGGTCGGGCATGGCGCCGATCCGGCCGCGGATGCAGCGTGATGCCCCCAGCGCCCGCCGCCAGCGCGGTTGTTGCGGCGGCCAGTAGATTCGGGAGTCCGCCACCTCGGGAGTTGCGCAGCAGCGCCACCTTGTTCAGGTTCACGCTGAGCACGGTTTGGCAGGGCTTTGGTGTAGCCGCAGACTGAATCATCGGATTACCATTGATCGGAACACTGGAAGAAATGCCACATTCCTGTGTAGGATAGCGCGCTCCGCGGTGCCTCCTGTGCCGTGGATTGACTCGGATTAATGAGGCTTAGTCATGGAAGAGATGGGGATTGCGCACATGTGGGGTGCGGCCGACGCGGTCGCGAAATTCGTGTTCGTGGTGGTAGCGATCATGTTTTTTGGTACGGTGTGGTTCATCATTACCGCAACGTCACGCAATTTCGCGATTCGCTCCCGCGCGCACAAGGTTATCGATACCTTCTGGCAGACGACTAATCCGCAGGAAGCCATTCGCGCAATGGAAGCGCAACCGGCCAGCGAGCCGTTCTCGAAGATCGCTCTCGAGTGCGCCAATGCTGCCGCCCACCATGCCAAGAACGAAGGCAGTCGTCTGGTCGAGGCACTGAATCGCAGCGAATTCATCGACCGCGCTCTGCGGCAGGCTGTGACTCGCGAGAGTGCGAAGCTCGAAAACGGTCTGACCTGGCTGGCATCGGTGGGTTCCACCGCGCCCTTCGTCGGTCTGTTCGGTACGGTGTGGGGCATCTACCACGCCCTCATCAAGATCGGTGCATCCGGCCAGGCTTCGCTGGACGTGGTTGCCGGTCCGGTCGGTGAGGCGCTGATCATGACCTGTATCGGTCTGGGCGTCGCCATTCCCTCGGTGCTGGCCTACAACTTCTTCGTCCGCGCCAACCGCGTGACGCTGGGGCAGTTCGACGAATTCGCGCACGACCTGCACGACTACTTCGCCACCGGTGCCCGCGTCGGCGGTGGTCCGCAGCCGACGATGCGCGTTCAGGCTGCTGCACCGAAGGCCGCTCCAGGCAAAGCCTGATCGGCTGAGCAGCAACAAGGCAAGAAGCGACGGCCCCGATTGGGGCCGTCGCTGTTTCAGTCATCTGCAAAACCTGCCGGTTACAACGAGTCCCAAGTGCGCGGGCAGCAAGCTGAGCTTGCACTCAGCCGCCGTGATGCATGACGGTATTGGGCTGGATCACCCCGGTGTAGATGCCTAGCGCGATCAGGGCAAACAGCAGTATCGACAGACCTATACGCCAGGACAACGCCTTGACCACCCGGTCGGTCTTGCCGTGGTCATTGAGCATGTAATAGCAACCTGCGGCCAGGTTGTAGACGATGAAGATCAGAAACAGCACGACCACCAGCTTGACCATGGGAACGCCCCTCAACGGGCGGATGACAGGCAATGGGCTAGTGTACCTGCTCACCTGGCAAGGATTGATCAACCGTCATGCACCACCACCATCGATCCTGCCCCCAGCGGCAACCATTGACGCCTGGGCGCAAGCCCGATCTGGCGCGTGTCACAACCGTCCGCTCGCGCGCATGAAGCGAGCACGTCTGGGTCGCGCACTGCTTGGTTACGCCGTGCTGGCGCTGCTGACATCAGCAGGTCTGGCCACGCTGGGATTCTGGCAATTGCAACGGGCCCACCAGAAGCAGCAGTTGCTCGAATCCATTGATCGCGCCGGATCCGAAAAAGCGGTCGATCTGGCCACGGCGCTGGCCGGCGGTGACGATCTGCACTTCCGGGCCGTGAGCGCGCGCGGTCGCTTTCAGCCCGATCGCCAGATTCTGCTGGACAACCAGATCCGCAATGGCGTGCCCGGGGTTCAGGTCTTTGTCCCGCTGCAATTGGAGGGCAGTGGCCAGTTGCTGCTGGTCGACCGCGGCTGGCTGCCCTGGCGCGACCGGGCCGGGTCGCTTCCGGTTGCCAGCATGGGGGTGGAATCGGTAGCCATCGAAGGTGTGCTGCTGAGTCCGCCGGCGGCAGGCCTGGCGCTGGGCGCCGAGGTCCGGCAGCAGTGGCCTTTGCTGGTCACCCGTATCGATCTTTCCGACCTTGAGCGCCGTCTCCAGCAACCGCTGCTAGAATTGGTGCTGGAAGACCGGCAGACGCCGCGTGCGCAGAGTCTGCGCAGCGGCATGTTGCCTCCTGAACGCCATCGCGGCTATGCGCTGCAGTGGTTCGGTCTGTCCCTGACAGTCATCATCATCTTTGGCGTGCTAGCCATCCGGTCCTGGCGCGCCGGATCAACTACGCCATCATGAATCAACGCCGCCTACAACTGACTCTGATCCTGGCCGCTTTTCTGCTGCCAGCCATCGTCGCCCTGCTGCTGCAGACGCGCTGGTTCCATTGGGAGCCCGAGTCCACCAAGAACCGTGGTCAGCTGATTTCCCCGGTAGTGCCACTGGCTCCTGCAGAGGCCGTGGCCGATGGCCATCGCTGGAGCGTGGTCGTGCGCATCCCCGAACTCTGCGATGCCGACTGTGAGCAACGCCTGATGCTGCTGTCACGCATCCGCGAGGCCTCGGGCAAGGAAATGGATCGGGTGCAGATGGTCGCCTGGGTGGCCGAGCAGCGAACGCTGGCGAGCGACTGGGGCGCGCGCTGGCAGCCGGCAACGAAGGAACTGATCGATAGCCTCGGGGTGCCCGAGGCCGGCGTCATGCTGGTCGATCCGCTGGGCAATGCGATGATGCGTTACGCTGCCTATGCCGATCCCACTGATGTGCGCAAGGATCTGGCCCATCTGCTGCGCTGGAGTACCGTGGGCAAATGAGCGTCATCGAGGAAACCCTGCGTGACTTCTGGGCGCTGACCAAGCCGCGGGTCGTTGCCCTGATCGTCTTTACCGCCGTCGTCGGCATGTTCCTGGCCACGCCTGGCCTGCCGGGTTGGCGTCCGCTGATCCTGGGCAGCCTTGGCATCTGGCTGGCGGCCTCCGGCGCCGCGGCCATCAACCAGATACTCGATGCCCGCATCGACGCGCAGATGGCGCGAACCATGTACCGGCCCTTGCCCCGTGGTCGCCTTACCGAAACCCAGGCCTTGATCTTCGCCCTGATTCTGGCGGCGATCAGCATGCTGATGCTCTCGATCTGGGTGAATGTGCTGACGGCGGTGCTGACCTTTGCCTCGCTGATTGGCTATGCGGTGATCTACACGCTGTTCCTGAAGCGGGCCACGCCACAGAACATCGTCATCGGTGGTGCCGCCGGCGCCGCGCCGCCGGTGCTCGGCTGGACGGCGGTTACCGGTACCCTCGATCCGCACGCGCTGCTGCTGTTCCTGATCATCTTCATCTGGACGCCGCCACATTTCTGGGCGCTGGCCATCTTCCGCCGTGCCGACTACGAGAAGGTGTCGATCCCGATGCTGCCGATCACGCACGGCGTGGTGGTCACCCGCTGGCACATCCTGGCCTACACCGTGATCCTGTTCATGGTCACCCTGCTGCCCTATCTGACCGGGATGGCCAGTTTCTTCTACCTCGGCGGCGCCATCGTCCTCGGGCTGGGTTTTCTCTATTACGCGATCCGCCTGATGAATCCGCCGGATGAGCTGTTTGCGCTGAAGACCTTCAACTATTCGATCCTGTACCTCGCGGCCTTGTTCGCTTTTCTGCTGATAGATCACTATCTGCCTCAGCCGCGTTTCGGGCCGGTGCCGATGGTGCTGGTGCCGATCTGAGGCCGTGCCTGGACTCATGTCCTGAGTTCCTGATGCGGCCCGAAACTGCCCACGGGCCATGAACTGTAGGCTGGGCTAAGCGCAGCGTGCCCAACACCAGTGTCCATTGTTGGGCACGCTACGCTTAGCCCAACGGTCATGGCTGCGGGCCACTCGCAATCATGAAAGTCGCTCGTGCCATGACCGTTGCACAGGGTTTCTTGCCTAACCCCTCCCCAGCCCTCCCCGAACATCGGGGAGGGAGCGACAGCACTCGCCGGAACGACTTTCACGGCAACCTACGTCAACGAGCACAAATCAACACGTTACGATATGGGTTGCCGGCTTTTGTAGGCCCAAGTGCGCGCAGCGCTCTGCGGGCGGTGATGCGACAAGCGCCGGGGAGCCGCTGCGCGGCACCCTCGGCCTACCCCAGCGCACGTCGGTACATGGTCCTGGGCATTGTCGGCACTACCAATGTAGCTCCCAGTGCCCTCGACCACCCAGCTTCAGGAGAACCGCTGCATCTGCTCCTGGATGAATCCGGACTCGTAGTTGGTCCCGATCGAATAGGCCGCGATCTTGCCGATATGAGTGTACGGCAGTCCCGATTCCTGCTGCCAGGTGCTGAAAGCCTGCTGCACCTTGCCGAGATCGCTCTTGCTGGTGGGCTGATCGGCGATCTCGAATCCGGCGCGCTGGATCATCTGGCCATCGCCGACAGCGCCCGGTCCATGCCTCACGCAGGCCGCTTCGCGGCCAACGTGACCCACCTCAATCACCATTGTCGCGGAGCCTTCGGGTGATCAATCCCCGCGCCGATCAAGTCAGGACGAAGGCTCCGGCACCGCTGCCTTCGCCACCGCGTCCTTTGCTGCGGCGATCCGGCTCTCGACCAGTTCGGCCGCTCGATCCAGATAGCTCAGTGCCGCCGGTGTGGGGTCATCCAGGCTGCCGTCGAGCATCCACATGGCCTCGTTGAGCTTGTCCATGGCTGCCGTGGGTGGAGCGTAGCCCTTGGTGGTGGCCGGGTCCAGCCACAGCCCCTTGGCGGCTTCGTCCAGCGTCTTGGTGGTGGTCTCGATGGCCTTGAGTGCGATCGTCAGGGGGTCGCTGTCAGTGGGCACGCGGGTGGGATCGGCGCGCTTCGCGCTGGCCTGCTGCTGCTCCAGCCGGGTCTTCTGGTGATTCAGGTCGGCCTTGCGGTTGTTGATCAGGTCCAGCGCATCGACCAGGCGGGTTTGCAGATCGGCGGCACGCTGCATCGCCTGCAGGCGCGCAGCCAGCGCTTCCTGAGTCGCGGGCACGCGCGGGTCCAGTCGCACCTCTATCGGCAGCGTGGTGCTGGTATCGCCGCGCTTGAGCGTGGCCACATAGCTGCCGGGCAGGGCCGAAGGGCCACTGGGGTCGAACAGGCCCGGAGGTGCTGGGGATCGCGGCGCGGTCAGCGCCAGATTCCAGGTCCAGCGGTTCAGGCCCTGGTTCACTTCGACCTCGGCGTAACGCACCAGCTTGCCGGCGCTGTCACGGATTTCCACCCGCAGCGGCTTGGGCTTGTCGGCTTCCGGGTCGTCACTGCTGGGTGCTGGTGGCAGCTTGGCCAGGCGCGCACGCTCCTGGTCGCGGTCGGGCAGTGGCTGCGCCGGGTCATTGACCCAGAAGCTCAGGCGGGCGCCATAGGGCGCGTTTTCACCGACGAAATTCTGGGCGCCGGCAAAGCGCGGGCCGGCCGGCTGCGGCGCCACAAAGAGCACGCCGGGCGTGCTGTCCAGGGCCGTCAGCGCTGCGTCGGGCACGCCCGCGCGGGCGATCCTGCGCAGGCTGTCGACATCGTCGACGATGAAGATGCCGCGGCCGTGTGTGCCGAGGATCAGATCGTGCTCGCGCGGATGCACGGCGATATCCATGACCGAGACTGCGCGCGGCAGGCCCTGGCTGAAACGGATCCAGCTGTCGCCGCCATCGAAGGACAGATACAGACCGAGTTCGGTGCCCAGATACAGCAGTTTCTCTTCGACCGGATCCTCGACCAGCGCCAGCGCGTAGCCATCGACGCCCTTGAGATCGAAGCGGCGTACCTTCGAGCCGTAGTCATCGAGTCGCCAGGCATAGGCCGCCATATCACCATTGCGGTGATTGTCGATGACCACAAAGGCACGGCCGGCATCGTGCCTGGACGCGTCGATGCGCGGGAAAAAGCCGAACTTCGGCGCACCCTTGAGCCTGGATTCCAGGCTCTGCCAGCTGCCGCCGCGGTCGCGGGTCAGCTGCAGGCGGCCATCGTCGGTGCCGGCCCAGATCACGCCCTCGGCCAGCGGGCTGGGTTCGATGGCGATCACCGTGGTGTTGTTTTCGGCGCCGGTCACGTCCGGGGTCAAGCCGCCCATCTTGGCCGTGTCCTGACGGGCTGGATCATTGCTGGTGAGGTCCGGCGAAATGGTGCTCCAGGTCTCGCCGCGATCACGGCTCAGGTGGACAAACTGGCTGCCGAAATAGATCGTTGCGGCGTCGAAGGGATCCTGGGCGATGGCGGCATTCCAGTTGAAACGCAGCGGCACGGCGGCGTCGTCGGCCGCTGGCCGGATCATCCTCTTTTCGCCGGTGGCCAGGTTGTAGCGGACGACGTAGCCTTCCTGGCTCATGGCATAGCCGCGATCGGCATTTTCCGGATCGGGCATGGTGTCGAAGCCGTCGCCGAAGTTGACTTCGCGCCAGTGGTGGTTCTGGATGCCGCCAGCCTCCCAGACCTGTGACGGTCCGCGCCAGGAGCCATTGTCCTGGAGCCCGCCGTAGACGTTGTAGGGCTGCTCCATGTCAAAGCGCACATGGTAGAACTGGCTCAGCGGCAGATTGCTCACATAGCGCCAAGTCTGGCCGCGATCGTAGCTGAAGCCGACACCGCCGTCGTTGCCGTTGATCAGCAGTTCGCCGCGGCTGGGATGCACCCATAGGGCGTGATGGTCGGGATGCAGATCGTCCCAGCCGATCAGCGTTTCAAAGTTCTTGCCGCCGTCATGCGAGACCTCGCCGAAAGTGCTCAGGCGATAGACGCGATCGGGTTGCTCGGGATCGACCCGCAGATCCGCGAAATAAAAGGGTCGCGGATGCACATTGGTGCTCTCGTTGACCACCACGAAGTGATCGCCGCCATCGTCCGAGCGCAGCAGCACGCTCTTCCTGGCCTCCACCAGCGCGTACAAGGTGCGCGGCTGCGAGGGGGCCAGGGCCAGCGCGATCCGGCCGAGCTCTCCCTTGGGCAGACCTTCCAGCACTCCCAGAGGCTCCCAGGTCTCGCCGGCGTCCACTGACCGGTACAAGCCTGAGCTGCTGCCGCCCGAGCGGAAGCCCGAGGGCGTGCGCCGGAAGCTCCACAGCGATGCGTACAGCCGGTTCGGATTGGATGGATCCATCACCAGCTCACTGGCGCCGGTATCGACGCCGCCAGGCAGCACGGCACGCCAGCTCTTGCCGCCATCGGTGGTCTTGTAGACGCCGCGCTCGCCGCCGTCGCCCCAGAGCGGACCAAGGGCCGCCACCCAGACCGTGTTGCCGTCACGCGGATCGACCACGATGCGGTGGATGCGCTCGGACTTGCCCAGACCCACGAATTTCCAGGTGCTGCCGCCATCGGTGGAGTGATAGACACCACGCCCGATGGAGGTGCTGTTGCGGACATTGCCTTCGCCGGTGCCTACCCAGACCGACTGCGGATTGTTCGGATCGAGGGTGATGGCGCCGATGGCATGCACATCTTCGCGATCGAAGATCGCGGCCCAGGTCAGTCCGGCGTTCTCGCTCTTCCAGACACCACCGCTGGCGGCGCCGATGTAAACCGTGCGCGGATCGGCGGGATCAGCGGCGATCGCCGCGACCCGGCCGCTCATCGCGGCCGGCCCGATGGCTCGGGCTTTCATCCCGGCCAACAGCGTCGGATCGACAGGCGCGGCGAGGACAGCAGTACTGATCGTCATCAGCAGCAGGGAAAGCGCAGCTCGCATCATTCACTCCAGATTGGCGTCGTCATCAGAATTTTGCATCTGCCGCCAGGGGCGCCAGGTGAAGATCAGTGGTACCGGATCATGCCCGCCATCGCAGCCCGGGTGACAGCGGCCGATGCGGCAGACGGCCATGTAACTGCCGCGCGCCGCTCCATGGCGGGCGATTGCTTCGGCGGCATAGCTGGAACAGCTGGGATAGAAACGACAGCGCTGACCCAGCAGTGGGCTGAGAAAGCGTTTGTACCAGCGCAGCAGGGCCAGGAGCAGTGAGCGGATCACCGGAGCACAGTCGTATCCAAAGCATGAACGATAGCGCGCCTGCCGGCGGCCGGGCGTTGCCGTGTGCGGCGTTCAGGCCCAGCATCGACGCACTTCGCTGGAGGAGCTCGTGCATGAAAGGCCTGCCCTGGTATTTCGATGTGCTTTCGCCCTTTGCCTATCTGCAACTGCAAGCCCTGCGGCGAGATCATCCCGAGGTACCCCTGGATCCGCGACCGCTGGTACTGGGCGCCGTCCTCGCCCATCACGGCCAGCTGGGGCCGGCGGAGATCGCCGGCAAGCGCGAATTCACCTACCGTTTCGTGATCTGGCGGGCGCAGGAACTCGGGTTGCCGCTGCGCTTTCCGCCGCGACATCCCTTCAATCCGCTGCCGGCACTGCGTCTGATCCTTGCCGCCGGCGGTTCCATCGATGTGGTCCAGCGCGTGTTCCGGCACATCTGGGAACAGGGAAGAGGCTGCGAAACGCCGGAGGAACTGGAATCGCTGGCGGCCGATCTGGGTATGGCCAATCTGGCCGAGGCGATCTCGGCGCCGGAGATCAAGGCTGCACTCAAGCACAGCACCGAGAAGGCCCTGGCCGCCGGGGTATTCGGGGTGCCCACGCTGATGGTGCACGGCCAACCCTATTTCGGTCAGGACGCCACCGCACTGGCGCTGGCCGCCTGGAAGCATCCCGAGATGCTGCAGCAAGGCGAGTACGCACGCCTGGGCGCCATACCGGTAGGCATCCAGCGCTCGCGGGCTGCTCCGTAGGGCGTCAGGATTCCAGGATCCAGACGGTTTTGCAGCTTGGATTCAGAAGCGGAACGCAGAGAACGCAGAGGAAGAGCAGAGAGAACGCCGAGGAGAGCAAGCCAGGAAGCCGTGCGAAGAGCACGTCCAGCGCAGGTACGCGACTCTTCACCGAACGGCAAGTGCGTCGCTGCAAGCGCTGATCGACGCCACGAGGCCTGATGCAGATTGCGCTTTTCTCCGCGCCCTCTCTGCTTCTTCTCTGCGTTCTCTGCGTCCTGCTTCTGCCCGCAGTCAAACTCAATGTAAGGTTTTCGCCGCCGACGCAACGATATCTGCGACGCGCCCATCCCGTGCCCCGCTCAGCGGTTCCCGCGGCTGGCCATGAAGGCGATCTTCTCGAACAGCTGCACGTCCTGCTCGTTCTTCAACAGCGCGCCGTAGAGCGGCGGGATCGATTTGCGCTGATTCTTCTCGCGCAGGGCTTCGGCCGGGATGTCTTCGGCCAGCAGCAGCTTGAGCCAGTCGAGCAGCTCACTGGTGGACGGTTTCTTGCGCAGCCCCGGGGTTTCGCGCAGCTGGAAGAAGGCCGCCAGCGCTTCGCGCAGCAGATCCTGTTTCAGGCCCGGGTAGTGCACCTCGACTATGGCGCGCAGGGTCTCTTCGTCGGGGAAACGGATGTAATGGAAGAAGCAGCGACGCAGGAAGGCGTCGGGCAGCTCCTTCTCGTTGTTGCTGGTGATGATGACGATGGGCCGGGTCCTGGCCTGCACCAGTTGCTGGGTCTCGTAGACATAGAATTCCATCCGATCCAGTTCGCGCAGCAGATCGTTGGGGAACTCGATGTCGGCCTTGTCGATTTCGTCGATCAGCAGCACCAGTCGCTGTTCGCTGACAAAAGCCTCCCAGAGCTTGCCCGGGACCACGTAATTCCTGATCTCGCTGGCCCGTGGATCGCCGAGCTGGGCATCGCGCAATCGATTGACGGCATCGTATTCGTACAGTCCATGCTGGGCCTTGGTGGTGCTCTTGATATGCCACTCGATCAGCGGCGCGCCGGCAGCGCGGGCGATTTCCTGCGCCAGCAGGGTCTTGCCGGTGCCCGGCTCACCCTTGACCAGCAAGGGCCGCTCCAGCGTGACCGCGGCATTGACCGCCAGTTGCAGCTCACGCGGGGCGACATATCGATCAGTGCCTTCAAAACGCATGCAGGACTCGGATAGCTGGAGATCCGGCAACGATATCGCGAGTGGGGTGAAAATGGGGCACGAGGCAACGGGGCACGGGGCACGGGGCATGCACGATGCATGGGACAAGGTAACCGGCGTCATTGCGAGGAACGCAGTGACGAAGCAATCCAGTGCTTCTCGGCATACCCCTGGATCGCTTCCCCCGGATCAAGTCCGGGGTCGCGATGACGCCAGCTTTTGTAGGTCCAGACTTGTCTGGACGCTTTTCCGACACACCGCCAGGAGCGCGGGTCAAGGTAACCGGCGTCATTGCGAGGAACGCAGTGACGAAGCAATCCAGTGCCCCCGGATCGCTTCCCCCGGATCAAGTCCGGGGTCGCGATGACGCCAGCTTTTGTGGGTCCGGACTTGTCTGGACGCTTTTCCGACACACCGCCAGGAACGTCCAGACAAGTCTGGACCCACAAGAGCCCTCAGCGCCGTAGCCTTTCCCCGTGCCCCGTGCCCCGTGCCCCGTGCCCCGTGCCCCGTGCCCCGTGCCCCGTGCCCCGCGCCTCAATCTGCCGTCTTGCCGCGCTCCACATGCGCCGCCGCCAGTTCCAGCGCGTGCTCGAAGTCGCGGGCGTAGACGAGTTCGCCGGCACGCTCGTGCAGGCCCATGCGGCTCAGCACCTTCTGCGGTTGGATCTGCAGCCCGGACAGGATCAGCAGGGTGCCGGCCTTGTGCAGTTGCGCCATGAACACTTCCAGCGTGTTGACGCCGCTGACATCGATCAGTGGCATCAAGCGGGTACGCAGGATGAAGACCTTGGGGTAGCCGGTGTCGCGAAAGCTCCGCAGCGCGTCCTCGATGCGGCTGGTGGCGCCGAAGAACAGCGGACCGACGATGCGGAAGGCCTCGACGCCAGCGGGCAGGCGCGAGCGCATGTCGGTGTCGTCGCCGCCCTGTTCGATCTCGTCGGCGAGCGTGTGGCCTTCGATCTCGACCGTGCGCGCCATTCGGTGCATGAACAGGAAGGAGGCGACCACCAGACCGGTCTGGATGGCGACGGTCAGGTCGACCATCACGGTCAGGCCGAAGGTCAGCAGGAGCAGCAGCCGATCGCCGATCGGCGCCCGCAGCAGATGCCGGAAGCGTTCGATCTCGCTCATGCCCCAGGCCACCAGGACCAGCACCGCCGCCAGGGCGGCCAGCGGCACGTAGCGCATGATCGGCGCCAGCAGCAGCATGAACACCAGCACGAAGACCGCATGCAGCATGCCGGCGATCGGCGTGCGTCCGCCGGCGCGCACATTGGTGGCGGTGCGGGCGATGGCGCCGGTGGCCGGCAACCCGCCGAACAGCGCGGAGGCGGTATTGGCCACGCCCTGGGCGACGAGCTCGGCGTTCGATCGATGGCGCTGACCGGTCATGCCGTCGGCCACCACCGCCGACAGCAGCGATTCGATGCCGGCAAGGAAGGCAATGGTGAAAGCGGCCGGCAGCAGCACGCGCATGCGGTCCAGATCGAACTGCGGCAGCGCGAAGCTCGGCAGCGCGCTGGGCAGATCGCCGAAGCGGCTGCCGATGGTCTCCACCGGCAGATTGAACAGCACCGCCGCCAATGTGCCGCCGACCACCGCAATCAGGAAACCGGGCCACTTTGGTGCATACAGGCGCAGGCCGACGATCGCGGCGATGCAGGCCAGCGCCATGGCCAGCGCAGCCCAGTTGATGCTGGGCGCCGCCTGCCACAGCGCCTGCATCCTGGGCAGGAACTCGGCCGGCACCATGTCCATCTGCAGCCCGAACAGATCGCGCAGCTGGCTGGTGAAGATGATCACGCCGATGCCGGCGGTGAAACCGGTGATGACCGGCTGCGGCATGTAGCGCATCAACAGTCCCAGCCGTGCCCAGCCGGCCAGCAGCAGCATCACCCCGGCCATCAGCGTGGCCAGCACCAGACCGTCGTAACCGTGGCGTTCGATGATCACGAACACCACCGGAATGAAGGCGCCGGTCGGACCGCCGATCTGCACCCGGCTGCCGCCAAAGGCAGAGATCAGGAAGCCGGCGATGATCGCCGTGTGCAGGCCCTTTTCCGGCGCTGCGCCGGAAGCAATCGCCAGTGCCATGGCCAAGGGTAGCGCCACGATGGCCACGGTCAGACCGGCAAGCGCATCGCGGCGCAGGTGATCCAGCGTGTAGCCCTCACGCCAGGTGGTCAGCAACTTGGGCTCGAAGTGCTTGCGCAGGGACATCGGGGCATCCGCCAGATGGACCGCCACACCTTAGCGCCGCACACCATCGGGATCATTGACGGCGTGCAATTTGCCCGGAAAAACGGATGCGGAGACGGAGTTGCGGGGCACGGGGCAAGGGGCACGGGGCAAGGGAAAGGCGATGAGCTTCCTTGTGGTGCCAGGTCGGCTCTGAGGAGGGCCGCGCGCCTGCGCGGCCGCTCTTGGTGTCGCGCAGATACAAAGCGGCGCCGCAGCGCGGCGCCCTCCAGACCACGGCAGCCCCGGCGCGCCGCGCAGCGGCTCACCGGGGCTCTTTCGCGTCACTGCCCGGAGAGCGCTGCGCGCACTTCGGGCTACGCACAGCCGCCGTCGGGGTAGGGAAAGGCGATCGCGGACGGAGTCCGCTCCCACAGTCATGTTGCCCGCTGTGCGGACAACATGAGCGACGGCCCAGCCACCAGCCACCGACAACCGACAACCGACAAGCGCTCAGCGCGGACAGCTCACCACTTCGCCGGCGGCGTTGTAGCAGGTACCGGAGTGCTGCACGCCCTGGCCGGTGGCAGCCGTGGTCTGGCCCTGGTAGCTGTTGCCGGCGGCGCTGGTGGCACTGGTGTTGCGCACGCCCGAGGCGTTGCCCTGGCCGTCGCCGCTGGCCGAGGCGCTGCTCTGGAAGCGGCCACCTGCGGCGGTTTCGCCGGCCGCGCCGGCCTGGCGATTGAAGCTGCCATCGGCGTTCTTGTTGAACTGCCCGGCGCGGGCGCCGCGACCACCGGCGGCGGTCTGGGCGGCGCCACCGCTGGCAGCGGCGATATTGCCCTGGTCGT
>JALHRS010000048.1 GCA_022841325.1 Lysobacterales bacterium | reverse complement strand
ATGACCGTTGCATAGGGTTTCTTGCCTAACCCCTCCCCAGCCCTCCCCGAACATCGGGGAGGGAGCGACAGCACTCGCCTGAACGACTTTCACGGCAACCTGCGCATACTGACCCAGCCCCATTGCGGCTCCTCTCTGCACTCTCCGCGTGATCCAGCTCCGACCATCAACCGACAACCGACAACCGACAACCAACAACCGACAACCAGCTCTGCGGCGCACAAGCCGACACTGGTCTACACTGCCGGTCTCGCCCGCAGGGAGTCTGTGCCATGTCCGAGCGCCGTCCTCTGGCCGCCATCCTTGGTGGATTGCGGATTCCCTTCTGCCGTCAGAACACCGCCTATGTCGACCTGTGCAATCTGGCGCTGGGCACGGAAGTGGTCAATCGCATGGTCGAGCGCTTTGACCTCAAGGGTCTGGAACTGGGTGAACTGGCTTTCGGCGCGGTCCTGAAACACTCGCGCGACTGGAATCTGGCCCGCGAAATCGCGCTCGGCTCGGGGCTGGCGCACACCACCCCGGGCTTGACCCTGCAGCGCGCCTGCGGCACCGGATTCGAATCGGCCATCGTGGTCGCCAACAAGATTGCGCTGGGACAGATTCGCACCGGCATCGCCGGAGGCAGCGACAGCGCCAGCGAAGTGCCGCTGGTGCTGAGCCGCGAACTGAATGCGCGGATGCTGGCGGTCAATCGCGCCCGTTCCTTCGGCGAGCGCCTGCGCGCGTTCAAGGGCTTCGGTCTTGGCGAACTGAAGCCGGTCGCCCCTGCGGTCAGCGAGCCGCGCACCGGCAAGAGCATGGGCGAGCATTGCGAGATGATGGCCAAGACCTGGGGCATCAGCCGCAAGGATCAGGATCAACTGGCCTTCGACAGCCATCAGAAGGCGCATTCCGCGTTCGAGCGCGGCTTCTACGATGATCTGATCGCGCCCTTCCGCGGCCAGAAGCGCGACAACATCCTCAGACCCGACACCAGCCTGGACAAGCTGGCTTCACTGAAACCCGCCTTCGACCGCAAATCCGGCCTGGGCACGCTGACGGCCGGCAACTCCACGCCGCTGACCGATGGCGCCAGCGCCATGCTGCTGGCAGCACCTGACTGGGCTGCGGCCGAGGGCCGCGAGGTGCTGGCGTATCTGATCGATGCCGAGGTTTCGGCCGTGGATTTTGTCGCCGGCGAGGGTCTGCTGATGGCGCCGACGGTGGCGGTCGCGCGACTGCTGCAACGCAATGGCTTGAGCTTTGCCGACTTCGACCTGTTCGAGATCCACGAGGCTTTTGCTGCGCAGGTGCTGTGCACGCTGGCCGCCTTCGAGTCTGCGACCTACTGCCGCGAACGCCTGGGCCTGGGCGCGCCGCTGGGCGCGATAGCTCGCGACAAGCTCAATATTGCCGGCGGCAGTCTTGCCATCGGTCATCCCTTTGCGGCCACCGGCGCGCGCATGATCGCGGGCGCTGCGAAGTTGCTGAAGGATGCCGGAGGCGGTCGCGTGCTGGTCACCGCCTGCGCTGCCGGCGGCATGGGCGTCGCCGCGATCATCGAACGGCGCTAGCGCAGCCTGGCTGCGCGGCGGCCAACTGATCAATCAGCAGCGCGCCGTCACGCCAGCCTTGCGGCCGGCGTGAGCTGCGCGTCAGCGCCGATCAACCCGCGGCATCTGCCTTGGGCTTTTCGCCACAATAGGTTTCCAGGATCTTCTGGGTTTCGGCGATCTGGGCGTCGCGCTCGGCCTTGGTGAGCTCGCGCTGCTTGCCGTTCTCTTCGATCATGAAGCGGCCATCGCCCTTGAGCATCTTCAGATTCTCGCCGTGGGCCTTGCAGCCGGCGCGACGCTGGGCATTGATCTCGGCGCGCTCTTCCTCCGACATCGGTTGCGGGTTCACGCCCTGCTGGGCCTGAGCGGCGCTGGCGCAGAGCACGAGCAACATCATTGCTGAAAAACGAAAGGTCACGGGTGTTCCTCCTCGAGTTCTTGAAACCGGCGACTCATGGATGTCGCTTGCTTCGGATGTTAGCGAGTTCCGGAGTCTTGCGCGCGTCGCCCAGTCTCCAATCTTCCAAGCAGCGATTGCCATTCAGTGGAATTGAACCCGGCGCCGCCGATTGCCTGGATTAAACTGCAGGCAGACAAGTCCAGAGGTCCACCATGGTTCGCCGCCGCAAAGCTCTTGCCCTGATCCCCGCCCTGCTGTGCGTCGCTGCCTGCAGCCAGCTGGTACGGGAAACGCCGGTCAGCGAGACCCGTAAACCGGTCTCGGTCTTAGGCCCGCAACAGCAAGGCGAGGCAGCCTTGGGCGAGATCACGGCGCAGACGGTCGACAACATCGTGATCCCGGTGGACGCCAGTTTCGAACCGGCGCCCATGGCCGAGACCGGCCGCTATCAGATGAGCGAGGAAGTCAAACCGCGGCGCGAGGATCTGCCCACCTCAGGGCATCGCGGACGCGGTCACCCGGATGACTCTGACCGGACCAGGGGTGACCCCGATGCCGGAAGCAAGGCCGTACCCGGTCCGCAACCCAATTTTTCGGGCAACGACTTCGACAACAACAGCAGCACCACCGGCGGCTTTCTGTTCATCCCGCCCGACAACCATGTCGCTGCCGGCACCGGCCATGTCGTCACCGTCACCAACGTCACCGTGCAATGGCATACCAATGCGGCCACGCCGGTGCGCCAGTTCAATCAGTCGCTGCGCACCTTCTTTGCCTCGCTGAGCCCCCCTGCCGGCAATTTCACCTTCGATCCCAAGGTCATTTACGACACCTATTCGGATCGCTTCGTGATCGTGACGCTGGAACGCCGCGACACCGCCGATGGCGATCCGGTGAACAGTTCGCGCCTGCTGGTGGCGGTGTCCGATGATGGCGATCCCAACGGCACCTGGCGCTTCACGGCCATCAACAGCAGGATCTCGATCAGCGGCGCCGATCGCTGGGCCGATTTCCCGGGCTTTGCCGCCGACGAGGAGGCGGTCTACATCAGTGCCAACATGTTCGGTTTCGGCCTGAGCGGCACTTATGCCGGCGTCCGTCTGTGGATCATTCCGAAGAGCACTTTCTACGCGGGGCAGACGCCGACGGTGTCGGTGGTCAATCCCTATGCCGGCCTCGCCAGTTCGCCGAACACCACGCAGCTGGCGCGCATGGCCGGCGTGGCGCCGGCCAATGTCGGGCTGTGGATGGTGGCCACCGGCTGGAACAGCGGCGGCATCGATCAGGTACGGGTACTGCGCATCAACAATCCGCTGACGGCGCCAGCGATCAACGAGCAGTTCCTGTCGCTGGGCAATATCGACAATGAAAGCGTGGCCATACCCGGTGCGCCGCAATCGGGAACTGCCACCCGAATAGACGCCGGCGACCGTCGCTCCTCCGACGCCATGTGGCGCAACAACGAGCTGTGGCTGGCGCACACCGTGGTGCCGCCTACGGGCGTCGATGCCGGCCAGGCCACCGCCCGCTGGATCCGGATCAACACCAGCAATCTCAACAGTCTGGTCGTGGCCGATCAGGGCGCCATCGGCGGCGAGACCATCGCCAGCGCCACCCATACCTTCTACCCCAACGTCGCCGTCAACGAATACGGCCATGCCGCCATCGGCTTTTCCGCTGCGGCCGCCAGCATCTTCCCCAGCTCCTATTTCGTGACCCGGCGCTCCAACGACAGCAGCGGCAGCACCTCCAGTCCGATCCTGCTGCGTTCAGGCTCAGCTTTCTATGTGCGCACCTTCGGCGGCGACAACCGCTGGGGCGACTACAGCGGCATGGCGGTGGATCCGGTCAACCAGTGTTTCTGGGTCTACAACCAGCACGCCAACACCCGCGGCACGCTGATCAGTGGCGAGGATGGCCGCTGGGCGACGGCGGCGACGCGTACCTGCGTGTGCCGCGGCACCGAATCCACCGGCGATGCCGATTTCGATGGCGTCTGCCTGAATCTGGACAACTGCCCGACCACCTTCAACCCCAGCCAGACCGACACCGACAATGACGGCATCGGCGATGCCTGCGACCCCTGCCCGACCGTGCCGGGAACCAACTGCAACATCGCCACCACCACGACCATCACCAGTGACAATCCCGATCCCTCGGCCGTGGGACAGTCGTACACCGTGGCCGTGACCGTCAGCAGTGGCGGCGGCACGCCGACC
Organism: Lysobacterales bacterium; assembly: GCA_022841325.1. Taxonomy (GTDB): domain Bacteria; phylum Pseudomonadota; class Gammaproteobacteria; order Xanthomonadales; family SZUA-5; genus JADKFD01. The sequence continues at coordinate 40,675 of JALHRS010000048.1, read as the reverse complement.
GGAACGGTGGCCGTCAGCGAAGGCGCTGGTGCCAGTTGCAACGCCACGCTGAGCGCCGGCGCGGGCAGTTGCAATCTGAGCTCGACCAGCGCCGGCAGCCGCACGCTGACCGCCAGTTATCCAGCCACCGGCATCTTTGCCGCCTCCGCGGACACCGAAGCCCATCTGGTGGCCAATGCCACCACGACCACGATCACCAGCGACAGCCCGGATCCTTCAGCGGTGGGCCAGACCTACACCGTCAACGTGCAGGTCAGCAGCGCCGCGGGCACACCCACCGGCACGGTCGCCATCAGCGACGGCGCCGGTGCCACCTGCAATGCGGCGCTGACCGGGGGCCTGGGCAGCTGCAATCTCGTTTCTGTCAGCACCGGCAATCGCACGCTGACAGCCAGCTATCCGGGCGTGGGCAGCTACGCGCCGTCCAGTGACACCGAGCCGCATCTGGTGGCCAACCCGACCACGACGACCATCACCAGCGATCAGCCCGATCCTTCCGGAGTGGGTGCGGGGTACACGGTCAATGTCCAGGTCAGCAGCCCCAACGGCACGCCCACCGGCACGGTCGCCGTCAGCGATGGCGCCGGTGCCAACTGCAACGCCACGCTTACCGGAGGCCTCGGCAGCTGCAATCTGATCTCGGCCACGCCGGGAATGAAGACGCTGACGGCCAGCTACCCGCAGACCGGCGCCTTCGCGCCTTCCAGTGACACCGAGTCGCACGTGGTTGCCAACGTCACCACGACCACGATCACCAGCGACCAGCCAGATCCGTCCGCGCCCGGCGCCAGCTATACGGTCAATGTCCAGGTCAGCAGTCCCAACGGCACGCCCAGTGGCACGGTGGCGATCAGCGATGGCGCCGGCGCCAACTGCAACGCCACCCTGACCGGCGGCATGGGCAGCTGCAATCTGACATCGACCACCCCCGGCAACCGCACCCTGACCGCCACCTATCCACTGACCGGAGCCTTCGCCGGCTCCAGCGACACCGAGCCGCATGTGGTCGGCAACGATGTGCTGTTCGTGGATGGCTTCGAGTAGCGGGCCGGGGCTCTGGCAAGGATTTCTTGTCGGTGATGGCGAAGACCGGGTCGGCCCGATGCCAACAGCGGTTCGCAGAGAACGCAGAGGAAAGGCAGAGAGCACACCGAGAAATGCAAAATCGAATCCGGATCTGATTTCTCTGCGTTCTCCGCGGCTCTCTGCGTTCTCTGCGTTCCGCTACTGACGGTGCATTGCCTCAGTGCATTGATGGTCGCCACTGGCAGCGAGGCGCCGGTCGCGACGCAAGGTCGCTCCTGCGACCAGGCACTACTGCGCGGTCCAGCCGCCGTCCATGGCCATGTTGCTGCCGGTGATCTGTGCGGCTGCATCCGAGCACAGGAACACCGCCAGTGCGGCCACCTGCTCCACGGTCACGAATTCCTTGGTCGGCTGCGCGGCCAGCATGACATCGCGCTTGACCTGTTCCTCGGTCAGGCCGCGAGCCTTCATGGTGTCCGGTATCTGCCGCTCGACCAGCGGTGTCCACACATAACCCGGACAGATCGAGTTGATGGTGATGCCGAAGGTGGCCAGTTCCAGCGCCACGCTCTTGGTGAAGCCGGCAATGCCGTGCTTGGCCGCGACATAGGCGCTCTTGAACGGCGAGGCCACCAGCGCGTGGGCGCTGGCGGTGTTGATGATTCGCCCCCAGCGCCGGCCCTTCATCTGCGGCACGACCGCGCGGGTCGCGTGAAAGGCAGCCGACAGATTGATGGCGATGATCTGATCCCACTTGTCCAGCGGGAATTCCTCCACCGGCGACACGAACTGAATGCCGGCGTTGTTGACCAGCACGTCGACACTGCCAAAAGCCGCCGTGGCTTCCTCCACCATGATCGCAATGGCGCCGCCGTCACGCATGTCGGCGGCGCTGTAGCGAACCTTGACCGCAAACTCGGCCTCGATGGCCTGACGCAGCGACTCGATCTCGGCGGCATCGCCAAAACCGTTCAGGGTGATGTTCAAACCCTGCGCAGCCAACGCCCGGGCGATGGCCAGGCCAATGCCGCTGGTGGATCCTGTCACCAGCGCATTGCGAGCGATCTTGTTCATTTGCGACATGCGCGAACTCCGGCCAAAGATTCAAGAATGCCTGCCCGGAGCCCGCGGCGCATCCGACCAAAGGTACGAGGCTACTGGGCGGCGTCGCAGTCGTCAGTCACGGCATCCATGGTCGCGGTGATCTGATCGATGGAATCGGCCAGATACTGGATATTGCCGGAATCAACCTTACCGGCCATATGCGAAAGCACGGCCTCAAGCTCCTCACCCAGGGCCACCTGATCAGCGTTCCCGGCACCCTGAAGGGCGCCCGCCAGCGTGGCCGAGCCCTCGGTCAGCGCGCCCAGTGCTTCGCCGATCTGTTCATAGTCGCTTTCGCTGTACCCGTCGGCCTCATCGGAGTCCAGCAGATTGGCGATGTCGTTCCAGGAATTGGCGACATCATTGACCATGTCACAGATCTCAGCAGCGGGTGCTGACATCGGTGCGGCCAGAAGCAAAGCACAAGCAATGACGGTGATACGCATGTTGCGGGCTCCGAGGGGAAGTGAGGATAGCCGCCAGGGCGTCCCCTGCGACCTGGCAGCGCTGTGACGGACGCAGCATCATTTGATCATTACCTGGGTCGGCGCGCACGCGAAATCAGCGCCAAGGTGCCGCGAAATCCCGGGGCATTCAGCTGGCGCTGAGGATCGTGTCAGGCCCCCCGGATGGCGGCTTTACCCGGCATCAGCGCGGCGGTAGCTGCCGTCGAAGCTGACGGTCCATGCCTCGCCGTCGGCGCTGGCCTCCCACAGCTGACGCACCGAGCCGTCGGGCTCGCGCGACCAGGTGATCCGTTGCTGGTCCATGTGGCCGGTCTTGGGGTTCGGCAATTGGCCGAGCATGACCATGCGCCCCCGCGCGTCCACATTGCCGCGCAAGCGCAATACATACCCGGCTGCGCTCACCCAGAACTGGTGCCAATGGCGGTCGGCCGGGTCATAGGCGTTGTAGCTGACGCCGGTGGTTCCGCTGGCGCTGCGCCAGGACTCGGCCAGCCCACAACCCTGTTCGATGGCCCGGATGCTGTTGTGGCCGATCAGCTGGTCGCCGCTGTAAACATCCCAGTCACCCAGCCAGAAGTCGAAGGCGTGGAAGGCCGGATCGGCGCAGGCTGCCGGCGGCGTCGCGATGGGCATTGTCTGCTCTGCCATCACAGCCTCAAGCGGCAGTGCCAACAACAACGCGCAGGCCCAGATCCGGGATCGGCGCGACAGAACTCCAGAGACCATTTGATGCATGGTTGCTTGCTCCACGGTGGCCCATGTGTGGGCCGCAATTCCAAGGGATGCCAGTGGCCTCGGCATGAAGCCTGTTCATTGCAGCGCCCTGAGCGCCTCAGCACTCTGTTCCTTGCGCGCCAGATCGATGGCCGTGTCGCCGGCATCGTTGGCCACCAGCGGATCGGCGCCAGCGGCGCGCAGCAGCCTGATCAGCCGTGCCTGATTACGGTGTGCCGCCGAATGCAGCGGCGTGTAACCAGCCTGCTGCCGGGCATTGGGATCGGCGCCAAAAGCCAGCAACAGGTGCGCCAGGCTGCAGGCCAGTTCCTCGTCCCGGTGGGTGCAGGCAGCATGGATGGGGGCAACGCGCATGGAATTGGCCGCAGCCTGGCCGGCATCGGCGCCCGCCGCCAGCAGCAGCGCCGCGCAGGCCGGTTGTCCGAAGAACACCGCCAGCCCCAGCGCCGGAAAGCCATCGGCAGTCAGCGCCGAGATCGCCGCCGGATCATCCCGCAGCAGACTCGAAACCCTCCCGGTCAATCCCAGCGCCGCCGCTTCGAACAGATCCAGCTCGGACTTGTGCCCGGCGATGGCCGCCGCCGCATCGCGCATCCCCCGGTACAGAGCCCAGAGAATCATCGAGACACCTTGCTCGCTGGTCGCAGTGGCGAGGCCCGGCTCTGCGACCAGCAGTTGCTCAAGCTCGGCGGTATTGCCCGAGCTGATCGCAGTCTGCAACTTCGGCAGATTCAGATTCATGAATGCTCCCCCAACGCAGCCTTGATCCGTTCATCAGCAACTTACGAGTGCGCGTCTACGGTGATGTCAGCGCCCGCGATCGTGGGCAAGTGCCGGAAGGCAGGGGTAAGCCATGCAAGCTGCGATTCGATCGGATTCACGCCAGAGCATTGATCCTAAACGCGTCGCCGCCTGGTCGGGCGTGCTGCTGCTGCACGTCTGGGTGCTGGGCATGATGTTGTTGCCCCGCGACGCCGCGATCCCGGTCAAGAAGGCGGAACCCATTGACGTTCCGCTCATCGATTTCATGCCGGTCGAACCGCCGCCGTTGCCGCCGCCCGCAATAGATTTGCCGCCGCCACCGCTCACCATCCATAGAATTGCACCGCCGCCAACGGTGACGCCCACGCCCGCCGCTGTCCCGGCCACGACCACGGTCGATATCGTGGTCAACACCCCGTCTGACGAGCCGCGCATGGCACCGGGTCCAGTCGATGTCGGTCCGACCGGCGTTTCGGGTACTGGCGAGGGTGAGCTGGTCAACCTGCGCGTGCTGGTCAAACGCCAACCCGCCTACCCAAGACGTGAACTGGCCCGCGGCATCGAGGGCGAGGTCGTGCTGCGGGTGCTCGTCAACGAACTGGGCGAGCCGCAGACCATCGAAGTCATCGGCGGCACTCGCAACCGCAATTTTGAAGCCTCGGCCATCAAGGCGATCAAACGCTGGAAATTCCAGCCCCACACCGTCGATGGCAAGCCACGCGCCGCCTGGGCTCGCGTGCCGGTGATCTACAGCCTCGATCAATAGAAAGCTGGACTGAACCGCGGGCTGGATCGGCAAAGCTCTCCAGCCCGCATTCATCGCTTCATCGCGACTAAGCGATATAATGGGGGTTCTCGTGCCAGCCTGTGGCTGGCCAGTCCACTCATCGAGGGGCGCTGCAATCCCGCTATCGGGGTCACGCTCGGTGAGGTATGGCCTTCGCAACGAAGGGCGCCCGTCCGTGATAGACAACGAGGACGCTGATGAACGCAGTAGTGAAGGAAATCCAGCCGCACGACTACAAGGTGCGCGATATGTCCCTGGCCGAATGGGGCCGCAAGGAAATCCAGATGTCCGAGCACGAGATGCCGGGCCTGATGGCTATCCGTGCCAAGCATGCAGCCGCCAAGCCGCTGGCCGGCGTGCGTCTGACCGGCTCGCTGCACATGACGGTGGAAACCGCCGTGCTGATCGAGACGCTGGCGGCTCTGGGCGCCAATGTGCGCTGGGCTTCGTGCAACATCTTCTCCACCCAGGACTATGCCGCCGCGGCCATCGCCAAGACCGGCGTGCCGGTGTTCGCCTGGAAGGGTGAGACCCTGGAAGAGTATTGGGATTGCACCCTGGACGCGCTGACCTTCCCGGGCGGCAAGGGTCCGGAACTGGTGGTCGACGATGGCGGCGACGTCACCCTGCTGATCCACAAGGGCTACCAGATGGAACAGGGCGACCGTTGGGTCGACAGCCCGAGCGACAGCGAAGAAGAGGCGGTCATCAAGCGCCTGCTCAAGCGCACCGCCAAGGAACGCCCCGGCTTCTGGCACACGGTGGTCAAGGACTGGCGCGGCGTCTCGGAAGAGACCACCACCGGCGTCAACCGCCTGTATCAGATGAAGGCGCTGGGCAAGCTGCTGATCCCGGCCATCAACGTCAACGACTCGGTCACCAAGAGCAAGTTCGACAACCTCTACGGCTGCCGCGAGTCGCTGGCCGATGGCATCAAGCGCGCCACCGATCGCATGATCGCCGGCAAGCTGGCCGTGATCTGCGGTTTTGGCGACGTCGGCAAGGGTTCGGCCCGTTCGCTGCGTGGCTTCGGCGCCCGCGTGGTCGTGACCGAGATCGATCCGATCTGCGCGCTGCAGGCGGCGATGGAAGGCTTTGAAGTGACCACGGTGGAAGACACCCTGGGCCGGGCCGACATCTATGTCACCGCGACCGGCAACAAGGACATCATCACGGTCGAGCACATGTCCAAGATGAAGGACCAGGCCATCGTCTGCAACATCGGCCATTTCGACAACGAGATCCAGGTCGATCTGCTGAACGCCACCAAGGGCGTGACCAAGACCAACATCAAGCCGCAGGTCGACAAGTACACCTTCCCGGGTGGCAACGAGATCTACATGCTGGCCGAAGGCCGTCTGGTCAACCTGGGCTGCGCCACCGGCCACCCCAGCTTCGTGATGTCCAACTCCTTCGCCAACCAGGTGCTGGCACAAATCGACCTGTGGGCGAACAAGGACAAGTACGAGCCGTCCGTCTACCAGTTGCCGAAGAAGCTCGACGAGGAAGTCGCGCGTCTGCACCTGGAGAAGATCGGCGTCAAGCTGACCCGGCTCACCGAGAGCCAGTCCAGCTACATGGGCATTCCCCAGGAAGGCCCGTACAAGCCGGAGCATTATCGGTACTGATGCTTGCGGGACTCGGGACTCGGGACTCGGGACTCGGAAACAGGCTGGACGGAAAGGGCGTCGCGATTGCGGCGCCCTTTTTTTTGGCTGCAGGCGCTCGCTCCTGGGCTGCGTCGGCCCAACGTGGCGCAAGGGGAATGAACCGATCGGTTCGACGATCAGCGCGCGGGCTATCGGCAATCCGAACCAGACGAGGAACGAAGACGCCATCGCCGCCTGAAAATTGCTCGCCGGTTGGCCGATCCGTTATCGTGGGACCGGAGCTGGGGAGTCCCGGTCGCCCTGGGCGGTGCGCTTGTTCGCGCAACAGATGAGGGGCAAAGGCAGGGGACAGGGGTCCAAGCTCGCTACACGATCCGACCGTGCTACGGGGCAGGCCCCCTGCCCCTTGCCACCTGCCCCTATAATGCGGCTCCAGAATCAATGATTTATGGCGTGCGTGGTGGGAGCAAGATGCTGAGTCAGCAGCAGAAGCAGGACTACGAGCAGAACGGCTACGTGGTGCTGGCCGATTTCAAATCAGCGGCGGAGATCGCTGCGGTACGCGAACGCGCCCAGCATTACATCGACCAGTTCGATCCCCAATCGACCCGCAGCGTCTTCACCACCCGCGATCAGGCCCTGGCGACCGATCACTATTTCCTCGATTCGGCCGATCAGATCCGCTGTTTCTTCGAGGAAGAAGCATTCACCGACGACGGCCAGCTGCGCCAGCCCAAGCACCTGTCGATCAACAAGATCGCGCACGCGCTGCATGACCTGGACCCGGTCTTCGACGATTTCTCGCGCGGTCCGGCGCTGGCCTCGGTCGCCGAGGATCTGGGCCTGAACCAGCCGCTGCTGTGGCAATCGATGTACATCTTCAAGCAGCCCGGCATCGGCGGCGAGGTGGGCTGGCATCAGGATGCCACCTTTCTGCACACCGATCCGATCAGCGTCACCACCTTCTGGTTCGCGCTGGAAGACGCCACCCTCGACAACGGCTGTCTGTGGGTGGAGCCTGGCGGCCACCGCGGGCCGCTACGCGAATTGTTCGTGCGTGAGGGCGATCAGGTGCGCAAGCAGCGCCTGGACCCGACGCCCTGGCCCGGCACCGAGCGGGCCAAAGCATTGCCGGTGCGCGCCGGCACCCTGGTCTGTTTTCACGGCCTGCTGCCGCACTACAGCGCACCGAACCGCTCAGCGCGCTCACGACACGCCTATTCCTTGCATGTCACCGATGCGAACACCCGCTACTCGGCCAGCAACTGGCTGCAGCGCGGCCCCCACGGACCGCCGCTGCGCGGTTTTCGATAGGCCAACGGCAACCGGGCCTGTGGGAGCGGATTCATCCGCGACCGGTCATGCCGGGAACCCTCCAAAGGGACCCTGAAAAAGAGCGGGACGCGAAGGACGCGAAGGAAAAGCAGAAAGGACACGAAGAAGAGCCGATTCAGGGATGGCGCCGGGTGTGAGATCCGTTCTGCGCTGGCGGCGAGCCTGTTCGCGCAACAGGGATCTGGAAGTAGCTCACGTTGACCCGAAGGGTCTACGTGAGGGCTGTGCCAGTTTCGCGGGCCGCGCCGCGGCCATTTCGCTCCGTAACAAGCACAATTGTCTTCCTTGGCTCTTCTTGCTGCCTTTCCTTCGCGTCCTTCGCGTCCAGCTTCTGGCCTGTTACTGGCCGAAGAGCGTTCGCGGGCAGAGCCCGCACAGTAGAGCAGGGCCAGAACCTGACCACGAGGATTGCCCTGACGCTACCCGAACCAGCCGCGCTTGGTGCCGGTCAGTATCTTCAGCGACTCGCTTCTCGAGAACGGCAATCGACTCATCGGCAGGAACAACAGATCACGCCACCACGCCAGCGTGTCCAGATCGGACTGGAACAAGGGTGTCAGCCAACGACTCAGGAACTGATAGATATGCAAATGGGCGGCGCGCTCGCTGGCGTAGGCTGCGAGCGCATCGGCCAATGCGGCGTGGCGATCCAGCGACTGCGCCAGAGCGCGCGCGTCGAGCAGCGCCATGTTCACGCCCTGCCCCAACTGCGGACTCATGCCGTGAGCGGCGTCGCCGATGAACACGACGCGCTCGCGGTAGGGCTGTCGCAGCACCACGTCGCGGTAGCTCGCGGCGCGCCAGCCACTGCGATCGGCCATGCCATCCAGCCACTCGCCGGCCCCGGGCCACAGCGCCTCGAAACCGGCGCGCAGTGATTCGATGCTGCCACTGCACGCCGCCTGCAGTTGCGCCGTGGGCACGCTCCAGAACAGGCTGACCCGCGCTTCGGAAGAAACCTGTCCTGGCAGCCAGCCCACCGGCAACACCCCGATCATTTCCCGAGCGCGGCGATAGCGCTGCTGCAGCTGAGCGCCGGAACGACGATCGGGATCGGCAGCCAGACACCAGATGGCGCCCCAGGGGTAGAGCGCATCACGCAGCACTTCGACGCCCGACAGCGCGCGCAGCCGCGAGTGGGCGCCGTTGGCGACGACGATCAGATCGAAAGGCCCGTGGACCTGACCTGACGAGTCCTTGAGCAACCCGGCAACGGCATCCACGGACTCCATGGTGATTCCGCATTGCACCTGCACCGCGCCGGCATCGGCCTGGCGCAGCAGCTGGAACAGCGCACCACGCTGCATGCCCAATCCGTGCCAGCGCGGATCGAGTTCGGCGTAGTGCATGTCCATGACCCGCCGCCCGCGCTCGTTCTCACCGTAGAGCCGCTCGACCCGGGCGCCGCAGGCTCGCGCCGACTGACCCAGTCCCAGTTCGTCCAGTACCGAAAGGCCGGTGGGCTGCAGCAGGAAACCGGCGCCCACCGGCTGCAGTTCCGGCGCCTGTTCGAAATGCCTGATGTGGTGTCCGGCGGCTTGCAGAAAGAGACTTGCGGCCTGTCCAGCGGTGCCGTAGCCGATGATCGCAATGGCGCGTTTGGGGGCGTTGCTCATCGGCCAATGATAGTGACCATGCCGACGACGCGGGCCCGGGTCGACGCCATCCATCGCAGGAAGGTCGAACCCGTGCGGCCACCTGCCATGCGGTCGAACGCCGGTGCAATTGGCTACTTGCACCGCTGTCGCGCCAATCCCAGAGTTGGCGCCTTCGTACCGTCAGAGATGTCCAAGAATGAAAATCGGCGCAAGAGCCTGCGTGCTGCTGCTGAGCCTTTGCGGCTCGCTGGCCGCGGCCCAGACCACGGACACCGAAACGCGGACAGAGCGCTATTCGGTGCTCATCTCAGGCGCCAATGTCGGCCACCTCGATGCCACCATCAAGGGCGGCGACGTGAGTATCGATTTCGACTACAAGAACAATGGTCGCGGCCCGACGCTGAAGGAGAAGATCGCCCTCAGCGAGGCCGGACTGCCGCTGTCCTGGCAGGTCGATGGCAACACCACTTTCGGCAGCAAGGTCAGCGAGAGCTTCAAGGTTGAGGCTGGCCAGGCGCAATGGAAGGACGCCGCCGGCGCCGGCACTGCAGCCGCCGATGGCAGGCAGCTGTATGCCGCTCAGTCGGCCAGTCCCTGGGCGCTGGGACTGTATGCGCGCGCATTGCTGGCTGATGGGCAGACATCGATGCCGGCTTACCCGGCCGGCGCGATCACCCTGGAAGAAGGCGAGTCGGTGCTGCTCGGCGAGCAGGGTTCGCTGCTCAAGGCCCGCAGCTATGCCATCGGTGGACTCGACCTCAATCCCCGCTATCTGCTGCTCGATGAGCAGAAACAGCTGGTGGCCTTCATCACCCCACGACTGGTGCTGGTGCGCGCCGGCTACGAGGGCGAGGAAAATCGCCTGCGCGGACTGGCGGCGCAGCTGTCGACCGAGCGCATGGAGCGACTGCAGCGCGAGACCGCCAGGGTCTACGCGGCGCCAGTGCGCATCCGCAATGTGCGGGTCTTCGATCCGCACACGCTGGCGCTGAGCGCGCCGAGCTCGGTGGTCTTCCGCGGCAACCGGATCAGCAGCGTGCAGCCGATCGACAGCCCGGACACGCCGGGCGAGGTCCTGATCGATGGCGAGGGCGGCACGCTGATCGCCGGCATGTTCGAGATGCACGGCCATCTGTCGCAGGAACAAGGCCCGCTGAATCTGGCCGCCGGCATCACCAGCGTGCGTGACATGGGCAATGCCAATGAGGTGCTCGACGCGTTGATCGAGCGTGTGGACAAGGGCGAAGTGGCCGGCACGCGGGTGTTCCGCAGCGGTTTCATCGAGGGCAAGAGTCCCTTCAGCTCCAACAACGGCATCCTGGTCGACAGCGAGGCGAAGGCCATCGAAGCCGTGCGCTGGTACGCCGCGCGCGGCTACTGGCAGGTCAAGCTCTACAACAGCATGACCCCGGCCTGGGCACCGGCCATCGTCGCCGAGGCGCATCGATTGGGACTGCGCGTGGCTGGCCATGTGCCGGCCTTCGGCACTGCCGACGGCATGCTCGATGCGGGCTACGACGAGCTCACGCACATCAACCAGATCATGCTCGGCTGGGTGCTGAAGCCAGATGAGGACACCCGCAGCCTGCTGCGCTTCACGGCGATGAAGCGCTTCGTGCAACTGGATCTGGAGAGCGACGCGGTGCAGGCCACGCTGGAACGGATCGCCAGCCGTGGCGTGGCGGTCGAGCCGACCATCGCCATCCACGAGGCCGGCATGCTCGGTCGCGACGGCCAGGTTCCGGTAGGCCAGCAGAGCTATCTGGAACACATGCCGATCGGTTATCAGCGCGACGCCAGGCAGGCCTGGTTTGCCGTTGACGGCGCCCAGGACGATGCCGACTACCGCGCCGCCTTCGTCAAGGTCATGGACACGCTGCGGCTGATGCACCAGCGCGGCGTGCTGCTGATTCCGGGCACCGATCTCGGCGGCTCCTTCGCCTATCACCGCGAACTCGAACTGTTCCAGCAACTGGGCCTGAGCCCGGCGCAGGTGCTCAAGCGCGCCACCTGGGACATGGCCGAGTACCTTGGCACCGAGCAGTCTCTCGGTTCCATCGAAGCCCGCAAGCTGGCCGATTTCTTCATCGTGGCCGGCGACCCCACCCAGGATCTGGGCCTGCTCAAACAGGTGCGACTGGTGGTCAAGGATGGCGTGATCTATGCGCCCTCGGAGATTCATGCGCGCCATGGCATCCGCGCCTTTGCCGAGCCGCTGGAGCTACCAAATGATGCGCAGCCGCCCGATTAGAACGACACCACGCTCGACTGCGATCGGGTAGTCCGGGTAAGCAAAGCGCACCCGGGGTTATGGTCGCAGCTACACCCCGGGTGCGCTGCGCTTACCCGGGCTACGGGTGCAATCGACATCAAGCGGCGCCGCGGCGCGGCGCCCTCCAAAGCGGCAACCCGTCATGCGGCTTTGAGGAGGGACGCGCGCCTGCGCGGCCGCTCTTGATCTCCTGCCGCTGCAGCGCGGCGCCCTCCAAAGCGCCAGCCTCCTGAGCAGCGGTCGCAATATGTCATTGCCAGGCAGAGCCCGCCTGTTTCAATCGGTCTGCTCGAAGGCGCCCGAGTCGCACAAGCCGTCGCTGCGCGGCATGCCGCGCACATCCACACTCAGGCAGTTGCTGGCCAGACCGAAGTTCCGCTGTGGACGCACGCTGGCGTCGGCCAGCCAACCCCAGACATTGAAGGCCCCACCAAAGCTGCCCAGACTCAGGCCAAACACAGCCGAATTCGGCTGACGCTGGTCGATGCTGGCGTTGGCAGGACAACTGACTGCGTTCGGGCCCAGCTGATTGCCGCCCGCGCTGATGATCTGGCCCGCCAGTGTGCTCGCACAGCGGTCGTTGATCAGGCTGTTAGCCAGCTGAATCCGGGTGTTGGCGCAGGCCGTGTGGTACTGCTTGGAGAGCGCGACCGCCGAACCCGGACTCTGGCCCGAACTGGTGGCGTGGATCAGATCGACATTGCCGAGCGCGTCTATCGCCTGTCCGCGACCCGCGCCTGCCTGGTTGCCGGACAGTGAGAGGTTCTCTGCGGTGTAGGCCGCGCATTCCGAGTAGATACCGCCGCCATCACTGAGCGCGGTGTTAGCTGTCAACCCCAGTCGCCGCAGGGTGCGCGGCTGCACATAGTCCTGCGGCCCGAACAAGGCAATCGCGCCGCCGTTGGACTGCGCCATGTTGCCAGCGAACTCCGAGTCGGTCAGCAGCAGCTCACGGTGCACGATCTGCACCGACAGGGCGCCGCCATTGATTGCGGTATTGCGCAGCATGCGCACTCGCTCGATCTGGTTGATGGTCCCCGGCAGGTTACCTCCACCCCGCAGCGCGACAGCACCGCCGTCGCCACCCGCACTGTTGTCGCTGAGCTGCAAGCGGCTGCCCACCGGGGCCTCAGCGACGGTGCCGAGGTAAAGTGGGGAACTCTCGACGGCGAAGGCTCCACCGTGCAGACCGGCCTGGTTGGAGCCGATGATGCTGTTGCCGTCGTCAGTCCAGTGCACCTTGAACCCGGGGTTGTAGTTGCCCACCGCATAGGTGTAGACCGCTCCGCCGTAGGTCGACGCCTGATTGAACTCGATACGGCTCGCCTGACTGAAGACCGCGACCGACCCCGTCAGGTACAAGGCGCCACCCTTCCCCGCACTGTTGGATCGAAGCACGCTCTGAATCAGATTGAGCTCGGTGCCGAACAGATAAGCCGCTCCACCGGAGTACCTTGCGGCACAGGCTTCGATCAGCACCCGATCCAGGGTGAGTTGCGACGCTACTGCAGCATCCCGGGTAGGGAAGGCGATGCAGCCACCCGAGTCGCCGCGCCCGTGGGACAATGTCAGCTGGGTCAAGACCAGCGCCACCGGGCCGCTGGACGCCGGGTCAACCTGGATGATCTCGTTGTAGAACTTGTAGGCCACGCTCCAGCGCACGCGGGTCAGATCACTGCCTGCACCCAGGATCTGCACCGATTCGGTCGGGCGCAAGGGTCCGCGATCCAGTTCTGCCGTGTCCGGCGTGCTGTCAGTGCGGGTCAGTGCGTAGGTACCCGCCGCCAGGATGATCCGATCGACACCTGGATTGGCATTGGCTGCCAGGACGGCCTCGCGCAGCGAGCATGCCAGCGGGGTACAGGTCCTGGGCTCCGGATCATCGAATCGGGTGACTCGATAGCTGGCGGCCTCGGCCTGCAGGGTCCACAGCAGTGAGCTCAACGCAGTCAGCGCGATCGCGATTTTCATGTTCAGGCTCTCGTGGGTAGTGGGTGTACTCAACACCACACGGTACTGCGGCAAACAGGACCATGATCACCGGCACCGGCCCGCTGAACCGCCGCGACTCAGGGACTCCGCTGCACCGGATCCTGCGCGCGCAGCGCGATCGCCTGGGCACGATCAGCCTCGGCTTCGTCGGCACGTCCGAGCTTGACCAGGGCCGCAGCCCGCGCCTCCAGCGCCTGCGCGCGCTGATCGGTGCTGGTGGGGAAGCGCTCGCTCAGGCTGCCCAGCGCGGCCTGCGCCTCGGCCAATGCCAGATCTGGCGCACTGTCTGCCAGCAATTGCGCGCGATTGGCGCGGATCGTGGCGCAGATCAAACTGCCGGCGGACTCGGCATCGGCGCACAGGGCATAACCGGCATTGAAGCTGGCGCGCGCCTGCGCCAGATCGCCGCGGCGCTGCTGGCTCAGCGCCAGCCGGCGCCACACACTGATCAGACTCATGCTGCGGTAGCCCAGACGCTCGAACATGGCGATGCCCTGGCGCAGACGCACCTCGCCCTCGGCCGGGTTACCGCGCTGGATCAGATGCCAGCCGCTGTCGGCCAGCGCCAGGGCCTTCCAGGGATGGTCGTCGGCAAAAGCGCCCTGCACCAGTTCCAGTCGACGCTGGCCAATGCTCAGCACCTCATCGCTGATCTCAGCGCCGTCGCCTTCGAGAATCTGCCCGAGGATGCCGTAGGCCGGGATCAGGGGCGTTGCTTCCTCACCCTGGGCGGCGATGGTGCCGGCGATGGCCAGGCGGATGTAGCGCTCAGCCTCCTGCGGCCGATCCAGATCGACCAGCACGCTGGCCATGTTGTGCATGGCTGCCAGACGTCCGGGATGACTGCCCTCCGGGCCGCCAAACAGGTCCAGCGCCCTGGTCATGCGCTGCAATCCAGCATCCAGATCGCCACTGTTGCGCTCCACCGAACCAATGGCCATCAGCAGTTGCGCCAGCGCGACCGGATCGGGCGCAGGCTGGGCCTCGGTGATCGCCAGGGCGCGCAGCAGATAGGGCTGGCCGTCGGCCGCACGGCCGCGATAGGCCGCCAGCACGCCGAGATTGGTCAGGGTTTCGGCCACGGCAGGATCATGCTCGCCGTGGGCCTGCTCGGCCTTGGCCAGCGCGCGCTCAAACAAAGTCTGAGCCTGCTCCAGATCACCCCTGGCGGTGACGATTTCGCCAAAATCATCGAGCAGATCGGATTGCAGGCCCGGGTCATCGCTGAGCTCACTGTCGATGCGCTTCAGGGTGTCGTCGAAGGCCTGGGCCATGGTCAGCGGACCGCGCGCATCCCGGCGCAACTGGTCTTCCTGCATGAACACCGAGATCAGGAATTCCTTGACGCGCTTGCTGCGGGCACTCATTTCGCGCGCCGTGCGTGCCTCCAGCTCGGCTCTTGCTGCAGCCTCGTTCGCGCGCAGCGCTTCGCCATCGGCGCGCTGCGCCTGCATCTGGGCGATGCGCGCCTGCCACACCGAGGCGCCAAGGCCGACCACCAGCGCCAGGACCGTCAGCACGCTGGCGAGCACGCCGCCACGATGCCTGGACACGAATTTGCTGACGCGGTAACTGAGCGTGTCCGGTCGCGCCGAAATGGGACGGCCGTCGAGATAACGTTTCAGGTCCTCGGCCAGAGCCGCCGCCGAGGGGTAGCGACGATCGGCTTCCGGCGCCAGCGCCTTGATCACGATGGTGTCGAGATCGGCATCGATCGGTCGCAGGTCCCGCGTGCTGTCGCCCGCGTGCCTGGCGGCCTGACTGGGACGCTGCAGCTCCTTGTCGATCTCGGCTTCGATGGCCGCCACGGAAGCGCGTCCGCGCTGCTGCGGCAGGCTGCCGGTCAGCAGTTCGTAGGCCAGCAGGCCGAGTGCGTAGACGTCGGTGGCCACCGTGATCGGCTCGCCCCGCAGCTGTTCCGGTGCGGCATAGGCTGGCGACATCACCCGCAATCCGGTGCTGGTGTGCGCCTGCCCTTCGCTGTCGTCGAGCAGCTTGGCGATGCCGAAATCAAGCAGACGCGGGCTGCCGTCGGCCGTCACCAGCACATTCGAGGGCTTCAGATCGCGGTGCACGATCAAGCGCCGATGGGCGTAATCAACCGCCTCGCAGACCGCGATCAGGAGCTGCAGGCGCGGCGTCAGGGCCAGCCCTGCCGATTCTGCATAGTGGGTAATCGGCTGACCCTCGACCAGTTCCATGGCGATCCAGGGCAGACCGTCAGCCCCCATGCCGCCGTCGATCAGGCGGGCGATGGCCGGGTGTTCCAGGCGCGCCAGGATGCGTCGCTCCTGCAGGAAACGCGCCAGCACATCTGCACTGTCGAGCCCGCGCCGCAGCAGTTTGATCGCCACCGACTGCGCATAGTCGCCATCGATGCGCTCGGCGCGATAGACCTCGCCCATGCCCCCGCGCCCCAGGCGCGCGCCTAGCCGGAACGGGCCGATCTGTTCACCGCTGCGATCCATCGCCGGCACTGGCGCCGGCAATGCCGCAGTCAGCTCACGATCGAGCAAGCCGTCCTCGGCCGCGTCTGCTGCCAGCATGCGCTGCACGATCAGCGCCAGCTCGGGCTCGTCGCGATGCAGGTCGAGGAGCTGTTGCGCGCGCTGCTCCGGGCCGCAGGCCAGCAACTCATCGAACAGGGCCAGCGCCCGCACCGGATTCACGGCAATTCGGCCGAAATGGAAGCGTGCAGAAAGGCCCGCGCCTTGCGCCAGTCGCGCTTCAGTGTGGTGGGCGACAATCCGACTGCGGCCCCCGCCTCTTCCAGATTCATGCCCCCGAAAAAGCGCAGCTCCACCAGTTTCGCCAGCCGCGGCTCGGCTTGCGCCAATTGCGTCAGCGCGGCGTCCAGCGCCAGCAGGTCGGCACCATCTTCGCTGACGGCAAGCTGATCTGCCGCATCGAGCGTGGTGATGACCGCACCCTCACCGCGCTTGATGGCCTGCTGTGCGCGCACATGATTGAGCACGATCTGGCGCATGGCCAGGGCGGCCACCGCATAGAAATGTTGTCGATCCTCGACCGCCAGAGCGTCCGGGCGGGCCAGGCGGAAATAGGCCTCATGCACCAGGGAGGTGGCCCCAAGCAGCGACTGACCGCGAAGCTGCCCGGCAGCGATGCGCCGCAGGTCCGCATACACGCGAGCGTACAGGCGGTCGGAATCGGCCTGAGCGCCGCCCCGCGCCGCGCGAATCAACTCGGTCAGCTCCATGCTGCGCAAGCGCCTGTAGGGTGATGCGGCACATTGCCATAGGCGCTTGCGGCGGGCAATCGGGCGCATTGGCCATCGCGTTGATGCTGGCATTGAGGATTGCCGTGGCATCGGTTGTTGCTCTTGCCATTCAGTTCCCGGAGCGACCTGGTGTCGCGACCGTGAACCGCATCGCGGCTGAAGCTGTTTTCACCGCGCATATCGCAACTCATTGATTTGAGCGCATGAGGGCGAGAGTGCGCGTGGGCACGCAAGATCAAGAGCTCGCGGGGCCATGACCGTGACGTCAAGATCGGCGCCCATCTGAGTGCAGAACATCATCGTGCACAGCGCCCTGAATCTTGATTCGAAAACCGATGATGTCGCGGCAGACCCCAGCAACAGCTCGGGCTGAAGCAAGATGGGCTTCATCGGGTTGACAGTCCAGACCGCCGTCGGCAAGGTCCTGCAACCCCGAAGTCGCCGAGGCCAGAGGCCATGTCACCACGATCTGCCACCCGCCTGCTGGCGGCGCTGCCCTGCATGGTCATCAGTCCCTGGATCTGGGGCCAGGCAGCCACGCTCGACGCGCCTGCCCAGGCTACGATCGGATCCACCATCGAGGTCCGCTGGACCGGCCCCGGCGCACAATACGATTCGATTGACGTGACCGTGCCGGGTGCCGCCGATGAAGACAAGGCGATCAACACCGCCTCCATCACCAGCGGCAAGAACCCGGTGCCACTGGTGATGCCGGAAACCCCGGGCAATTATCAGTTGCGCTATATCTCACGGGCTAGCAAGGCGGTCCTGGGTCGCGCCAGCATCGAGGCGCTTGATGTCGCGACCACGTTGACGGCTCCGGATCGCTCGCAGGCCGGAGCGGCCATCGAGATCGAATGGACCGGTCCGGGCAACAGCTATGAGCAGATCCAGCTATTTGCCGTCGGCGCACCGGCCGACGCCAAACCCTTGACTCAGGCCACGGTGCTAGGGCGCAGCCCGGTCCGCATGCATCTGCCAGAGATCACGGGTGAATTCGAATTGCGCTACCTGACCAGGCTCAGCAAGCGCATCCTGGCGCGCCGGCCGATCACGCTGTTTGGCGTTGAGGCCGCTCTGCAGGCACCCGAGGCGGCAGCCATCGGCGCGACCATCGAGATCGCCTGGAAAGGACCAGGCAACCAGTACGACCAATTGGCGCTGTACCGCGTCGGCGAGGACAAGCCGCTGAAGGTGGAACGCATCCTCAGTCGCAAGAATCCGGTGCCGATGCGCTTGCCGGAACAGGCGGGCGACTATGAACTGCGCTACCAGACGGCACGCGATAGCTCGGTGCTGGCCACGCGCCCGCTGCGCATCGGCCAGGTCGATGCCAGCCTGGAGGCACCAGACCGCGCCACCGCCGGCACGCTGATCGAAGTGCGCTGGACGGGCCCGGGCAACAACTATGACTCGATAGGCGTCTACCTGCCGGGCGATGCCGATGACGCCAAGGCTCAGTCCCACATTGCCATCCTCAACCAGAAAAATCCGGCCGACCTCAAGCTGCCCGCCAGAGATGGCGATTTCGAGTTGCGCTATCGCACCACGCAAAGCGCCACGGTGTTGGCGCGACGGCCGATTCGGATCGAGCCGGCCGGCCGGCTGTCGGTGGTTTACGAAGGACAAAGGACCAGGGCCGACTCGACCAACGGCGTCGGCGCAGTCGAACTGATCCTGGATGCCTCGGGCAGCATGCTGCAGCGTATCGACGGCGAGAGACGGATCGACATTGCCCGTTCGGTGCTCGACGACCTGGTGCGGCAACAGCTGCCGGAAGGCGGACTCTTCGCGCTGCGCGTGTTCGGTCACAAGGCCGCTGACCAGTGCCGCACTGACCTGGAAATTCCGTTGGGCGCACTTGATCGCAATGCTGCTGCGACCCGGATCGCCGGGGTCGAGGCCATGAATCTGGCAAAGACCCCGATTGCCGAATCGCTGGCCAAAGTGCCTGCGGACCTGGCAGCGGCCAAAGGCCCGAAGACGGTGATTCTGATCACTGATGGCGAAGAGACTTGTGGCGGCGACCCTGCCGACGTGATCAAGCAACTGCGGGCCAAGGGCCTGGACGTGCAGGTGTCGATAGTCGGCTTTGCCATCGACGACGCCGATCTGAAGAGCAGCTTCCAGACCTGGGCTGAACTCGGTGGTGGCAGCTATTTCGACGCCCGCTCCGCCGATGAACTGCAGCACTCACTGCGCACGGTGATCTCCGGGCCATTCAGGGTTCTGGACAGCAGGGGTGAGGTGGTGGCGCGCGGCATCATTGGCGGGGCCGAGATCATTCTGCCGGCAGGCAGCTATCGCGTGGAGACCGTCACCAATCCGGTGCGGGCCATCGAATCGGTGACCCTGACCCCCGGCGAGCTCACGCAAGTGCAGTTCTGATGCGGGCAATTTCCTGAACTCGCCAGCTTGAAGCAGCCATTGTCGGCAGCACGGTCCGAGGGTCATCGCTCGTGGCTTGAAAGCCAGCGGAAGCGGCAGGCCCACCTGGGCGCACTCTCCGCGGCCATCTGCCCTTCGCGGCTGGACGCCTTCAAAGGCGCAGCGACTAGGGCGTCAGGAACCTGCGCTTTGCCGCTTGCTCCCTGGCTAATCCACCGGGAAGCCCGCGACCAGCGTGGCTCCCGGCAAATTGCCGCGCTCCCGCACCAATCTGAGATCAAGGCGACCGTTGCCCAGATTCACCAGCGGCGCCTGCGGCGCGCCCGTACCTGGTTCGTCACCGGCGGTGTTCTCGGCAATGACCACGTCGGTGATCGTCGAATGGCCGTAGTTGAGGACGCTCGATGCCAGGGCGACGCCCGGATAGCGACGCGACAGCAGATTGCCCTCGAAGGTGGTCGCGGAAAGGGTCAACTGTCCCCAGTTGACGATAGTGCCGGCATCACGCTGAGCCCCGGCGATGGTGTTGAAACTCACCTCGCAGCTTTCGAGGCTCATTTCACCGTGATTCTCGACGATGGCCTGGGTGCCATTGGCGGTGTTGTCGACCAGCTGCACGTGGCGCAATTCGGTTTTTCCGAAGTTGCGTATGGCGCCCAGCGAGCCTTCGGCGAGGGTGATCCGCTCCAGACGCAGATGCCCCTCGGCAGCGACGCTGAAGATCCGGAAGTTCTCGCTGGCGTAGCGCCGGAGTTCGGCACCGTTGCCGCGAATCACGATCGGCGTGGTGATGGCCGGCAGCGCCGCGCCCTGATCCCGCGCATCGACACCATCCAGAACGTAAAGTGCGCGTTCAAGGGTGATGACATCCGCCTCGGGGGATTCGTTGGCGCGCTGGATGGCTTCCACCAGTTGCTCGGTGGTGGCCACCGGAAAAACCGTGGTGGCTGCTGATGCCGGGAAGGCCATCAGCAGCCCGGATACCAAGCCCGATCGGACTGCGAGTTCAAGCGACATCGGAGACCCCCTGTACGCCTCGTGGATGTATCCACCTTGGGTGCCAGCGAGTAGAGCGAGCACACTAGCTTGGCCGCTTCCTGGCCGCCGGCGCGTGCATTTTTCAGGTGTAATGCAGTGTGACCCGACGATCCGCCGGGGCCGGAACCGGCTACGCCAGCCTGGCGTCGCGAGCGCGCAAGGCGCTTTCACAGGGCTGACAGAAATGGCGCTGCACCCACCAGGCCAGCGCTGCACAGGTGGCGATAGACAGCGGATAGACGGCGAAATTCCAGTAGTTGTTCTGCTGAAACAGCTGCCGGTACGCGGCCACCAGCGCGAGCACGACGAACATATGGGTCAGATAGAGCTCATGGCTGAGGCGACCCAGCGCCGCCAGCCACCCCAGCCCGCGCGGAGCCCCAAGACGGCCCCAGGCGCAACCCAGCAGCAGCAGCGCCAGCAAGGCCAGCAGCAAGGGCAGAATCCGGCTGGCGCGATAGACATAGAAGCTGCGGATATCGATGGCGGCAAGTCTGCCGTGCGGGCCGAACAGTTCGGGCAGCGGACCCTGACTCAGCGGCAAACGGAAAGGCAAGGCCAGGTGGTGGAAGATCACCAACAGGATGGAGAACCCGCGCAACACGTCGATGGCTGAGTTGCGCGTTGCCAGCAGGGACCTTTCGTCGGCAGAGGCAGGCAAGGTGAAGTTATTCCGGGGAGGTGGAACGACGCGACAATCGGGCAGGAGATGACGCGGCCGCCGAATCTACCCAGCGCACCATCGAGCCGCCACGCCGTTCGTACCTGAAGGCCGCGCGCCAAGCTCGGCGCTCAGCGCGGGCTTTCCCGCAAGCCGCGAGCGGCTGCCAAGAATCCTGAAACTCCAGCGCAAGCTTTCGGCCGTATGCCGAAGTCATGCAGCTGCGTCACGCAGCTACCGGCACCGATCCCAACGCGGTCACTGGCTCGGCACCCGCCGGTTCACCTTGCAACAACTTCTTGATCGCTGCAGACGAATTGGGATCGGCGACATACGAGGAGGTGACGTCAATCGCGAAGATCGTGAAATTGACCGCGTTGTCGACGCGCATCGTCCCGCGGATCGAAGCGATCCCCTCACTCGGAAGCGCTGGATCGGCATCGAACTCCATGTCGTCACCCTTCGCCGAGTTGTACTTCTTGATCCAAGCGCAAATCGTCCCGGCATCCGCCTGCCACTGTGTCTTGCCGTTGATCGGATGATCGAAGTTGGCCTCGCTGGTACCACGCAGCCGGATCTTCGCATGGTAGGGAATAGTCAACGAGTTCTTGTCCGCCAGCACCACAAGCTTGTAAACCTTCCCCTTTGGCACCTTCAAGGTCACGCTGCTGGTGTAGGACTTGGTATCGGTTTGAGTCACTGCCTCCGAAGTCGACCACGAATACGCATACTCAAAACCGATCGTCGTTTCGGAACTGATCTCAACCACGCCGATCTTGCCTTTGGCCGTGATCTTCTCGGTGATCGAACTCTTGATGGAATTGGTCTTGCTCTGCGATGTGGTGACTGTGTTGGTCACTTGCCAGGTCAGCGTATTGGTCGATTGCGAATCGGTCAACAAGCCAGACCGATTGTCGAGCGTCGTCGAAAGCGCGACATCCTTGGTCTTGTTGACGGTCGACACGCTCGGGTCATAGGTAAGGTCGGTGACCAGAATGTCGGTCAAGCCACCGAACAAGCCGCCCGAATTACCAGGCCCCTGCCGAAACCACTTCCCGGACGTCGGGTCACTTTCAGTTTGCAGATTATTCTGCCACGCATCAACCAGATAGGCACCAATGACATTGGTCTCAAGATACTGAATCGCCATTTCCATTTCTCCAGACAAGTAGTAAGAATACTGGGCCAGCACCGGGTATCCCGGCGGAACCTCCCACTGGCAGGAGATTCCGCCGACAACACCGGCGTGACCTATCCAGGCACCGCTGCGTCAACCTGACCTAGGAGATATCGATCAAACCCAGGTCGTTATTCAGCGTAGTGCCACTGATGTTGTAATTGGCAACAGAGACATTGCCCTTTTCATAAATAAACGCACGCTTGGCCTCGTTGTCGGTACCCCATACGACAAAGGCATGCATGTAAACCAGGACGCCGTCCGGGACACCCAAAGTCGCCGGATCAATCGTGTCGGAAAAGCCGAGGGTGATGTCGCCACCCTGTTTGCTCAACTGCTTGTTGCCATCGTCATCCATGTAACTGTACTGAATGCGGGTCACAAATCCACCGGAGTTCTTGAGTGACATTTTCCCGATCTTTTGCATTGGCATTTCGAAATCCTCTTCTTGGTTTCAACACTGAATCAGTGTGAGAATTAAAATCCGAGCCCATCCTTCTGGATGACTCAGTCCGCGCCGACTCCCAGGCTCCGCCGGGATCGACTTCCACCCATCGGCCGCTTGCGCGGTCGAATTTCATGCCAGCCATCCTTGTCCGGCCCATTGGCATCCGCTTGAGCAAGGCGCAACCAGCGCCCCTCTGGAATATTCGCCTGGCGTTGTTCAGTACTTCATGCTCAACAGCGCCGAGGTCGAACTCGGTCGCCCGTATGCGGTTTCAAAGTCGATGAAATCCATCGGAAACAGGGCGTTCCCCAGATACCAGTCCCACCACGCCTGGTAGATGACCTTACCGTCAGGCCAAACCATCGCATGCCTATTGAACGGGAGGATATTTACTACCTTTTCCGTGTCATCGGATCGCCACGACGCAAACTGCTTGTCATAGGCGTTCTTGGTCGATTCAAGAGCCTTGACCATCAAACTCAGACGTTTTCGGCACCACTGCTTGAAATCCATTTCCTCGCCGGAAAACTGGTAGAACAAGACCTCCCGCACCAGATTGGGGCCGGTGATGTCGAGCGTGCTCTTGGTTGGCATCAAGTGCCAGTAGGCGCTGATTGAAAGAGATGCCGGCGTTGCCCCGTTGACTGGCAACATCTCGTCATAGATGTATCGAATCCAGTTCGTCATATGCGTCACTGCGGTGCCGCCAGCATGCGTCGCCAAAGCGTTGTTGGTGATGTAGGCGCAGTCGCCATTCAAACGGGCGGTTGCCAACTGAAATGCTGAGTCTGAGATGGGTGTGCGCTGTACGCCTCTCGCCGGCTCGACGGCAGAGCGCAGGGCCATGGCCGCAACCTCAACACCGCCCAGTGGCGCCTGAATCAACAAATCCACATCGAGGTACAGCCCGCCGTGTTCGAGCAGCGCCGCGTATCGAACGATGTCGCTCGCGCCGGCGGGATTGATCCCGCGATTGGACAATTCGATTGCGTAGGCACGCTTCGGCAGATACCTCAGCGAGCCAACGTCGCGCACCTCGAATCGGCGGCCGAATTCGGACTCCAAATCGTGTAGCGCGTGCATGTTGGCGGCGGCAACCGTGGGTATTGATCTTATTTTTTCGATCAGACTCTTCAAAACCTCGCTTGGCCTGATGCTGTTGGCCTCAGAGAAGCTCGCTTCAATTTCGTCCAGGAACTGCTGCCAATCGGAGTCAGCCCATTCGAGCTTGAAGGGTTTGTGCCCCAGATCCTTTCTCTGATGCTGAACGTAGGCTTTGTTTATGTCGCGATTGGTACGCAGCAAGCCCATGATCCCGATCGCAAGCTGGCGCTTTTGATCGGTCCAAAGCAAGACCTTGTAGTCTGGGGCGTACTTCAGCCAGGACCGAATCCCTTCCAGCCCTTTGACCGCCTCCAGATTTCCACCGCCAATCCAGACGCAATGAATTATTTTTTCGACGCAGCTCATTTGTCCTCTCACTCCTGCAGCAGGATATTGGTCTGGATTCGCCGGAGCGAAGTTCCAATACGCTGGGTCAACGGTTCCGCAATGACCGCCTTCCGAACTGGCCCGGCCGCAGCCGAGACAATAATCGCGGACAACCTCTGCCCCTGAATTCACCGCATTCGCCCTGACTCGCAGCGCAAGAACATATTGCGCTGAAGCGCGTGATTGCTTCGGCTCTAATCAGGTCCTGGTTGGTGTCTTTTCAGTTTGCTGTCGCTGCATCCATTGAATGCCACCGCGAAGGAGCGAGCCTGGCCAGCCACGCGTGAACACCTGAATTCAATCGACGGGTATGCCCACGCACGGCTGGCAGGCAGCCGTGTTCATGAGCCCAGTTCAATTCCCGCGATCTGTTCGATCGGCACTTCGAAACAGCGTGCAAATTCGCGGGCGATGCGAAATCGAACTGCGCGGCCGAGCTCGGCGCGTTTGATGGTCGTGAGTGACAGCGGGATGTTGCGGCGCCAACAATCGTCGGCGAGGTCCTGTTGGCTCATCAATCTGGCGTGACGCAGTCGGCGCAGGAGCGCGCTGTCGAGCAGTACCCGGCCCCGGTGCAGGCGTTCAGCCGCGGAAAGCTCGGACATGCTGGCGCCACCCTCGCTATCGCGAACGGCAGGTGGCGAAACAGGGCCGGTGTCGAAACTGAGGGATGGGGTGGTGCAGTCCTGGATGTCAGCGCTGGTGCGCTGGGTGTCGAAGTTTGCGGGTTCCATGAAGATCCCCTGGTCTGGAAGGATGGCGGCGGCGTGGCGTCGCTATCCAGACCTGGTCGTTTACCCGATTGCACGGACACGACAGGGGAGACAGCGGCGTTGGCGGCCTATCCTGCGCACCCGGGTGTGTTGAATCCTTCCGGAAACCTTCCGATCTTCAGGTTGTTGATTTTATTGCGTTTGTGAACCCGGCGGAGGTGCTTGGGTGAAATCCGGGGGATCAGCGGATGCGCCGTCGACCAGTGCAATGGTCATGACCGAGGCGCGTTCCGTGGCAGTGACGCCGACAGCCGTCGCCGCGGCCGCAGGCGTCTATGGTGGACTGCCGAGATTCTGTCAGTGATCAGGGCCTGACGATCGGATCGTTGCTCGCCTGCGGATCGCAGAACAGTATGATTGGCGGCTCACCAGCCGGCTTGACACTGACAAACAGCCCGAAGTCGATCAATTGTCTTGGGTAGAGTTCGATCAGAAACGTAGCCAGCTGCTGGTTACTGTTCAACTCGAATTCTGCTATCGGCGAATGCAGGTCGGAGACACCAGTGCTGGCGTAGTCGACAATGGCAACATCTGCACTGGTATTGTTTACCAGCTTCACTTCGACCGGCGTTGCGGATTTCCCAGTGATAATACGTTTGCTTGAGTATGACCAAGTAAATCCACTGGAAGTATCCGAAATGGTCAATTCCAGGATCTTGATTCCATCTGCACCCAGATGGTCATTTTGCACGAATCTCGTCATATCAGTTGTTCCTTCCTTCGGTGAGTTGTGGTTGCGCGGCAATGACGCCGCAATTTCCATCCCGATCATTCCAGATTGCGGAGTCGGGTTCGGTGCATTCGCGGTTTCTCTTCGGTAGCTGATTGGGCGGCGATGACCGCGGCGGGGAGTCGCTGGGGCTGACCAGGACGGTGTAAGCCGGATCGAGGTAGCCTATGCTCCTGAGCCACGAGATTTCCGTTTCGACGGGATCTCGATCGCCGAGCAGAAGATGGGCTCGGGTCCAGGGTGCGATCACATTCGGATCCCGGGAAGTTCCTGCCATGGGTCTGAGCAGTCCGATCGCGCGCTCCCAATCTTTGCGGGCGGTGCTCATCGAGCCGCTCTTTGAACGGTATTGTCCGCGGTCTATCAGGGCCTTGGCGAGGACCACTGTCTCGGGAATGCCACCGTGCGAAGCTGCGGCAATGCGCTCCAGTTCCAGCATCGTTGTTTCCCACTTTGCCGTGATCTCGGCGTCCCCGGCATCGATTCCGGACCTGAGGATCAGCAACTGGGCGGAAGCGTGCAGACGCTGCAAAGCGAGCGATGTGTCTCCGGAGTCCATCATGCGCTGGATCAGCCTCTGAGCTTCCTCGAGGTCGGAGCGCTGTTTGCTGTGGTCTCCGTCCAGTTTGGCGATTTCGCTAGCCTCGATATGCGCCAGGGCCAGGTCGCGGGCCCAGACCTTGTTGCCGGGTTCACGCTCGGTCACTGACGACAATCGGGCAACGCTCTCTTCGATCTGCATGCGCGCCTCGTTCAGATGTCCGCGCGATACCTCGAGTCGGGCGCTGCTCAGAAGCGCAGTTCCGAGGCGTCGATCCCAGACCAGCGCATCGGCATTGCCGGTGACCAGCATGCGCAGCATGGCGATCTGCTCGGCGTAGCCGGACGCTGCCGCCTGCAGGCGTCCTTCTGATTCGTCGCCACTACTGATCCACGAAAGCGTGTCGACCAGATCGTACCGCAATGCCCTGTCGTCGGGTCGAGTCGAGAGCACCTCAGCCTTGATGGCTGCGGAGCTCTTGAAGTTCAAGAGGGCCTCACTGATCCGGCCTTGATCTCGGGCTACGGCACCGAGATTGTTGAGCGCGTATGAGCGCTCGATCCGCCAGTCCTGGTTCTGTGGGTCCAGGCGGATCAGGTGTTCGCTGCTCCGCAGATACGTGATCCAGTGTTCGCGCGCTTGGTCAAACTCGCCTTGGCGGTAATGGTAGTAGCCGAGCCAATAGCCAGCGACGCCCAGTTCGGCAATGGCTTCCTCGGAGTTTGGCGAGCGTTCGACCGCGCCTCGCGCGGCCTCGTTGGCGCGCGCGAAGGCGGATTCTGCCTCCTCGAGCTTCCCTTCCTCCATCTTCACTTCGCCGACCGTGCGCAGAGCACGCGACCGGTTGACGAGGTCTTCGGGGCGCGTCTGCGCTTCCGGTTGGCGTTCCAGTTGAGTGAGTGCCCGGGTGCTGATGCCATCGAGGAGTTTGAGGTTGCCCAGCGGACGCAGCTTCTCGGCCAGATCCACCAGCATGAATTCGGACAATTGCATCGCCTCTTCCCGACGATGCTCGGCCTCGTTGCGGGCCTGCGACGCGAGTGAGGCCAGTATCGCGGACACCAGCGCGAACACCGCCAGGCTGGTTATCGCGCCGGCCCGCAGTCTGCGCTTGCGGCGATCGAGTCGCTCCGATGCCCGCAGGAAGTCGCGTTCGTGCTGATCGAGGTCGTCTGGCAACTGCCGGGCCGCTTCCATGGCCTCCCGCAAGGGTCGACCGGGATTGAGCAGTTGATCGACGCTATGACCTTCGTCGGCCCAACGGGCAGCCGCGCGGCGCAGGCGTGCTTTGGCTTGCAGGAGACGACGGTTGTCCTGGGTCCAGTCGCGCGCACGTGGCCACTGCCGCAACAGAGCTTCATGCGCGACTCGGAAGCCGGCCTGGCCATCGCTCAACTCTCCGACGAACAACCGCGCCCGGACGAAACTCTCTGCAAGTACGCGAGCGTTCTCGTCCAACGCCGACCATGGCACCCGGCGGGCGCTGACGCTGTTGCTTTCCTGCTGCATGACGATCAACTGCGAGAAGACGCTGTCGAGGCTGTGTCTTGATGCATCGGGGAGCGCGGCGAACACTTCCTCTGCGCGATGCGCGAGCGCTCCCTCGAGGCCGCCGATCTGTCTGTAGACGTCAAAGCGCAGTTCGCTCCTGCTGCTGCGACGCTCATAAAGCGCCTGCAGCGTGTGCTGCAGCAGCGGTAGCGCATCCGTGTGTGCGCTGGCTGCGTCACGCAACACGTCGTCTAGGTGCTCTGTCGTGTTCGGGTCTTCGCCGAAGCTCAGACCCGCCAATGCCGCGGGTATGCGAATGATCTGGGCGATTTCGCCGGAACGCGGAGTCAGGACATCGAAGTGGCCCTCGCCGAGCTTGCGTTCGGCGATCTCTGGATAGGCTTCGACCAGAGCAAGGTAGAAGTCGCCACGGACAATCATCGCCACCATCACGCGCGGCGAGTCGCAAAGATGGTGCAGCGCGCGCGCGAACGCGGCATTCCGTTTCGGCTGTTGCACCGGGGTAGCGACCAAGGCCTCGGCGTGGTCGATCAACAGCAGCAGATGCGCATGCGGCTGCGCTGCAAGTTCGCGCGCTGGATAGCGGCGGAAGGCATCTTCGATGCTGGCACCGATCGATTCCGGCGACTCCTGGATGGCAGCGGCAAGTCCCGTCGCCGGACCGGGAGCGAACAAGGGCCGGCCGCCCAAGGTCCAGGTCTTCAGAGCTGCGGCAAGATGGATCAAGGTATCGTCGATTTCGACGCCGGCCAGATCACAGCTTGCGACCGAGAGCGCACGCAATCCGTCGAAACCGCCCTCCTGACGCAGCAGCGGTATCGCGCCGGCATTCACCAGGGACGTCTTGCCGCAGCCGCTGGCACCAACGATGAGCACAAGGCGCCGTTGGTTTTCCATCTGCTGGCGCATCGCGGCGAGGAGATCGGCGGTGACCCGGCTGCGCCCGAAGAACACGCCGGCGTGTTCGCTGTCGAATGCGGCGAGGCCGACGTAGGGGTTGGCGCCGGTCCAGGTCGAGGTCTGCGTGGCAACGCGGCGGTAGTCGTCGGGATAGGAGACCGTGGCGATCAGCCGATAACCCCGTTTCCGAATGGTCTCGATGTACCGCGGCGACTTGGGGTCGTCATTGAAGGCTTTGCGCAGATAGGCAATGGCCTTGTGAACCGGGTTGTCGCCATAAAAGGTCCCGCGCCAGACCTCGATCAGCAGTTGCTCGGCGCTGATGACTTCACCGGCGTGCTCGGCCAGGGCCAAAAGCACTTCCATGACCCGCGGCTCCAGAGCGATTTCATTGCCGTCGAGCGAGACCATGAGTCGATCTGGCCGCACCAACAGTGCGCCGATTCGGAGCCGGGAGTGTGCGGCAAGTGTCTTCTTGCGATCCGCGCGTTGTTGTATTGGCATTGTGCCTGGGATACCGAAAGGTAGGCGCCGCACTCGTATCGTAGCAACAGCGACCCTTCCGGGGGATGGCAGTTCGGTCGTTGCACCGCTTCGCCGGCACTGAAAAACAGACCAACCGGGTCTATAGATCAGAGCCATGAACCATCAGACCGCCGCTAGTCTGCCCTTTGCAGCGCGCCGGATAGAAGGTCTGCGTTGGAAAATCGACTTTTCACTGGCTTTGGATCATTCGACGGGGCAGTGACACAGCGAGCCACCGCGCTTGTCCGGCTCATGGTGACTCGAAACCGTCCGAGAAGACCGCGTCGGGCAGCGCTGGGCGCTGTCTCAGCAAGCCCGCCGTGATTCTGTAGACACCGGCGCTGGAGGTGCTGGTGGCCGCCTGACCGATCAGGCCTTGCACGCTGTAGATGCCGCCACTCGACCGGCCGCCGGAATCCAGGGCATGCGCGCGAAGCTCATAGGCGCCGCCGCTCGATTGCGAATGCGTGTGCTCAACGCAGAACATCAACAGAACGACACCGAGCAGCGCTGCAATGGCCCGTGATCTGGAGACAAGAGGCATGACTGCAGCCCTCAGCGTCGACGCGTGGGTGCGCAATCGGGCGCGTCACACACCCACAGGCGGTAGTTCCCGGACAGGCGGAAGCCCACGATCGGATTTCCATGGGCACCCAGCGTCAGGGCCGGTCGCGCATTGAGCACGCCGGGCGAGGACCCGATACCAGCGCCTGAGAGCACCTCCGTGCAGCCCTGATCCAGGCACTTCAGGAAGCTCGCGCCAGAAAAATTGTCGGTCAGGGCCATCATCGCCGGCAGACCATCACCACCGAGCATGGCGGTTACCGCCCCCCGGCCGCCGCTGATCACACCCCCGGCAGTCGTCGACGCGCAGAACTGGGTGTCGCAGCGGGCGGTACGCAACTCGGTACCGCGCACATAGAGCAGCAGCAGGCGGGCGTCGGGCGGAACCACCAGCGCAATGTCGGCGGCGACCGCCGTTCCATCGACGGTGATCGCCGTGCTGCCGGCGCAATTGCTGATGAAGGAAGCGCAGCTCTTCAGCCGCAGCGATCCGGTCGTTGAATCGCCGTAGGCAATGAAGATGCGTGAACCGCTGCGGACGACATCCAGTGCGCGCCCGACATTGTTGGCCGAATCGATGGTGGCGAAGGTGCAACTACCTGTCGGCGTGCAGGTTGCGCTCTCGACGTCGCCCTGAATTTCGTCACGGTAGACGATGTCCACGGTGCCCGGGGTGGCACTGTTGGCGGTCAGGATGACGCTGCGTGGACTGTCGCCAACGGCCGGATCGACCACCGACAGCGTGGCGGCGGTGCAGCGCGCATCGGTGCAACGGGCGAGCTTCAGTGCACCGTTGGTGGTATCGATGTAACTGATCACCGGCAAGCCATTCTGGGCGACGATGATCGAGTTGCCACGACCGACGATACCGATGCTGTCGAGCACCGTCATCGTCAGCTGCGCGCAGGCCGGGTCGTCGCAATGCAGGGCCAGCAGATTGCCATTGGCCGAATCGTAGACGCTGGCGATGGGCAGACCATCGACGCCTATCGTCATGCTGCTGTCCCCGGCAATCGGAAATGGCGGCCCTGGCAGGGTGATCACATGGTTGCTGAGGGTAGGCCGGGCTGCCGCCGCACCGACGAGGGCGGACGCATCCACGGTCTTTGCGTGCTGCGCGTAGGGCGTGGCGTAGATCGGCTGGCGCGGCAACAGGGTGGTGTACGAACCGGTACTGGCACCGTCGCGCACCCGCAGTTCCAGGTAGTACTGGGTGGAGGTTGCGAAGGGAATATCGGTGTAGTCCAGCGTCACCGAGAACAGGCCCTGACTGACCTGGACATCGCCGCGCACTGCGGTGTCCAGCGCAATGCCACCACCGGAGACCGAATACAGGGCGATCTCGAAGTCGTAGCTGCCATTGGCCGGCTGATTCGAGACATTCAGCTCGCCCTGATAGGTGAAGGCACTGCCCAGGGGGTCAGCATGGGCGATGTTCACCAGGGCCAGCAGGCTCAGAGCGCCGAGCAAGTAACGATTCATGGTGCGCTCCTTGATGGGGTTCATATCCCCAGTGCACCACTGTAGCGGGCACCATGGATTGATCAGGGTCAACACGGGCCGCGCGCACATGGCTACCGTGAGTTCATGGACAGATTTCTGCTCGATGCTCGGAGGGCATTGCGAACAGGGCTGGCTGTGACCGCGTTCACTCTGGCTGGCCCTGCCGCAGCGGCCACCTATACCGTGGGGGCCGATGCCGCCTGCACGCACACGGATCTGGCAGCCGCCATCAGCCAGGCCCAATCCAACCCCGGCACCGACTTCATCCATATCGCCCGAAACCAGAGCTACAGTGCAGTAGCGCTGAACATCGCCAACCAGTCGCTGTGGCTGATCGGCGGCTACAGCGATTGCGCCGACACTGTGCCCAGTGGTCGCACAACCCTGAATGGCGCCGGCGGCGCTGCCGACAGCGTGATCGAGATTCTTGCCGGCGACGGCAGCGTGCGCGATCTCTATCTGCAGAATCTCGGCATCACTGGCGGCGAGCCCGACGCCGATTTCGGCGGTGGCATCGAGATCGACGGCTCCAACCGGGTCACGCTGAACAATGTCTCGCTCAGCGGCAACAGCTCCGGGCGCGGCGGTGCCATCCATTTCAACGGCAGCACCAGCGCCCGCCTGTTCATCGATGCGGACAGCCAGATCTTCGGCAACAGCGCCACCGATGCCGGCGGCGGCATCTATTGCAGCAGCAGCGCGGGCACCCTGCTGCGCTTCGAAGGCAATCTGTTCGACAACGAAGCGCTCAACGGCGGTGGCATCTACGCCGACCATTGCTCGGTCGCCATCATCGCGCCCACCGTCGGCGATGGCGTCTATTTCAACCGTGCCAGCGGCTCCGGCGGCGGCGTCCATGCGCGCAACAACAGCCAGATCATCGGCCTGGGCGGCGCCCACTTCCTGGTCAATTTCAATCTGAACGACGCGGGCTTTGATGGCGGCGCCTTCTGGCTGGACAACTCCGGACTCACCCTGGTCGGCGCCCAGCTCAACAGCAACAGCGCCGGTCGCGATGGCGGCGCCATCCATGCCCAGAGCTCAGCTTCCGTGACCATGGTGCCCTTTGAAGGCTGCCAGGGCGGCAGGCGCTGCTCGCGACTGGAGGACAATCTGGCCGGCAACACCGGCGGCGCCATCAACATGATCGGCTACAGCCTGGATCTGCGTGGCACCTGGGTCACCGCGAACCGGGCCGCGGCCGGCAGCGCCATTCGCCTGGCCAACAGCGATGCCTGGCTGCAGGGCAACATCATCGCCCGCAACAGCCTGGCGCAAACGGTCATCGAATCGGTGAACTCGAATCTGCGCGCGTACTACAACACCGTCACTCACAACGCGAATCTGACCACCGCCATCGGCGGCAGCTTCGGCACGCTGCAGATACACAACTCGATCATCTACGAAGCGCCTGGCGTGACCACCATCGATGCCTTCATTGCCCAGTCGGCCAGCTTCGACTGCATCGACTTCAGCGTGGAGCCCTTCATCGTCATCGGCGCCGACTTCATCGTGGCCGATCCGCTGTTCGTCAATCCGGCCGGAGATGATTTTCGCCTGTCCGCCAATTCACCCCTGATCGACTACTGCTACAACCCGACGGCTACCTCGGTGCCGCGCCTGCTGGACATCGACGGCCAGCAGCGCGGATTCGACGCTCCCGGCGTACCCAATCACAGCGGCCCCTTTGATCTGGGCGCCGATGAGTGGAGCGACCAGCTGTACTTCGACGGCTTCGAAACGCCGCAAGTGCCGAGTGGTTGAGACTGGCCAGCCGCCAACGGCAGCGCCTGGCGTCAGGCGTCAGCGGGTTTGAGCGAGTGCAGGGATTTCTCCGTCAGGTGGAATTCTGGACAGCGCGGCGTCCGCGCCAGATGTGGAAGGGCAGCCACAGCGTGGCGATCATTCCGGCCAGCCAGTGGCCAATGCTGGTGTAGTGGCGCCAGTGCTCGCTGCCGAGGTAGTAGAGGCCGAGGCCACTGAGCGCGAGCCAGGCCAGCAACAGCACCATGAAGCCGCCGCTGCGACGATTGCGCCGGCGCTTCCAGGCGCGACGCACATGGGTCAACCAGAGCAGGCCAAACAGCCAGATCAGCATGGCCGCAACCACGCCGTGCAACACCAGCAGCGGATGCTCGAAGGGCGAAGGCTCCGGACCAAAATCACCCTCGACTGCCACGAAATGGTGCAGCAGCAACCAGAGCACGCCACTGAGCGCACACAGCAGGCCGACGCCATAGACCGCGAGCCGCACCCAGCGTGGCATCTGAAAACGTTCGCGCTGATGGGCTCGCATCAACCCACCCTCGTGGTCTGGCCGCTGCGGTCGATACACACGGCCTGCGCATCCAGGCGGCGCAACAAGTGTGCCGCACTGGCATGGCCCGAGAGCACGATCTTGGTCAGGGCATCGGCCCAGATGGCCCGACGTGCGACCACCGTCACCGAGACACCCTCGCCCATGGGCTGGGTCTTGTGGGTGTCGACCAGGGCCGTGTAGCCGCTGCGGGCGCTGAAATAGCCTGCGCTGGTGGCGACCGCACCATCGGTCAGTTGCAGCAGCGGAATGGACTGAGCCGGCGACCCCGGATGGCGCACATGGATGGTCTGCGGCTGGTCGCCGAAAACGCGCAGATCACCGCCAGCGTTGACCGATCCCTGGCGCACACCCAGCGCCTTCAAGGCTGCCACGGCACGATCGACCGCATGGCCTTTGGCAATTCCGCCAAAATCGAGCCAGAGCGGCCGGCTGAAACGCAGCTGATGACCATCGAGCAGATGGACATCGCGCCAGTCGGCAGCCTCGTCTGGCCGGCTCGCGTCCGGCGCCGGCAGCTGGCCCCAGCGGACCAGGCGCACGCCGATGGTGGGATCGAAGCAGCCATCGCTCCGCCTGGCCAGCGCCAGCGAAGCCCGCAGCACCCGGGCGAACAGGGGCGACAGCGCTTGTGCCGCACTCGCAGCGCTGCGGTTGACCCGCGACAGTTCGGAACCGGGATCATGAAAACTGAGGCCAGCCTGCACCCGCTCGATGGCGCCGAAGGCCGCCGCGAAGACCTGATTGGCATCCGCAGCGCCGACTTCGGCGCGCACGGTGACGAAGGTCCCGAGCAAGGGACGCATGCGTTCCAGCATCGGCAACGCGCTGCTGTTCGCGGGAAGCACTGACGGCGCGGGCGCGACTACAGTCATCCGCGCGCGGCAACCACCAGTTGATGGGTGGCCAGCAGACGGCGCACGCCCTCGGTCAGATGCAGACTGGACAGCGTTGCTCCCGACAGGTTGGCGATATCCGCCTGCAGCTTCAGGGTCGCACCGTGCTGCTTGCCGGTAAATTGCGCCCGCCATTTCGGATGCCGCACCTGGTCACCGTAGGTCTCCCGGTATTCCAGGATTTCCAGGCCGGTGACCGCACCGCTGGCATCCAGCGCCAGCGCGTAGGTGATGTACTCATGCTTGCCCAGCACCCGGTCGATGTACATCCAGCCGCCATCGGCGGCGCGCCACAGCTTGAGCCTCGACTCCCGTACCCGCACGCCACTGGCCTTTTGCACGGCCTTGACGTCTGCCAGCGTCAGCACCATCGGCACCGGGGTCAGAAGCTGCGCCGGAAACAGCTGCTCACCGACCTCCGCCACCGTGAAATAGGTGGTCGCGCCTGCCGGAATGCTGATCGCCGCGCCAAGGGCAGCCAGCCAGATGACCGAAGGTTGCTGATGCATGGAGATTCCTGATTCGATGGCGCTGGGGCGCACGCAAGCCCGGGAATGGCACTTACGGTATACCCATGTTTATGCGAATCATTCGCATTTATGGGGTGACTGTCAAGGATGGATGAAAGCAAAGGGCTCCTCAGCTCTGAAAACGCCGAGAAGCGCCCCTTTCCGATTCATGGGATGAGGTCTGACGCCCGCGACCTGACCTGGCAAGGGCCGTCAGTCATTTCATTGGTCTCCGCCAGCTTAGGTCGCCGGCCTGATGGTGGGAGCGGCTTCAGCCGCGATTGCTCCGCTGCTGTAGGCGTAGGTCACGTTGGCCGCGCAGCGGGCTACGTGACGCTGCTCGCGACCATGGCTGTCAATGAGGGCCGGACAGAAAATGCGGGACGCGAAGGACGCAAAGGAAAAGCAGAAAGATCGCCAAGGAAGGCTATCCGCCCCAACAGCTCTTCTTCGTGTCCTTTCTGCTTCTCCTTCGTGACCTTCGTGTCCTGCTGTTGGTCTGAGGCCAAGGCCAAACTGTGGGAGCTTCAGCCGCGATTCGCTCTCTACCGACATCGCTGGCCGAAATGCTGGGAGTTGTCGCGGCTGAAGCCGCTCCCACAGGGTGGAGGCTGACGGGCCGGCCGCTGCTGCGATCTGCTCAGTCGCAGCGCAGAGGGCGTATCGCCGGGTTGAAATCGCCCAGGTAGGAAGGCGCCGGGGCACTGCGGAAAAGGGTCGGGATGGGGACATTGCTCGGTCTGAACATCTGCGACAGCTTGCGTTCGCCCTGAAAATTGAGCGCATCGTGCTCCGGCTGCGTCGGACACTGGCTGCGCCAGTCAGGCATCGCGGCCTCGGCACAGGCCAGACTGGCATCCAGGCGTTCCAGTTCGGCGATCTGATCGTCCTCCCACAATCGGATCTGATGCAGGCTCTCGATCCACTGCCGGGCCAGCCCCAGATCGCGAGCGGCCGGATCTGCGCAATCAAGGGCAATCCAGGCGCTGCTGATCAGCGCCGAGTTCTGCAGATCGGCGCGGAAAGGCGCCAGCAGATCCAGCGCCGACGTGCATTGAGCCGGTGCCCCATCCAGCCCGAAACCCAGAAACTGGGCACTGCGGACGGCGCCATCCGGATTCTGATGTCGAGCCGCCATGTCAAAGGCGATGCGGGCCCGATGAAGATCCGGCGCGCGATCGAATTCCGGCGCCAGGTAGAGTTCACCCAGCCAGCTCAGCATCGGCCCCACCCGGGCCAGCGCCAGACCCTGATCATCGGCTGCGCGGAACAGCTCGAAAGCCTGGTCCATCTGCGCCAGCCAGGCCTTGCTGCCCACCGGCTGCGCGCCCCTGAAGAAGGCCGACCGCACCAGCACTTCGGCCTGCAGAGCCTGGGCTGCTGGTGAGGCCGCGGCCTCGCGGCCGGCCGCATGGAAGGCCAGCGCCTGGCGTTCGAGTACGCTGACCAGATGCCGCGGACCGGGCAGGCGTGGCTCTTCATCGTGGTCGGCCAGCTGCATGCGGATGCCGGCGGCCAGATCGGCGCGCGGTTCGGGCGCAGCGGGCACCGCGCAGTGCGGATCCTCTTCCTCGTTGAAGCCGCTGCCGCCGTAGTAGCCGATCGCCTGTTCCCAGGCCTGTTTGAAGCCCTGCCCCGCACTCAGCGGATAGATCAGAGCCATTTCGGCAAAGCGCTGCAGACTGAGGCGCCAGGCGCCGTCCTCAAAGACCAGCGTCAGCCCGGTGCCGTAGTAGTGGCGGCGCTGGTCGAGCAAGGCCACCCAGCTCAGGTCCTGCGCTTCAAAACTGCGGCCGGCCGTGAAGCCGGACAACAGCAGCCGTGATTGCTCCGACAGGAAGATCTCACAGTAGTCGGCGTAGACCGCTTCCGGCTGCAAGGGCTCGGTTCGCGCGCGCAGGCGCCGCAGCAGCCTTTGCATGTCGACCGATTCTTCCTCGATGTCGACGTCCACATGCCGCGCCAGGCTGGCGAGAGCCTGCAGCAGATCGCGGCTGTCGGCGCTGAGCAGATCGTCGGCATCGTCGATGCTGCAACTGTGCAGCGCATCGATCGTGCGCGAGACACGCTGCGCGTCAGGACTTGCGGCGGCGGCCGCAAGCGGCAACAGCAGGCACAGGCACATTCCCCGCATCAGTCGTTTCATGGCTGTGCCCCTTCGGATCCAGCCGGCGCCGACTCGGCTTCGCCCGGCCAGGGTTCGACCAGTTCCTCGAACAGCGATTCCAGCTGGCGTCGCCCGATGCCGCCGCCGGTAACTTCGATGGTTTCCATCAAGGCGGTTTCATCGTCGCTGTCGATCGCCTGATCTTGGGCCTGGGCCGGATCGCCGCTCAGCAATACCGGCGCGCTGACCGCATAGGCCACGCACAAGGCGCCTCGGAATCCGCGCAGGGCAAGCAGTTGCTGCGGTCGGGCGGGACTCAGCAGATGTACGTCATGACCGCAGCCCGGGCAATGACTGCGCACGGCACCGTCGGCAAAGCTCGGCAATTTCGGACACGGCGCAGCGATGGGCAAATCCCGTTTCAGATCCAGGGGTCGGCTCATGGCTGCGGCTCCCGATCGCCGCCGGCAGTCCTCGCTTCAGTGATCTGCAGGCTGTCCGGAACTTCCAGTTCCTGGAACAGCGACTCCCAGGCCTCGCGCTGGGCGCTGATTCCGCCCACTTCCACGATGTCCATCACCGTGGATTCCTCGTTCTCGGCATCGGCCGCAAGACCCTCGCCGGCCGCCGCCAGCGCTGCCGCCGAGCCGGTGGCAAGCAGCACCGCTACTGGAACGCGCACCGAGTAGCTCACGCACAGTGGCGTTGTGGCCGAGCCCAGTTTCAGCAGCTCGCGACGATCGAGCGCGTCGAGGTTGTGCACCGTGCGCTGGCAGTGCTCGCACCAGCCGCTTTTCCGGTCGCGCGCCATGGAAAAACTGGCGGGACAGGGTGATTCAATACTGGGATAGCGCCTGCGGGTCTGCATCGGATTTCCCCCCGGTGCGCCGCTGACCGGCGCCGTGAGGGAAATGTAGAGCAGCCACCGACGCGAAGCGGATTCTTCAATCCGGTTTAATGCGGGTTTTAGAATCAGATCCAGCGTTTGATGCGGAACACGATCAGCAGACTGGTCGCCAGCAGGGCCATGAAGCCGAGCAGCGCGTAATAGCCATAGTGCCAGCTGAGCTCGGGGATCACTTCGAAGTTCATACCGTAGATGCCGGCCAGAAAGCTCAGCGGCACGAAGATCGCGGTGACGATGGTCAGCACCTTCATGATGTTGTTGAGCCGGTGCGAGGCCAGCGAGATGTAGCCGTCGACCAGATCCGTCGCCATCTCGAAGTACAGGGTGGCCAGACTGTAGGCACGCTCCTGGTGCTCGAAGACGTCCTTGACGTGATGCAGCTTGTCGTCACGCACATGCGAGTGTGCGCGGTGACTGAGCTCGGTGAACACGCCGACGTGGTACAGCAGCACCCGCCGAAACTGGCGCAGATTGGTCTTGTAGCCCATCAGCTCGGCCAGGATGTCGTCCCTGGGCTTGCGTACGATCTGCTCTTCAAAATCTTCCAGCCGCGGCTCCAGCGTCATCAGGCGATTGGTGTAGCGATCGACCAGCACCCGGGAAATTTCCAGCATCACGGCATCGGGGCCCTCAGCCAGCAGCGAGGAATCCTCGACCAGCGCCTGCCAGACACGATCGATGCTGGGTGAGGCGCTGGAATGTCGGGTGACCAGGAAGTTCTTGCCGAGGAACAGCGCGATCTGGATGGTC
Organism: Lysobacterales bacterium; assembly: GCA_022841325.1. Classification (GTDB taxonomy): domain Bacteria; phylum Pseudomonadota; class Gammaproteobacteria; order Xanthomonadales; family SZUA-5; genus JADKFD01. The sequence continues at coordinate 2,012 of JALHRS010000048.1, read as the reverse complement.
TCGAACTCGAACTCGTCGCCGTCCGGCCCCATGCCCTTGAGCAACAGGAAATCGTAGTGGTCGAAGAACTCGATCTTGGGCTGATGACGCGCCCGCTGGGCGTCCTGGATGGCCAGGCGATGCAGACCGAAGGCCTCGCTCATCAGCTTGGCTTCACTGGCTACTTCGTTGTCTGCCAGATCCATCCACAGCAGATCGTCAGAACCGCGTGACCAGTGCTGCAGCAGCTCCACCCCGCCCCGCACCAGCTCATGGCTGTCGACTCGAAAGAGAATGGTACGGATCAATGACGGCTCCTGATGTCGGTGTCGGTGTCGGTGTCGGTGTCGGTGTCGGTGTCGGTGTCGGTGTCGGTGTCGGTGTTCAGTCTGCGTCAGCGTCAGTGCTGGCGGCAACAGGCGCTGGCCGCTGACCCGGTAATGCGGTACCCGGCAGAAATCGCCAATAGCTGGCACCATGGGTCTGACAGCTCGCGTATCTGGCGAACCCCAACTCACCGGAGTATCCATGACCGAATCCACCGCAGGCACCAGGCCATCGACCCATCCCAAGCGTGTACACCTGCAGAAGGAGCTGCGACGCATCGGCTTCTTTGCGCTGGCTTTCGGTTCGATGATCGGCGTCGGCTGGGTCACCTCCATCGACAACTGGCTGGCACAGGCAGGTCCGGCCGGCGCCGTGCTCGCCTTCTTGATTGGCGGCGGCGTGATGCTCTGCATCGGACTGTGCTACGCCGAGCTGACACCGATGCTGCCGGTGGCCGGTGGCGAAGTCGCCTATGCCTACAAGGCCTTCGGCAGCTTCAAGGCCTATGTGGTCGGCTGGGCGCTGGCTTTCGGTTACGTCAGCATTTCCGGCTTCGAAGCGATCTCGATCGGACGGGTGCTGAGCTTCCTGTTCCCCGCCATCGACCGCTGGCCGCTGTACGAATTCGACGGCTCGACCATCTACGCCAGCCATGTGCTGCTGGGATTGCTGTGCACCGGCTTGATCACCTGGGTCAACTGGACCGGCGCGCGCGCCGCCGGTCGCTTGCAGGTGTGGCTGACCACGGCCTTCGTCCTGGTCACGCTGATCTTCGTCGTGGCCGGGATCGGCGGCGGCAGCGTGGCGAACATGCAGCCGCTTTGGGTGCCTGCAGCCAGCGGCAGTCTGCTGCCTGGGCTGCTGGCGGTGCTGGTGACCATCCCCTTCTGGTTCGTCGGCTTCGACACCATTCCGCAGGGCGCCGAGGAGGCATCCGAGAGCGTGCCTCCACGCACGCTGGCTCTGCTGATCGTGGGCTCCATCGTTGCCGCGACGGCTTTCTATGTGCTGATCATCGTCAGTGTGTCCATGGTCGGTCCGTGGCAGGAACTGGTCGATGCCGATCTGCCGGCTGCACGCGCTTTCGAACAGGCATTCACGACCCCCTGGATGTCCAAGCTGGTGCTGATCGCGGCGCTGCTGGGCCTGTTCACCAGCTGGAATGGATTCTTCCTGGCCGGGTCGCGGGTGATCTTCGCGCTGGGGCGCGGGCGCATCATCCCGCCGGCCTTCGGCCGCGCCCACCCGGTGCACGGCACGCCGCATTGGGCCATTGCGCTGGTCGGTGCACTGACGGCACTGGCGCCGCTGCTCGGCCGTGATGCGCTGCTGGCGCTGGTCAATGCCGGCTCCTTCTGCATCGCCCTCGCCTTCCTCGGCGTCACCTTGTCACTGCGGCGGCTGCGACGCAGCCATCCCGACATGGCGAGGCCGTACCGACTGGCCGGAGGTCCGCTGATTCCGGCCATCGCCGCGCTCGGCGCACTGGCGATGTTGGCGGCGATGCTGGTTCCCGGCAGTCCCGCGGCACTCAGCTGGCCAGGCGAATATCTGATCCTGCTGGTGATGTTCGGACTGGGCGGCGTGCTGTGGTTCGCAGCCAGTGGCACGCGCGCCGAAGTCAGCGAGCAACAGCGCGACTATCTGATCCTGGGTGACTAGGAGCGGGGCACGGGGCACGGGGCACGGGGCACGGGGCGCGGGGC
>JALHRS010000047.1 GCA_022841325.1 Lysobacterales bacterium | reverse complement strand
TCGCGCCGCAGGCGATCCGCCTGCACGCGAAGGAGTCGAAGGGAGTCGTCAGAAAGCTTGCGTGCGTCGGGTTTGTTCATGCCGGAATACTAGCATATATTTGATTGCCGGGTTAATAATGCAGCCACTTTGAAGCGCGGCAGAAGCGTTCTCGATCAGCCTGGGCCACGCATCGCGGGGCGGCATGATCGGAAGCGGTAGGTTCTCGGGTGTCGCGGGGTTTCTGCGGTTCATGGCGTGGGTTCCTGTGTTCCTGAGGAACCGCCACCGGAGCCGATCTCACGCGGCAAAAGGTGGCGGACGTACAGGGGTGAGAAACCGGAACACAGGAACCGGCCAGCCTTGCGGCTGCCCTGCACGCCCGCCATTGAAGGCAGGTTGTAGGCGCAAAAAAAGCGCCCACGGGTGCGGCGCTTGCGCGCCTGTGTTAACCGGGTTCTCACGCCCGACTGCCGATTGTGCGGCAGTGGGGCGAGTGTGCATCGGCCTTGCGCGGTGCGCAAGTGCGGGAAAGGTTGCGCGGTCACGGTCGTTGAGCCCCGCCCGCGCTGCGGTGGTTGTTCCCGGTGGGCCTGCGGAGTCAGTCGCACCGGCCGGACACTCAACCGCTTGTCCGTGCTTGGCGTCGGCTCAGGTGTCGGCGCCGAACTCGGACGCCTCCTTGAGCAACGCCGACTCTTCGGCGCGCAGCTCGATCAGCTCCGCCTCGATCTCTGACAGGCGATTCATCGCGCCAGGGAGCGAAACCGGATCGGGGAAGGGCCAGTCCTCAATACGGCCAATGGCCTCAGAGACAGCGCGCTTGATTTCCTCGCGGAACATGCAATAGGCCATCGGCGAACTCAGCGCGTCGCCTTCAGCGCCGTTGATCTTCAGCGGCATGCCGAAGATCGACTCGCGCGGCGAGGGCACGGGGCGGGTGATGACTTCAAGCGCCTTCGCTACCGTTGCGGCAGACCGCTGGCTGGTGTCCTTCTCGCCAAGGGCGCACTGCTTGAAGTGCGCGGAGAGCATCGCGCTCTGCTCGTCGGCGCGTCGGTCGATCTCCAGCAAGACCGTACGCAAGTAGTCGTCTCGGGTGCCTTGGTTGATCGCCTCGGCAAAGCGACCGCCTACGGCTTCACGGAGTCGCGCTCGATCGCAGTCACGCAACAGGCCGCTACATCGGTGGTCTCCGGTAATGTCGGTGTAGATATCGCGAAAGCTGCCCGTGGGCTTGGAGCGGTTGAAGAAGTTGTCCAGTTGAATTCGGACCTTGTCCGAACGATCAGCGCCGGCTTGCACATGCATGGCTTGGTTTCCTTGTGGTCAATCGTTGTTGATTGGAGCGATGCGGTTTGCTTCCAGCCACGCCATAAGGTCGCTTCGCAGATAGCGGGGCTTGGCTCCAGGAGGGCGAACGAAGACGGGGCCGGTTCCGCGCTTCCTCCATGACTGCATGCAACCAACCGTGGTTTTCAGCAGAGCAGCAGCTTCGATAGGCGTCAGGACGTCGCCGGCAGCGATTGGCGGGGTTTCGCTAGAACTCATTTTCAGATCCTCTTGGAAGGCGAGCGGCGAGCTGCATCGCGCTTTGCAGCGCGATAGACCGCAGTGGTTGAAATGCCGAACTTGATGCCGGTTGCCAAAGCCCCGGACTCGGCCATTTCCTGGGCTATTTCACGGTCCCGAGTTGCGCTCCTGCCTACCGCGTTGCGCGGTATGTAGAGGCTTGCGCCACCGAAGTTTGCAGCGATCGCATCCGCCACCTTGACGCCGATGGAACGCGCAAGGCTGGGGTGAATGTTGGCGTTCTCCAGCTCGTGGGCTGTGACGTCCGCAAACTCCGATAGGAGGTTGGAGAAAACCGGGTTTTCGCTCATCGCGAAGCCACTTTGCGGGATTCCGCAATGCGTTCAGCGATCCAGCTCTGAATTTCGCTAGCCACGTAGGCAGAAGCACGCGCCCCAAGCTTGATTCTCTTGGGGAACTTGCCGAGCTGTTGAAGGCGGTAAATGTGCGTGCGCTTGATGCCCGTGAGCCTCACGACTTCGGGAAGTCGAAGCAATTGGGCGCTAGGTGTCGGTGTCTCTGGAGTGTTCGTCTGCATCGCTTCCCCATGTGTGACGCCACCGGACTGATGTGGCTGCGAGGGGAGAAGCTAAGAGAGTTTCGGGCGCAAATTCCCCGTGCGGGTCGGTCATGTACCCGCGTGGGTCTCTATTTGTAGAGTTCGTGAGCTGCCTTCAGCGTGTCGCCGATGAAGGTTTTCCCGAATTTCCTTCCCGCCATTTCAAGGTGTCTGGTGACCACTGCCTCTGCCGCGTATGGCTTGGAAATGTCGATATTCGCCAGTTCCGCCAGGGCGTTTATCAGCACCAGGTATGCGCGCTTGGTGTGGGGTATTGGTTCATCGTCCAGTGATCGGTCAGAGGTTGCTATCTTGAATCGATAGCCGGCGCCCTTAGCCCACCGTGAAAGCTCTTCACGGGTGACGATCAAATCACGCGGGCTTGCGGGCTCAGGGTTTGAATCTGGGGATGGTCGAAGCGTATGGATTGACCGCCTGCGCCTGTTGCTTCGGTCCTCTACGGTTATGCCGTAGCCGCCACCCCTGGGAATCGCTACGAGAGCCTCGTGTGCCTTCAATTCCCCACCTTGCACGGCTTCCTGAAGTGCTCGCAGCGCGTTCTCTGCGGCGTGGGATAGGTTGGCCTCTGGCTCTTCGTTGCTCAGCACGAAAGCGGCATCGTGAAGGCTGAACGTCGGAAGTGAAGCGGTCCTGCTGGTGAGTACGGCCACGTCATCGCGTCCTTCTGCGCGCCCTTCATGGGGTCGCCTGGGAAGCGCGGTGAAGGTGTCCGCGCTTGTCGCCCCGTCGGGCTATCCCAAGCGGAAAAGGTCAGCCCTTGGAGCGGATAGCCACGACAGGCGCACCGCTGCGCAGCGCATCCAGGTAGTCGGCCCATGCCTGCATCATGGTCTTGCGCTCTTCCATGTAGGCGGCTCGGTTGTAGGCCGCGCGCACCGGGTCGCGCTCCACATGCGATAGCTGACGCTCTATCACGTCGGGTCCGAAACCAAGCTCATTCAGGCGCGTGGATGCCATCGCCCTGAACCCGTGGTGCGTCATCTCATCCAGGCTATAGCCGAGCCGACGCAATGCAGAGTTGACCGTGTTCTCACTGATTGGACGATCCGACGTGCGCAGGCTGGGGAACAGCAAGCGACGGCGCCCGGTGAGTGCGTGTAGCTCGCGCAGTATCTCCACCGCTTGCGTGCTCAGGGGCACGATGTGGGGCGGCGTGCTCGGGTTGTCTCGGTCCTTTCGCGTCAGCTTGCGCCGCTGCGGTGGGATGGTCCACACGGCGCCGTCCAGGTCGAATTCAGACCACTGCGCACCGCGCAATTCTTCCGGCCGCACAAAGACCAGCGGCGCCAGCTTGAGCGCGCACAGGGTGACAAACTGCCCGCTGTAGCCATGAATCGCGCGCATCAAGGCACCTACCGCAACCGGATCAGTGATGGCTGATCTGTGCTTGACCTTGACCGGTTGGAGTACGTCGCTGTCCAGGTCTGCGGCTGGGTTGCGCTCACATCGCTTGGTGCCTACCGCGTACTTGAATACCTTGTTGAAGCGCTGCAACAAGCGGTGTGCCGTCTCGTGCGTGCCCCTCGCCTCTACCTTCCGTATCAGGTCCAACAGATCATGAGCGGTGATAGTCGATACCGGACGTTTGCCCAACGCGGGGAACGCGAAGTGTTCGAGTAGCCAGCGGCTCTTGACCATTGTTGCCGGCGCCTTGGTGCTCTCCTGTGTAGCCATCCACTCACGGGCCACGATCTCAAAGCTACTGACGGCAGCAACGGCGCGCGCTGTGCGCTCGGTCTTGCGCTGGTCAACAGGGTCAGTGCCGTCCCGCAGCTTGGCCCGTGCTTCATCGCGATGGCGCCGCGCTTCGGCTAGCGACACCTCGGGGAAGACACCGAAGGCAATACGCCGCTCCTTGTCCGCATAGCGGTACTTCATGCGCCAGTAGCGCGCGCCGTTGGGCATGACTTCCAGGTACAGCCCTTGTCCATCGGCCAGCTTGTACGGCTTGTCGCGTGGCTTGGCGCTGTTGATGGCAACGGCTGAGAGTGGCTTAGCGAGTGCAGGCATGGGGGCATCTTCCAGGCTGTTTTAGGGGCACCGCTGCCCCATGCCCCCAAGTGTTCCCCACCATTGAACCGGATGCAAGGGGATGGTTGCGGGCGTCCGGGCACAAAAAAGCCCGCATCGGTGCGGGCTTAGTTGGATGCATGGGACGTTGGCGAACAGCCTGAAACGCTCGCTTGGTGCCGAAGGTGGGACTCGAACCCACACGCTTTTAAGGGCGGCGGATTTTGAGTCCGCTGCGTCTACCGATTCCGCCACTTCGGCCAAGCAAGCCGTGAATCATACCTGAGCTTGGGGTTGGGATAGAAGTCTGAAGATCGCGGACGGAGTCCGCTCCCACAGGCATCTGGCCTGTGGATGGCTGGTCGGCACTGAATGCGCTCGCTGCTACTGGGCCAGTCGGGCCAGGGTGTCGAGTTGATCGGCGTCTTGCGGGCGCTTGTCGGTGCGCCAGCGGATGATTCTGGGGAAGCGCACGGCGATGCCGGATTTGTGGCGGGGTGAGCGGTTGACGCCTTCGAAGGCGAGTTCGAAGACCTGTTCGGCGGCGACGCTGCGCACCGGGCCGAAACGCTCCAGGGTGTGGGCGCGGATCCAGCGGTCGAGTCTGGCGATTTCGGCGTTGTCGAGGCCGGAATAGGCCTTGGCGAAGGGCACCAGCTGGCCCTGATGCCAGAGCGCGAAAGTGTAGTCGGTGTAGAGGTTCGAGCGCCGGCCGTGGCCGGCCTGGGCGTAGATCAGCACGGCATCGATGGTGAGCGGATCGATCTTCCATTTCCACCAGTCGCCGCGCTTGCGGCCGACCTGATAGCGCGAATCGCGGCGCTTGAGCATCAGCCCTTCGACGCCGAGTTCGCGGGCCTGCAATCGCTGGGCGGCGAGTTCGGGCCAGTTGCCGGCCCTGAGCGTGGGCGAGATCGCCAGCGCAGTGCGCTCGGGTGGCATGGCGCCTGCGGGCGCGGGTTTGGGGGGCGCCACGCCAGCAGAGCTGCGGTGTTCGAGGCTCTGGTAGTGCCGAGCTTGCTCGGCAGGATCTGCGGATTTTCGATCGACATCGGAGCCGGAGCCAAAGCCCGGCAAGAGCAGCGGAGCAAGCTCCGCTCTACGAAGAGCTGGGCTCGCAGAGAGCAGTTCTTCCAGGGCGCGACGGCGTTCGCTCAGCGGCCGCTCGCGCCAGTCCTGTCCCTGCCATTCGAGCAGATCGTAGGCCATGAACACGACCGGGCAGTCGGCTACGGCCTTGGGTCCAGGTTTGAGGCGGCCGATGCGCTTCTGCAGGCGCGCGAAGGGCAGTGGCGCGGCGTCGTTCCAGCCGAGAATCTCGCCATCAAGCACCGTGCCCTCGGGCAGTGCGGCGGCCGCGGCTTCGATTTCAGGAAAACGCCCGTCCAGGCGTTCTTCGCCGCGCGACCACAATCGGGTCTTTCCCTCACGTCTGAGCAACTGGGCGCGGATGCCGTCCCACTTCCATTCGGCCTGCCAGTCGCCCACATCACCGAGCGCCTTGGTCTCGGATTCCAGGGGCGATGCCAGGAAAAAAGGATAGGGCTGATCGGCATCCAGTGCGGTTTCGTTCGGGTCGATCAGGGCCTGCCAGGCGCTCGCGGAGGGCCGGAAATCGCCGGTCAGCCGATGCGCCAGCAACTCGCGCGAAAGCCCGGTCAACAGCGCCAGGGCCTGGATGACCAAGCGTTGCGAGACTCCCACGCGCAGCGCCCCGGTCAGCAATTTGTTGAGTACGAAGCACTGATCGCGCGGCAGCGAGGCCCACCAGCCGCGCACGATCGGGCTTTGCAATTCCGGTGTCAGTCGCGACAGGGTCGCGAGCTCGAGCTCGATCCAGTGCTGCAGACTGGACGATGGCGGCGGCTCGGGACCGTGCTTTCCAGCCACCAGCAGCGTGATGGTCTCGGCCAGGTCGCCGACGTGGGCATAGGTGTCCTCGATCAGCCATTGCGGGTAGCCGCTGGCCAGTACCAACCAGCTGCGCAGATCGCCGGAGCGCACGAGTCGTTTGATCTTGCCGCCCGCCAGAATATGCACCTCCCAGGCAGCGTCGGCGGCGGGTGCGCTCTCGAAATACTCGCGCATGGCTGCCACCTTGTCGCTGCTGGCGGTGGACTGATCGAGGCGCGTGTAGAGATCGGCAAAAGCGCGCATCACTCCTCTCCGCCGTAGTCGGTGCGCAGCGTTTCGGCGGCAATGCCGGTTTCGTTGAGATGGCGCACCAAGGCATCGGTGTTGCCATGGGTGGCGAGCACGCGGCGGGCGCCGCTGGCGCGGATGGTGTCGATCAGGGCCGGCCAGTCGGCATGGTCGGAGAGCGCGAGGCCACGGTCGTAGCCGCGACGCCGGCGATTGCCGCGGATCAGCATCCAGCCCGAGGCGAAGGCAGTCGATGCCTGGGCGAAGCGGCGCATCCACGGCGAAGCTGCGGCCGACGGCGGTGCCAGGATCAGTTCGCCGGCGAAATCGCGGGCGCGAGCCTGTTCGCTGACCGCTGCGGTCGGCAGCATGGCCACGCCGGCAGCGCGGTAGAGTTCGACCAGCGTGAGCATGGCGCCGTGCAGATAGACTGGCCTGTCGACCCGGCGCGCCAGTTCTGCCAGCAGCCGCTGGGCCTTGCCCAAGGCGTAGCAGAACAGTACCGCCGGTACCTGATCGCGACTGCACCGGTCCCACCAGGCCAGGATGTCGTCGACCGTCTGCTCGATGGCCGGCCAGCGGTAGCAGGGCAGGGCGAAGGTGGCCTCGGTGATCAGCGTGTCGCACTCGACCACTTCAAAGCCGGTGCAGGTGGGATCGGCTTCGCGCTTGTAGTCGCCTGTGACCACCCAGACCTGATGGCCCACTTCGACGCGCACCTGGGCGGATCCGAGGATATGCCCAGCGGGATGCAGCGAAACCTGGGCGGCGCCGAGCGCCAGACGGCTGCCGTAGGCGTGGCCTTCGATGACGGCGTCGGCGCCCAGGCGATGCTGCAGCAGCGCGCTTCCAGGCGCGGCGCAGTGGTACACACCCGATCCGCTGCGGGCATGATCGGCATGGCCGTGGGTGATCACGGCACGCGCGACCGGGCGCCAGGGATCGATATGGAAGTCGCCGGCCGGGCAATACAGGCCTTCCGGACGCAGCACGATCAGATCTTCGCTCATGACCGGATTTTGCCGCGAAAGCTGCCAGCGGGGCGTGAGCAGCGGATGTGAGTCGGCTCGCACTGCGGACTCCGTTGCCGCCATGACCACTGGCCTATCCATGTCGTTCAATGATGCGCTAGCATTCAACTGATATTGAATGCTTGGCGGAATATGAACAAAAAACTGGCGGCCGTGAGCCGCAAGCTGCCGGACATCGCGGACGAGCGCGCGATCACGCCGCGGGAACTGAAGCTGCTGGCGGAACCAACGCGTGAGTTCATCTACAATGCGCTGGTCACCGAGGCGCGCACGGCCACCGAGCTGGCGCAGTTACTGGAGTGCCCGACCACCCGGCTCTATCACCATCTCAAGCTCATGGAGAAGCACGAGCTGATCGTGGTCGTGGCCGAGCGACTGGTCTCGGGGATACTGGAACGCCGCTACCGTGCCACGGCGCGGCGCCTGCGCCTGGATCGCAGTGTGTTCGGAGACGACGTGCTCGGTAATGAGCGGCTGGAGAGCCTGCTCGCCTACAATTTCGACCAGGCCCGCGCCGATATCGTGCGCAGCCATGCGGCCGGACTCATCGACCTCGGGATCAAACCGCCGGCGCCGAAGGCCCTGATGGCCTACCGCCATGTGCTCAAGCTGACGCCGGCAGATCGCGATCGACTGCTGCAGCGCCTGCACGACTTCTACCAGGAATATGAGCGCCTCAGTCAGCAGCCGCCGCCGGAGCAGGGCGAGTTTGTCGGACTGCTGCTGGCGGCCTATCCGACTGAAATGCGCGCCGCGGATGCACCCAGGGCGCGGGGCACGCGAGCACCGGTGCAGAAGCGAGGACGATCATGATGGATGGCAACGGTCTGGCTGGACACTCGAAGAATCAGGCGGCACCCACCACGCCGACCCCCGCAAGCCCGCAGGTGGCGAACAATCGCAAGATGGGACTGCGAGCTTTCGCCGTGTTGCTGTTGCAGGTGGTGGGCGGTGCAGCCGTCGGTTTTTTCAGCGTCACCTGGGTGCTCAGCAGCGGCATGCAACTGGCGCCGGCGGGTACCGGCAAACCCCTGCTGCTGCTGAGCCTTCTGTTGGCCGTGGTGGTGGCCTTGCCGCTGCAGCTGGCGGTCCATGAACTCGGTCATGCCCTGGTCGGGCGTGCCCATGGCGGCTATCTGCTTCGTTTCGTGATGGGTCCCTGGCGTTGCCAGCGCTATCGGTCCGGCTTTCGCTGGCGCCGGGTGCGCTCGCTGAGGGGTATCGGTGGATTCGTGCAGACCCTGTTGCCTGCGGGCAAGAATTTCCGCGCGGCATTGACCTGGATGTTGCTCGGCGGTCCGCTGGCCAATCTGCTGATGGCCGGTCTGGCCTTCATGATGATCTGGTACGCGCCCTGGTGGCCTCTGCGCGTGGCTGCAATTCCGGTGGCGCTGTTCGGGCTGATGTTCGGTCTGATCAATCTGCTGCCCTTCCGGGTGGGCGGTTTTCTCACGGACGGCGCCAATCTGTGGCGCATCTGGAGCGATCCGGCAGCGCTGGCGCAATCGCAGCGGATGGCGCGCATCGCCCGCGCCAGTATCGATGGTTTGCGGCCGCGCGAGCTGGATGCGGCGGACATTGAAGCGCTTGATCCCGAGCAGGCCGAGGGCATGGAGCGATTCCTGGCGCTGCTGGTGCGGGCTTCGGTAGCCGAAGACCAGCACCAGCCCGAAGAGGCGCGCGCGCTGATCAACCGGGCTTTGGTGGATTGGGAGCAGCTGCCCGATGGCTTCCGGCAGGCGCTGGCCCTGGGTGCCGCGAGCGCTTGCGCGCAGCTGGATCGCGACGCCCAAGGCGCGCGTGCCTGGCTGGCAAAGACCGAAGGCGGTCTGCTGGAGGATTTCCACATCGCCTGGGTGGAAGCGCTGATTGCCGGGATCGAGGGCAAAGAACAGGAGCGTGCGCAGGCGCTGGCAAGGGTGCGCAGCGCTCTGGATGACACCGTTTATCGCGGCGATGAAAAGGTCTATCGCGAGCGCCTGGCGGCAGCGTGATTCGGCATTGGCTGCGGTTTTCGAGGCTTTTGTGGTGCCGAGCTTGCCCGGCACGGCCTGCGGCTGTTGGCTTGAAAGGGAAAGCACAAGCCCCGCCAAAGCAGCGGAGCAAGCTCCGCTCTACCAGAGCATCGGTGTTCGAGGCTTTTGTAGTGCCGAGCTTGCTCGGCAGGGTGTGCGGCTGTTTGCTTGAGAGGAAAAACACAAGCCCCGCCATAGCAGCGGAGCAAGCTCCGCTCTACCAGAGCGTCGGTGTTCGAGGCTTTTGTAGTGCCGAGCTTGCTCGGCAGGGCGTGCGGCTGCTTGCTTGAGAGGAAAAACACAAGCCCAGCCAAAGCAGCGGAGCGAGCTCCGCTCTACCAGAGCGTCGGTGTTCGAGGCTCTGGTAGTGCCGAGCTTGCTCGGCAGGGTGTGCTGACAAACAGACAGGTGTCGTATTCGAACGCCACCTTGCCGTTGGCAGCGGTGGCCGCGAACAGAGATTGCAGGGCCTCAAGCATGGGAAGGTGGTTCGGATGCTCCGGCGCCGGGGTATAGGAGGAAGACAGCAAGCGTCCACTCAGCCCCACGAAATCAAATTGCTGGGCGTGATCGAACCGGTATTCGTCGTAACCGTCGTCGCCAAAATACAAGGACAGCGCTGGCGGATCGGCGTAGCGCTCCGACACCGCGGCGTAATCGGTGCCAAAGCGTTGCAGCAGCGCCTCGTAGCCCTCGAGGAATTCGCTGCCCGTGGTCCTGCGCAGATTCCAGAGCACGGCACGGTGTCCGCCCGGACGCAGGATGCGGTCGGTTTCGCTGGCCACCGCTGCCACATCGAACCAGTGAAAGGCCTGAGCGGCGATCACCAGGTCGACACTGTGATCGGCCAGGTTGGTGGCCTCGGCCCGGCCGTCGATGCTGGTGAAGCTCTCCCGCGCGCACAGCAGCGTTTCGGCGGCCTGACGCATCCCGGCATTGGGCTCAACGCCGAGCACGCGATGGCCGGCGTCGAGGAAACCCAGCGCCGACAGCCCCGTGCCCGAACCCAGGTCGGCAATGTCCACCGGGCCGGACCAGCCGCAGTGCCGGCGCAGCGTATCGACCACCGCCACCGGATAATCCGGCCTGAAGCGCACATAGTCGGCCACACGGTTGGAGAAGCGCTGGGTGGGGTGGGTCATGGGCGCAAGGCAACGTCGGCGGTGTGGTGGATGCTAGCGCGCTCTGTGGGATTCCCGGTCGCCCCTGGCGGTGCGCTTATTCGCGCAGCAAACCGTGGAGGTAGGTCACGTTGACCCGAAGGGTCTACGTGACAGCTGCGTCAGTCACGTAGGCCGCTTCGCGGCCAACGTGACCTACATTAAAATCAAAGACTTGCGGTATGTTTGGTGAGAGCGGACTTCGTCCGCGAAGGCTCTTGCTGATTGCAGTTTCAGCCGGCGAATGGCGGTAAGCCAATTCGCGGACGGAGTCCGCTCCCACAGTGGTTCCGGCGCTCGTTGCCATGCCGTTTCACGTGACCCCCATGCGCTCCGGTGCGATGCTTGAGGCGACCATCCCGATCTTGCCAGCCGATGTCGCCGTCACCTGATTCCATTCCCTCAACGACCGCTCAACTGCCGCCGCTGCCGGCGCATCTGATCTACAAGCTGGTCGCCGCGTTGGAGTGGCAGGCGGCTGAGTCTGTCCAGAGGTACACGGGCTCGGTCGATGATCGCCGCGACGGCTACATCCATCTGTCGACTGCCGCGCAGGTGGAAACGACGCTTGCGAAGTATTTCAGCGCGGTCGATGACCTGTTGCTGGTCGCCGTGAATCCGCTGCCGATCGCTGCCGATCTGCGCTACGAGCCCTCGCGCGGCGGGGCCCTGTTCCCGCATCTTTATGCCGATCTGCCCGTGGCTGCCTGTCAGGTAGTGGCGCATCGGGCGCTGGCAAGCGCGCCCTGGCAACTGGCGGATGCTTGAGTACGCCATCATCGGCGCCGGTTTCGGTGGCATTGCCATGGCCCGTGCCCTGCACGCTGCCGGCGTTGCCAACTTCCGGGTGTTCGAGAAGGCGGCTGAAGTCGGCGGCACCTGGCGCGAGAATCACTACCCCGGCGCTGCCTGCGACGTGCCCTCGCACCTGTATTCGCTGGCGGATGCGCCGAACCCGGCCTGGACCCGCTTGTTTCCGCAGCAGCCGGAAATCCAGGCGCATCTGCGACTGCTGGGCGCCGAACTGGCGGCGCGGGGCCAGATTGAGTTCCAGTGGCAGCTGAGCGCCGCCAGTTGGGACGCGCAGGATCAATCCTGGCTGCTGGAGAATGCTCAGGGAGAGCGCTGTCGTGCGCGCGCGCTGGTGCTGGCGCTGGGCGGGCTGCATGTGCCGGCCTACCCGGAGATACCGGGGCTGGACAGCTTCAGCGGCGACAGCTTCCACTCGGCGCGCTGGCGCCATGACCTGCCGCTGGCGGGCAAGCGTGTGGCGGTCATCGGCACCGGCGCCAGCGCCATCCAGTTCATCCCGGCCATTGCCCCGCAGGTGGCCAGTCTGGCTGTGTGCCAACGCTCGCCAGCCTGGTTGATGCCGCGCACCGACGTCGAGTTCTCGCCGCGTCTGCGGCGCGTTTTCACTCGCTGGCCCTGGCTGCGCAAGACTCTGCGCGGCAGCATCTTCACCCTGCTGGAACTGCTGTCTTCGGCGCTGATCCATCGACGTAGCGCCTTCTGGGCGCGGGCCATGTCGCGGCACCATCTGCGCAAACAGGTGCCAGATCCGGATCTGCGGGCGCGCCTGACGCCGGATTACCCCTTCGGCTGCAAGCGTGTGCTGATCTCGTCCGACTACTACCCCGCGCTGCAATTGCCGCAGGTGGAACTGATCGATACCCCGGTCACCGCGATCGAGCCGGCAGGTCTGGTGCTGGCAGACAGTCGCCGCGTGCCGGTGGACGTGCTGATCCATGGCACCGGCTTCAGACCTCTGGATGTGCTGTCAGGGCTGCGCATCGTGGGCCGCGACGGGCGCCAGCTCGATGTCGACTGGGCCCGTCGCCCGCAGGCGCATCTGGGGATCAGTCCCCACGGTTATCCCAATCTGCATTTCCTGCTCGGCCCCAATACCGCGCTGGGGCACAATTCGGTGCTGTACATGATCGAGAGTCAGGTGCGGCACATCCTGGCCCTGCGCAAGGCCATGCAGGCGCAGGGAGCGCGCAGCGCCGAAGCCACGGCTGCTGCGCAGCAGCGCTATCTGGATCGGGTCGATCGTGGTTTCGGCGACAGCGCCTGGGCCGGCGGCTGCCACAGCTGGTATGTGGATGCGGCCGGACAGAACATCGCGCTGTGGACCGGTTCCTGCGTGGGCTACCGCTGGCTGGCGCGCAAGGTGCGGGACGGGGATTATGTGTTTGCGTAGCGCGGCGGCCGATCTGGAGGGCGCCGCACTGCGGCGCCGCTTTGCTGTGGCAATGGATCAAGAGCGGCCGCGCAGGCGCGCGTCCCTCCTCAAAGCCGCTCCGAACTGGCGGCGAAGCGCGGACCCGGCCTGTTGCGGGCGTCTCCAGATCCCGAGGGCCTCCAAGACCCGAGTGGCGTCATTGCGAGGAGCGCAGCGACGAAGCAATCCAGTGCTTCTGAAGCTGAGCATCTGGATTGCTTCCCCCGGATCAAGTCCGGGGTCGCAATGACGCCCGGGGGTTCATGGCCCGTGGGCAGTTTCGGGCCGATGCAGATGGCTCTAGAAAATGCACCACGACCTACGCCAGCTTCGCCTTCAGCAGCTCGTTGAGCTGCGCCGGATTGGCCTGTCCCCTGGTGGCTTTCATGGCTTGGCCGACGAAGAACTGCAGCAGCTTTTCGTTGCCGGCGCGGAACTGTTCCACCTGCTTGGAATTGGCGGCGATGATCTCGTCGACCACGGCCGCCAAGGCGCCGGTGTCTGACACCTGCTTCAGCCCTAGGCGCTCGATCACGGCGTCGGCCGATTCGTCGCTGTGCCAGAGTTCCTCGAAGACCTGCTTGCCCATCTTGCTCGACAGGCTGCCGTCGACGATGCGCTGCAGCAGGCTGCCCAGACGCTCGGCGCTGATCGGGCTGGTGTCGGGCGTGAGTGCGTTGGCGTTGAGTGCGCCCAGCCATTCGCCCAGCACCCAGTTGGCGCAGAGCTTGGCCTGTTCGGGCAGTGCCGCGATCAGGGTCTCGAAGAATTCGCAGACGATGCGGTCGGCGGTCAGCAGGCTGGCGTCGTACTCGGTCAGGCCCAGCGCGTCGATGTAGCGCTGACGACGGGCCTCGGGCAGCTCCGGCATCTGCGCCCTGGCGCGCTCGATGTCGGCAGCGGCGATGACCAGTGGTGGCAGATCGGGATCGGGGAAATAGCGGTAGTCGTGGGCCGATTCCTTGCCGCGCATGCTGCGGGTCTCGCCCTTGTGGGCGTCGAACAGCCGGGTTTCCTGGACCACCTGGCCGCCGCTCTCGATCAGGCGGATCTGGCGCTCGATTTCGTAGTCGATGGCCTTTTCGACAAAGCGGAAGGAATTGACGTTCTTGATCTCGGCGCGGGTGCCAAGCGGCTCGCCCTTGCGCCTGACCGAGACATTGGCATCGCAGCGGAAGGAGCCTTCCTGCATGTTGCCATCGGAGACTTCCAGCCAGCGCACCAGCGTGTGCAGCGTCTTCAGATAGGCCACGGCTTCGGCCGCGCTGCCCAGCACCGGATCGCTGACGATCTCCAGCAACGGCGTGCCGGCGCGATTCAGATCGACCCCGGTCTCGGCGTGGAAGGCATCGTGGACGCTCTTGCCGGCATCCTCTTCCAGATGCGCACGGGTCAGCTGCACGAACTTGCTGCTGCCGTCATCGAGGCGCACATTGAGGCCACCGCCGACCACCACCGGTAGCTCGTACTGGCTGATCTGGTAGCCCTTGGGCAGATCCGGATAGAAGTAGTTCTTGCGCGCGAACACGCTGCGCTCGGCCACGGTGGCACCCACCGCCAGGCCAAAGCGGATGGCCAGTTCCACGGCCTGCGCGTTCATCACCGGCAAGGTGCCGGGCATGCCCAGATCCACGGCGCAGGCCTGGGTATTCGGCTCGGCGCCATAGGCGGTCGCCGCACCCGAGAAGATCTTGCTGCGCGTGGCCAGTTGCACGTGCACTTCCAGGCCGATCACGGTTTCCCATTGGCTCATGGCCGTGCTCCTGCGGCGGGCTCGGCCCAATGCCATTCGGTGGCCTGCTGATAGCCGTGGCCGGCGCCGATCAGCAGATCCTCGCGCCAGCTCGGGGCCACCAGTTGCAGGCCCACGGGCAGGCCTTCGGAGAATCCGCAGGGCACCGACAGACCCGGCAGGCCCGCCAGATTGACACTGACCGTGTTGATATCGGCCAGGTACAGCGCCAGCGGGTCGCTGAGTTTCTCGCCGAGCTTGAAGGCCACGGTCGGGCTGGTCGGTCCGGCCAGTACATCGACCTCAGCAAACACCCGGGCGAAATCGTTGGCGATCAGACGCCGCACCTGCTGCGCGCGCAGATAGTAGGCGTCGTAGTAGCCGGCGCTGAGGGCATAGGTGCCGGTCAGGATGCGCTTCTGCACCTCGTGGCCAAAACCCTCGGCGCGCGAGCGCCGGTAGAGATCGTTGAGATCCTTGGGGTCGCTGCAGCGATGGCCGTAGCGCACGCCATCGAAGCGCGCCAGATTGCTGGAGGCCTCGGCCGGGGCAATGACGTAATAGGCCGGTATCGCGTATTCGCTGCTGGGCAGATCGACATCGACGATGATGGCGCCGCGCCGCGCATATTCGGCCAGTGCGGCCTCGACCGCTGCGGCCACGCCATCCTCAATGCCGCTGCCAAACCACTGTCGGGGCCGGCCGATGCGCAAACCCTTGAGCGGCATCTCCAGCGCGGCGTCGACGTCGACCCTGGGGCGGTCGGCGCAGGTGGCATCACGCGTATCGAAACCGCTCATGACGTCGAGCACGCGGGCGCAGTCTTCGACCGTCAGCGCGATCACGCCGGCCTGATCCAGGCTGGAGGCGTAGGCGATCATGCCCCAGCGCGAGACCCGGCCGTAGCTGGGCTTGAAACCGGTGACGCCACAGAAGGCCGCTGGCTGGCGGATCGAGCCACCGGTATCCGAGCCCGTGGCGAAGGGCACGACGCGCGCCGCCACCAGCGCGGCCGAACCGCCGGATGAGCCGCCAGGAACGCGCTCGGTATCCCAGGGATTGCGCACCGGGCCGAAGTAGCTGTGTTCATTCGACGAGCCCATCGCGAACTCGTCCATATTGGCCTTGCCGATCAGTACGGCACCGGCCTGCGAGATGCGCTCGTGGATGGCCGCACTGTAGGGCGGGACAAAATGCTCCAGATAGCGCGAGCCACAGGTGGTGGGCACGCCCTCGGTGCAGAACAGATCCTTGTGCGCGTAGGGAATGCCGCTGAGCGGCCCGGCCTGGCGGCTGGCTCGGGCCTGATCGGCGGCGTCGGCCGCTGCCAGCGCGTGCTCGGCACCGACAGCGCTGATCAAGGCATTCAGGCTGCCCTGAGTGGCAGCAACGCGGGCCAGTGACTCCTCGGTCAACATCCGCGCCGTGGTCTGGCCCGCGGCCAGCGCCGCCAGTTGATCGACGACCGTGTTCAAGGACTCGCTCATTCGATCACCTTCGGCACCAGGTAGTAGCCGGCGCTCTCGGCGGGCGCAATCGCCGCCAGGGCGTCGCGCTGATCGCTTTCGGTGACTTCATCAGGCCGCAATCGCAGCGTCGGATCGCCCGGATGCGACAGCGGCGTCAAGCCGTCAACGGGAGCGGCCTTCAGCGCATCAAACAGGTCCAGCACCGCAGACAGTTCGCGCGCCAGCGCGTCCTCCTGATCGGCAGGGATGGCCAGTCGGGCCAGTTCGGCAATGGAGCGCACTTGGGCGCGGTCTACAGACACGGTCTACACACCAACAGGGTATTGCGCCGCAACATAGCAAGGAATGGGTAGGGACTTGTAGGCTTTGCGGTCGATCTTTCGCGAAAACCGAACCCCGGTGCGGGCTGTTGCCGGGAGCGGCACGCAGAGAACGCAGAGGAAAAGCAGAGAGAACACGGAGGGAGGCGAACAGCATTCTTCTTTTGATGATTTTCCAAGACACCATCTGGATTGGCGCGGCTCTCCCTGACCCCACGCCGTAAGTCATTGATGCGTCGTTGCGAGGAGCGTAGCGATGAAGCAATCCAGTGAATGGCGACTCTGTTTCTGGATTGCTTTCCCCGGATCAAGTCCGGGGTCGCAGTGACGCCGGTCTATGGCCCTCGTGCAGCATCGGGACACTGGCGGCCTCGGGGCAGTCTCGGGATGACCGAGGTCCCTCGCCAAGGCGACACAGCTTCCGGCCGCACCGGTTCCACCAATCAGCCATTGCCTTCCTTTGCGTCCTCTCTGCTCTTCCTCTGCGTTCTCTGCGTCCAGCTTCTGTCTGCAATCCCGCCCCAGGTCCCGGTTTTCGCGTTCGGCCACTCGCTGAACGCTTCCCGCCGCGTCTGTTCGGGACTGGATCGCTTTCTCGAACTTTATCCTGTAAGGTGCGGTTTGCTCGTGTGTTTCTGTTTGTTCGTCTTGCAGTCCACGCTTCTCGTTTCATCCTTATTTCGCGATCGGCGCAGCCTTGGCAACGCATCGAGATCGCACTTCCTCGATGAGGTTTCCATGTCTTTTGATTCCCTGGGGCTTGCCCCTGAGTTGCTGCGCGCGTTGACGGCAGCTGGTTATGACTCCGCCACGCCGATTCAGGTCAAGGCCATCCCCGAAGTGCTCGCCGGCCACGATCTGATGGCCAGCGCCCAGACCGGCACCGGCAAGACCGCAAGTTTCGCTCTCCCCATTCTGCAAATGCTCAAGGCCAGCGGCGAAAATACCGTGGCCAAGGGCGTGCGCGCGCTGATTCTGGTGCCCACCCGCGAACTCGCGGCGCAGGTGCTGGCCAGCGTGCAGCGTTATGGCAACGGCATGCGCCTGTCGAGCGCGGCCATCTATGGTGGTGTCAGTGAGCGCCCGCAGATCGCCGCCGCCTCGCGCGGTATCGATGTGCTGATCGCCACGCCGGGCCGGTTGCTCGATCTGATGACCCAGAATGCGGTCTCGCTCTCGGGCGTGCAGCATCTGGTGCTCGACGAAGCCGATCGCATGCTCGACATGGGCTTCCTGCCGGCCATCAAGCGCATCCTGCAGAAGATGCCGAAAAAGCGTCAGACGCTGATGTTCTCGGCCACTTTTTCGCCGGAACTGCGCGAACTGGCGCAGACCATGCTGCACAACCCGGTGTCGGTTGATGTCAGCCCGCGCAATAGCACGGCGGTCAGCGTCGAACACGTCGTCCACATGGTGGAAGATGCCCGCAAGCGCGATTCGCTGCTGCACCTGTTGCATGCGGTGCCGCGACAGACGCTGGTGTTCAGTCGTACCAAGCACGGCGCCGACAAGATCGTGCGTTTCCTGGAGAGCTACGGTTTCAACGCCGCCGCTCTGCACGGCAACAAGAGCCAGAACGCCCGCACCCGTGCACTGTCCGGTTTCAAGAGCGGTGAGATCCTGGTGCTGGTCGCCACCGATATCGCCTCGCGCGGTATCGACATCAAGGAACTGCCGGCGGTGATCAACTTCGATCTGCCGAATGTGCCCGAAGACTATGTGCATCGCATCGGTCGTACCGGCCGCGCCGGCGCTTCCGGTCTGGCGATCTCGCTGGTCGGTCGTGAAGACCAGAGCTATCTGCGCGGCATCGAGCGCGTGCTCAAGCAGCCGCTCAGGCGTGAGCCGCTGGGCGATCTGAGCCTGCCGGTCAAGGTGGCCGCCGAAGCCTCGGCACCGCCGCGCCAGCCGCAGGGTCAGCGCAAGCCGCAGCGCTCCGGCGCACCGGCCTCGCGCGGACACAATCTGCGCAGCCAGGGCCAGCGCATCCCGGCGCGCGGCAACGGCGGCGGTCAGCGCAGCGGTAGTTCGTCTACCCGCTAAGCCGTGCTTCCAGTGACATCACGCAGCCCGCGCAATGCGGGCTGCGTTGTTTTTGGCATTTGATCGTCCTGCCGTTCCTGTGGGAGCGGATTCATCCGCGATCAGGGCACTTCCAGGTGGCCGCAGTCCCTGTCGCGGACAGAGTCCGCTCCCACAGGGCCTGGCCGGCGGCCGACTTGAGCTACAAACCGACAACCGACAACCGACAACCGACAACCAACAACCAACAACCAACAACCAACAACCAACAACCAGCCTCACTCCTGCTTGGTCGCCATCTGCATTTCCATCTGCCGACGGCGTTCGGCGCGTTCCATGAAATACCAGCCGATGACGCCGACGAAGGAGACGGTGACGATCAGTATCGTCGCCAGGGCGTTGATCTTGGGGCTGACGCCCATGCGCGCCGACGAGAACACCTGCATCGGCAGGGTGGTCGATGACGGGCCGGATACAAAACTGGCGAGTACCAGATCATCGAGCGAGAGCGTGAAGGCCAGCAGCCAGCCCGAGATCAGCGCGGGCGAGATGATCGGCAGCGTGATCACGAAGAAGACCTTGATGCGATTGGCGCCCAGATCCATCGCCGCCTCTTCCAGCGAGCGATCGAGTTCGGCCAGCCGCGAGGAAATGATCACGGTGACAAAGGCCATGCACATGGTCACGTGGGCGATCCAGATGGTCATCATGCCGCGTGACATGTCGATGCCGGTCCAGGTGCTCAAGGACACGAACAGCAGCAGCAGCGACAGGCCGGTGATCACCTCGGGCATGACCAGCGGCGCGGTGATCATCGCGGCGAACAGGGTCTTGCCGCGGAAGGCGCGCATGCGGGTCATGACCATGCCGGCCATCGTTCCCAGGACCACCGAGGCGCAGGCGGTGTAGAAAGCGATGCGCAGGCTCACCCAGGCCGCGCCGAGCATCTGTTCATCCCGCATCAACTCGCCGTACCACTTCACCGAAAAGCCCGACCACACGGTCACCAGGCGGTTCTCGTTGAAGGAATAGATGATCAGGCTGAGCATCGGCGCATACAGAAAGAAGAAGCCGACACCGAGGAACAGCCAGCCCCATCTGGAGGTGCGGGAGTTGTTCATCGCGAGGCACCTTGCAAGGAAAGGCGGGGCACGGGGCAGAGGACGAGGGGCAGGGGGCAGGGGGCAGGGGGCACGGGAAGAGCTGCGGAGTCCGCGGCCCGGTGGCAATCAGCCGGCGATCTCTCGGTCAACGGCTCTACAATCCAATTGCAAGGGATTTGCAGCTTGCCAAGCTGCCCCCGTGCCCCGTGTCCCGTTCCTCGTGCCCCGTCACTCATACCAACTTCCCCTCCATCTCCTTCGACTGCGCCCGATGGAACATGACGATCGGGATGATCAGCAGCGCCAGCATGACCATGGCCACGGCCGAGGCCACCGGCCAGTCGCGGTTGTTGAAGAACTCCTGCCAGAGCACTCGGCCGATCATCAGGGTTTCCGGTCCGCCGAGCATCTCGGGGATCACGAACTCGCCCACGGCTGGAATGGCCACCAGCATGCAGCCAGCAATGATCCCGGCCTTGGACAGCGGCAGCGTCACCTTGAGGAAGGCCTGCCAGGGCTTGGCGCCGAGGTCCGAGGCTGCTTCCAGCAGTCGATGGTCGTGCTTGACCAGATTGGTGTACAGCGGCAGCACCATGAAGGGCAGATAGGCGTAGACGATGCCGATGTAGACGGCGATGGGCGTGTGCAGCAGTTTCAGCGGCTCTCCGATCAGACCGATATTCATCAGGAAGTTGTTGATGAATCCATTCGGTTTGAGGATGCCTACCCAGGCGTAGATACGGATCAGGAATGAGGTCCAGGACGGCAAGATCACCAGCAGCAGGGCAATGTTGCGTCTCGATGGCGGCATCTGCGCTATCGCATAGGCCATGGGATAGCCGATGGCCAGGCACAGCAGTGTCGACACCACTGCAATCTTGAGTGAACTCAGGTAGGCGTTGACATAGATGCTGTCGCCAGCCAGGAACAGATAGTTTTCGCCGCGCAGTTTCAGGATCGGAAAGCCGTCCACCCAGTAGAGGATGTCGGTATAGGGCGGCATCGCGATCGCGGCCTTGGCGAAAGAAATCTTCAGTGCGATCAGGAAGGGGACAGCAAAGAACAGCAGCAACCAGAAGTAGGGTATCGAGATCAGACCCCAGCGTGCGCCAGGGAGGAAACGCTTCCAACCACCGGCCCGGGCGCTCATGAGGTCAGCACCACGCCTTCCAGATCTCCCCAGGAAATCCAGACCGGATCATTCCAGGTGAAGTTCTCCGAGGCCCAGCGTTGCTGGTTGACGAAGTTGCACATGACCTTGTCGCCGCGGTCCAGACGTACATGGTAGACCGAGTGGCTGCCGAAATAGGCGATGTCCTCGATGGTGCCGTGGGCCTTGTTGTGCGGTTCAGTGGGCTCGTGCTTGCTGATGCGGACCTTCTCCGGGCGCAGCGCAAAAGCCACGTCCATGCCCTCGAATCCGGTCACGCCATGGGCCACGTAGATCGGATCGGGCAACTTGGGACAATCGATGGTGATGTAGTCCTTCTCGTCCTTGTCGATCTTGCCCTCGAACAGATTCACCGAGCCGATGAACTCGGCGGTGTAGCGGCTGTTCGGCTGTTCGTAGATTTCGTCCGGCGGCCCGACCTGGCGTAGGGATCCGGCTTCCATGATCGCGATCCGGTGGGCCATGGTCATGGCCTCTTCCTGATCGTGCGTGACCATCACGCAGGTCACGCCGAGCTTCTCGATGATGTCGACCAGCTCCAGCTGCATCTGCGAGCGCAATTTCTTGTCCAGCGCGCCCATGGGTTCATCCAGCAGCAGCAGCTTGGGGCCCTTGGCCAGCGACCGGGCCAGTGCGACGCGTTGCTGCTGGCCGCCCGACAGCTGATGCGGCTTGCGCTTGGCAAACTGGGTCATCTGCACGGTGGTCAGCATCTCGTCGACGCGCCGCGCGATGGCGGTCTTGTCGAGCCCGTCCTGCTTCAAGCCGAAGGCAATGTTCTGCTCCACCGTCATGTGCGGAAACAGCGCATAGGACTGGAACATCATGTTCACCGGCCGCTGGAACGGAGGCAGTCCGGTCAGATCGTCGCCCGCCAGAATGACCCGTCCGGCGGTAGGTTTCTCGAATCCGGCCAGCACCCGCAACAAGGTGGATTTGCCGCAGCCAGAGGCACCGAGCAGGGCGAAGATCTCGCCCTGACGGATGGTGATGCTGACATCGTCGACGGCGACGAAGCCGTCGAACTCCTTGCGCACCGTGTCGATGACCAGATAATCATCGCCGCGCTTGTCCGGGCGTCCGCCGGGCGTTGAGGTCGAGGCGGCGGGAGTGGTGTCGGCCTGCGACGGTACGTTCATTGGCAATGCTCAGGAGTGCGGAGGGCAAAACGCCGGATCACGCGGAGACGCGGAGACGCGGAGAGAAGCGCCGAGATGAGCGGTTGCGACACGCTGCGCTTGCCGACGTCGACGGGCGGGTCGACTCCAAATTCGTTCATTCACGTTCTCCAGTGGAGTTGGTGTCCAGGAGCTGTCTGCTGTCGTTCACGCGGAGCTGGGGGGACTCAGCCGCAACCAAGCCGTTCACGACTCTTCGCAGACCCTCTTTCAGGGTGTACGCGCCAAAATTAATCAACAGTCCTACTTGCAGATTCATCAGCCTCAAGTAAGTCAGGAGCTGCTTGCTGTGAACGGGTGCGAGCTTTTCCAAGGACTTCAATTCGACAATTACTCGGCCTTCAACGAGCAGATCAATCCGAAATCCCTCATCGAATTGCATGCCCTCAAACTCGAAACAGACCGAACGCTGGCGCTGAACTTCGAAACCGCGTCGCTTCAGTTCCTGCGCCAGGACGCTTTCGTAGACTGACTCCAGCAGACCAGGGCCGAGAGCTTGATGAATTTTCAGGGCTGCATCCACCACCGCCCCGCTGATGTCATCAAGCTCCCGCATCCAGGCCCTTCTCCGTGTTCTCCGCGTCTCCGCGTGAGTCGATCTTCTCTACTGGCCGGTCTTGATGGTCGTCCAGGCGCGGTTGAAGATGCGGTCGACCTCGGGCGGGATCACGGCGAGGTTGAACAGCGTGGCTTCGACTTCCGGCGTCGGGAACACGCGGCCGTCGGCCAGGATTTCCGGATCCACCAGCTCCTTGGCCCTGGCGTTGCCGCTGGCATAGCTGACATAGTTCTGGATGCCGGCCATGACTTCGGGCTTCATCATGTAATTGATGAAGATGTGGGCGTTGTTCGGGTGCGGCGCATCCTTGGGAATGGCCATCATGTCGAACCACACCGGGGCGCCCTGCTTGGGAATGCTGTACCCCACTTTCACACCCTTGCCGGCTTCCTCGGCGCGATCGGCGGCCTGGATGATGTCGCCCGACCAGGCGATGGCGAGGCAGGCATCGCCGTTGGCCATCGCATCAATCACCTGCGAGGAATGGAACTGGGTGATGTAGGGGCGGATCTTCAGCATCAGATCCACACCTTTCTGGATCACGGCCGGGTCGAAGCTGTTCGGCTCTTCACCCAGATAGAGCAGCGCAATCGGCAGGATCTCCGACGGCGTGTCCAGGATATAGACGCCGCAATCAGTCATCTTCGAAATGTATTCGGGATCGAAGATCATCTTCCAGTCATCGACCGGCGCATTGTCACCGAGGCGCTCCTTGACCTTGTCCTCGTTGTAGGCGATGCCGGTGGTGCCCCACAGATAGTTGACCGCATGGGCGTTGTCCGGGTCATTCTGGGCAATCATCTTCTGGATCTTCGGATCCATGTTCACGAGGTTCGGCAGCTTGCTCTTGTCCAGATTCATGAACACGCCGGCCTGGATCTGGCGGGCCAGGAAGGTCAGCGAGGGCACCACCACGTCGTAGCCGGAGTTGCCGGTCATCAGCTTGGCTTCGAGTACCTCGTTGCTGTCGAACACATCGTAGGTGACCTTGATGCCGGTCTCCTTCTGGAAATTGGCGATGGTGTCCTCGGCAATGTAGTCAGACCAGTTGAGCACGTTCAGCACCTTGTCCTCGGCCTTGGGCGCCGCGGGCGCGGCTGCGGTGGTGGCCGGGGGTGCTTCATCCTTGCCGCAGGCAACAAGGCTGGCAATTGCCAGCGCCAACAAAGCAATACGGAGTTTCATCAGGGTGTTCTCCTTTAGCGTGAGCTTGTGCTTGTGGTGCAAATGCATCGTGACCGGTCGTTTTTCCCACTGAAGCCGCGGCTTGTCAATTGGCCCCTGAACCCGCATCAGCAAGTAATCCCCAGTTCCTTTGCAGTCATGTCCAGCGACTTCCAGGCCTTCTCGACCAGTTCGTCGACCTGCGCGCGGGAGATGATCAGCGGCGGCGACAGCAGCATGGTGTCGTTGGTGGCGCGCAGGATCAAACCGTTCTTGAGGGCGATGTCGCGGCAGCGGCTGCCGACCTTGCCGCGCTCGGCAAAATTCTTGCGCTCGGGTTTGTTCGGCACCAGTTCGAGCGCGCCGACCATGCCGGCGATGCGCGCTTCGCCCACCAGCGGATGCGCGCCCAGTTCCATCCAGCGCTGCTGCAGATAGGGGCCGGTATCGGCCTTGCAGGTATCGACGATGCGCTCTTCCTGCAGGATGCGGATGTTCTCCAGGGCCACGGCGCAGCAGACCGGATGCCCGGAATAGGTGTAACCATGATTCAGTTCACCGCCTTTCTCGGCGAGCACCTTGGCGATGCGGTCGTTGAACATCGAGGCGCCGAGCGGGATGTAGCCGCTGGTCAGACCCTTGGCGATGGTCATGATGTCCGGGCGGAAGTTGAAGTACTGCGAGCCGAACCATTCGCCGGTGCGGCCGAATCCGCAGATCACCTCGTCGGCCACCAGCAGCACATCGTACTTGCGGCAGATGCGCTCGATCTCCGGCCAGTAGCTCATCGGCGGAATGTAGACGCCGATGGCGCCCATGATCGGTTCGCCGATGAATGCCGCCACGCGTTCCGGACCGAGTTCGAGAATCTTGGCTTCCAGGCGACGTGCGGCCACGAGGCCATATTCCTCAGGCGACAGATCGCCGCCATCGATGAACCAGAAGGGCGGGTCGATGTGGTGGATGTTCGCGATCGGCAACCCGCCCTGATCGTGCATGCCCTTGAAACCACCCAGGCTGGCACCGCCGACCGTCGAGCCGTGGTAGCCGTTGTAGCGGCCGATGAAGATGTTCTTCTGCGGCTGATCCTGCACCGCCCAGAAGTGCCGCACCATGCGCAGTATGGTGTCGTTGGCCTCCGAGCCCGAGTTGGCGAAGAAGGCATGATTCAGATCGTAGGGCGAGAGTTCCGCGAGCTTGGCCGAGAGCCGCACCGTGGGTTCGGTGGTGCACTGGAAGAAGCTGTTGTAGTAGGCCAGCTCGGTCATCTGACGGGCGGCGGCGGCCCCCATCTCGGCGCGCCCGTAGCCAATGTTGACGCACCACAGCCCGGCAAAGCCGTCGAGCAGCTTGTTGCCCTCGGCATCCCAGACATAGGCACCCTCGCCGCGGGTGAGGATGCGCGTGCCCTTCTGCGCCAGCGCCGCGTTGTCGTTGAAGGGATGCAGGTGGTAGGCAGCGTCCAGTTGCTGCAGGGTGCGGGTGTCGGGGTGGTTCATTGGGGCTCCGGAGGTCGAATGCCAAGAGTGCGTTCAAAAGCGGGGTTGGGGCTGGGGGCTCGGGCGCGCGGATGAAGCCGTGTGGCAACGCGTGCCGGCGGATCAAGCGTGGTGCTTGCGCGGGTCATCCGCAGCGCGCCCCAGCTCCCAGTCCCCAGCCCCGCCCTTGCTTTCAATCCACCCGACACGCGCAGCCCTCCCGCCGTCAAACCGTCAACAACAGAAACTCCCGCTCCCACGAGCTGATCACCCGCAGATAGGTCTCGTATTCCTTGCTCTTGACAGCGGTGTAGCAGGCCACGAAGCGGTCGCCGAGCAGTCCGCGCAGGGTCTTGCAGCCGCGCAGCGATTCGAGTGCTTCTTCCAGCGAGCGCGGCAGGCCGAAGCCCTTGTCCTGGGCGCTGCCAGTCAGCGGCTCGGTGGGTTGCAGCTTCTCGATGATGCCGAGGTAGCCGCAGGCCAGCGTGGCCGCCATGGCCAGATAGGGGTTGGCATCGGAGCCGGCAAAGCGGCTCTCGACGCGGGTGTTCTCCAGCGTGTCCATCGGCACTCGCAAACCACAGGTGCGGTTGTCGTAGCCCCATTGCACATTGATCGGCGCCACTCCGCCCAACACCAGGCGTCGATAGGAATTGACGTTGGGCGCAAAAAAAGCCATCGCCGTGGGCACATATTTCTGCAGCCCACCGAGGTAGTGCATGAACATCTCGCTCTGCTGCCCGGTTTCGTCGCCAGCGAACAGGTTTTCGCCGGTCTTGATGTCGAGCAGGCTCTGGTGGATGTGCATGGCGCTGCCGGGCTCATTCTCCATCGGCTTGGCGAGGAAGGTGGCATAGATGCCATGGCGCATCGCGGCCTCGCGCATGCTGCGCTTGAACAGGAACACCTGATCGGCCCGCGTCAGCGCGTCGGCGTGCTGGAAATTGACTTCCAGCTGGCCCGCGCCCGATTCGTGGATCAGGGTATCGACGTCCAGTTCCATGGTCTCGGCATAGTCGTACATCAGATCCAGGATGGGGTCGAATTCATTGACCGCATCGATGGAATACGACTGCCGTGCGGTTTCGGGCCGACCCGAGCGTCCCGCCGGTGGTTGCAGCGGAAAGTCGGGGTCGGTGTTCTTCTGCACGAGGAAGAACTCAACCTCGGGCGCGACCACCGGGCGCAGGCCCAGACCGTCATACAGGGCCAGCACCCGGCGCAGCACATTACGCGGCGCCAGATCGTGCGGACGGCCCTCGCGGGTGTAGCAATCGTGGATCACCTGCGCCGTGGGATCGCTGGCCCAGGGCACCATGCGCACGGTTTCCGGATCGGGGCGCAGATACATGTCCGAATCGGAGGGGCTGATCAGCTGATCGTATTCGTCGGGATAATCGCCGGTGACCGTGGTCGCGAAGATGCCCTCGGGCAGTCGCGTGCCGTAGTCATGCGAAAACTTGGCCGCCGGGATGATCTTGCCACGGGCATTGCCGGTGAGATCCGGCACCAGGCATTCCACCTCGGTAATGCGGCGCTGCTTCAGCCACTGTTTCAGCGTGCTTTCCTGCTCGGCGGCGATGTTCTGGCGTTTGTTGCTGGACTTGCGCGACATGGTCAGATTCTCGATTGCGCCCGCGCATGCACGGCGCCAGCGAATGCCCGGAAGATTCCGAGGTAGAAGGGATTTTCCAGCACCCGCCATTCGGGATGCCATTGCACGGCCAGCAGGAAGGACTCTTCCGAGTCGAGCCGCACTGCTTCGATCAGTCCGTCAGGCGCCGTGGCCTCCACCAGCAGCCCCTCGCCCAGTTGGCGTATGCCCTGACCGTGGAGCGAATTCACCCGCACGGTGTCAGAGCCGGCGATGCCGGCCAGCAAGCCGCCCGGCGTCAATGCCAGATCGTGGGCGAAGCCGTACTGGACCTCCAGTGACTGCTCCTTGTCCTCGCGGTGATCGTTGAAGCCGCTGGCTTCGTGCACCTTCTGCCACAGACTGCCGCCGAAGGCCACATTGACCTCCTGAAAGCCACGGCAGACAGCCAGCACCGGGATCTTGCGGGCCACCGCAGCGCGCACCAGCGGCAGCGTGATCAGGTCACGCGCGGGATCGTGCAGATTGCCCTCGTAGCTGGCTTCGCCACTGTAGTGGTGGGGCTCGATGTTGCTGGGCGAGCCGGTCAGCAGAATGCCGTCGAAGGCGCCGAGTACCGAATCGATGTCCAGCGCCGGATCCATCGAGGGAATCATCAGCGGCAGTCCGACGCCGCTGTCGATGATGGCCCGCAGATATTTTTCGCCCACCGCCTGGAATGGATGCGGCCCGATCTGCCTGCGATCGGAAGGTACGCCAATGAGCGGTACTGGACGCATAGACACCCGCGGATGGGAGTAGGCAACGGTACCTGCGCGGCTGCATTTTTTCAACGGGGCGTGGGGAAGCGGGCACGGGGCACGGGTGAGCCTCGCCCGCTGGCGTCACTGCGAGCCGCGTGTGTCGGCCCGACACTGCCCATGGGCCATGAACCCGCCGTCGTAGGTCATGTTGTCCGCGTCAGCGGACTACGTGACATCGAGTTGCTGCTGCTGTGGAGGGCCCGCGCTGCGGCGCCGCCTTGCCTCGCCTCACGATCAACAGCGGCCGCGCAGGCGCGCGTCCCTCCTCAAAGTCGCTCCGATCCAGAAGGGTTGTGGATGGCGCCTGGGTATTGTCGGGCCGTCAGGGGTGGCTCGCGATGAGGCTCGGGTCAACGCTCTTGCAGGTCCAGACTTGTCTGGACGCTTCTCCAGCACCTGGCCAAGAGCGTCCAGACAAGTCTGGACCTACAGAAGCCCGCAGGCCCGTAGCCTTTCCCGTGCCCCGTGCCCCGTGCCCCGTGCCCCGTGCCCCCGTGCTCCCGCCGCCGACCCTTTGCTACTATCCGATCCAGTTCCCGACCCGAGTCGATCATGCGCGAAAGCTCCTTGCCGGCGGCCGATGCCGCTGTGCTGCAGCAGATTGGTGGCTGCGAAATGATCGATCTGATCCTGCCTGACCTGAACGGTCTGCTGCGCGGCAAGCGCGTTACCCGGGATGCGCTGGCAAAGATCTACGAGAGCGGCGTGTGCCTGCCGATGTCGCTGATCGCCACCGACATCACCGGCAACACCGTCGAAGAGACCAATCTGGGTTATGCCATTGGCGATGAAGACCGCATCTGCAGACCGGTGCCGGGCAGTCTGCGGCCCGTCCCCTGGCAGCAGAAGCCGATGGCGCAGCTGCTGCTGAGCATGGAAGATGCCGCCGGCGGGGTGTTCAGTGCCAACCCGCGCGAAGTACTGAAGAAGGTGCTCGATCGCTACACGGCCCTGGGTCTGACGCCGGTGGTGGCGGTGGAACTGGAGTTCTACCTGCTCGATGCGCAGCTCACGGTCGACGGCCGTCCGCAGACCTCGATCAACCCGGCCACCGGCGCGCGCAATCACACCACGCAGGTCTATTACATGGAGGATCTGAATGACTATCAGCCCTTCACCGACCGCCTGGCCGACATCTGCCGTGCGCAGTTGATTCCCGCTGATACCGCCGTGGCCGAATACGCGCCGGGTCAGTTCGAGATCAACCTCAAGCACCGTGCCGACGCGCTGCAGGCCTGCGACGACGCCATCTACCTCAAGCGCGCCATCAAGGCGGTCGCCGGGCAGCAGCAGATGCTGGCCAGCTTCATGGCCAAGCCCTTTGTGGATCAGGCCGGCAGCGGCATGCATATCCATGTGAGCCTGCTGGATCGCGATGGCCGCAATGTCTTCGCCGGCACACCGCAAGCGCCCTCGCCGTTGATGCTGAATGCCATCGGCGGTCTGCAGCAGAGTTCCAGCGACTGCATGCTGATATTTGCTCCGCACGCCAACAGCTATCGCCGCTTCGTGCTCAACGCCTTCGTGCCGCTCAACGACTGCTGGGGTTTCAACAACCGCACGGTGGCCATGCGCATCCCCCACAGCGACGCCGCCAACGCCCGCATCGAACACCGCATCGCCGGTGCCGACGCCAATCCCTATCTGGTCACCGCCGCGGTGCTGGCCGGCATGCTCCACGGCATCGAGCAGAAGGCCGACCCCGGTCCGCCGATCGTCGGCAACGCCTACGAACAGACCGAAGCCCGCACCCTGTACTGGCGTGAAACCATCCGCGATTTCCAGCACAGCGAGTTCATCGCCCGGAACTTCGGCAACGATTTCCGCTTCATCTACGGCCAGCAGAAACTGAAGGAACTACGCAGCTTCTACACCGAGGTGACCACGCTGGAGTACAGCTGGTATTTGCGGCAGGTCTAGAGTGGCCGGGACCCGGGACCGCGGGACCCGGGGCGCTGACCCTGGCGAGCGCGGCATGTTTGCTTGTGTTTGAGGAGTCGCTGGTGGTGCAGATCGAGTTCGAGTCGTGCATGCAAATGCGGGTAGTCAAGCGCGCTGCGCTTCTTCGGGTCCCGGGTCCCGGGTCCCCGGTCCCGGCGCGGGGCTGACCAGTCATGGCCGTCCCCACCCACATCCCCTCCTGGTACGCCGCCACCGCCAACGCCGCGCCGGATCATCCGCTGCTGCAGGGCGAGCACAGCGCCGATGTCGTGGTGCTGGGTGCGGGTATTGCCGGGTTGTCGACGGCGCTGGAGCTGGCTGAGCGCGGCTATTCGGTGATGGTGCTGGAGGCTGAGCGGGTGGGCTGGGGGGCATCCGGGCGCAGTGGCGGGCAGGCGATCTTTGGCTATGGCTGCGATATCTCGAAGATCGAGGCGCAGCTGGGCTATGCCGATGCCCGCAAGCTGTTCGACTGGTCCGTTGAAGGCGTCGACATGATCGCCGAGCGCATCGGTCGCTACGGTATCGAATGCGACTGGACGCCGGGCCATGCCCATGCCGCCATCAAGCCCAGTCATGTCGACGAACTCAAGCAATGGCAGGACGATCTGCAGGAGCGCTGGGGTTATGCCGGCACCGAACTCTGGAATCAGGCCCGCCTGCAACAGGAGCTGGCTACCGAGCGCTATCGCGCGCTGCTGTACGATCCGCGCAGCGGTCATCTGCATCCGCTGAACTACACACTGGGCCTGGCACAGGCGGCGATCGGCGCGGGCAACTCGACGATTCCGAAGGGTAGGGTACGGATCTTCGAAGGCAGTCGCGTGATCGGCATCGAGCAGGGCCAGCAGATCGTGTTCCGCACCGCCCAGGGGCAGGCCCGCGGCAAGTTTGGCGTGGTCATGGGCAATGCCTGGCTCAGGCACCTGCTGCCGCAGCTGGAGACCCGCTACATGCCGGTCGGTACCTACATCTGCGCCAGCGCGCCATTGGGTGCCGAACGCGCGCAGGCGCTGATCCGCAACAACATGGCCGTGGCCGACATCAACTTCGTGCTCGATTATTTCCGGCTGAGTTCCGATCAACGCATGCTCTTTGGCGGCCGTTGCAGCTACTCCTCGCTCGATCCGCCGGGGCTGCGCTCACGCATGCGCCAGCGCATGGTCGGGGTGTTCCCGCAATTGGCCGATGTGGCCATCGACTATGTCTGGGGTGGCTACCTCGACATCACCATGAGCCGCGCCCCGCACTGGGGTCGGATCGGCAACAGTCTGTATTTCGCCCAGGGCTTCTCCGGCCACGGCATCGCCGCCACCGGCCTTGCCGGCCGTGTGATTGCCGAAGCCATCGACGGCCAGGCCGCCCGACTCGACATCTATCAGCGCATCAAGCATCACGCCTTTCCCGGTGGCCATCTGTTCCGAACCCCGGCCCTGGTGCTGGCGATGATGTGGTACCGGCTGAAGGACTGGCTGTAGCCGCCGGTAGCCCGGTGTGCCGCTGCGCGGCACCCACGGCCTACGTCCGTTCCGATGATTCATGGGTTGGTTGTTGTTCGTGAGGCAGGCTGCGAAAGTGCTGCGGCGGTAGCGCGGCTCCGGCGCGCGTGGGCTTGGCTAACGTGCCTTGGGGGGTCTTCGCGTCGGCGGCCGCGGCTCTGAGGACCGGAAGGCGCCGGGCGCCTCGCATGTGCGGATTGGGGCTTGATCAAGGCCGATCGACGCGAAGGACCCGGCCTACGCCAGCGCGACGCGATTCATGGCCCGTAGGCAGTTTCAGGCCGATGCCGGTGGCCTGCAACGTCCACCCGGGCTCATCCGGGTGGACGCTCATGAGAGGCTATTCGAAGCCGTTGGCAAAGATGTTGTTGCCACCCACTGCGGTGAAACAGCCCGCGGTGACATTGGCGGCCACCCGTGGGTTGAGCAGCGTGCGGTGGCCATTGGCAAAAACCTCGCTGGAATCACAGCCGCCGATGCCGCTCAGATGGCAATAGCTCATCAGCGTGCCACGCACGCCGGTGACGCCGTTGACCGTACTTGGCGCCGGACAGGAGATCGGGCCGCTGTAGCAACCGCCGCCCTCGACAAAGCACTGGTCGATGGTGTTGGTGGCGGTCGGACCGGCGCCGGTGGTGATGTTGGAACAATGGGCGTGCTGGGCGCCGAAGTTGTGACCGAGCTCGTGGGCGACGACCAGCAGATCGTCGGCGGCGGTGGCGCCGTTGAACTTGAACACCTGGGAGACGCTGTAGTGGCCACCAAGACTGCCGTTGGTGCTCTGGCAGTAATTGGTGTTACCGAGTACCCAGGCGATGCCGGCCGAGCTGAAGTTGCTGCTGGATTTGCCGGAGATCAGCATGGCGAAGGCGCGACTGACGCCGCTCTGGTTGTTCTGCCAGAAGTTGCCGAATTCAGTGAGCTGCGCGCTGGTGGTCGAGGCCGAGTAGGGGTCGGGCGTGGTCGATACGCGCAGGATCGTCGTGCCCTGGGTCAGGGTGAGATCCAGATCGCGCTCGTAGATGACATTCAGGCCGGTGAACAGCTGGGCCAGGTAATTGGTGGCGCTGGTGGTGTTGTTGCTGAACTTCTGCAGCAGCAGTTCATTGTCGGTGTCGACGGCGACCACCGCTGAGCGCGAGGCCAGGTTGATGGCCTCGGAGATCTTTGCGCCCGGCGCGGCGAGTTTCTCGGCCGGGGCGACCAGTGACTTCCAGTTGGCGTCGGAGTTGCCGCAGGTGAATTCAGTGGGAGCACCGTTTTCGTCTTCCTTGGCATCGCGCAGTTCAAAGCGCAGGCCGTTGCCGAAGCGGCTGCCCTTGACCGTCTGGGTGCGGCCATTGGCATCGAAGAGGATGCCCCGGGCGCTGCGGCCGTCGGCGGAGATCGACAGGCCCAGTCGCGGCGCGCCCTCGACGCGCTTGTCGGCCACGAAGTGCAGCCAGTCGCTACGCGGCAGTTCCTGGTAGCCCTCACCCTGCGGCATCAGGATGCGTGCGCCTGGCGCGTAGACGTCGATGCGTTTCATGCGCACCGAGCCCTCGTGATCGCCGCCCTGTGGCAGGCGTTCGAAAGTTACCGAGGCACCGATCGCCGTATCGCGGGCCCGCGTCAGCTCATCGGCACTCAGCTCGGCTTCCGCCGCAGCAAGCAGCGGCATTCCCAGTGCCGCAAGCATGAAGGTCATCGTCAGCGTGCGCATCCTGAACCCCCCAACAGTTTCCTGGCCGTCGAGACGAGGCCGACATTGCCAGAAGCAGATGCTGCAGTCTGTGATGTCAGCACTCATCCACATTGTGTCAGCCCTGTGCCCGGGTCGTCCAGACCGGCGCCGGGATCGCGGGAGGGCGCCGCGCTGCGGCGCCGCTTTGTCGTGTACGAAGATCAAGAGCGGCCGCGCAGGCGCGCGTCCCTCCGAAAAGGCCGAGTTGCGATCAGCGCTACCTGCCCCGGAAGTGCGAAAAGCTACAGGCCGACTGCAAGTCGGCGATCCCGGGAGGCCGCCGGAAAAACCGCTGGGATCGCCGAGTTGTACTCGGCGCTTCTGCCTCGGCGATCCCGGAAGGCCTAAGCGTCCCGCTCAATCGTCAGCGGCAGGCAAGGAATCCTCAACCGCGCGAAACCACGGTCTGCCGAAGAATCGGGGTGAATGCTCGAGGACGCGTTCGAGTTGCTCGGCACTCAGGTGTTCGCGCACCCAGAGGCGGGCGGCGAGGTTCTGATCGGCCATGGAGGTCAGCAACCACTGCAGATTGCGCTGATTGAAACGGCGAATGTCGGCGCCAGGGACTTTGCGGTCCTGCAGCATCTGCATCTGCGTTTGCCTGACTGTGGGCAGTTGCCGCTGTGCGGTCTGGTAGGCCTGCTCGCGCTGGTCCAGTTCCGTAGCCATGGCGGCGCCCTCGGCTGCGGTCAAGCCGAGGCTGGCCAGTGCCTCAGGCCGATGCCACCAGCCGAGCAGGTGGGCAGCCATAGGCGCAGGCGCGACCGGGATCGGCGGCGTAATGGTCACGGGCTGCACTGTGGGTGTGGCGATCACGGCCGATGGCGGCGCTGACGCAGGGGGTGGAGCGGCCTCCTGCGTGCAGGCGCAGCAGAGCAGGGCGCAGAGCGCGAGCAGGGCTGGACAGCAGCGCGGCAGGATCATCTCGCTTCCGGTGGATTGAGATCGCATGGCTTTGATCCGGATTGATGGAACAAGGATTGCGCCCATCGCGGCGATCTGCACGCCCCGGATTGCGGAAAACGACCCGCAGCGGATTGTGGTCGGACGAGTCCAGCGACGGTACCGTCGAGGTCAGCAGGTCCAGCTGGCGGTAATACATGCGGTCCAGAGCGTAGCTGCCGAACTGCTTGCGCGGGCCGCGGAAACGGACCTCGCGCAAGCCCAGCGATTTCGCGATCTCGTTGACGATGACCCGTCTGGCATGGCGCCAGGTGTTGAAGTCGCCGGAGAAGATCACCGGCCCTTCGTGTTCGTTCACCAATTCCGCGATCGCGGTCAGCTGCAGGCGGAAGGCACCGGTGTCGGCGGTGAAGTTGATCGCATGCACATTGGCCACCAGCAAGGTCAGCTCGGAGCCGGCCAGCCGGTATTCGGTCAGCAGCGCACTCTTGTCCGTGCGCAGCAGCGGTTCGCGCTTCTCCAGCGCACGCACGCTCAGCGGCGTGGCATTCGAGGCCGTCATCACGCCGGTAGGCACGCCTGCCAGCTGCCAGGCCTTGACCATGTCCCAGCGCAGCATGTCGCTGAGTCCGGCGGCGAATCCGGGGTGCAGCCGGGCTTCCTGCAACAACACCAGGTCGCTGTCGACGGCCATCGCACGCAGGTCGTCGATCCATTGATCGCTGCTGCCCTTCTGCACGTTCCAGACCAGCACCCGGATCTTCTCGCCGTTGATCGAGCCGACGCTGTCGCGGTCATTCGACAGCACCTCGGGTGGCACTGGCAGGATGTCATCAGGCAGTAAACGCTCTGCCGAGGACCCGTTCGTGGCTTCAGCCGCGCCGCCCAAACCAACGACAAGCATCGCGCCACATAGCACGGCCAACCTCAGCGTTGCCGTCAAACGGGATCGGACACGCCGGATCGCAGGATTCATCCACGCAGCTTACGCCAGCGAGTATTTACCGCAGCCGCGACGCTGAGCCGTCGATCCCGGGAGGGCGCGCAGGCCACTGCCGGGATCGCCGAGTTGTACTCGGCGCTTCTGGCACCGGAAGTGGGAACAGCCACAGCGCCGACTGCAAGTCGGCGATCCCGGTTCGTCGCTGCATCCGCCGCCCGGCAGTGCTCTGCCATCGGCGGAATCCGCACGATGCAGCTGAATGGGCTACCGCGCTGCGCGAGACTCCACCCTACACGGGTTGAGTGGACCATTCCTCAAGAACCGATGCCAGCCTCTCCAGGTATCCCGGCTCCCGCTCGATCTCCCGGTATCCGGGAACGGCTCCCACCCATTTGCCCAGACGCACATTCGGCGCGGCAGTGAGATAGGCCGTTGGCAAACCCAGCAGGGCGGGTCCGTCCATGCCCGCGGTGGTGACGCCGATCTGGCCCGCCAGCCCGTGGCGCTGGCACAGCTCCTCGAACAGCTGAAGTTGAGTGCGGCGCATGTCGACGCCCTGGAAGATCGGCTCTTTCCAGCACAGGCTGAGGTCGATTCCTGCATCGATCTGCATGCAGGCATCAATGGCGTCGCCAAAGAAGACGGGCGTGAGTCCCGCGCTGAGGGCCCGGTGGTAAATCTGCTGCAGTTCTTCGAAATCGGTGTTGCGGTGCGCGTCGTGATCACTGATGCGCACCCAGAGCAGCACCTTCTTGTTCGGGTCATGGCCTAGCCGCCGGGCCACCCACTCGACCAGCGTCGACGATGGCGGCTCGCATCCGAGAAACGCCGCTCTCAACAATTCCTGGGCGCCAGCCGGATCGGCTCGAAACGAGCGCGCGATGAGGTCGGTCAGGTGCTTGGGGTTGGCCGGGCGCGAGCGATAGGGAACGAGGGCGCTGTCCAGGCCGGCGTCATGCAGAAAGCGCCGCGCCTGGGCTTCCTGCCGCGTGTCGGGCTTGATCTGGATGGACACGCCGACCAGCAGCGAGGCGGCTGCCAGATACCAGCCCTCGCCAAAGGAAAAGCCTGGATCGGTGAAGAAGGTATAGGCCTGGTTTCTCTCATCCAGCGTACGTTGGGCGGATGCGGCCGCGCGCTCGGCTCGAGCCGCAAGCTGCCGTGAGCGATAGTCGCCCAGGATGTCGGCGTGCCGTCGAGCTTCCAGGGACGAGGTGTGGGCATTCCCGACGATGCTTCGCACCTTGGCCCAGCCGTCTTCGCAATCTTCCCGGGTAGGCGCGCGCTGGGCGCTACGCGAGAGTTGCCCGGCGCCGTAGCGGGCGTCTTCGGCCCGTGCAGCATGGGCCAGCACCAGGCTCTTCCGAAGCTGGATCCGCGTGTGGTCGTCATTGACACCATCGAGCGCCAGCGTAGCGAGGGTAATGCCGCGTTCGATCCGGGCGCGATAGTCGTCACGGACACCAGCCAGGTGCAGGCTGCCTTCGAGTTCCCGGGCCTTGCTCAGAATCTCTTCGGCTTCAGTGGCGAGCGAAGCGGCTGCGGCCTCCGGCGCCATCGTCACGGCAGTTTCCCTGTCCAGATTCATGCTGCGCGCGGGCTGCCGATTTCGAGCCGGATATTGTGCACGACGCGGCAGGTATCCGGCTCTTCGGGCCGTGGGCGTCCGAACAGCAAGGGCGCCGACTGCAAGTCGGCGATCCCAGGTCGCCGTCGGGATCGCCCCCGGGATCGCCGAGTTGTACTCGGCGCTTCTCCAACCCGCGACTCGACGACCATTTTCGCCACCCCTGTGCGGCGATCGGTGGAACCCGCACGAAGCAGCCGTGCGGGTCTCGTGACGCCTTGTCTTGAAGAGACGCGCGTGTGATGGGCTCATGCAAGAGGCGCATGAGCCCATCGTTGCTCAACTGGCCGGAATGGCAGCGGCCTGAAGCGATGACAGGCTCTGCAGCCAACTGACGTAGGTTTGGCGTCCTTCGGCGTGGCTGAGCACATCGCCATGTCCTGCGTTCTTCACCACCAGAACTTCAACCTTGTGACCGTGGCTGCGGGCGGCCTTGGCCAGTCGTTCGGTCAGCACGGCACGGGTCTGGCGGTCTTCGCTGCCCACCATCAGCAGCAGCGGTGCCTTCTGTTGCTCGACGACCTGCATGTTGCCGCGACCGCGCATGTCTTGCGCCACGTCTATCCGCACGAAGGGCTTGAAATACCAGGGAATGCTGGTCTTGACCCAGTCTTCGGTGGTGGTGGCGCTGCCTTCCAGCACCAGGCCTGCGATCGGTCGATGCAAAGAAGCATAGCCAGCCATGAAGCTGCCCATCGAAAATCCATGGAGGACGATCTGCTCAGGGGCGACGCCGAGCGTATGGCGGGCGTAGTCGTACGCCACCACGGCATCCTGCATGATCCGATCCACCGTGGGCTTGCCTTCGGAGAAACCACTGCCGCGATGGTCGACCGCCAGCAGGTTGAAGGGCAATTCGCCAAACTGGCGAGCCAGGTACAGGGCATTGTTGCTGGCGATGGTCATGTTGCCGCCAAAATAGATCACCGTCGGCCAGCTCGGATCACGCTGAATCCACACGGCATGCAGCTTCACGCCGTCGTCGGTCGTGATGCTCCGGGTTTCGCCACTCACCCCGAGCGCGGCCAGTCGCTCCACCACCGGACGTGCATCCGCGGGCTCCGGCGTGGGTTTGAGCACGGCACGTTGATCGACGGTGTAATGCGCGCAGCCGCCCAGCATCAGGCAGCCCAACAACAGGACACGAAAGACGTTTGCAGCAAGACTCATGGAGTCGTTCCATTGGCGAACCGCACATGCGGCGCGGCGATTCTCTCCGGCCTGCACACAGATCTTCAATCAATGTAACAACCGGTAGTCAGCTGGCGTTGTCCGAGCAGGGCCGCAGGTTCTGTCAGCCGTATACGCCACATGCCGCGACAGGAGGGCGGAACCCGCCCACGACCTGGCACCGATGCTCGCGGCCCAGACGCAATGGCGGATTCCAGCCCGCGTGAGTACGCACCTCGGGCCTTGGCAGTCGAAGAGCGTAGAGCGAAAGCGCCGACTGCAAGTCGGCGATCCCAGGCTGCCGCGTGAATGGCTGCTGGGATCGCCGAGTTGCACTCGGCGCTTCTGGCCTCGCAAGTACGAACCGGGCAGTAGCCCGGGTAAGCCGAAGGCGCACCCGGGAAGTCTTGCTGCAAAGCCCCCGGGTGCGCTGGCGCTTACCCGGGCTACATGCTGGAGAATTTCAGAAGGGCATTTGCTTTGGACACTTCGCTCACCGAGACCCGGAGAAAGATCGACGCCATCGAATCGGCCTTGCCCGATTCGCGGTAGACGGTGGAATCCGCACGATAAAGCCGTGCGGGTTCCGCTCTATCCGAGAATCCGACTTGCGCGGTGTACTCAGTTGAACTCGAGCACCAGACCTTCTTCGCAGAAATCGAAGTCCACTCCTGCGGACACCGAACCGTCCGCGAAGGTGGCACGGAACGTCCAGACACAGTTGCCATCGTCGGTACTGGAGTCCCAGATCAGCGTCGACCTGGCGCCCGACGGTATTCCGCGCGCGATATCAAAATCGCCCCAGCTGTCGCCGTCTTCCGAAGCCTCGATGCCGACGATCATGCTTCTGGTGTTGTTGTGCACCTCGAACGAATACTCGGCAAAGGCCGAGCCCGACAGCACGGCAAGCGCGGCAGCCATCAACATCTTCTTCATTGCGCTATCCCCTGTGCGATCCATTCGCCCGAGCAGCATAGGGTTTGCACGTGCACTTCGATAGCAGGCGAATGGCAAAGAATGATGGCGGTCATGTCGGCGCCGCAGGGAAAAATCCGATAAATCGGGTGTCCAGGGTTGTTGTGTTGTTATCACTCGGCTTGGTCTCGATCGATCCGGCTCTTCTCTCACCTCTTCCGACGCAAGCTGGAGTTTGCGGAGGCCGTCGTCCGGCTAGCGGCTCGGCAACACCAGGCCGCCGCCGGTGTCGCGGCCAAACATCTCCAACGTCAGCTTTTCGGCCTGGGCTTGCTGCTCTTTACTCACGCCGCCATGGAAGCTCATCTGGGTCATGACCACTTCCTTGCCCTGGTGTCCGATGAGCGTCAGCATCCTGCTGTCAGGTTCCTCATTCTGGCGAACAGCGGCGCCTTCCTTGCCCAGGCCCGGCGCTGGCTTGACCAGATAGCTCTTGGTCATGCCCCCGGCCACGGTCTTGACGTATTTCTCGGCCTCCGCAGGCGACCCCTTGATCATCTGGATCAGCGAGATCTGGCTCGACGGACGCGAGCCGTCACTCAGCCATTTGCAGCGCCCCGCGCCCGCCGCGCCTTCCATGATGGTCCAGGGTGCCTGCTCAGGAAATGCCTCGTTGATGCGGCTGTCCGCCAGCCATGGACAGTCTTCCGCCATGGCAAAGGGCGAGATCAGCAACATGACGACGGGCAGCAAGGATCTGGACATTTCGATGCTCCTGGGGATGGATGACACATTTCCTCACGGAGCGGACAGGACACAAGGGCCACGGACCAGTCGGAGGGCACCTGGCTCCAGTTTGGGTCTAAAGACACCTGTTTCGGTCGGACTCTTGTCGAACCGCCCCAAACGCAGGACCGACTCTGGGAACAGGTTTGGAT
This sequence comes from Lysobacterales bacterium, assembly GCA_022841325.1. Taxonomy (GTDB): domain Bacteria; phylum Pseudomonadota; class Gammaproteobacteria; order Xanthomonadales; family SZUA-5; genus JADKFD01. The sequence goes on along the minus strand of JALHRS010000047.1, from coordinate 6,324 downwards.
GAGGACAGGTTTGGACATCCGACAGCTCTGGACATACCGACAGCTCTGGACATACAGAAATCTGGGCGTTCGACATGCCGGGCGCCGAGACCTCGGGCCAGTCCCGAGCGAACAGCTTCACTGACGGACACAGCAGAAGATTCTGGGTGTCCATTCTTGTGCTACTTATCTAGGTAGCCTTCGCGCGTGTGCTCCGGGTTGCCCAACGCCATGCCCAGCGCCACAGCAAGGCCAGCGGGAAGAACAACACGACGATGGGTAGCAGGAAGCCGGCATATTCGGCCGCGCCGTCGATGCCGTATTCGAAGTTCGATGCAAAGGTGTCCCAGAGTCCGGACAGGGAAAAGTCCGACTCGTCCTCCCATTCCAGGTTGCTGGCGAAATTGAGGGTCAGGTGATTGGTCTCGATGCGCCGCCGCTGTTGTGCCGACTCCTGCGCCAGCAATTGCAGGCGTGAGTCGATGGCGGCCAGGTTCTCCGACAGGGCGATGAGATCAGACACCGCAAGATCCTTGCGCTCGCTGAATTCCAGCAATTTCGCGCGCTGACGCGTCAGCAGATCCCGGCTGTCGCTCACATCGGCGACTGCGTCCGCCAGATCCTCCGCCGAGGTCTGCCGCGTGGAGAATTGGGTTCCTTCGCCGCCGAGCTTGACCAGTGCTTCGACCGCGGCAGGCACCACGCGCATGGCGATACTGCCTCTCGCGGCGCGCCCCGACGTCGATTCCATCGAAAGCACGCTGCAAGCCCCGAAGCGCTCCTCGTTGCACGCGCTCTGAAGCGCCGCGATTCGCCCGGCAATACTGTCCGGATCAACCTCAAAGCCGACCGTGTGCGTGTAAGCCAGGAATCCGCCTGCCTTCGATGAAATACCGGCCACACCCTCCGGTGCACCAGCTCCGGGCGAAACAACCGCTTCCTTCTTGCAAGCTGCCAGCATGCAAAGCAGCAACAGCGAAATCAGCACTCTGGACAAGGCGCGAACCGTCAAAAGCTGAGTCATGTGGGTTCCCGGCACAGTTTGGGTGTTCGTCGACCGAACAACGGTCCACGGCCTGCGCAGAATTGCACACAAAGGGCGAGGCACGGCCGTGCCCACAACGACGGCATTCAGCTCAGATAGGGCGGAACCCGCCCATCGCACCGTGTCAGTCAGCAGTAGCCCGGGTAAGCCGAAGGCGCACCCGGGAAGTCCTGCCGCAAAGCCCCCGGGTGCGCTGGCGCTTACCCGGGCTACTTGCTGGGATCGCCGAGTTGCACTCGGCGCTTCTGGCCACGGAAATGCGCAACGCCACAGCGCCGACTACAAGTCGGCGATCCCAGGTCGGCGACACACGCAGGTCATCCTGAGTCGATGGGATCTGGCTATGCTCGACCTGCACGATTCCGGGACCAACACTCCATGACCGACGCCGAACAAGTGGTTTCGCAAAAGAAGACGACGCCGTTCGACAAAGTCATCAAGGGGCTGGACTTCACCCTTCGCGTGCTGGGCTTGCTGGCCGCGGTGCTGCTTGCAATCATGGGCTTCTTCATCGTGCTGATGGGTGCCAACAAGGAGCCGATCATGGCCTTTGGCGCTCTCGCTGTCGGCAGCGTGCTGTTAGGGATACTCGCCATTTCTGCGATCGACCCTGATCGGCTCACCCGACGGCTGCCCGTGTCCGGCAATATCCGCGTGCTGCTCGGCCGACTACCCTTCTGTCTCGCGATCTTGTTGGTTATCTATTTCTTTACCTAAATCAGCGAAGAAGAACAGCTCAAGCAGGGCAGAACCCGCCCACCTTAAAGTGGCAAGGAGCCATCAGGCCCCGCGAAGCGGATCGCGCTGCCCAAGTTGCGACCCGACAACAATCTTCGGTACCCCATGCGCGGCAATCGGTGAATTCCGCAGGGCGAAAACCTTCCAGCTACCGACCAAGCTGAGAATCTGCGCTACGCGCGTTGCGACCTCGTCTGCCGACCAAGCCGACATCGCATCCGGCAGGGTCTGAACCATCACCGTTGCATGATGGCTCATCACCGCATCGGCCAAGACCGCCACGCCGAAGATCGCGGCGGGTTCGTGAATGCGGTCCTCTACCTATTGCCAACGGTGCTTGAAGGAGCGGCCGGACAGCCGATCCTCACCACCAAGGAAGCCCGTCGTACGCAGCGCGAGACGCAATGGAAAGTACCCGGTGAACCGGGCGGTAAAAGGATGGAGCGGGCGTAGGTCATGGGCCACATCATTGACCTCGCCCGCGCTCATGTCAGTCGGAAAAAGACGGCAAAGTTCGTAGGGAAAATCCTACAAATTGGGTGTCCAGTTTTGTTGGGTGTCCAGTTTTGTTGCGTGTCGGGGCTATGGAATCTCGGACACTTCTCCATGGGCGAACCAGCCACTCTTGTGTCGCGCAAATTCAAGCGCTTCGGTAGGGTTTTTAGCCCACAAGACCAGCGCCAGCGATTCACGGGCCCGGCTACAGGTGACGTACAACAGTCGCAGGCTGCGGTCGATGGTTGTCTCTTTCCCGGCCTGGACGTTGTCCAGATCGCGTTCTCCCAGTTCGGTCGCGCCAAACAGCTTGTCATAGGAGATTTGGTTGCCGCCGGACTGGTCGTCGTCCATGACCACCATGACGTGCGTGAACTCCGACCCCTTGACCACCTGGTGCGTGGCGAGCTCGGAGTTGCCGGCCAGGTAGCGCCGGTACCGCTCCAGTTCGGCCCATGGCGCCTTGAACAAAGCGCACCACCCCCTTCGCCGTCGTGCCTCGTCTGTCTCCGATTCCTTGCGCGGAATTGGCGCAGCGGGCGGTGGGGTCTGGTCTGCAAACTGCTGCAGCAGCCGAGCGTCCACCTTGAACACCCGCGCCTTGATGATGGGCGCGACGACCTCGGCGACGGTAGCGTCTGGTTTGACGCACGTCGCGCCAAACGCGGCGAGGGCCTGATGCATTTCCTCTGTCCGCGCGATACGCTGATCGGCGTCAGTCGGGAGTTGATCAAGGCCGCCGGCCCGTCTGAGCACCTCTGTGGCCGCGAAGTCGTTGACGGACCCGTCCGCAGCCACGCAGGCCGCGAGCTGCGCGAGATCCTGAAGCACAAGCCGAGCGACTGAAGGCCCCGTGTTCTCACCCCTGCCGGACGGTGCGGCCGCGTTCGGGTCGATGAGCGTCATCGCCGTGTAGACATCCAAGAAGTCGCCGCGCGCCGCAACCAGTTTGTGCTCCAGCGCGAGCGACTGATAGCCGGCCGACGTCGCCCACGCATCGCTCTGGGCCGCCTGCTGCATCTGCGATGCAACCCAGGCCTCCTTCTGGCGCTTTTCTGGCGTCGAGAGGGATGTATTTCCAATGAACAAGCGCGCCGCGCCCCCTGTCTTCTCGGTGCGGTGGTGTTGTTCTACGCCTGCGGCGGGCTGTGTACGGCCCGCCAGCTTTGCCGCCCAGATCTTGTTGATGAGATGAACAATTCGCTGCTGGCTGCGATGGTTCATCTTCAGCTCGGGCTTGGCCCAGCCGGGAGGCACTAGGCCGGGCAAGTCAGAATGACCGTCCATGTAAATGCGCTGGCGGTGATCCCCTACGAGTCCGAGCGTAAGGCCGCTGCCCCAGGGGTCCGCTAGCTTCATCAGCGCGTCAAGCACCGACTTCATCGTGTCCTGGGACTCGTCGATCAGGATGATGGGGTGGCGGTCCTGCAGGATGGTCCGCAGCGTCGGCCGGTTCGAGAGCAGCCAGGCCGTGGCGTCCAGCACTTGGCCGTGCTGCATGGCACCTTCACCGTAGATGTCCTTGTCGGGGTGGTAGATGAACGTCGGCACGCTCTTCAGGGCTTCAATCTCCGCTTCAATTTCAGCGAATTTCCTGCGGTCCGTATCAGTGATGCCCCTAACCTTGGCCGTCGCCTTGGTTTTGGCTTCTTCGAGCTGTACCACCTTATCGGCGATCAGCGCCTCGCGGATGTCGTCGTCAAAGCCGCCGATCAGTTCCCAACAAAAGGAGTGAATCGTCGACACGGCGACCAGATCGTTGATGCCCAGCCGGCCGCAGATGACCGCGACCGCGTTCTTGGTGTACGTGACGACGCGGATCGATCGACCATAGAGGCGCAGGCGGTTGGCAAGCCTTCCGCCGCTCTCGTGCGGCACGACGCCGGTCAGCCGGCGCAGCACTTCGACCAGCGTGCGTGTCTTGCCCGAGCCGGCTCCCGCGAACAGGAAGAAGCTCCGCGGCGGCTGCTCTGTCAGGTACCCGCAGATTTCCTCGACGACGCCGGCGTCGCGGTCGTTGCCTTCATGGACGACGGCGCCGGTCATGGCGTGACGCTTTCGGCGGGATCGAGTTCATCCTGCAGCCAGGTGAGGGCGTCGGCGATGTACTTGGGGCACGTGACGTCCTCACCGGCCGCGACGCGCTCAAAGATGCTGGCTGCGAAATCGCCCTTGCTGAACGAATCGCGCATCAGCGCGTGCAGGGCCTTCAGTAGGTCCACGTCGGTGGCAGCGCCTGCCACGACCTCGGCCGCTTCGGCCAGTGCCCCGGTAGGTGGCTTGACCTTCCTTTCCTTGTCTGTGTCCTGGGACTTGTATTGGCCGCCGGCCCTGGCAGCCTCGGCCTCTTCAGCCAGCTTGTTGAGCCCCTTGAACCAATCGATGTTGGTTAGGATAAGCGAGTCCTCGAAGGTCGTCGGCCATTGGTTGCCCGCCTCGGAGACCGGCAGCTGCCATGCGAACCGCACCTTGCAGTCCTGGGCACCGTTCCAGATGAGCTGGGCGAGCGTTGGCGCTTTGAAGTCGTCCACGTCTTGCAGCTTGGGATGCCATTCGCGCAGCGTGGCGTTGCCGCACCTGAGGCCAGCCTGGCCTGCGTTCGCCGTGGCCATCCAGCGTATCTTGCCTTTGGGGCCGACCTTCTTCTCGGTCGGATCGAGGTCGGTGATGACGATGGTGGGAATCCGGAGCTTCTCAACCAGGGGCCTCAGCCGGTGGGCGTGGCTGCCGCCGATGTCCAAGAAGGAGACATAGCGGCTGTTCAATTTCTCGTACTTCAGCTCCATGAAGAGCGGCACGAGCATGCGCTCTGCGACGCCTTCAACAAACAGGGCGGCGTTAGCGAAAAGCAGATCGGTGTGCTGCACGCGGAAGTAGCGTTCCGCGAATTGACGCGTCTCGTCGTCGTCGCCGAACACCTCACCCAGGTCGACGACTTCGGTGCTCGGCGTCAGATGGGTCGCCGAAGGTGGGATCCGCCGCACGTACCGCAGCCGGTCAAAGTCCTCTGCGTGCGCGAGGTGGCTGGAATGCGTGCTGATCAGCAACTGGCTTTGCAGCGCGCTGGCATCCTTGTCGGTCGGGCTGATGAGCTTGTGCGCCTTGTCCGGAAAAATGCGCTGCACCTGGACGTGCAGATGGGCCTCAGGCTCCTCGATCATGACGAGGTGGACCGGCGGCGGCGAACCTTTCTCGGGGTTCATTCGTGCGGTCTTGAACGACACGAGCTGGTAGCTCAGCGACTGCAGGTTTTGGTAGCCCAGTCCGATCGAGAACTCCGGCAGCATGTCTTCGCCGGTCCCGCCTTTCATGCTGTACTGGACGGCGGTGCTGTGGTCGAGCAGGTCGGCAGTGTGGATACGCGTCCTGAACCGGATTTCCTGGGGATCGTGAAGGCCGGGGTAGCCGAGCAGCTTCACCTCGGCCACCGAGGACGCCAAGGCATCGTGGATCTTCTGGTCCAGGTCCTTCTGTGCATTGGCGACCGCTTGGATGAGGTCGGCGCGTTGCCCGTGCCCGGTGACGGTAACGTTGAGGTGCTGGCGCGCGAACTTCAGGAGCTGGTTCGAGAACAGGCCGACGGGATGTGACAACGACGTGGACTTGGAGTCGGCCTCTTCCGAGCCCAGGCCCCGCTGGGCGGCAACGAAGTCGACGCGGATCAGCTTGGCCAGATGCTTGCGGTCGGCCTGCTGCGCGCCGGCCGCGAGGGCCTGGGTCTGGTAGGTCTTGATCCCCTGGATGGGATTGTTGGCCGCATCAAGGCTGTACGGCCTGACCTGTCCCAGCTTCCTAGGTTCGCGCAGCCAGTAGTCGAGCAGGTCGATCGGCCAGGCCAGCGACTCGCTGCTCATGCCCTTCACCGGTTGGCGCGCCGAGTTGTAGGCCCACGCCAGCTCTTTGAGCGACGCGACATCGCTGGCCGGCTCCAGGCGCAGCCGGACGCCAACAGCGCCACCTTTCCAGACCAGCTTGGACAAGAAGGGCTGGACATAGTGGAACATCCCGGCTTCGGCGTCGAACCACAGATCCAGCGTAGGCATCGCCGCGAACAGCATCGCGAGCTG
>JALHRS010000046.1 GCA_022841325.1 Lysobacterales bacterium | reverse complement strand
CCCTGTGGGAGCGGATTCATCCGCGATCAAGCGGCCTCGGGGCGACCTCGCGTCGCGACCGCGGCGTTTCGGTGTATCGGCGAAGACCGGAAACCGCGGTGAGCTGTGGTCAGGCATTGAACGCAAAGAACGCAGAGGAACGCAGAGAACGCAGAGAAGAGCGAATGCAGATCCGATCTGCTTCTCTCTGCGTTCTCTGCGACCCTCTGCGTTCTCCGCGTTGAAGCTCTTGCTTGCGGCCTGCGCCGTCTGCGCGCGCAAGCGCCGCCGCGGCAGAGGCCCGGCTCAATCCGCGGCCAGCACCAGCTCCAGCACGGCGTCGCCGTAGCGTTCCAGTTTCCTGGCGCCCACACCCTGGACTTCACCGAGCTGGCTCAGGCTCTGCGGGCGTTCGTTGGCGATGGCGCGCAGGGTGGCATCGTGGAAGATCACGTAGGCGGGGACATTCTGTTCGCGCGCCAGCTTGGCGCGCAGATCGCGCAGCTGTTCGAACAGGGCATCGTCGGCCGGGTGCGCCGAGATCGAGAACCTGGTGCGTGGTGCCCGCTTGCGTTCGCGTTCGATCCGCAGGTTGAGCTCGATCTCGCCGCGAAGCAGCGGCCTTGCTGCTTCGCTCAGGCGCAGCGAGCCGTAGCTGCCGGCTTCGACGTCCAGATAGCCGCCGGCGACCAGCTGCCGGAACACACTCTTCCACTGGCGTTCGCTGACATCGGCGCCGATGCCGAAGGTCGGCAGGCGGTGGTGCCCCAGTTCGACCATGCGCTCGGTTTCGTTACCGTGCAGCACATCGGTCAGATGGCCGACGCCAAAGCGCTGCCCGGTGCGGTAGACGCAGGACAGCGCCTTCTGCGCGGCCTCCGTGGCATCCCAGGTCTGTGGCGGTTCCAGACAGTTGTCGCAGTTGCCGCAGGCGCGCCCATAGTCCTCGCCGAAATAGGCCAGCAAGGCCTGGCGGCGGCAGCGCACGCTCTCGCAGTAGCCCAGCAGCGCGTCCAGCTTGCTGCGCTCCAGGCGCTTGCGCTCTTCGCCGGCTTCGGAACCGTCGATCATCTGCCGCAGCAGCACCACATCACCGAGGCCGTAGACCATCCAGGCCTCGGCCGGATCGCCATCACGGCCGGCGCGACCGGTCTCCTGGTAATAGCCCTCCATCGACTTGGGCAGATCCAGATGCGCCACGAAGCGCACATCCGGTTTGTCGATGCCCATGCCGAAGGCGATGGTGGCGACCATGACCACACCGTCCTCGCGCAGAAAACGGGTCTGATGCTCGGCCCGCGTGGAGCTGTCCATGCCGGCGTGATAGGCCAGTGCGTGGATGCCCTGGGTGCGCAGGAATTCGGCGGTCTCGTCGACCTTCTTGCGTGACATGGCGTAGACGATGCCGGATTGATTCGGGCGCGCCCGCAGGAAAGCCAGCAGCTGCTTGCGCGGATCGTGCTTTTCCTCGACCCGATAGCGGATGTTGGGGCGATCGAAGGAACTGACGAACTGACGCGCCTCGCCGAGGTTCAGGCGCTCGACGATTTCGGCGCGGGTCGGCGCATCGGCGGTGGCCGTGAGCGCCACCCGCGGCACTTCCGGCCAGCGCTCGTGCAGCACGGTGAGCTCGCGATATTCCTTGCGGAAATCGTGTCCCCACTGCGACACGCAATGGGCTTCGTCGATGGCGAACAGCCCGATCCGGGTGCGTGCCAGCAGGCCCAGGAAGCGCGGCGACAGCAGCCGCTCGGGTGCCACGTAGAGCAGATCCAGTTCGCCCTCGACCAGCTGGCGCTCGATGTCGAGGGCGCTGCCCGCATCCAGCGTCGAATTGAGGAAGGCCGCGCGCACGCCAAGCTGGGTCATGGCCGCCACCTGATCCTGCATCAGCGCGATCAGCGGCGAGACCACGATGCCGGTGCCGGGCCGCAACAGCGCCGGAATCTGGTAGCACAGCGACTTGCCGCCGCCGGTGGGCATCAGCACCAGCGCGTCGCCGCCAGCGATCAGCTGTTCGATGATCTGTTGCTGCAGGCCGCGGAACTCGTCGAATCCGAAGACGCGGCGCAGCAGCTGGCGCGGGCTCTCTGACGCGGACTCAGGCATCGGCCACCCGCGCAGCCGGTGCGCGACTGGCCACAATGGCCAGGCCGGTAGCCGCCACCAGAACCAGCGAGGCCAGAAAGAAGGCCGCGCCCGGCAGCTCGTAGCTGCGCGCCGGGTCGATGCCGGCAGCGTAGACATGGGCGAACACATAAGGACCGATGATGCCGGCGATGGCGGCGAGGCTGCCCAGCGCGCCCTGCAAACGGCCCTGCTCGGTGGGATCGATCTGGCGCGTCATCAAGGCCTGCAAAGCCGGATTGGCCAGGCCCCACATCGACAGCAAGGGCATCACCGTCCACAACCAGATGCCGCTGGGCGCCCAGCCGTAGCCGACAAAACCGACGGCGCCGAAACCCAGTCCCACCAGCAGCGCCCGGCGCTCGCCCAGCCAGGGCACGATGCGGCGCACCAATCCGGCCTGGACGATGGCGCTGAGGATGCCGACGAAAGCCAGCGTGAAGCCGATATCGCGGGCACTCCAGTCGTAGCGATGGGTGGCGTAGAGCACGAAGATGGCCGGGAACACGGTGTGTGCCACCACCGACAGAAAGCTGACCCCGGCGAGCCCAAAGACCTGCGGAAATCGCCACAACCACATCAGCGCCCCGACCGGATTGGCGCGGCGCCATTCGAAACGGTGATGACGGCCCTCCGGCAGCGATTCGGGCAGCACCAGCAGGCCGTACAGGAAATTGCTCAGGCTCAGGCCCGCCGCCACCCAGAAGGGCAGACGTGGATCGATGCTGCCGAGCAGGCCACCCGCGGCCGGACCGATGACGAAACCCAGACCAAAGGCGGCGCCGAGCATGCCGAAACTGGCTGCGCGCTTCTCCGGCGGGGTGACGTCGGCGATATAGGCATTGGCTGTGGCCACACTGGCCGAGGTGATTCCGCCGATGATCCGGCCCAGCAGCAGCAGCGGCAGCGTCTGTGCCAGCGCCATCAGGATGTAATCCAGACCCAGGCCCAGGTTCGACAGCAGGATCACCTTGCGCCGTCCGAAACGGTCAGACAAGGCTCCGAGCACCGGCGAGGCCAGAAACTGCATCAGCGCAAACACCGTCACGAACCAGCCATACATCGCCGCGCCCTCGGCCGCGGTCGGAAAAAAGCCCGCGATCAACGGTGGCAGCACCGGAATGATCAGGCCGATGGCCAGAATGTCCAGCGTGACCGTGATGAAGATGAAGATCAGCGCAGCCTTGCGCGGCGCAGCGAGGACAGTCACAGGGTTCAGATCAGCCGAAAACCAAGCCGCCGAGAATAGCGCGGCCGGCGCTGGGCGCACAGCCGCCCGGGGCGGAGTGGTTGCTGGTTGTCGGTTGTCGGTTGTCGGTAAGAGCGCGCTGCCCCTGTGGGAGCGGGCTGCGCCCGCGATCGCTCTCCGATCGAAGGAGGTAGGTCACGTTGTACGTGACAGCTGCGCCCTGCGAGCCGGTTCTTGAACGCGGAGAACGCAGAGAGTCGCGGAGAGCGCAGAGGAAGGTCCATTCAGCGCTTTCCCTGATCTTTCTCCGCGTCCTTTCTGCTTTTCCTCTGCGTTCTCTGCGTCCCGCTTTTCTGGATGCCGCTTGCCGCGATTTCCGGTGGTCTGGGCCGGTCGCGACGCAAGGTCGCTGCTACGACCGCGACGCCGGGGTCTACCAAAGGGTCACGTTGACCCCAAGGGTCTACGTGACAGCTGCGCCCTGCGAGCCGATTCTTGAACGCGGAGAACGCAGAGACGCGGAGAACGCAGAGAGAGATTCAATCAGCGCTTTCTCTGGTTTTTCTCCGCGTCCTTTCTGCTTTTCCTCTGCGTTCTCTGCGTCCCGCTTTTCTGGATGCTGCTTGCCGCGATTTCCGATGGTCGCGGCCGGTCGCGACGCAAGGTCGCTCCTACGACCGCGACGCCATGCCGGGGCCTACCAGATCCGCACGCGCTCTTCCGGTTTCAGGTACAGCGCATCGTCGGGCTGCACGTCGAAAGCCTGGTACCACTCGTTCAGATTGCGCAGCGGGCCGTTGATGCGATAGCGCGGCGGCGAGTGCGGGTCAGCCTGCAGCTGGTTGACCAGGGCCTCGTCGCGGTATTTGGCCTTCCACACCTGGGCCCAGGACAGGAAGAAGCGCTGATCGCCGGTCAGACCATCGAGTACCGGCGCTTCCTGGCCGTTCAGCGACAGCTTGTAGGCGGTGTAGGCCATCGACACGCCGCCGAGATCGCCGATGTTCTCGCCCATGGTCAGCTGGCCGTTGACGCAATGGCCTTCCAGCGGGCAATAGCTGTCGTACTGGGCGCCGAGCGCGGAGGTGAGCTGCTCGAAGCGTTCGCGATCCTCTTCATCCCACCAGTTGCGCTGGATGCCGGCGTGGTCCGACTTGGAGCCCTGATCGTCGAAACCATGGCCCATTTCGTGACCGATGACCGCGCCGATGGCGCCGTAGTTGACCGCCGGATCGGCATTCACGTCGAAAAAGGGCGGCTGCAGGATGGCGGCCGGGAACACGATCTCGTTGAAGGAGGAGTTGTAATAGGCGTTGACCGTCTGCGGGGTCATGAACCACTCGTCCTTGTCGCTGGCACGGCCCAGTCGCGCATTCTGGTCGTCGTTGTAGAAGGCCCGCAGCGCACGCACATTCGCCAGCAGATCACCCGGTACGATCGTGAGCTTGCTGTAGTCGCGCCATTGGCTCGGATAGCCGATCTTGGGGCGGAAGCTCGCCAGCTTCTTGTAGGCCTCTTCCTTGGTGGCCTCACCCATCCAGTCCAGCTGCTCGATGTTCTGGCGCAGCGCCCGGCGCAGGTTCTCGACCAGCTCGTCCATGGCCTGCTTGGCTTCGGGCTTGAAGTGGCGGGCCACAAAGATCTGTCCGACCGCATCACCCAGCCCCTGAGAACCGCGCGAGCCGCCCACCAGGGCCACGCCGCGCTTCCACAGTTCCTTCTGGGCCTGTTGGCCCGACAGCATCTTGCCGTTGAATTCGAAACTGGCGTTGTCGATCTCTTCGCTCAGCAGGCTCGCGTGGTTGTCGATGGCATGGAAGCGCAGGTAGTCGATCCAGGTCGCCAGCGGCGTGTCGTTGACAATCTCGATGACCGGATTGACGGCGCTCGGGGTGTAGACATTGACCTCGGCCGGCGGCTCGATGCCATCGGCACGCAGGTGTGCGGCCCAGTCATAGCCGGAGTACTGCTGCTCGAACTCGGCAAAGCTCATCAGGTTGTAGGTCTTCTCACGATCACGCATCTGCGCGCGATCCCACATCTGGCTGGCGAGCCGGGTCTCCAGCGCCAGAATGGCCTGGGCCCGGGCGGCCGTGTTGGCGACGCCGACAAAGCCCAGCATGCGTTCGATGTGCTTGAGGTAGGCGGCGCGAATCTGGACGAAACGCTCGGCCTTGTTGAAGTAGTAGTCCTTGTCCGGCAGACCGAGGCCGCTGACACCCACATTCAGCAGGTAGCGATCCGGATTCTTGCGATCCAGGCCGACGCCGCCGCCCAGCGGCGAGATCGTGCCGTCCACGCTCGATCGCCCGAAGGCCTGGGTCAGCGCCAGGCGCGAATCGATGCTTTCGATCTGATCCAGCAGCGGACGGATCGGTGCTATGCCGGCCGCGTTGCGCGCTGCCACATCCATGTAACTATTGTACAAATCGCGGATTTTCTGCTCGTTGCTGCCGGCCGCTGCATCGCTCTTGGCCATCTCTTCGATGATCTCGCGCACCTGGATCTCGGCTTGATCGCTGAGCGTGGTGAAGGCCCCGTAGCGGGTTTCGTAGTCTTTCAGCTCATGGCTGGCGTGCCACTTGCCGCTGGCGTAGCGGTCGAAGTCATCGCCGGGTTTGACGCTCTCGTCGCGATGCGACAGGTCGACACCAAAACTGCCGATCTCGGCCTTGGCCATGGGCTCCGCCAGCACCAGCGGCGACTGTAGCGCCAACATCAGGCAACACAGCAACTTCGTGGACTTCATCGACAGCCTCCCCGCCAGAAAGGCCGCGAAGGGTAGCCCTCCCAGCATGAAGCGCATGTGCCGAAGGTTGGGGGGAGGATTGCACGAGGGCAGGAGGGCAGGAGGGCAGGAGGGCAGGAGGGCAGGAGGGCAGGAGGGCAGGAGGGCAGGAGGGCAGGAGGGCAGGAGGGCGCCTGGCACGGCGTCAGAGAACTCCTCGCCCTGGCGTCATTGCGAGCGTAGCGAAGCAATCCAGATAGGTATCCTCAGAAGCACTGGATTGCTTCGTCGCTGCGCTCCTCGCAATGACGCCCGTGTGTGAGCCTTTCCCGAGTCCCGAGTCCCGAGTCCCGAGTCCCGAGTCCCGAGTTCCGAGTCCCGAGTCCCGAGTCCCGAGTCCCGCGCCCCGCCACGCCCCCAATCCCGTAGCATGTGCGTATTCCCAACCCATGGAGCCGCGCATGCCTCGCAGCATGACCGCTTACGGCAGTGCCGAAGGCCCCACCGCCGCCGGCCACCTGCGCCTGGAAATGCGCACGGTGAACCATCGTTTTCTCGAAGTGTCGACCAAGCTGCCGGAAGAGCTGCGCTCGCTGGAGCCGGCCTTGCGCGAGCGCATCGGCCAGCGGCTGTCGCGCGGCAAGCTGGATCTGTCGGCGCGGCTGCGCAGCGATCCCAGCCGCCCGACCACGCTGACCATCAATCACGCGCTGCTGGATCAGCTGACCGGTCTGGTCGATGAACTGACTCGCCGCAACGGACGCCTGGACGCCGGTCATGCCAGCGATCTGCTGTCCTGGCCGGGTCTGGTGGCCACCGGTGAGTTCGATCTGGAAGAACTCGGCGGCCAGGTGCTCCAGCTCACCGATCAGGCGCTGGACGCGCTGGAAGCCCAGCGCGAGCGCGAGGGCAAGCGTCTGGCCGAGATCATGCTCGAGCGGGTCACAGGCCTCGGCGCCGCGCGCGAAGCTGCCATCGAGATGCTGCCCATCATCCGCCAGGGACTGCGCGACAAGCTGATGGCCAAGCTGGCCGAGATTGCCGCCAGCGTCGATCCGCAGCGCATCGAACAGGAAATCGTGTTCGCGCTGCAGAAGATGGATGTGGACGAAGAACTCGATCGCCTCGGCGTGCACCTGGAAGAAATGGCGCGCACGCTCAAGCGCAGCGAGCCGGTCGGTCGCCGCCTGGACTTCCTGACCCAGGAGCTGCACCGCGAGGCCAACACCTTCGGCTCCAAGTCCACCGATGCCCGCACCAGCCAGCTCGCCGTCGACATGAAGGTGTTGATCGAGCAGATCCGCGAGCAGGTGCAGAATCTGGAGTGACGCGGACCAAGTTCGGGCTGGGAAAGAAGGCCACACCGGCAGCGCGACCGATCCGGGTCTGAACGCGTAGACTCCGGGGATTGAGGGTAACCCTGCGATAGTCTGGCCATGACGGCGGCCTTCGGGGGTTGCCGGAACCAGGGCCGGGCAGGGAGCCACCGCCTCATGCAGATGCTGTCATGAATGCCGCCAGCGGCAATTTGTTTGTCATTGCTGCACCGTCAGGTGCGGGCAAGACCAGTCTGGTGCGCGCTCTGGTGGCCGATGACGCCTGTCTGCAGCTGTCGGTGTCGCACACCACGCGCGGGCCGCGGCCGGGTGAGGTCGATGGCGAGCACTACCATTTCACCAGCCGCGAGCACTTCCGGGAGCTGATCGAGGCCGGGCGCATGCTCGAGCATGCCGAGGTTCATGGGAATCACTACGGCACCGGCCGCGATCAGGTGGATCTGGCCTTTGCCCGAGGTCGTGACGTGATTCTGGAGATCGACTGGCAGGGCGCCCGTCAGGTACGCGAGCGCTTTCCGGCCTGCGTGCTGATCTTCATCCTGCCACCCTCGCGCGCAGCGCTGCATGAGCGCCTGCAGAAGCGCGGTCAGGACAGTGATGAAGTGATCGCGCGGCGCATCGCCAACGCCCGCGGCGAAATGCAGCACGCCACCGAGTTCGACTATCTGATCATCAACGACCAGTTCGACGTGGCCCTGGCGGATCTGGCCGCGATCGTCCGCGCCGTGCGCCTGTCCATGCGCATCCAGGCCCCGCGCCAGGCCGGCTTGCTGGCGCAGCTGCTGGCGTAGCAGCGGTCGCGTATCTGCTGCAGGAGCGACCTTGCGTCGCGACCCGTTCATCTCCTGCAGGAGCGACCTTGCGTCGCGACCCGTTCATCTCCTGTAGGAGCGACCTTGCGTCGCGACCGCCCTGCGGCAAACACGAGCCGCTGTGAGTTGGTGCCAGAAGCAGGACGCGAAGGACGCAAAGGAAAAGCAGAAAGAACGCGAAGAACAGCAGAAGCGAACTTGGTTGGGATTCGCTCGGCGTTCCTTGTGGTGCTACGTCGCATCCGTCTGGCTGACGGTCGCGACGCAAGGTCGCTCCTACGATGGGGGCTACTCAATGGCAGCAAAGCAGGCAAGTCCACTCTTGCCCGCTTTCCTTTCTGCTTTTCCTTCGCGTCCTTCGCGTCCTGCTCTTTGGCCCGTATTTAAGACGGATCCCGGTTCGTCGCGTAGCGCAGGCCGGTCGCGACGCAAGGTCGCCCTACAGCGGCAGGGTGACGCGTACCAGGCAGCCTTGGGCGTCTTCGCGGTTCTGCAGGCTCAGGCTGCCGCTGTGGTTTTCGACGATCTGGCGGGCCAGGACCAGGCCGACGCCGCTGCCGCCGGGTTTGGTGGTGAAGAAGGGCACGAACAGGTTTTCGGTCTTGGCCAGGCCCGGACCGTCGTCCTCGATTTCGATCAGCACATGGCCGGTCTGTGCGCTGACCCGGATGCGGACGCCGCCGCCGGTCTGCAGGGCGGCTTCGGCGGCGTTCTTGCTGAGGTTGATCAAGGCCTGTTCGATCTGGTCGGCGTCGGCCTGCAGGACCAGTTCCGGCAACTGGCCGACGCCGATCGGGCAGCGCTGTTCCAGCCGCGCGATGCGGCGGATCAGCGGCGCCAGTTCCACCCGACTCTTGTTCGGTGGCGGCAAGCGCGCCAGGCGCGTGTACGAGGCCATGAAGCGGGTCAGCGATTCGGCGCGATCGCCGATGACGCCGAGCGCACCCTGCACGTCCTCGCGCCAGTCCTCGGGCAGCGGCTCGCGCGCGACCAGACCGGCCAGCGTGGCGGCCATCGAGCGTATCGGTGCCAGCGAGTTGTTCAGCTCATGGCCGAGCACACGGATCAAACGCTGCCAGGCCTGGCGTTCTTCCTCGCGCAGCGCCCGCGAGAGATCGCTGATCGCCAGCAACTCATGTGGCTTGCCGCCTTCGCGGAAGCTGGCCCGACGCACTTCGAAACTGCCGGCGCCGCCGGGGAAAGCGCGCTTGAGCGTCGCCGGCGTGTCCACATCGCAGCAGGATTCCAGACCCAGATCCAGCGCGGTGCGCCCCAGGGCTTCGCTGCTGCGCATGGCCAGCAGGCGTTCGCCGGCCGGGTTGACCAGCATCAGATGGCGCTGGTCGTCGAAGGCAAAGATGGCGATTTCGACGCTGGCCATGATCTTGGACAGCAGGGCGCCGGTTTCTTCGACCCGCAGGCGCTCCTCGCGCAGGGTGCTGGACAGCGCGTTCACCTCCCACAGCACCTCACCCAGGGCATCACCACGACGGGCGGAAATGCTGCGCAGGCTGTAGTCGCCGGCGCGCAGGGAATCGAGCAGATTGACCAGCGTCAGCAGCGGGTGGACCACGGCGCGGCGCAGGCGGAACCAGATCCACGTCGACAGCGCCAGCAGAGCGACCATCGCAACGATACGCGCGGCGGTTTCCCAGGGCTGTTGCCAGATCAGCGCCAGAGCCACGCACAGGGCGGGCAGGGTCAGGGCAATGGACAGCAGCGCGACCTTGCGCTCGTAGGCCATGCCGAAGGGCTTGCCATCAAGTGGCGTGGCTGATGGCTGGTTATCGCTCACGGCGAAAGCAGAGCAAACAGAGGTAGGTCACGTTGGGCGCGCAGCGACCTACGTGACGCCTTGCGCATGAGGCCACCCGACGTCACGTAGCCCGCTGCGCGGCCAACGTGACCTACGGAGCGAGTGCTTGACGTCAGGTCGCCCGCTGCGCGGCCAACGTGACCTACGGGGTGGTGATGTCTCACTCGCTGTCGTCCTCGCCGGGGCTGCGGATGCCGTATTTCTCGAGGCGTCGATAGAGTGCGGCGCGGCTGAGCCCAAGGAAATCGGAGGCCTTCTGGACATTGCCCTCGGAGCGGATCATGGCGCGGCGCACCAGCATCTCCTCGGCGCCGTCCAGGGTCAGATGATCCAGTTCGCTGTCGTTCGGACGGGTCGGCGCGAAACTGAAATCAAGCTCCCCGATCTCCGCTGCGCGCGACATGAGTACGGCGCGCTCGATCACATGGGAAAGTTCGCGCACATTGCCGGGCCAGGCGTAGCCCAGCAAACCGCGTTCGGCGCTGGCCGACAGGCGCACATCCTCGCGCTGGTAGCGTTGGCCGAAGCGCGCCAACAGGCGCCTGGCCAGCGGCAGGATGTCCTCGCGCCGATCGCGCAGCGGCGGCAGTCGCAATTCCACGGTGTTGAGGCGAAACAGCAGATCCTTGCGAAAACGGCCCTTGTTGACCTCGTCGGTCAGGTCGGCGTTGGTGGCGGAGATCAGACGCACATTCGATCGGGAGGTGCGCGAGGAGCCCAGGCGCTCGAACTCGCCATCCTCCAGTACGCGTAGCAGTTTGGGTTGCTGCGAGGTTGGAATATTGCCCACTTCATCCAGAAACAGACTGCCGCCGTCGGCCAGTTCGAAGCGACCGATACGATCCTGCTTGGCATCGGTGAAGGCGCCGCGCACATGCCCGAACATCTCGCTCTCGAACACGGTTTCGGCAATGCCGCCCATGTTGACCTTGATCAGTGACTTGTCGGCGCGGCGCGAATTCTGATGCAGCAGATCGGCGATCAAACCCTTGCCGGTGCCGTTCTCGCCAAGGATCAGCACATTGGCGTCGGTGGGGCCCACGCGCTGGATCATGTCCAGCACCGGCGCCATCGCCGCAGATTCGGCGATGAAATCACCATTGCCGGTGCCGCGCAGGATCTCAACCTCGCGCTCCAGCTTCTGCGCCCGCTTGCGGGTCGCGCCCAGCGCCGCCTGATTGCGCAGGATGGACATCAACCGGGCGTTGTCCCAGGGTTTCTCGACAAAATCATTGGCGCCGCGGCGCATGGCCTCGACGGCGATGTCGATGGTGCCCCAGGCGGTCATCACCACCACCGGCAGTTCCGCATCCAGCGCGCGGATGCGCTCCAGCAACTCCAGGCCTTCCTGGCCCGAGGTGGTATCGCGGGTGTAGTTCAGATCCATCAGCACCACCGCCACCTGTTGCTTTTTCAGGATCTCGATCACCGCATCGGGATGCATGGCCTGCACCGATGGCAGACCTTCCGCCTTGAGCAGAAAGCGCAGCGCTTCAAGCACGTCACGCTGGTCGTCGGCGATCAGGATCGGCAGGGTGTCGGTCATGGTCAGGGCTGGATTCCTCGTGGCGTTGGTGAGACTCAGGCAGTTTACGTGCCAGCCGGTTGGAAGCCGAGGGCGGGAGGGCAGGAAGCCGCGCCGACTGGCGTCATGGCGAGCCACCTGTTTCGACCCGACACTGCCTACGGGGCCATCAACCTACGTCGACGACCTTCGGTCGGTCCATGGAGGCCGTAGCGAAGCTATCCAGACCTACAGGCTGTAGCGCGGCTCCGGCGCGCCTTGGGCTGGGTGAGCACCAGCGGGGATTCGCGCCGGCGGCCGCGGTTCTGTTAACCGCAAAGCGCCGGGCGCCTCGCGTGTGTGGCTCGTAGCTCTGTTGACGTCTGTCGACGCGAAGGACCCGGCCTACGTCCGTTTCGATGGTTCATGGTCCGTGCGCAGTGTCGGGCCGAAACAGGTGGCTCGCAATGACGCCGACTCATCACCCAGGTGCAGGATCGGGCCGATACCGGCGCCTCGGGCTGATTCGGCAATCCCTCCGTTCCACCCGGAAGTGTCCGAAATCGGACACTGCTGCGTTCGCTCACGGTCATTCCGGCGTCGTGGCTTCGTCACGATTCTGTTGCCTGCGTCGCGCAGAGTGCGCGTCATCGTGCAGGGAGACAGACCATGCAGAGCATTCAGGGGCGCATAGTCGATCGTTGGCCGCACTGGTTCAGCGGCGTGCCGGGGAAGTTCACCCGACCGCTGCTCAAGCATCTGCATCGCTACACGCGACTGGATCGGGCCGGGCAGTTTGTGGCGGAGCATCCGCATCTGGCGGGTCTGGAGTTTGTCGAGGGGGCGCTGCGGCACTTCGATGTGCGCTATTGCGTCGATGATCTGGAGCGTCAGCGGATTCCACGCAGCGGCGGCTGTCTGATCGTGGCCAACCATCCGCTCGGCGGACTCGACGCGCTGGCCCTGCTGAAGATGGTGGGCGATGTGCGCCGCGATGTGCGCATCGTGGCCAACGATTTCCTCATGATGCTGGATGGTCTCAGGGAACTGCTGCTGCCGGTGCGGGTGTTCGGCGGTCGCAGCAGCCCCGAAGCCTTGCGCGGCATCGATGCCGCATTGCAGGCGGGCGCCGCGGTGATCGTGTTTCCGGCCGGTGAAGTCTCGCGGATGGGCTGGAGGGGCATTCGGGATCGGCCATGGCGCAGCGGCTTTCTGCGCTACGCCCTGCGCCATCAGTTGCCGGTGATTCCGGTGCATGTGGGTGCCCGCAACGGCTTCGGCTTCTATGCCGGGGCAGCGCTGGCCAGTCCCATCGGCACGGCGCTGCTGCCGCGTCAGATTTTCCGCCCAGGTCAGCGCCGCATCGAGATGCGCATCGGGCAGGCCCTGAAAGCCTCGCCTGAAGCCGTCGACGGTAGCGGTCTGCGCGATTGGGCCAGGCGCCTGCAGCTGCAGGTCGAGCGCCTGAAACATGTGCGCTCCGGACCGGTTGGCAGCACCGAGGCCGTCGCCCACCCGGCGCAATCCGATGCCCTGGAAACGGCGATCGCCGGCCTCGAAGTGCTGGGCGAAACCCCGGATGGCAAGCGCATTCTGCTGGCGCCGCCCGGCGCCTCCTCGCTGCTGCTGCGCGAAGTCGCGCGCCTGCGCGAACTGACTTTCAGGGCGGTGGGAGAGGGCACCGGGCAGGCGCTCGATTGGGACCGCTTTGATGCCTGGTACGATCAGCTGTTGCTGTGGGATCCGCAGGCCCGCCGCATCATCGGCGCCTATCGGGTCGGACGCAGCGCCGATATCGTCGCCAGGCACGGCTTGAACGGTCTGTACACGGCCAGCCTGTTCGATTTCGACAGCCGCTTTGGCGAGCTGCTGGAAACCGGGCTGGAATTGGGCCGCAGCTTCGTGGTGCCCGATTACTGGGGCACGCGCAGCCTCGATTACCTGTGGTTCGGCATCGGCGCTTATCTCCGTCGCTATCCATATCTGCGCCATCTCTTCGGTACCGTGTCGATCAGTGCCGAGCTGCCGATCGAGGCGCGCGACGCGCTGGTCGGCTACTACGGCCGTTATTACGGTGAACCCGACGCCCTGGCTCAGGCACGATTCCCCTATCCGCTGCCAGCGGCCGAGTCCACGTCCGCCGAGCTCAGCGCCGAGCAGGCCTTCGCCGTGCTCAAGGCCAATCTGAATCGACTCGGCGCTCGGGTGCCCACGCTGTACAAGCAATACACCGAGCTCTGCGAACCCGGTGGCGCGCGCTTTCTGGCCTTCGGGGTCGATCACGGATTCAACAATGCCGTGGATGGTCTGATTCTGGTCGATCTGGCCCGGCTGACGCCGCGCAAGCGCCAGCGCTATCTGCTGCCGCGGGCCAGCGAAGCGCATACGTCTCTGCCGCAGCCGGAAAGCCAGCCGCAGGCAGTGGCGGCATGAGCCTGTCTGCCGGCAAGCTCGAAGCGCGCAGCGTGTTCCTGTCCGATCTGCATCTGGGATCACCCAACTGCCACGCCGAGGCACTGGTCGATTTCCTCTCGAATGTGCGGGCGCGCAAGGTCTATCTGGTCGGTGATGTCATCGACCTGTGGTGGATCAGTCAGCGCCGTGCTCGATTCGACCGGCATCAGGCGGCCGTGTTCGAACAGCTTCGGGCACTGGCGCGCCGTGGGTCGGAGCTGATCTACATTCCCGGCAATCACGACCGTCCGCTGCGTGATCTGTGTGGACTGGTGCTGCCGAAAATGACGGTGCGCCGTGATGCCATCCATCGCGCCGCCGATGGTCGTCGTTACCTGGTCACGCATGGCGATGATTTCGATGCCGAGGTCCAGAGTGGTGGCTGGCAGGAGTGGCTGGGCGACCAGCTCTACGAGTACATCCTGGCCGGCAACCGCATCACGCTGCGCATGCGCCAGCGCATGGGTTTGCGCTACTGGTCGCTGGCGGCGTTCATCAAGCGCCAGAGCACGCTGGCCGAGCGCTACATCGAGCGCTATGTCCAGGCTGCGATCGGCGCTGCCGCCAGTCGCGGACTCGACGGCATCATTTGCGGGCACATTCATCGGCCCGCGCTGGAGACCCGCGATGGCATCGTCTATGCCAATGATGGCGACTGGGTGGAAAGCCTGACCGCGATCACCGAAGACGCCCATGGCCAGCTGGCGCTGGTGCGCTGGGACGGCCGCGCCGAAACCCTGGCACAGGTGCAGGCGGCGCCTTTGCTGGCGGCGGCCTGAGGGGGCTGGTGCTCGGCGCTGACCGATCAGATCTTCAGATGGCTATCGGGCGGCCCCCGTCGTCTTCAATCCGCGTATTCGAAAACGAGCGGCACCTGACGGAATCCGGCGTTCACGCTGATAACATTCCCGCGGGGCGGTTCATTCGAATACAGAGGGGGAGTTGCCATGGCAGAAGCTCGTTCCACCGGTCCCTTGGGCTGGATCAGCGGTTTGTTCCGCGCGGAAACGCTGGATCCCAAGGAGGAAGTATTCATCGGCGTGCTGTTTGCGCTGCTGGGTTCGCTGGCGCGCGCCGATGGCGTGGTGACCACGGAAGAAGCGGAGCATGGCGAAGACCTGATCGATCGCATGGAGCTGTCCAAGACCGGCCGCAAGCTGGCGGTGCAGAGTTTTGAGCGTGGGCGCGCCGGTGGCCTGGATGTGGAAGCCGAGATGGCGCGCTTCCTGGCCGTCTATCCGGTCAGCTCGACCCATTCGGAACAATTGATGGAGGCACTGCTGACCCTGGCGCATGCCGACGGACGCATGCGCATCCCGGAAAAATCCTGGCTGATCCGCGTCGGCAAATTGCTCGGCATCGACGCCGAGACCATGAAGGCTCGCATCGGCTCCTGAGTCAGTAGATCTCGCCGATCATGCAGCGCAGGCTGCCGCCGGCTTTCTCGAGTTCGTCCAGCGCCACGCTGTGGATCTGGAAACCGAGCCTGATGAGGGCCGAGCGGGTGGCCGGACGCAAGGCGGCTTCTGCCGCCGCTGACATCCACAGGCCGCTTTCGCCAAGGGCGATGCAGTTGCCGACGAATGCCGCCTTCTCGGCCGGATCGATGAGAATGGCGCTGTCACCGTAGGCGCTGGCGATGGCATCGGCCACCCCGGGATCGGCAAAGCCGGTGGGGCAGAGCAGCACGCCGCGCCCGGCCAGGGCCGACATCACCACATTGCTGTGGTACTCGCCACCGGCCAGATCGAAGATCAGCATATGGCGCAGGTCGAAGGCCGCGGCCATGGCCGCGGCACCGGCGCGATCACAACGCTCGCTGAGTCCGCAGAAGCCGATCCGGCGGGCGCGATCGATGACCAGGCTGCCGGTCAGCTCTGCTACCAGCGGCCGCGTCGACAGGTTGATCTCGGCATAGCCCAGCACCGCCCTGAACCAGTCGCGGATGTCCTGTCGCCGAGCTTCGCGCTGACGTACGGGATGGCGCATGGCGCCCACGATCAGACGCCCCGGCGCGGTGGCATAGACGTTGTTGGGGAACACTGCGTCGGGGGTCTCGGCCGCACCGGCAAAGCTCATCACCGGCACTCCGGCAGCAGCCAGGGCCCGCGCCAGCTGGCGGTGCTGCTCGGCGGCGCGGGCGCCATCCACCGCCTGCGCCATCTGCATGTAGACATTGTCTCTGGCCGATTCGGCTGCCAGGAAGAACGACTCCGGCGAGACCAGAAACACGGCACGCGGCACCCCCGGAGCACTGATCGGTGTGCGCCGCAGTTCGGCGGCAAAAAGCTCAGCTTGTTCCGAGATTTCCGGCTGCACGAGATGCTCCAAAAAAGAAACCCGCGGCGGCCCTTACGGATCGCCACGGGTTTGCCCCCTCCCCGACAAGCCGGTTGCACGCCGGGACACCTGCATAGTGCGTGGAGCATGCAAACCAGCGCAAGTTGCGCTGCAACATTAGCAATTCTTGAATCGGCAGTTTCAGCGCTCGGCGCCCGGCGGATCGAGATTCAGAGATACCTCGGGCAGGCGCTCGTTGAGCAAGCGATAAAGATCATCGCTGACCAGGCAGTCGCAATCCGGGCGCACGTACTGAGTCTCCTGGATGTCGAGTACCGCGGCCGCTCCACGCTCGGACTTCAGTCGCTTCTTGACCTCGGCGATGGCGGCGTCGACTTCGGCGATGGCACGCTGATTAGCCTCGGACAGGCGTTCCTGTTCGCGTTCGGCCTGGGTATCGATTTCGTTGATGCGCCGGATCAGCTGCAGCTGACGGTCGCGTGTGGCCGTCCCGGCCTGCTTGAGCTCGCGCATCTCGGCGCTGAGGCGCTCGAGTTCCGGGCGGTGGCGCCGGGACAGCGCCTCCAGTTCCTGATCGACTGCCGCCAGCAGGCCAGCGAGGGCGGTGGAGCGCGTGTAGGCCTCGCTGAGGTCGACCACCAGTACCGGCGGCGCCGAATGGGCCGCGCCGGTGGACAACAGCAGAACGCCGGCGAGCACGCGCCTCAAAGGTCGAGCTCCAGCGCGCGACCGCCAAATTGCGATTGCAGGCGGCGCTCGATGTCCGTGGTGATGTCGGCATCGGCCTTGACGCCGATGCGCCTGGCCACGGCTCGATCCAGGACCAGATCGGCCTGCCGTGCGGCGGCCAGCTCGGCGATGACCTCGGGCAGGGCGGTCAGGATGTCGCTGACGCGGAGCTGACGGGCCAGTTCGATATCGCCGCGGCGCTCATCGTCGGCGTTCTTCTTCAGCGCTGCCGCCTGCTGGTCCACCACGGCATAGAGCGGCATCGTCGATTCCAGATACTCGGCGTCCACCGTCAATATCTTCTGCGCAGCCGTGGCCGCAGCCGCGTCCGCCGTCGCCAGCGCGACCATGGTCAGCACACAGGCCCGCCACAGACTCACGAAAAATTCTGCTCCATCACCCGGTAGTGGGCGTCGGCCATCCCCAGGCGCACGTAGGTGGCCATGGCGTTGTGATTGTCGTTCTCCACGTAGAGCCGCAACCCGCAGGCACCCGCCGTGCGCGCTCGCGCCTCGATCTCGCGATAGAGCGCGGCATAGATGCCCTGGCGGCGGGCCTGCGGACGCACGTAGACGCTCTGGATCCACCAGAAATCGGCATTGCGCCAGTCACTCCATTCGAAAGTGACCATCAGCCCACCCAACACTTCAACGCCGCGTTCGGCCAGCAGATAGAAGCCTCGGGCAGGCTGGTCGATGACCGCCTGCACGCCGTTGCGCACGCAGCTCGGATCGAGTCGCTTGTGCTCCGTTTCCAGGGCCATGGCGCAATTGAACTGGGCGATGGTCTCGACATCGGCGGGACTGGCTGCCCGCAGCACTGGCGCATCTGCTGACGTCATGGGAATCGAGTTTTGTTGCGATGCGTCATTGTAGGGTTGGCCGAGTCCGGGTTTCAGGCGAAATGCTGGCAGCCGAATGCTGACCCGAGCACTGGTATAACGGAGTGAAAAGCAGACGCGGGCCACGATCCCGCGTCTGGATGCCGTCCATCCGCCACCAGGAATTCCCCATGCATCGCCTTGTTGCTTTTGGTCTGCTGCTGCTCACGTTCGCGCCGGATCTCCGTGCGGCAGAGGCGGAAGCTGCGGTCGACACCCTGGTCATCGGCCGAATCTATGCGCACGCGCAGATGGCCGAACCGGTCAGCGCGCTGGCCTACGACGCCGAAGGTCGGGTCATTGCCTACGGTGTTGCTGCCGAACTGCGAGAAAAGCTGGAAGCGAGGGGGCGGGGCATCCGCGAGATCGTGGTCGACGGCACCGTGATGCCCGGATTGATCGATGCCCACGGCCATCTGATGGGATTGGGCTTTGCGCTGCTGCAGGCGGATCTGGTGGGTACGCGCAGCAAGGAGGCCGTCATTGACCGACTCAAGGACAAGTCCGCCGGACTGGCCGCGGGTGCCTGGCTGCTCGGGCGTGGCTGGGATCAGAACGCCTGGGCCGGGCAGGCCTTTCCTGCGGCCGCAGATCTGGATGCGGCCTTCCCGGATCGGCCGGTCTGGCTGAAGCGCGTGGATGGGCATGCCGGATGGGCCAATTCGGCGGCATTGCGCGCGGCTGGCATCGACGCGCAGACCACTGACCCCGAAGGTGGCCGGCTGCTGCGAGACGAGCAGGGGCAACCCACTGGCGTGTTGATCGATGCGGCCATGCGCCTGGTTCAGGCCCATATCCCCGATCCCGATACGGCGCTGCGTCGGCGGGCCCTGCGTCTGGCGCTGGCCAGTGCCAGTGCGGCTGGACTGACCGGCGTGCACGATGCCGGGGTATCGCGCGAGGATCTGGCACTGTATCGGGAACTGGCCGACGATCAGGCCCTGCCGCTGCGCGTCTACGCCATGGCCGGCGGCGATTCCGCGGCGCTGCGCCAGCTCTGCAGCGAAGGCTTGTATGCGCATCCCTCGGGGCTGTTGAGCATGCGCGCCGTGAAGCTCTACGCCGACGGCGCGCTGGGCAGTCGCGGTGCGGCGCTGTTGGCCGATTATTCCGACGAAGCCGGCAATCGCGGTTTGCTGATCCAGTCGCCGCAACACCTGCGCGAGATCATCAACAAGGCCGCGGCCTGCGGCGTGCAGCCGGCGGTGCATGCGATCGGTGATCGCGCCAATCGCGAGGTGCTGGATGCCTTTGCGGCATTGACCGCGGCGCAGCGCCAGGCCCTGCGCCCGCGCGTCGAGCATGCCCAGGTGGTGGCGATGACGGACATTCCGCGCTTCGCCGAACTCGGTGTGATTGCCTCGATGCAGCCCACGCATGCCACCAGCGACATGCCCTGGGCCGGAGACCGGGTGGGTGCGGAGCGACTGCGCGGCGCCTATGCCTGGCGGCGTTACCTGGACCGCGGTACCCATATGGCCTTTGGCTCCGACTTCCCGGTGGAGCGGGTGGAACCGATACCGGGACTGTATGCCGCCATCACCCGCCAGGACGCCGAAGGTTCACCCGAGGGCGGCTGGCTCCCGGATCAGCGCCTGACCCTGGTAGAGGCACTGGACGCCTTCACCCGCGGCGCCGCCTATGCTGGATTCGCCGAAAAAGAGGTCGGCACCCTGGAGCCCGGTATGCGCGCCGATTTCATCGTGCTGTCGATGGACCCGCATCAGGTCCGTGGCCGCGCCCTGCTGCAGGTCAAGGTCCGATCGACCTGGCTGGATGGGCGCAAGGTCTCTGGGTAGGACGGGGCAGGGGAAACGGGGCACGGGGAATGGCTCACACAATGGCGTCATTGCGAGGAGCGAGTATCGGCCAGACACTGCCTACGGGCCATGGACTCGCCTGCTGCGCGTAGCCTGGTGTGCCGCGCAGCGGCTCACCGGGGCTCTTTCGCGTCACCGCCCGCAGAGCGCTGCGCGCACTGCGGGCTACAAAAGCTGGTTCGTGCCTGGACGCTTTTTCCCCAGAAGCCAGAAGCGTCCAGACAAGTCTGGACCTACAGGAGCATGGGACGTGTCAGCCTTTCCCGTGCCCCGTGCCCCGTGCCCCGTGCCCCGGCTCCCTTACACGTACTCCAGCCAGCCGTGCGTGTCTTCCACACTGCCGTCGAACAGTCCAAAGAAACGCTGCTGCACCGCGCGGGTGGTCGGGCCGGGCTTGCCGTCGCCGATGGTCTTGCGGTCGACGCTGCGGATCGGCGTGATTTCGGCGGCGGTGCCGGTCATGAACACCTCGTCGGCCAGATAGATCATTTCGCGCGGCAGATTCTCTTCCTTCACCTCGAAGCCCAGCTCCTGGGCGATGGTGATGGCGGTGCTGCGGGTGATGCCGTGCAGGATCGACGCCGCAATCGGCGGCGTGTAGATGGTCTTGCCGAAGACCAGGAACAGGTTTTCGCCAGCGCCCTCGGCCAGATAGCCGTCGACGGTGAGGGCAATGCCCTCGTGGAAGCCAAGGCGCCTGGCTTCACGGGACACCAGAATGCTGGACAGATAATTGCCGCCGGCCTTGGCGCTGGCCGGCAGGGTGGCCGGGGCCACTCGCCGCCAGCTGGAAATGCAGGCGTCGATACCTTCGTGGATGGCCTGGGCGCCCAGGTACGGGCCCCACACCCAGGCGGCAATCATGCAGCCGGTGGGATTGTCGGCGCCCAGACCGAAACCGCCCGAGCCGCGCCAGGCCAGCGGCCGCAGGTAGGCGTTGGTCAGTTCATTGCGGGTCACGACCTCACGCCCGGCCGCCATCAAGGTGGCCAGATCGTGTTGGATTTCCAGGTCGTACATGCGGGCCGAGGCGTACAGGCGCTTCATGTGATCGGTGTAGCGGAAGATCGCCGGACCCTTGGGGGTCATGTACGAGCGGATGCCCTCGAAGACCGATGAGCCATAGTGCAAGGCATGCGACATCACATGCACGGTGGCCTCGGCCCAGGGAATCAACTTGCCATTGAACCAGATGTATTTGGGCAGGTCTTGGCTCATGGCGCATCCTCATCTCAGGGTATAAACCCTCAATCATAGAGGTTCCCTGCGGTGTAGAGGCAGCGTGACTATGGATCCATGGATATTGGCCCCGGCCTTCTTCATCGGTGCACTGCTCTATTCCAGTGTAGGCCACGGTGGGGCCTCGGCTTACCTGGCGATCATGGCGCTGGCGCACGCCGCGCCTGAGAGCATGCGTCCGCTGGCGCTGTCACTGAATCTGGTGGTCGCCGGGGTGGCGGCGCTGCAATATGCGCGCGCCGGTTATCTGGACTGGCGCCTGCTCTGGCCTTTCGTACTCGGCAGCGTGCCGTTGGCTTTTGTCGGCGGGCTCATGGATTTGCCGGAATTCTGGTATCGCAGTGCCATCGGCCTGGTACTGATGTATGCCGCCGTGAGCCTGTGGTGGGGCGCGGTCCGGGCCGAAGAAGCACCCACTTCGCCGCCCGCTGCCCCGGTCGCCATCGCTGCCGGTGGCGTGCTCGGTCTGGCCGCCGGGCTCACCGGCGTCGGCGGTGGCATCTTCCTGTCGCCTTTGTTGATGTTGATGAACTGGGCGCGCGCCAAACCGACCGCAGCGGTCTCGGCGCTCTTCATCTGGCTCAACTCGCTCTCGGGCTTGCTGGCCCAGGCCGAGCGGGTGCCGCCGATACTCGATGAGCTGCTGTGGGCCGCTCCGGCGGTGCTGGCCGGCGGCTTGCTCGGCGCCTGGATAGGCGCGCGGCGCACACCGCCCAGGCTGCTGCGACGCCTGCTGTCAGTGGTGCTGGCAGTTGCGGCCTGGAAGTTGCTGGCGACCGCTGTGGCGATCTGGCCAACCGGCGGCTGAGACATTCGTCGCGCTGGCGACATTCCAACCCAGTGGTGCGCCGAATTGGCGGATCAGCCTTACGAATGATTGAATTCTGTGACACACAGAGAGCATTCTGCACAGCTGCCATTGATGACAAACGCGACGGGGATTTCATGAGCATGCGTACATTGGGGTGTGTGATCTTGGCAGCAGTGCTGCAGTTGATCGCCCATGCGGCACCGGCTCAGACCTACAGCTATCACGTCTACATCGACAGTGATCTGCGCAACACCACCGGCTGTACCGCAACCGGCGGCGGCCAGACCTTCCTCGGCGCGGACTACCGGCTCACCGCCACGGTCACCGGCTCTCCGCCCATCGTCACCGCGCGCACCCTGTCCCCCTGCGTGGCCGGCAGCTTTACGCCCGGCAGTGCGCTGTCGGCCAACTATCCGGTCGGTCTGAACAATGGCCTGCCCCTGGCTGGTGGCGCCGCCGCCGACGTCATCGAGCTCTCGGTTGCGCGCTCCCTGCTTCCCGGCATCGAGCCGCAGGTTCGGGTGGGCATCGGCGCCCAGAGCGCCAGCGGATCGGTCGATGTGCTGTACACCGTCGACGGCACCGCCAACGGCTTGCCGATGGTGATCGGCAGCCCGGCATTGATCCCCACGCTGGGCTTTTTTGGCAGCTTGTTACTGGCTCTGGCCCTCGCCGCACTGGCAATACGCAGCCTGCGCCGGAATCGCTTGATGGCACAGATGCTGATGGTCGGTGCCTTCATCTCGCTGGGATTCGCCGCCTGGGCGGTCGTCACCCACATTGCCGATGGCCAGGTCGGAGACTGGGCCGGAGACGCGCCCATCGGCATGGACCCGATCGGTGATTCGGTTCCGCCGCTCAGCGGCACCGACATCGTCGGCGCCTTCGGCGTCGATGTGCGCCCGAACCTGCATTTCCGCATTGATGTCGTCGATGCCGAAAACCGCCCGCCGATTGCCGTGAACGACAGCTACAGCACGCTGGAGGACACTGCGCTGAACGTCGCTGCACCCGGCGTGCTGGGCAATGATTCGGACCCGGACGGCGATCCGATCACCGCGCAGCTGGTCAGCGGCCCCAGCAAGGGCACCCTGACACTGAATGCCAACGGCAGCTTCAGCTACACGCCGAATGCCAACGCCAATGGCCCGGACACCTTCACCTACAACGCCTTCGACGGCCAGGTGGTGAGTGCCGCACCGGCGACGGTCACGATCAACATCACCCCGGTCAACGATGCGCCGGTGTTCACCGCCGGCCCGAACCAGACGGTACTGGAAGATGCCGGCCCGCAGACCGTCAGTCCCTGGGCGACCGGCGTTGACGATGGCGATCCGGAAGTTACCCAGGCGCTGACCTTCAACATCACCAACAACACCAATCCGGCTTTGTTCAGCGCCGGTCCGTCGGTCAGCGCCACTGGTGTGCTGAGCTACACCCCGGCTGCCAATGCCAATGGCGTGGCCACGATCACGCTGAACCTGATGGACGATGGCGGCACCGCCAATGGCGGCGTCGACACCAGCGCGCCGCAGAGCTTCACGATCACGGTGACGGCGGTCAATGATGCGCCCAGCTTCGTCGCCGGCCCCAACCAGATCGTGCTGGAAGACGCCGGCCCGCAGACGGTGAATCCGTGGGCGACGGCGATCAGTCCCGGACCGCCGGATGAGGCCGGCCAGACGGTCAGCTTCGAAATCGTCAGCAACAGCAATCCGGCGCTGTTCAGCGCCGGCCCGGCCGTCAGTCCGACCGGCGTGCTCAGCTATGCTGCAGCCGCCAATGCCAATGGCGTGGCGACGATCGCCGTGCGGGCGCGCGACAATGGTGGCACCGCCAACGGCGGCATTGATGTCAGCGCGCCGAAGAACTTCACGATCACTGTGACGGCGGTCAATGACGTGCCAGTGTTCACGGCCGGCCCGAACCAGACCGTGCTGGAAGACGCCGGCCCGCAGACCGTGAATCCCTGGGCCACCGGCATCGACGATGGCGATCCGGAAGTGGTCCAGGGCCTGACCTTCAACATCACCGGCAACACCAATCCTGCGCTTTTCAGTGCCGGTCCGTCGGTCAGCCCGACTGGCGTGCTGAGCTACACCCCGGCTGCCAATGCCAACGGGGTGGCCACCATCACGCTGAATCTGATGGACAACGGCGGCACTGCCAACGGCGGCGTCGACACCAGTGGGCCGCAGAGCTTCACGATCACCGTGACGGCGGTCAACGATGCACCCAGCTTCATCAAGGGCGCGGACCAGACCGTGCTCGAAGATGCCGGTCCGCAGACGGTCAATCCCTGGGCCACGGCGATCAGCGCCGGCCCGCCCGATGAGTCTGGCCAGACCGTGGTCTTCAACATGACCGGTAACAGCAACCCGACGCTGTTCAGTGCCGCGCCGGCAGTGAGCCCGACCGGCGTATTGACCTACACGCCGGCTGCCAACGCCAACGGCAGCGCCACGATCACCTTGAACCTGATGGACAGCGGCGGCACCGCCAACGGCGGCGTCGACACCAGCGCGGCGCAGACCTTCGTGATCAATGTCACCGCAGTCAATGACGCGCCGGTCAACACCGTGCCGGCCGCGCAGAACACCGGTGATACCGTGCCGCTGGTGCTGAGCACCGCCAACAGCAATGCGATCAGCGTGATCGACATCGATGCCGGCGCCGGCATCGTGCAGATGAGTTTCGGCACCGGTGCCCCTGCCAACGGCACGCTGACCCTGGCTAATCCGGGTTCCGTACTGACCACGTTGACGGGAAATGGCAGCGCCCAGGTGATCGCCACCGGCACGCTAGCGGCGCTGAATGCCGCACTCAACGGGCCGGGCGGCAGTCTGACCTACACTCCGGTGCCGGGCACCTCGGCGGCGCGCACCATCACCGTGATCACCAATGATCAGGGCAACACCGGTGTCCCCGGCGCGCAGATCGATACCGACACGATCACCGTCAATGTCGATGCCGCGCCGGTCGTGACCAGTACGCCGGCCGCGGGTGCGACCACCGCCAACAATGTGGCCATCACGGTCAATTTCAGCGAACCGGTCAACGTGATCGCCGGTATCACGCTGACCTGTGGTGGACCGAATCTGATCACCGGCGGCAGCACTGGCAGCAATGTCAGCAGCCTGAATCTGGCTTACACGGCGCCCTTGCCATCCGGCAGCTGTACGCTGTTTGTGCCGGCCGCCAGCGTCACCGATGTCGATCCCATCGACCCGCCAAACAATCCAGTGGCGAACTACACGGCGGTCTTCACCGTCGATGCGGCCCCGGCCTTCGTGTCCTCCACGCCAGCGGCTGGCGCCGTGGTCGCCAACACCGCCGTGTTCAGCGCCGTCTTCAGCGAGCCGGTCAACTTCGCCATGGGCGGTTTCACGCTCAATTGCGGCGGTCCCATCGCCGTGACGCCGAGTGGATCCGGCACCAGTACGCTGACTTTCACGCCATCCGCCGCACTGCCCAATGGCGCGGCCTGCACGGCGACCCTGATTGCGGCCAATATCACCGACGTCGATGGTTTCGATCCGCCGGACAATCTGCCGGCCAATGTCGTGGTCAATTTCAGCGTCGACGCCGCACCGACCTTTGTCAGCGCCATTCCTGCAGCCGCTGCGGTCGTCGGCACCGGACAGGTCATCAGTTTCACCTTCGATGAACCGGTCAACAATCTCGGCACCGCCATCACGCTGAACTGCGGCGGCCCGGTCGCCGGTGTCATCAGCGGTTCCGGCAGCGCCACGCTCAGTTTCACGCCGAGCGCGGCCCTCACCGCCGGTGCCAGCTGCACCGCCACGGCGGTGGCCGCACAGATCGGTGACGTCGACCTGATCGATCCGCCGCAGAACCCGGCAGCCGATGTGGTGCGCAATTTCAGCGTCGACACCGCGCCCAGCGTCATCAGCAGCGTCCCGGCCAATGGCGCTACCAATGTGCCGTTGGCGGGCGTCGTCACCATCAACTTCAGCGAAGCGGTCAACTTCAACGTCGCCAGCTTCACCTACACCTGCGGCGCCGCCGTGCCCTTCACCGTGTCCGGCGGCGGCACCAGCACTGCAACGCTGACGCCGTCTGGATTGTTGCCGATCAACACTGCATGCACGGTCACCGCGCTGGCCGCCGGCATCAGCGATGTTGATGCCGCTGATCCGCCGGATCTGATGGCGGCCAACTTCGTGCTGAATTTCACCTCGGTCAACGACAACCCGCCGGCGGTGCAGTCAGTGACGCCGGCCAATGGTGCAACCGTGGCCAACAACACCCCGATCAGCATCGTGTTCACCGAAAACGTGGACGCAGTGGCCGGCTCGGTCACCCTGACCTGCGGTGGTCCCAACCTGATCACCGGCGGCACCAGCGTCACCAATGTCCCGAGCCTGACGCCAACTTACGCGCCACCGCTGCCCAACGGCGCGCTGTGCACGCTGACGGTCCTCGCCGCCAACATCACCGACAGCGATCTGATCGATCCGCCGGACAACATGGTCGCCAATTTCGTGTCGACCTTCACCGTCGATGCGGCGCCCAGCGTCAGTTCCGTGCTCCCGGGCAATGGCGCCAGCAACCTCGCCACCAACACCACGATCACGGTCAACTTCAGCGAGGCGGTCAATGTCGCCGCCGGCGGCGTGACCCTGGGTTGCCCGGGTGCGGTGAGCTTCAACGCTGGCGTGCTGCCGGCCACCAATGTCACCAGCCTGGTGCTGACGCCGAGCGCGCCGTTGCCCGAAGGCGCCACCTGCAACGGCACCGTGGTGGCCACGCTGGTCACCGACAACGACGCCATTGATCCGCCCGACCAGATGACCAGCAACTTCACCTGGAGCTTCACCACCGATGCCGCGCCGACCGTCACCACGGTGACGCCGGCCGCCGCAGCGGTAGTGCCCAGCAACCAGCTGTTGACGATCAACTTCAGTGAAAACGTGGATCTGAGCGCCAGTGCCTTCACCCTGAACTGCGGCGCGGCAGTGCCCTTCAGCAGTGTACCGGCACTGCCGGCGACGGCCACCAACACCATCACGCTGACCCCGACCGGTGGCTTGACGCAAGGTTCCGCCTGCACATTGACGGTTGTGGCCGCCCAGGTCAGCGACAGTGACCTCAACGATCCGCCCAACAACATGGCGGCGAATTTCGTGCGCAGTTTCAGCGTCGATGCGGCGCCAAGCGTCACCACGACCACGCCCGCCAATGGCGCGACGGCGGTCGATCCAACCACCACCATCACGATCAACTTCAGCGAGTCGGTGAACTTCGACACCACGGCCAATGCGGCAAATACCAGTTTCGATCTTGAGTGTCCGGCCGCCACGCCGGTCAACTTTACGGTCGTCACCGCTTCGCCTGCGGCAAGTGTGGTGCTGAATCCATTGGATAGCGGCGTGGCCGGTGCCAACTGCACGCTGAGCGTGCGCGCTGCCGGGATCACCGATGCCGACGCCATCGATCCGCCCGACAATATGCTGGCTGATTTCACCGCCAGCTTCACCTACGCGGCGGTAGCCAATGACGATGCCTACAACGTGACCCCACACCTGACGCTGGGCATTGGCGCGGCATCGCCCCAGGGCGGCGGCGTGCTGGTCAATGACATCCTCGGTGCCGGCGTCATCACCGGCTTCGGCTTCTCGCCGTCCTGCACCGGCACCGCGCCGGGCGCACAACTGGACGCTGGCGCCGCCAACGGTCGACTCACGCTGAACGCCAATGGCAGCTTCAGCTACGAGCCGCCAGCAGGCATTGCCAACAGCACCCGCACCTTCTGTTACACCGTCACCGGCGGCGATACCGCCAATGTGGTGTTCACGCTGCAGATCATGGAGCTGGTGTGGTTCGTCGACGCGGCCGCGGCGGGTGGCGGCATCGGCACCCAGGCTCGTCCGTTCCAGACGCTGGCGGCTGCCGATGCGGTGGATACCACCAACGACACCCTGTACCTCGAGTTCAACGCCAGTGCCTACACCTCGGCGGGCGTGACCTTGCTCGCCGGAGAACGGCTGATCGGGCGCGGCTCGGGAAGCACCCTGGATGTGTTGTCAGGCGTGACCCCGGTAGCCGGTTCTGCGCACCCGCTACTGGGTGGCAGCGCGCCGACCATCACCTGTTCCGGCGTCAGCTGCCTGACGCTGGGCACCAACAACGTCCTGCGCGGATTCACCATCGGCAACTCGGGTGCCGCGGGCACCGATGTTTCCGGAACCAACTTTGGCACGCTGACCGTGGCCGAACTGACACTCACCGGTGACGGTCGTGCGCTGAACCTGGCTACCGGCACGTTGAACGGCACTTTCCTCGATCTGGATGCCAGCAGTGGAAACAATGAGGGCATTTCCCTGAGCGCGGTCGGCGGAACATGGGACGTCACCGGCCAGTCCGACATCGGCAATGTCAGCGGCACGGCCGTGAACATCGTCAATAGGCCGGCCGGTGGCGGCATCACCTTCCTCGGCGGCCTGCTGGTCAACAAGACCAGCGCCGGCGCCGGCGTCAACCTCAATGCCAACGCCTCGCCGATCAATTTCGGCAACCTGAACGTGACCACCGGTGCTGGCACGGCCCTGACCGCCGACAATTCTGCGGGCACGGTTACCGTCAGTTCCGGCAATCTCGTCGCCACTGGTGGCGCAGCATTGAACTCGACCGGCAGCTCACTGAGCCTGGCCCTGGCCACGGCCAGTTCCACCAACAGCGCCACCCAGGGCATCAATCTGAACAATATCACCGGCAGCGTCGCCATCACTGGCGGCAGCATCAGCGCTCCCGCCGGGGCTGTGTTCCTGGGACAAGGCAGCTTGGGTACCACGAGCTACGGCGGAACCATCACCAAGACCAGCGCCGGCAAGCTGGTCCAGATCAGCGGCGCCGCGGGTGGCACGGTCACGCTCAGCGGCAACCTGAGCTGCACCGGAAGCTGCACCGGTATCGACGTGCTCAATCGCAATGCCGGCAGCGTGACTTTCAGCGGCGGCAGCAAAGTGCTGAATACCGGCACTGCCGGGGCGGTGACGCTGACCGCCAATACCGGCGCCACCATCAACTTCACGGGTGGCAACCTGGGCATCACCACCACCAGCGGTGCCGGCTTCACCGCCACAGGCGGCGGCACCGTCAGCGTCCAGGGAACGGGCAACAGCGTTTCCAGCACGACCGGAACCGCCATCAACGTTGCCAATACCACGATCGCCGCAGCGGGCCTGATTTTCCGGTCGGTGGCGAGCAATGGCGCCGTCAACGGTGTGGTCCTGAACACCACCGGCGCCGCGGGTGGACTGGTCATCACCGGCAATGGCGGTTTCTGCACCAATGCAGGCACCTGCACCGGCGGCGCCATCCAGAACAGCACCGGCGCCGGAATTTCGCTGACCAGCACCATGGGCTTCAGCGCCACCGGTTTGTTCGTCGGCGGCGGCGGCGACGATGGCATTTCCGGCAGCGGCATCAACGGATTCACCCTGAACAACTCGGTGGTGTCCAACAACGGCAATGCCGCCAACGAAAGCGGTATCGATGTGACCCAGGCGTCCGGTGCCTGGAGCATCACCAACACCACGCTCAATCAGAACTATTACGATGTCATTCGCATCGCCAATAACTCGGGATCGATGAGTTTCGACATGAGTGGTTCAACGCTCACCAACAATGATGCGGTCAATGGCAACTCGGGTCTGTTGATCGATCTCTCCGGCTCGGCGGCGCTGACCAGCGGATCGGTGTCCAGCAACACCATCACCGGCATCCGCGTGATACCGGTGCAGGTATTGGCCAGCGGCGGTACTTCCAGCGTGGCCGGCCTGGTCTTCGATGGCAACGTCACCCGCAACTCGCAGATCGCCTACGATCTGTCCGCGGTCGCCCCTGCCTCGATGCAATACATTGTGCGTAATCAGTCCGGAGTTGTCGGGCGCATTCAGGGCATGAACTCGCACGGCTTCAATGGCAATTACGGGGTGCCCCTGGCACCCACCGCAGCCGGGACCTACCGCGGTCGAATCCAGAATGTGGACGTCGGCGACGGTGCCGTGGCGGGCTCCGGCTCGGCGATCGGCAACTGCATGCGTCTGGTTCACAACCGCGATGCCTCATCGGCAGTCATCGTCAATGGTGGCACCATGCGCCAGTGTCCGAATGGTCGTGGTATCGATGCCATCAGTCGCGACGCCGGCGCGGCATTCGCCGCCAGCAGCGGTCTCGATCTGCAGGTGCTGGGCGCCAACATCAATACCAACGACGTCAGTGGCTTCCCCTTGGCATCGATCATCGGTCAAGCGAGTACCGGCGGCGGTGGCGGCAATCGCGCGCGCCTTGATTTCCGCAACAACACCACGCCACCGGGCAGTTCTTTCGACATCCAGACCGGGCACATCATTGCTCATGAAAACACGGTGACCAGCGATTGCCAGGTGGTCGATCCGCCACCGGCCAACGCCAACGCCACGGCGGCACTGTCTGCGCCGGAGAATGCCAATGTTGGCAGCGCTACCGGTTCAGCGGGATGCAGTTTGATCGCGGGGCCGCTGATCACGCCGCCCTGAGAGGCTACGCACACGGGGGAAGGCCGGCGGGCTGCATGCTCGCCGGATTGCGCAATTACAAGGAGTAACGCTATGGCTGAGCCTTTTCTATCCGAAATCCGAATCATGAGTTTCGGATTTGCGCCCAGGGGCTGGGCGTTATGCAACGGGCAGTTGTTACCCATCAATCAGAATCAGGCGCTGTTCTCGCTACTGGGAACCACCTTTGGAGGCGATGGGCGCGTGAATTTTGCTCTGCCCGATCTGCGCGGCCGCGTGCCCATCGAAGTCGGATCCAGCCATACCCTGGGTGAGCGTGGCGGCGAACAGGCGCATACCCTGAGCGTCGCCGAGATGCCGACACATACCCACACACTGAATGCGACCAGCGTCGCCGGGACGCAGCTGATCCCGGCCAACAACATGCTGGCCCCCAGCAATATTCCAGCCTATCGCAACCCGGATCAGCAATCGCCGATGGGCGCGGGGACGGTGGCCAATGCCGGCGGCAGTCAGGCGCATCTGAACATGATGCCCTTCCTGACCCTGAACTTCTCGATTGCCCTGCAGGGCATTTTCCCGTCACCCAACTGAAAGGAGACCACCATGGCACAACCTTATGTGGGTGAGATCCGCATGTTCGCGGGCAACTTCGCGCCGGCCGGCTGGATGTTCTGCGCCGGTCAGCTGCTGCCGATTTCCGAGAACGAAACGCTGTTCCAACTGATCGGCACGACCTATGGTGGTGACGGCCAGAGCACGTTTGCGTTGCCTGATCTGCGCGGGCGGATACCCTTGCATTTCGGTAATGGCTTCGTGCTCGCGGAGACCGGCGGGGCCGAGCAGGTCACCGTGACCAGCTCGCAAATGCCCTCGCATAGCCATCCCTTGCCGGCCTCGGCCGGCCTGGCGACCGACACCACTCCCGCTGGCAAGGTCCCGGCGCAGACGAGCACCTTCGACTTCTACCAGTCGAATCCTCCAAGCGCGCCCATGGCGGCGACCTCGATAGGCGCGGTGGGTGGCAGCCAGCCGCACGAGAACATGCAGCCATATCTTTGCATCAGTTTCATCATTTCGTTGTTTGGCATCTTCCCGAGTCCAACCTGAGGGCACCAACATGGCTGATCCATTTGTCGCAGAGATTCGGATTTTTCCATTCAACTTCGCACCCCGGGGCTGGGCTTGGTGCAATGGCCAATTGTTGCCGCTGAGTCAGAACACGGCGCTGTTTTCGCTGTTGGGAACAACCTACGGTGGTAACGGCAAGTCCAATTTTGCGCTTCCCGACCTGCAAGGACGGGCTCCGATGTTCTGGGGGCAAGGTCCTGGCTTGTCCTTGCACGACATCGGCGAAACTGGCGGCGCTGAAACCGTGTCCTTGCTGGAAAGCGAGATGCCGTCTCATGGCCATGGACTGATGGCCCAGGTGGCTCCAGGCGACGCCCAGTTGCCAGCAGGTAACAGCTTTGCCCGCGCCATCGGGGCAACGCCTTATATGACCCCAGGGGCTCTCGCGCCCATGGCCGCTACGGCGCTGGCCCCGGCTGGTGGCGATCAACCGCACAACAACATGCAGCCGTATCTGACGCTGTATTTCTGCATTGCCCTCCAGGGTGTCTTCCCGCCCAGAACCTAGGGATTCAGGGCAGTCGAGTTGCGCTCGACTGCCCCCCTCTTGCCACAGGTTGTGGGCAGCCTTTCAGCGGTACATTGATTCGCACAAGATCGGCTGCCGCGCGTTGACCCGGGTATCGGTACAGGCGCAACCTAGGGATAGAATCCTGGCCCAGCAGATGGGCTCACGCGGGTAAGTACGGGGGAACACGATGAAACGCAGGCAGATCCTGATGGCGGGCGGATTGATCGCAGGGAGCGCCGTGGCTGCGGCAAGAGATCCAGTATCGTTGTTGTCGTCGCCGGCGCCAGGCAAGGGGCCGGTATCTTCGGGGGCCACCTGCGCCATGCTGTCGATCGAAGTCGATCAGCGCGACGGGCCGCGGCGGTCCAACTCCTTCGAGCTGGTGGATTATCTGCCTGCGGAGTTGGCGTCCGGGGTGACCCGTATTGATTTTGACCTTTTGCTGACTGGGGACGGTATTCCTCAGCGGCAGATTTATGTCTGGCAGGCGCGTCGGTGGTCGCAAGGCGCGATGCTGGGTGCCAGTGGGCTGCGGATGCAGTTTGAAGACGATTTGGCGCTGGGTGCCTCGGTGACGGTACTTGATCAATCGGGGATCGCCCGCCGTTTCGGGGCCGAGATGCCGAGAGCGACACTGATGGCATTCGTGACTGCACGACGATCTACCGGGGTTCCCCCTGGGCTGATGGATCTGCGCTATGACAGCAGCAGGCGTCTACTGACCCTGAGCGATGGTTCGCCACGTGACTTCGAGACGCTGTTGGTCCGGACCAGTTAGGCCCCTGTGGCGACGACGACGGCGACTCTGGCATTTCGCGCGCCTACGCATCGGCTGCGACCCGACGGTTTGTTCCTGCGCGCCATCAGGACTGAAGACCTGCCTTTCCTGAGTGAGCTGTACGCGTGCGGACGCGCTGCAGAACTGGCGCCGGTACCCTGGAGCGCGCAGCAGAAGCGCGACTTTCTGCAGCAGCAATTCGATCTGCAGCATGCCTACTACGAGAAGAACTACCCGGGTGCCGATCGATGGTTGATCGGTCTGGATGATCAATGCATCGGCCGCATCTATATCTATCGCAGCGCGGGGGATATCCGGGTCATGGACATCGCCCTGATGCCAGACTTCCAGCGTCGCGGCATCGGCTCGGCACTGATGCGCGAACTGATTGAAGAAGCTGACGCGCGGGCTGTCACGATCACTCTCCACGTCGAAGCAGATAACCCCGCCATGGCACTCTATCGGCGTCTGGGCTTCGAGCATATGGAAGATCGCGGCGTCTATCAGTTTCTGGGACGGCAGCCGCGCTCCGCGTCCTGCGGATGACGCCAGACCTGGTCGCCACGTGTCCAGGAACCCATAAAGAGCGACAGTGCGAGCCACCTGTGTCTGCCCGACACTGCGCACGAGCCAGGAACCATCGAAACGGGCCTGGCCCGAGGGTGCCGTTCGGCGGCGCGGCTCAGTTGAACACGATTTCGTATTCGGTTTGATCAGCCACTCGTTTTCGAGGTGACATGAACAGGCCGAGGTTTCCAAACTCGGGGAGTTGCACGATGAACGTGCCCTGTTGCGGATTGGCACCGACATTGGCCATCAGGGTCACCGAAAAGCCCCCATCCGGCCTGGTGGTATGGCCGCCGATGGCGCGCGTTTCGGTGATGGTCGCCGGGATCTCGCCCTGACCAAAATCGATCTGCAGTTGTTTGCCGACCAGCTTTTCGAAGTGCGCCAGCCTCAGGGCCAGCAGGGGATCGTCGCTCATGATTGGACAGGTTTTCCATGGGAAGGCGGGAGCACGAGGCTTGAAAACGATAGCAGACTGGACGAGCCCCGCTGGTACATGCTGGACTGAGGGGGACACCGCTCACAATCGACTTCAGGGACCAGCTGGGCTGGCACGCACATGCGAGCCGGACCTGCGGTGGTGCTCCCCAGCACAGCCCTTGTAGTGGCTTAACAAGTACGCTCAGTCGCGGCCGCCAGCGCCAATCGCCGCGCGCTGACGGTTGCCGTGTTGACCGGGGGGCTCAGGGCTCCTGGAACATCACCGACGAGCCCAGGCGGTCGCCGGCCTCGCACCAGAACATCATGTTTTCGAAGACATAAGGGCTGAAGCGCGTGCGCCGACCGACGTTGATGCGGTTGACGATCAGATAGCCGCCGGCACAGCTGATGTCGAAAAGCTGCTTGCTGTAGCCCTGGCCCGCCAGAGGCGTCACCGTCACCGGGCCCTGCCAGATGAAATCGCCCCTGGCTGGATACAGGCTGGCGAAGTCACCGTTGAGGCGGATGCGCGGATTGGCGACGCTGGCCTGGCCGCGCAGTTCGGCGTAGACGCCGCCGCGCACCGAGCGATCGAGACTGGACGGCGACAGCCAGTACAGCTCCGCGGCGGACAGCTCCACGCGCTGGGTGGCGGGGTTCTGCCAGGGAAATTCCTTGTCGCCGCCCAGGTTGATCTGCCAGGGAAACTCGCCGGTCTGGTTTTCGGCAATCTGCCAGGGCCATTCGGCCGCGGCGACGGCATCGGTCGAGAGCATTTCGACCAGCCCGGCCTTGTCGGAGTTCATGACGGTGACCTGATCGGCGGATTGCTGCACTGCCACCTGGGCAGGCAGGGGCGCGGCGCAGACGAGGGCGGACAGCAGCAGAAGCTGGGATGGGCGCATGGTCGATCCTCCTTGGGGGAAGGTCCCGGGAGTCGGGACGGCGGCGCCAGCATACCCATGTGACACAGCGTAACGAAATATTGTGTTGCAGAGATTGCGAACTGTGCCTCAGCCGAAGTCCAACGGATCCACATCCACGCTCCAGCGCAGCTTGTGGTCGCGGGACTGGGCGTAGGCCTGTTCCACCGCCACGCCCAGGAAGGCATGCAAGGGCCCGCGCTCCGCGGCCATCGCGACCAGCTGAAAGCGCCAGCGTCCCTGCCGACGCGGTTGCGGTGCCGGCAAGGGGCCGGAAATCTCGACCCCCGCGCGGCTTTCCGGCGGACACCCGGCCAGCAGCTCGGCCAGGAATCGATCGGCCTTGCCGCCCTCGACATGCTCGGCCCGGATCAGAGCGGCAAAGCCGACCGGCGGCAACTCGGTCTCCTGTCGTTCCTGCAGCGCCAGCCGCGCGTACTCGGGATAACCCTGGCGCAGCAGGGTCTGCAGCAGCGGATGTTCGGGCAGATGGGTCTGCAGCAGGACCTCGCCCGCGCGCTCGGCGCGGCCGGCGCGACCGGCCACCTGCACGATCAGCTGGGCCAGGCGCTCGCTGGCGCGGAAATCGGCGCTCATCAGGCCTTCGTCCACGCCGACGATGACCGCCAGCGTGACCGCCGGCAGATGGTGGCCCTTGGCCAGCATCTGGGTGCCGACGATCAGCGTCGAGGTGCCGCGCAACAACTCGTCGATGGCCGCGGCAAAACTCGATTTGCGGCTGGTGGTATCGCGATCCAGCCGCACCAGGGGAACCTCGGGAAAGGCCAGGGCGAGCGCGGCTTCCAGACGTTCGGTGCCGGCGCCCTGGGGCACCAGCGCCAGGCTCTGGCAGTTCGGGCAGGAATCCGGCGGCCGTTGTTGATGGCCGCATTGGTGACAGCGCAGCCAGGCCACGCCGCGGTGAAAAGTCAGGGCGATATCGCAGTCCGGGCATTCGGCGTGCCAGCCGCAGTCGTGGCACAGCAATGCCGGAGCGAATCCACGACGGTTCTTGAACACCAGTACCTGGCCGCCGGCACGCAGATGTTCGCCGATGACGCCCAGGGTCGCCGGCGCCAGGCCGTCCTTGAGCCGCTCCCCGCGCAGATCGACCACACGCCAGCGCGGCTGCCGGGCAGCGCCGATGCGGCTGCGCATCAACAGCCGCCGGTAGCGGCCCAGCTCCACATTGCGCAGGCTCTCCAGGCTGGGGGTCGCGCTGCCCAGCACGACGGTTGCGGCCATTCCCTGAGCTCGCAGCAGGGCCACATCGCGGGCGTGATAGCGGATGCCATCCTGTTGCTTGTAGGAGGCGTCATGCTCCTCGTCGACGACGACCAGCGCCAGTCGCGGCAAGGGCGTCCAGACCGCCGAGCGGGTACCGATGAGCACATCGATCTCGCCTTTGGCGGCCGCCAGAAAGGCCTCCACCCGCTCGCCTTCGGACAGCTCCGAGTGCAGCGCCGCCACCCGCCCAGGCAGGCGTTCGCGCACGCGCGCCACCAGTTGCGGCGTCAGTCCGATCTCCGGCACCAGCAGCAGCGCCTGCTGGCCGCGGGCCAGGGTGTCGGCGATCAGGCGCAGGTAGACCTCGGTCTTGCCGCTGCCGGTCACGCCGTCGAGCAGGTACACGCCGAAACGGCCGGTGCTGGTGCGGATTTCGCCCAGCACCGCCTCCTGTTCGACGGACAATGGCGGAGACGGGGCCAGTATCGGTGGCGGCGCATACGGCGACAGCGGTAGCGCTTCGACCCAGCCGGCCTCGATCCAGGTTTCGATCAGCGGGCGCCAGCGAGCGTGCGCCTGCGCTAGATCCGTCTGGCTCGCCGGTGATTGCTGCAGGCGTTGCCACAGTCGCTGTCTGGCAGCGCCGCGCAGCGGCGCGGCCATGGCCTGACCTTCGGCGCTCAGCACATACAGCAGACGCTCCGGTTGCGACATCGGCGAGTCGCGACGCAGGCCCACCGGTAGCGCCGTGGCCAGCGTTTCCCCGAGTGGCGCCAGGTAGTAACGGGCCACCCGTGGAAACACCGCCCAGAGCGCCGGGTCTGCCAGAGGCTCGGTGTCCAGTACCGACAGCAGCGGTTTCAGACCCTCGACCGATCCCGTCGTCACTTCGATGATCAGGCCGATCAGCCGGCGGCGCCCGAACTCCACCAGTACCCGAAGTCCGGGCTGCAGCGTCTGGCCGGCTCCAGGGTCATCATGGGAATAATCGAACAGCCGCGGCAGGGGCACCGGAACCGCCACGCGTACGCGCAGCGGTTTCAAGTCCTGGGTCTGGGGCATGTCGCCGGCTAGTCGACGCGCAGCATCTCGACCAGCGGCGCCAGCACCCGGCGCGAGATTTCGAACTGGCCCTCGAAGCGTTCAGCGGCTTTGGCGCGCATGCGCGGCGCATGCTCGGCCAGATAGCAGGCCAGCGAGTGGTGGCTTTCCAGCCGGTAGGCCACCACCAGTTCCTGCTGCTCCGGCGTCGGCTGTTCGGGCTCCAGCACCATGACTTCGGCACTGAGGAACCCCGGCAGGGTCAGCAGTTCACGCACATGATCGCCCAGCCACGCGCGGTAGTCGTCGGCGACTGCTTCGCGGACCTTGATATTGACTTCATAGACGATCATGCCTGCTCCACCAGCTCCGGATTCATAGGTTCACGAGGCTCATCACCAGGGCGGCGACGACCGTGAATGAGACCAGGATAAGATACAGGGTGCCGACCACAAAAAAAGCCAAGGGCGCCCCCCACCAGCGCTGCCGATACACTCGTTTCTGGGTCAGGAACAGATTGAGCGGTATCCAGGCAATGGAAATGCCCATCAGGAACCACCAGGG
Source organism: Lysobacterales bacterium (assembly GCA_022841325.1). Classification (GTDB taxonomy): domain Bacteria; phylum Pseudomonadota; class Gammaproteobacteria; order Xanthomonadales; family SZUA-5; genus JADKFD01. Next base: position 7,887 of record JALHRS010000046.1, on the reverse strand, counting down.
ATTGAACCAGCCCGCGGGCCACCATTCGGCCAGTTTGGACAGCCCGATGGCCACCAGTATTCCCATGTAGATGAAGGTGTGGCTGTGCACCGCCACCATCAGGTGCTCCATGTACAGCCGGCGCTTGGTGACCAGCACCAGCTTGAGCAGCAGCGCGAAGATCGGCAGCAGTACGAACAGACTCTGCGGCAGTACCTGCAGGAAGGAATGACCCAGCCGGCGCGGATCGTCCCGCACCAGTTCCAGATTGGCCTTGATCACGGCGATGTAATCGTTCATCCACTCGTTTGCCGCCGGCGGCAGCCAGTCCAGCAGCAGCGGATTGTCCTGGCGATGCCAGGGTTGGTCGTCGGCGAAGGTCAGGTTGATCGGCTTTTTCTCCTTGACCGTCGCCCCCGAATTCTCCTCTGCCGCCGCTTTGGGCTTGGTCTGTTCGGCTGCCTGGGCCAGTGCCTGGGCAGCTGCAGCTTGTGCCGCCGCCACGTCCTCGGCCGGTCTTGCAGCGTCTGGATCCATCGCCCCGGTGCCGGCATCCGGCGGCTTCGGAGGCGCCGGAAGCTGCGGCAGGACCACATCTTCCGCCGAGCCGTCGATCGGCACATCGCCGTCCCCGGTGACCCGCATGTTGAGGTCGCTGGTCCAGTTGACCACGACGAACAGCAGCGCGCTCATGACCAGGTAGATGCGCAGCGGCCGGATGAAGCTCATGCGCTTGCCGGCCAGATAGGCCTCGGTCAGCCGGCCGGGGGCAAAGAACAGGCTGAGCAGCGTGCGCCAGACCCGCGAGTCGACGTCGAAGAGGTAATCGAGGGCGTCGTTGGACAAGGCCAGCAGATCGCGGATCGGCGTGCGTTCGGGTTGCCCGCAACGGTGGCAGAACGGTCCCTGCAAAGGAACTTCGCAGTTCTCGCAGGACTTGCCCTGCCAGGCGATGGCCTTGCGTTGGGCACGAGTCAGCCGCGGCTGCGATGCCATTGGTGTATTGGCCCCGGCGCTGGCCACCGGAACTTCGGCTACAGACGGAGCTTGGCTCATGGGCGTTGGATCAAACGGTTCTGGCGCAGCCAGGCGATGGTATCAGCCAGCAGATGGTCCAGCGGCGTGACCTTGAGATCGAGCTCGCGCCTGGCCTTGCTGATGTCGCAATGCATTCGCTGGCAGACAAAGGCCACCGATTCCGGGGTCAGCTCCGGCTCCTTGCCACTGAAGCGGCTCCAGCGATCCTGGATCTGGGCGAGCGCGCGCATCGCAAAGGCAGGGACGGCCTTGCTCGGCGCCGGTTTGCCCAGCAGTCGTCCGATGCGCTGGACCAGATCGAGAAAACTGCATTCCTCGCCGCCGAGCAGATAGCTCGCGCCCCTGGCGCCACGCTCGGCGGCGACCAGATGGGCCTGCGCGGCCTCACGCACATCGATGAAGGATCCCGATCCCGGCGGCACACCGGGCAGCTTCTGCTGATCGACCAGCATGATCAGTCGCGCCCAGTTCTGGGTATCGCCGGGTCCGAAGATGTGGGTAGGGTTGCAGATCACCGCATCCAGTCCGGAACGGATACCGGCCTGAACCGCGTCCTCGCCCAGGGCCTTGCTGCGCGCATAGTTGATCCAGGAATCGCGCCCCAGATGCGGCGAGCTCTCGCTGATGACCTCCTCGGTCAGGCCATAGACCGCCACGCTCGAGGTGTGGACCAGCCGGCCGGCCTTGGCCCGCAGCGCCGCCTGGACCACATTGCGCGTGCCCTCGACATTGACCAGGGTCTGCTCGGCGGAGCGTGGTTTCCACATGGCCGTGCTGGCGGCTACGTGGAACACCAGGGCAGGGGCGTCGTGCATGGCCCGATCCAGCGAGGCCCGATCGCTGACGTCGCCCTGCACGAACTCGATCGGTAGCTCCGCGATCGCCGCGATGGTGGTCTCGGAGCGATACAGGGCGCGCACCGTGTAGTCATTCTCCAGCAGCAGCCGGACGATGTGCCCCCCCAGAAATCCGGTGGCGCCGGTCACCAGTGCTGTGGGCATGAAGTTCTCCCTGGAGCCGCAAGTCCTCGCAAGAGCCCTAAGATACGCGGCCTTGAAATCAAAGACAGCGTATCGCTTGGACACGCCCGCCACCTACCGAAGACATTTGCTGGAGACCCTGCGACTGGCCGCGCCCCTGATCGTCGGCCAGGTTTCGGCGATGAGCATGACCGTGGCCGACAGCGTCGTCGCTGGCCGGATCAGCTCGGCCGCGCTGGGCGGTGTGGCCGTGGGCGGTGCCGTGTACACGGCGGCGCTGTTGCTGACCATCGGCATTCTGGCGGCGATCACGCCCATCGTAGCCCAGCTATTTGGCGCACGGAAATTCGACGAGATTGCGGCCCAGGCGCGTCAGGCCTGGTGGCTGGCATTGGCCATGGGACTGATCGTGATGCTGATCTGCTTCAACGGCAGCAGCGCGCTGCGCGCCGTCGGCGTTGATCCCGAACTGTATCCCTACGCTGCCGACTTCCTGCGTGGCGTGGGTTTCGGCGGGCCGGCGCTGGCGGCCTTCTACCTGCTGCGCGGCTATGCCGAGGGCCTGGGACGAACCAAGCCGGGGATGGTCGCAGCCCTGGCCGGCCTGGTGGTGCTGGTGCCGCTGGCGGTCCTGCTGGCCTTCGGTGCCGGGCCGATTCCGGCGCTCGGCACTTTCGGTCTGGGCCTGGCCACCGCCATCACCCTGTGGCTGGAGGCGATAGGCCTGGCCTGGTACCTGAGCCGTGCCTCCTGGTTTCTGCGCTTCGGCCCGATACTCAAGCTCGATCGGCCCCGGCGCGAACCGATCAGGGCCTTGCTGGCACTGGGAATGCCGATGGCCTTCGCCTGGCAGATGGAGGGCGGTCTTTTCATCGTCGTCGCGCTGCTGATGGGGCGTATCGGCGGCGACTGGGCGGCGGCGCACCAGATCGCCATCAACGTCGCCTCGGTCGCCTTCATGTTGCCGCTCGGGTTGGCGCAGGCGGTCACCGTGCGCGTGGGACATGCCCGCGGCGCCGAGCAGATGGGCGACGTCCGCCGCGCCGCCATTGCCGGCCTGACGCTGGCGCTGGGCACCCAGCTGCTGTCTGCCGCCGTCATGCTGCTGCTGGCGGCCCCGATCACCCGGCTGTATGCGCCGGGTGCCGAAGCGCTGGTGCCGCTGGCGGTACAGCTGATGTTCCTGGCGGCGATCTTCCAGCTCTCCGACGGCATCCAGGTGGTCGCCGCCGGCGCCCTGCGCGGGCTCAAGGACACCCAGTTCCCGATGATCATCACCGCCATCGCCTACTGGGGCGTGGGTTTCCCGATGGCCTGGACCCTGGGCTTCAAGGTCGGCTGGGGCGGCCCGGGCCTGTGGATCGGCTTCATCGCCGGCCTGAGCATGGCGGCAATCCTGCTGAACTGGCGACTGCTGACGAGTTTGCGCAGGCTCGGGGACGGGGCAGGGGAAATGGGGCACGGGGCACGGGGAAGATCCGTCTAGACCCTGCTGCAGGGTATTGCACAAGCTTTGGTGGACACCCAGTACCCTCCGATTCCAGAGGCTTGGCGCGGCACGTTCACTGCAGCCACGCTGGTTGATAAACCAGCTTCCCCGTGCCCCGTGCCCCGTGCCCCGTGCCCCGTGCCCCGCGTGGCTGTCCCGTGCCACCCATGGTCCCGTGCCACCCATGACCTCCGGCTCATGGCGAAAACGTGAAAATGGCCTAGATTCCGCGGCCCACGCGGGGGCCTTTGTCCTGTTGCGCCTGCCGCCAATCCGATGAGGGAGATTCCGTGATCCGTTCCGTGCTCAAACCGCTGTCTGCGGCGCTGGCCGCCGCCCTGTTGCTCGCTGCCTGTGGCAGCGAAGCCCCCGAGACTGCTGCTCCGGCTGCGCCAGCCGCTCCGGCCGCGCCTGCCGCACCCGAGAAGCTCAGCATCGACGTCGCCAGCCTGCCGCCGCTGCCGGTCTTCCAGGCCAGTGACCTGGATCCGACCATCTCCGCCTGCACCGACCTCAACGGCTACGTCAACAGCAAGTGGCTGGCGGCCAACCCGGTGCCGGCCGACCGCACCACCTGGGGCAGCTTCGAGATGCTGGGTGAGCGCTCGCTGGGCGTGCAGAAGCAGATCGTCGAGAAACTGGCGGTGAAGCAGGATGTTGCCGGCGTCGAAAAGGTCATCGGTGACTTCTGGGCAACCGGCATGGATGAAGCCGCCGCGGAAGCGGCCGGCCTGACGCCGATCCAGCCGATCCTGGACCAGATCGCGGCGCTGTCGACGCCGCAGGAACTGGCCGCTTTCGTGCGTGACGCCCATGCGGATGGCCGCGGCATGCTGTTCGGCTTTGGCGGCGAATCCGATTTCCAGGATTCCAGTCAGGTCATCGCCTATGTGACTCAGGATGGTCTGGGTCTGCCCGACAAGACCTACTACGCCGGCGACGAGCACAAGGCCGAGCGCGAGGCCTATGTGGCCCATATCGAGTCCATGCTGAAGCTGGCGGGTGCCGACGAAGCCGGCGCCAGGGCGCAGGCCGCGGCGATCATCGCCATCGAGACCCAACTGGCTGAAGTGTCGTACTCCACCGAAGAGATGTCGCGTGACGTCTCCAAGTACTACAACCCGGTGAGCGTGGCGGATGCCGATGCCAAGACCCCGCTGCTGCCCTGGGCCGAGTTCTTCAAGGCCAATGGCATGAGTGCGCCGGCCATGTTCTCGATGTCGAATCCGGAATTCTTCGCCAGGCTCAACGGCATGCTGGAGCAGACGCCCGTCGCCGACTGGCAGGCCTACCTGCATTTCCACGTCATCGACAGCGCCGCGCCCTTCCTCAGCAAGGCCTATGCCGACCAGAACTTTGCCTTCTACGGCAAGACCCTGCGCGGCCAGGAAGAGCAGAAGCCGCGCTGGAAGCGCGTGCTCGACACGGTCAACGGCACCGTCGGCGAGGCGCTGGGCGAAATCTATGTGGAAGTCGCCTTCCCGCCCGAATCCAAGGCGCAGATGGAAAAGCTGGTGGCCAATCTGTCGACCGCCCTGAAGGCGCGTCTGGAGAAACTGGAGTGGATGACCCCGGAAACCCGCGCCAAGGCGCTGGAGAAATGGGCCAGCTTCAATCCCAAGATCGGCTATCCGGACAAGTGGCGCGACTGGTCGGACCTGAGCACCAGCCGCGACAGCTACATTGCCAACATCATGGCGGCGGCCCGCTTCAACCACGCCTATCAGGTGGCCAAGATCGGCAAGCCCAAGGACAAGAGCGAGTGGGGCATGACCCCGCAGACGGTCAACGCCTACTACAACCCGCTGCTCAACGAGATCGTGTTCCCGGCCGCCATCCTGCAGCCGCCCTTCTTTGACCCGAGCGCCGATCTGGCCACCAACTACGGCGGCATCGGTGCGGTGATCGGTCACGAAATGCTGCACGGCTATGACGATCAGGGCAGCCGCTTCGACGCCAACGGCACCTTCGCCAACTGGTGGCAGCCCAGCGATGCCGAGGGCTTCAAGGCCCGGACGGCAATGCTGGTCGAGCAGTTCAACGGCTATGAGGCGCTGGATGGCAAGCACGTCAATGGAGCGTTGACCCTGGGCGAAAACATCGCGGATCTCGGTGGTCTCACCGTGGCCTATGACGCCATGAAACTGGCTTCGGGGGCGGATTTCGTCGATCCGATGAACGATGGCTTCAGCCAGGACCAGCGCTTCTTCATGAACTGGGCCACCGTCTGGCGCCGCGGATTCACGGACAAGGAACTGGCGGTACGTCTGGTGACCGACTCGCACGCCCCGGCGCGCTTCCGCGCCATCGGCACCCCGAGCAATCTGCCGACTTTTGCCGCAGCCTTCGGTTGCAAGTCGGGTGACCCGATGGTGCGCGATGGCGAAAAGCGGATCGCCATCTGGTAATTGCTTCGAGCTGTCCGTGATCCAGACCGCCGGGCGCGCAAGCGTCCGGCGGTTTGCGTTTGTAGGGCAGGAAAGGACGGGGCACGGGGCACGGGGCACGGGAAGAGCGCGCAATCCCGCGACGCGCTTGATTGTGTAGGTCCAGACTTGTCTGGACGCTTCTTCGACACGACGCCAAGAGCGTCCAGACAAGTCTGGACCCACAACAGCCAGCGTCATTGCGACCCCGGACTTGATCCGGGGCAAGCAATCCAGATGCGAACTCGCAAGGTGCTGGATTGCTTCGTCACTGCGTTCCTCGCAAAGACGCACCGAGCGCGAGGTGTCAATCCGAGAATCCCGAGACCGACAACCGACAACCGACAACCGACAACCTACAACCGGCAACCGACAACCGACCACGCCCGTGGCCTCGGCGATGCCGCTCGCGTAATCTCGCCCCTCTAGTCACCAATGGGCGAAATCGTGAGCCATAGCAATGACCATGACCTGCTGGAGATCGCCGGCAAGCTGTACCGATCGCGACTGTTGACCGGTACCGGCAAGTTCAAGGACCTGGAAGAAACCCGTCTGGCCACCGAGGCCGCCGGCGCCGAGATCGTGACCGTGGCGATCCGCCGCACCAATATCGGACAGGACAAGCATCAGCCGAATCTGCTCGATGTGCTGCCGCCGGATCGCTACACCATCCTGCCCAACACCGCCGGCTGCTTCAGCGCCGAAGAGGCGGTGCGCACCTGCCGACTGGCGCGTGAGCTGCTGGACGGTGCGCCGCTGGTCAAGCTCGAGGTGCTGGCCGACATCAAGACCCTGTTCCCGGATGTGGTCGAGACCCTGAAAGCCACCGACATCCTGGTGCGCGAAGGTTTCCAGGTCATGGTCTACACCAATGACGATCCGGTGGTGGCGCGGGAGCTGGCCAAGCGTGGCTGCGCGGCGGTGATGCCGCTGGCGGCACCGATCGGATCGGGTCTGGGCATCCGCAACCCGTACAACATCCTCACCATCGTCGAGGAGAAGACCGTGCCGATCCTGGTGGATGCCGGCGTGGGCACGGCCTCGGATGCCGCGGTTGCGATGGAACTGGGCTGCGATGGCGTGCTGATGAATACCGCGATTGCCGGGGCCCGGAATCCGGTGCTGATGGCCTCGGCCATGCGCAAGGCCATCGAAGCTGGTCGCGAGGCTTTTCTGGCTGGCCGGATTCCGCGCAAGCGCTTCGCCAATGCCTCCTCTCCGACCTCCGGGCTGATCGAATGACCGAGGAGAGCACGCCCACGGACGGGAAAGCTATGCATCGCGCAATCCGCAGTTTCGTGCTGCGTCAGGGTCGCACCACCGAGGCCCAGCGCGAGGCGCTGGAACGGGACTGGCCGCGCTTCGGCCTGGATTGGCCGAGGCCGATGGCGCATCCGGCCACCTGGTTCAGCGCCGAACAGCCGGTGGTGGTGGAAATCGGATTCGGCAATGGCGAGGCCCTGGGTGCGGCCGCGGCTGCCGATCCCGGGCGCAATTATCTGGGTATCGAGGTACACCGGCCCGGTGTCGGGCGTTTGCTGCGACAGCTGGCGGCGGAGAATCTCGGCAATGTCCGCGTGATTTCGGCCGATGCGGTTGAGGTGCTGCGCCAGGGCATAGCGCCCGGCAGCCTCGATGAAGTGCGCCTGTATTTCCCCGATCCCTGGCACAAGAAGCGCCATCACAAGCGCCGCATCGTGCAGACGCCCTTCTGCGATCTGGTGGCCAGTCGCCTGGCGCCCGGTGGCCGCTTCCACCTGGCCACCGACTGGGAGCCCTATGCGCTGTGGATGCGTGAAGTGCTCGACGTGCATCCGCAGTTCCGCAATACCGGCGGCGAGGCCGGCTACGTGCCCAAGCCCGAAGGCCGCATCGAAACCCATTTCGAGCGCCGCGGCCGCAAGCTCGGTCATGGCGTCTGGGACATGGTCTACGAGCGGCTTTAGCTGATCTTCGGCAGGAGTTCACGCGGAGG
>JALHRS010000045.1 GCA_022841325.1 Lysobacterales bacterium | reverse complement strand
TGCTCTTCCGATCTGCCATGCATCAGTTGCTGGAAGAGGATGCCGGCGAACTGCGCTTCGCCGAGCAGCTCGAGCGCATCGCCGCCGCATTGCAGGCCCAGGGCTTGCGGCTGGACCCGGAGCAGGCACCCGCACAACTGAAGGCCATCGCTGCGATGCTCGACCGCTGCCTGCGCTCCGAACTGGCGCCCGGCCTGAGGTTGGGACGGTTGCCAGCGCACAGGCGCCGACCCGAATTCGAGTTCGCCTTCGCCCTGGATGCCGCCCGCTGGGGCCGACTCGGCGCGCTGCTGCAATCGCATGGGCTGGGTGAGTGGTGGCCGGCGGCTGATGATGGCCGTGTGCTGCGCGGCCTGATGAAGGGCTACATCGATCTGCTGTTCGAATGGAAAGGCCGTTTCCATGTGCTCGACTACAAGAGCAACTGGCTGGGCGACAGCCTGGACGACTATCAGCCCGAGCGACTGGAAGCCAGCATGCGTGAACACCGCTACGGCCTGCAGGCGCTGGTCTACAGCGTGGCCCTGCATCGCTATCTGGGACAGCGCATCGACGACTACCGGCCCGAGGATCATCTGGGCGAGAGCTGGTACCTGTTCCTGCGCGCGATCGGTCTAGCGCCCGGCGCCGGCCTGTGGCGGCGATCCTTCCCGGTGGCGCTGATCGAAGCCCTGGATGCGCTCTTCGACGGCGCCGAGGTGCAGCCATGAACGCGCCCGAGCGCGTCGGCGCGCTGGATGTCGCCTTGCAGCGCTGGGCACTGCGGCGCTCGGGATCAGCCGCGCTGTCCCGGGCCATCGGTCTGGCGGTGGCTGCCGAGGCCGATGGCCATGCCTGTGTGCGCCTCGGCGCCGACATCAATCTCGGTGAGCTGGCGATCCATCCCTGGGTCGGCGACGGTAGCGAGCTCAAGCCCTGCGTGCTGACCGCGAGCGGCGATTTCTTTCTCTGGCGCAACTGGCGCCACGAACAGCGCATAGCCGCCGAGGTGGCGGCCCGCATCGGTGCTGCGCATGCGCTCGACAGCGAGGCGCTGCAGGCAGATCTGGATCTGCTGCATGCCGGGATGGATCCGCAGCACGCCGCCGGTCAGCGCCTGGCCGTGCAATCGGCCATGGGCAAGAAGCTGTTCGTGCTCAGCGGCGGACCGGGCACCGGCAAGACCAGCACCGTGCTGCGCCTGCTGCTGATGCTGCAGCGCCATGGCGCGCACCAGGGCGAGATCCGCATTGCGCTGGCGGCACCTACCGGCAAGGCCGCGCAGCGGCTCTCGCAGGCGCTGCGCGAGGGCAAGCAGGCGCTGGCAGCGAGTCTGGCCGATCGAGGTGAGGGCTGGGCCGCGGCCTTGAAGGCCATTCCAGAAAACGCCCAGACCCTGCATCGATTGCTCGGCTTCCAGCCGCAGAACGACCGTTTCCGCTTCGACCGCGATCAGCGCCTGCCCCATCAGATCGTGGTCATCGACGAAGCCTCGATGGTCGATCTGGCGCTGATGCGCGCCAGCTTCGATGCCCTGGCCGACGAGGCCACCCTGATCCTGCTGGGTGATCCGGATCAGCTGGTGTCGGTCTCGGCCGGCTCGGTGCTGGCCGATCTGGTCAGCGCCGCCGCTGCCGAACCGGCACTGGGCAGCCATCACGCCCAGCTCAGCCATGTCTGGCGCGCCGGCGGCACCCTGGCCCGGATCTACGCCGCGATCCGCCGCGGCGCCGCCAGCGAACTGCAGTCACTACTCGCAGCCGACGCCGAGCAGAACTGGTATCCGACTGATGATCCAGCCGCGCTGGCGCGGCAGCTGCAGCGTTGGCTGGCGCGTCCGGAGTGGCCGGCGCTGCAGGCGCAGCTGACCAGGGCGGACGTCGATCCGCATCAGGCCTTTGCAGAGATGCGCCAGCTGCAGCTGCTCTGTGCACTGCGCTCCGGACGCTACGGTGCCACCGAACTCAATGCCTGGATCGATGCCCAGCGGCGCCAGCAACTCGGTGGCGCACTGTGGTATCCGGGCCGGCCGGTGCTGATCCGCCACAACGACTACGGCCGCCGTCTCTACAACGGCGATGTCGGCCTGACGCTGCCGATCGGCGGCGAGTTGCGGGTGTGCTTCGAGAGCCTGGATGCCGACGGCGCACTGAGCCTGCGCACGCTCTCGCCGCGCGAGTTGCCCGAGCATGAACTGGCTTACGCGCTGACCATCCATCAGGCCCAGGGCTCCGAGTACGGTCACGTCGCCGTGCTGTTGCCGCCTGACGCCGGCAGTCGAATCCTGTCGCGACAACTGCTCTACACCGGCGTCTCAAGGGCCAAACGCAGCGTCGAAATCTGGAGCAGCGCCGCCAGCCTGCAGGCCGCGCTGAACCAGCTCAGCCTGCGCGCGGGCGGACTGCGTGAGCGCCTGACGCACGCGCAGGACGGCCCACTGTAGGAGCGCCCTTGCGGCGCGACCCGCCGTCGGAGTCCTGCGACGGAATAATCGCGACGCAAGGTCGCTCCTACGCTTGACCTCCTGATTGGTCAGCCCGCTTCCCGCCCACCGCCGGAAGAGCGTCCAGACAAGTCTGGACCCACAACAGCCGAGCACCAACCCGAAGTACAGGCCCATGCTCGGCGGGGTATCATGCCGACCTCTGTGAATGTGCCCTTCGGGCCCTTCGACACCGCATCGAGAAAGCCATGTCTGCCGTTCGCCCGCTGTCGCCGCAATCCCATGAATCGATCTGTCTGGAGGACTGGTTTGCGCCTTTCCGCCAGCACACCGTCGGTATCGACCAGCGCTTCGACAGTCCTTTCGGCAGTCAGCGCATCGTCTACGCCGACTGGATCGCCAGCGGTCGTTTGTATGGGCCCATCGAGGATCTGCTGCACCATCAGATCGGCCCCTTTGTCGGCAACACCCACACCGAGACCTCGGAAACCGGCACCACGATGACGCGCGCCTATCACCGCGCTTTCGACATCATCAAGCGCCACGTCAATGCCTGCAAGGACGACGCCGTGGTCTCCTACGGCTCGGGCATGACTGCGGTGGTCAACAAGTTCCAGCGCATCCTCGGCCTGCGCGTGCACGAGAACTATCTGGCGCAGATTCGTCCGCCCTGCGGCGAGCGTCCGATCGTGTTCGTGACCCATATGGAGCACCATTCCAACCAGACCTCCTGGCTGGAAACCATCTGCGAGGTGAGGGTCATTCCGGCCACCGCCGATGGCCTCGTCGATCTCGCCGGCCTCGATCAGCTGCTGATCGAATACGCCGAGCGCAAGGTCAAGATCGCCAGCATCACCAGTTGCTCCAACGTCACCGGCATCATCACGCCCTATCACGACATTGCCGAACGCATGCACCGCGCCGGTGGCCTGTGCTTCGTCGATTTCGCCGCCAGCGCACCCTACATCCAGATCGACATGCACCCGCCCGGGCGACCGGATGCGGGCCTGGATGCGATCTTCTTTTCCCCGCACAAATTCCTCGGCGGCCCCGGCACCAGCGGCATCCTGATCTTCAACAAGCGCCTCTACCGCAATCGCGTGCCCGACAATCCCGGCGGCGGCACGGTGGACTGGACCAATCCCTGGGGCGAGCACAAATACGTCGATGATGTCGAAGCCCGCGAGGACGGCGGCACGCCCGGCTTCCTGCAGGCCATCCGCACGGCGCTGGCGATACAGCTGAAGGACTCGATGGGCGTGCCGAACATCCTGGCGCGCGAAGAGGAACTGCTGGATCTGATCTGGCCGCAACTGCTGGCCATTCCCAATGTGCGGGTGCTGGCTGACAAGCAACGCCAGCGCATCGGCTGCATTTCCTTCTACATCGATGACCTGCATTACAACCTGGCGGTCAAGCTGCTGAACGACCGCTACGGCATCCAGGTGCGCGGCGGCTGTTCCTGCGCCGGCACCTACGGCCACTACCTGCTGCAGGTCTCGCACGAGCATTCCAAGTCGATCACTGACCAGATCAGCTGCGGCATCCTCAGCGACAAACCGGGCTGGGTGCGACTGTCGCTGCACCCGACCATGACCAACGCTGAAGCCCAGTACATCGTCGACGCCATCCGCACCCTGGCCGCAGAGCACAAGTCCTGGGCGAAGGACTACAGCTACTGCGGCCGCAGCAACGAATTTGCGCACATCAGCGCCTGCGAACAGAAAGCGGTGGATGCCCGCATCGACGGCTGGTTCAGCGCCCTGTAGAAGCGCCCTCGCGGCGCGACCGCCGCGAAAACCGGGACCTGCGGTGAGCTGAGGCCAAGAGCGGGACGCAGAGTACGCAGAGGAAACACAGAGAACGCGGAGAAAGGCAAAAGCAATTCTCGATGGCTTCTCTCCGCGTTCTCTCTGCCTTTCCTCTGCGTCCTCTGCGATGAGCTTTTTGGCTAAGTCCGCGACCGGGCGCGATTTTCGCGGCCCCAGCAGGTCGCGACGCAGGGTCGCTCCTACCGCGGGCCTCAGGTCTTCGGCAGCGTCACGCCCTGCTGGCCCTGGTATTTGCCGCCGCGGTCGCGGTAGCTGGTGGCGCAGACTTCGTCGGATTCGAAGAACAGCATCTGGGCCACGCCTTCGTTGGCGTAGATCTTCGCGGGCAGCGGCGTGGTGTTGGAGAACTCCAGCGTCACGTGGCCCTCCCACTCGGGTTCCAGCGGGGTCACGTTGACAATGATGCCGCAGCGGGCGTAGGTGCTCTTGCCCAGACACACCGTGAGCACGCTGCGGGGGATGCGGAAGTACTCCACCGTGCGCGCCAGACAGAAGGAATTGGGCGGGATGATGCACACCGGCCCCTTGAAATCGACGAAGCTGCGCTCGTCGAAATTCTTCGGGTCGACGATGGTCGAGTTGATGTTGGTGAAGATCTTGAACTCGTCGGCGCAGCGCACGTCGTAGCCGTAGCTCGACGTGCCGTAGGAAATCAGCCGGGTACCGGCCTGATCGAGCCGCACCTGCTCCGGCGCAAAGGGCTCGATCATGCCGGTCTGCTCGGCCATGCGCCGGATCCAGTGGTCGCTCTTGATGGACATGGTCGGGCTCAGCGGCGACTGTCGAGCACGCCGTTCCACTCGGCGACCTTGGCGCTGACCTTGGGGCTGGCGAGGAAAGCATCGACATCGCCCTCGATGGTGAGCGAGTTGATGGCATCGCCCTGGCGAATGCTGTCGACCACATTCTGACCTTCGCTGACTGCGCCAAACACGGTGTGCTTGCCGTCCAGATGCGGGGTCGGGCCGTGGGTGATGAAGAACTGGCTGCCGTTGGTGCCGGGGCCGGCATTGGCCATCGACAGGATTCCGGCCTTGCTGTGACGCAGACTGGAGACAAACTCGTCGCCAAAGCGATAGCCCGGGTTGCCGCGACCGCTGCCTTCGGGACAACCACCCTGGATCATGAAGTTGCTGATCACACGGTGGAAATTCAAACCGTCGTAGAAACCGCGCTTGGCCAGATTGACGAAATTGGCCACAGTCAGCGGGGTCTGGTCAGGGGTCAGGGCCACGCGGATGGTGCCGCGGGCGGTGTTGAATACAGCGGTCAGTGCAGTCATGGGTACCTCGACGATTCAGGAAAGGATTCAGGCAAGCTGGGCGCCAGCGTTGATGATGCCGGCACTGAGCGACAGGGTGGCAGCCCACAGGGCCACCGAAACTTGATTCTGCTCGATGGCCTGATGCAGGCCGCGGTGCATCAATCGCAGCAGCACATAGGCGCAGAACTGGACCAGCAGGGCCACACTACCCCATTGCGCCAGTTGCATCAGATCCTCGCTGCGGGCCATGGCCACGGCCACGGGCAGCGCGAAACCCAGCATGGCGCCGGCCATCATGATCGCCGCGCTGACATTGCCGGCGCGAATCAGGGCCAGTTCGTCATGCGGCGTGACAAAGGTGTAGAGGGTCCAGAACAGGGCCAGAAGCAGGAAGCCGGCTGCAAGGAAGACGGCAAACTGCGGCAGGCTGCTCAGGTAATTGGACATCATCGCAGGTCTCCGACGAGCCTGCGGAGACTACCAGCGAGCGGCTTCCGAGGCGAATTCGCCCGCGCAGACAAGCATTTCTTGCGCAATGGGCGCAAAGGAAAACAGGTGCCGGAGTTGGCAGCAACAGACACCATTACCATGGCGGGCTTTGCCTTCTTCGCGTCCTTTGCGTACTTTGCGGACCAACATCCGGGCCGTGGGGCCTGTCGGGCAAACAAGGGTACGGTCGGTCCCTGCAGAGAACTCTCCATGAGCCCATGTCGTAATGTGTTGATTAGTGGTAGACGATGTAGGTTGGGCTAAGCGCAGCGTGCCCAACACCGGCGGTTATTGTTGGGCACGCTGCGCTTAGCCCAACCTACAGCTCATGGCCCGTGGGGAGTTTCGGGGCGGAACAGGTGGCTCTCAAGGAACAGATCATCGGCATGAACAAGGCCAGACGCACCGAAATCTTCCGGCGCCTGCGCGAGCTCAATCCGGCGCCGCGCACCGAACTGGAATACGCCACGCCCTTCCAGTTGCTGGTGGCGGTGGTGCTGTCGGCGCAGGCCACCGATGTGGGTGTCAACAAGGCCACCCGGCGCCTGTTCCCGATGGCACCGACACCAGCCGCCATGCTCGCCCTGGGCGAAGAGGGCCTGTGCGAAACCATCCGCACCATCGGCCTGTTCCGCAGCAAGGCGCGCCATGTGATTCAGCTGTGCCGGATGCTGATCGAGCAGCATGGTGGCGAAGTGCCGCAGGATCGGGCGGCGCTGGAAGCGCTGCCGGGGGTCGGTCGCAAGACCGCCAATGTGGTGCTGAACACGGCCTTCGGCCAGCCGACCATTGCCGTCGATACCCATATCTTCCGGGTCAGCAACCGCACCGGCATTGCCCCGGGCAAGAACGTGCGCGAGGTGGAAGACCGACTGGAACGCCTGGTGCCAGCGGAATTCAAGCTCGATTGCCATCACTGGCTGATCCTGCACGGGCGCTATGTGTGCGTGGCCCGCAAGCCCAAGTGCCCGGAATGCCCGATCGCGGATCTGTGCGAGTACAAGCACAAGACCGTCGGGCCCCCACCGTAGCTCAGGTCGACCGCGCAGCGAGCCAGGCGAGGAAACAGTCTGGCAGCGGTCATTGTCTGGTTGACCCTTTCGGGCAATCGTCACCGATGGCGCTATCCGCGCCCTGCCAGACGTCCGCCCAGCATCGCCGCCGGCCCCAGCACCAGCATCCCGGCCAGCCAGAACCACAACGGTGGCGGCAACATCAGATTGTTGGCGATACCGGCCAGCGTCAGCAGCACCGCCAGAATCAGCGCATGCCGCAAGCCAGCCGGCGCGGCGATGCGTGCGGTCACCCAGCCGCCGGCGACGGCGCCCAGAAACCAACCCCCCAGCACCACCAGCATGGCGCCCGTCGGCACCGAGGCCATCAGTGCGCGTATGTCTTCAGGATCGGTCATGCCCTGCGCCGCCTGGCTCAGCTCGGGGTACAGCACATGCCCGTTGAACATCTCCACCAGCATCATGATGACGCTGGCGGTGATGAATCCGACGATGACGCTGGCGACATTCTTGAGGGCTGAGCGCATAAGACTGATCCCGGACGGCCTGCGAGGAGTGCCATCGGCATAGCTTAGCCGAAGCGTCAGCAACCCTGGCTTGGACCTGAGGCGACGAAGTCGGGGCCGGACGAACCTGCCTGGCTTCAGCCCAGCGCCGCGGTGATCGCGGCCACCACCTCAGGCGCATCGGGCTTGATCGTGGGCGCGAATCGCGCCACCACCTGACCGTCACGGCCAATCAGGAACTTCTCGAAATTCCAGGAAATGTTGCCGGGAAACTTGGCTTCGTCGCCGGCAAGCCACTGGTACAGCGGATGACGCTCCTCGCCGTTGACCTTGACCTTGCCGGACATCGGAAAGGTGATGTCGTAGTTCAGCGTGCAGAACTGCTGGATTTCGGCTTCGGTGCCAGGCTCCTGTCCGGCGAACTGGTTGCAGGGCACGCCCAGCACCTCGAAGCCGCGATCATTGAAGCGCCGGTGCAGAGCTTCCAGTGCGGCGTACTGCGGTGTCAGCCCGCAGCGACTGGCCACATTGACGATCAGCACGACCTCGCCTTCAAAGCGATCGAGCGGCAGTTCCCAGCCATCAATCCCGGGCAGGTGAAAGTCGGCAAGCTTGGACATGGGCGGGTCAGCGGCAGCGGTCATCGTGACCGGGGGGTGCGAAGCATGCCACTGTCGGCGACAAAGCGTGTCACTGCGCCGACACCGACAGGGTTTATGCTGTGCGGATTATCGACGCTGGATTCCGACCGATGCAACGTGCAACCGCTTCCCTCGCCCTGTTCGCGGGCCTGACCGTCATTGCCGGCGGCGCATCGGCGAATGACAGCGCCCAAGCCACACCTTATTCGCAGACCTGGACCGGTGCGGCGATCACGGTCAACGATGACTGGTCGGCGGTTCCGGGCGTGGTCGGTTACCTCGGCGATATCAGTACCGGCACCACCACCGGCGTCGACCCGCAGACGCTGTTGCTCGACTATTCCACGGTCTCGGCCATTGACGTCATCGCCAACCTCAGCAACACCGGCAGCACCGCTGGCGGCGTCGGCGATTTCGACAGCCTGCCGGACCCGGTGGTGGCCATGCAGGGCAGCGGTACCGCCGATGCCCCGCACCTGCTGTTCTATCTGAACACGCTGAATCGCGAGAACATCCGCGTGCGCTACAACCTGCGCGACATCGACGATGGCACCGACAACTCGGTGCAGCAGGTCGCCCTGCACTTCCGCGTCGGCGGCAGCGGCAGCTACACCAATGTTCCGGCCGCCTACGTGGCCGATGCCAGCGATGGCCCCAGTCTGACCAAGGTCACGCCGGTAGACGTGACCCTGCCGGCAGCGGCCAACAATCAGCCGCTGGTGATCCTGCGGATCATGACCACCAACGCCGCCGGCAGCGACGAATGGGTGGGCCCGGATGATGTGCTGGTCACCGGCAGTGGACTTGGCGGTCTGCCGATCATCAGCATCGGCGATGTCTCGCTGGCCGAGGGCAATACCCCCGGCAGCACCACCAGCTTCCAGTTCGCAGTGACGCTGGACGCCCCGGCGCCCGCCGGCGGCGTGCGCTTCGACGCCACCAGCGCCAGCGGCAGTGCCACCAGCGGCGATGATTTCGTGGCCATTGCGCTCAACGATGTCCTGATCCCGGCCGGACAGACCGGCGCCACGGTCGAGGTGCTGGTCAACCACGATCTGATTGGCGAATCCGACGAGGACTTCACGGTCACGCTGTCCGATCTGGTCAATGCCTTTGCCGGCGATACCAGCGGCCGCGGTCTGATCCTCAACGATGATCCGCTGGAGATCTTCCAGATCCAGGGCAGCGGCACGAGCTCGCCGGTGGTCGGCAGCAGCGTCACCACGCTGGACAACAGTGTCACCGCATTGGCACCGAATGGTTTCTTCATCCAGACACCCGCCAATCGCGACGACAACAATCTGGCTACCTCGAACGGCATCTTCGTGTTCACCGGCAGCGCCCCGGGCGTGGCGGTGGGCGACCGTGTCAATGTCAGCGGCACGGTGCAGGAGTTCTTCGAGTTCACCCAGATCAGTGGCTCGCCGACGGTGACTTTCGTCGGCACCGGCGCCGTGCCACCACCGGTGGTGCTGGATGCCAGCTTCCCCTCGCCGGTGCTGTCCACGCCCTCGTGCTACAGCAACGCCAATGTCGAATTTGCCAACTTCGAATGCATCGAAGGCATGCGCGTGAGCATCGGCAATGGTGTGGTCAACGCGCCCAATCAGCGCTTTGGCACCGATCCGATCGCCGAGGCGGTGATCCAGGCCGGTTCGGACCGCGGTCTGCGCGAGCCCGGTCTGGAAACGCCGGGCTACGCCGGCATCGCCGCCACGATTCCGCTGTGGGATCTGAATCCCGAAACTTTCGAGCTCGATCCGGACAAGCTCGGCCTGCCCAACCGCGTGCTCTACGGCGGCACCCGCTTTGCCGCCGAGGGCGTGATTGGCTATGACTTCGGCGACTTCGAGATCTGGCCGAGCAGCCTGACCATTCTGCAGGCCGCGCCGATGCCGCGCCCGGTCGCCGTGCCCACACCGGGCAATCTGACCATCGGCTCGATCAACATGCTGCGCTTCTTCGATACCGACCAGAACAACAACTTCAACAATCCGGCCCAGCTCAACTGCTTTGGCAATTTCACCTGCACCAGCGTCAGCAACTGTGGCGAAGTCTCCGAGGAAGGCGAGTACAGCCGGCGCATGGGCAAGTTCTCGGCCTATATCCGCAATGTGCTGCGCGCGCCCGATGTGGTCGCCGTGCAGGAGGTCGAGAATCTGGGCGTGCTGGAAACCCTGGTCGCCAAGATCGCGCTGGACGATCCCGCCATCGTCTACACCGCCTATCTGTCCGAGGGCAGTGATGTCGGCGGCATCGATTCGGGCTTCCTGGTGCGCAGCGGACGGGTCAACCCCGGCTTCACCGTGACCCAGCTGGCCAAGGCCGAGCCGTTCACCTTCGATGTGCCGCCGTCCTGCCTGCACGACCGTCCGCCGCTGCAGCTGACCGGCCAGTTCAGCGTCGGCGACCGGCCGTTCTCGGTGATCGTCAATCACACCCGCTCCTTCAGCGGCATCAATGACTGCAGACCCGGTGCACCCGGCGAGCGTTTGTGCAAGAAGCGCCTGGCCCAATCGGAGTCCATCGCCACCTTGGTCCAGAGCTTCCAGACCAGCAATCCCACGGTGCCGCTGGTGGTCATCGGCGACCACAACGCCTTCCAGTTCACTGACGGCCATGTCGATACCCTCGGCACCATCCGTGGCACCGCGAAACTGGCCGGCGACCCGAATCCGGACAGCCTGCTGGCACCGGTGGCCGACATCGTCGAACCCAATCTCAGCAATGCCGCCGACTCGGTGCCGGCCAATGATCGCTACAGCTATTTCTTCGGCCGCGCCGTGCAGCTGATCGATCACGCACTGCTGTCGACAGCCGCACAGAACGTCTTTGTCGGCCTGAGCTACGCCCGCGCCAATGTCGATGCGCCGCTATTGTTCGAGCGCACCGCAGCCAATGTGCTGACCTACGGCGAGGACATGCTGCGCAGCGGCTTCGAAGGTCCCAACGAATGGAGCCCGCTCAGGGTCTCGGATCACGATGGGCTGGTGATACGGCTGTTCCCGTAGGCGAGCCCGGCGCGTATGCCCGCCGCCTGCTCCGCGAGCTTGCGCTTGATCGGCGTCAGCCGATCCACCAGGCGCAGGCCAATGCCGCGGGCGGCCACCATCGGCCCTTCGGAAATGCCGTAGAGCCGGTTCAAGCCATCAAAGGCGCGCGCCGCCAGGGTGGCTTCGCTGCGGCGCTGGCGTGCCCACCTTGCCAGATCGGTGGCGCCCAGCGGCGCCCGTCCGCGCGACTGCGCCTGCGCCACCGCAGCGGTCAACGCGCTGACATCGGCAAAGCCCAGATTCACGCCCTGCCCGGCCAGCGGATGCACCACGTGCGCCGCATCACCCATCAGGATCGCGCGCTGCTCGACAAAACGCTGCGCGATCTGCACCCGCAGCGGGAAAGCCTGGCGATCGGTGAGCAGGCGCAGACGTCCAAAGCGGCTGTTGCTGGCGCGCAGCAGTTGGGCTTCGAACTGCTCGGCGGAGACCTCGATCAGTTCCTGTGCCCGCGCCGCAGGCAGGGTCCAGACCATCGAATAGCTGCCATCGTTCAGAGGCAGGAAAGCCAGCGGCCCGGAAGGCAGGAAGCGCTGCCAGGCCAGTTGCGGCGAGGGCTGCTCGGCCTGGATCTGGGCCACCAGACCGCTCTGTCCATACGGTGCCCCGGAGGTTCCGATCAGCAATTGATCACGCACCCGCGAGTTGACGCCATCGGCACCGATCAGCAGCCGTGCGCGCAGCTCGCCACCACTGGCCAGACTGACGCGCACGCTGGTCTCGTTCATCTCGAAATGGTCCAGGGTATCGCCCAGCAGCAGACGAATACCCGGCTCGCGCTCCAGCGCATGCCAGAGCGTGCCGGCGATCAGTCGGTTCTCGACGATATGACCGAGGCAAGGCCAGCCATAGTCGGCGGCGTCAAAATCCAGCGTGCCGGCGCCCAGCGCGTCCTGCACCTGCATATGGGAATAGGGCGAGGCGCGCACCGCGGCGATCTCGGCCCAGACGCCGAGCGTATCCAGCAGCCGCTGCGAATGCGGGGCGACGGCCACCACCCGCGCATCGACCGCTTCAGCTGGGGTCGGCGCGCTGACCGGGTGTTGCTCCACCAGAGCCACCTTGAGCCCGGCCCTGGCTAATCCCAGTGCCGCCGCGCCGCCGACCATCCCGGCACCGATGATCAGCACATCCAGAGCGTCGCGAGCACCGGTCCTCATGAATGCGCTCCCCTGGCCAGAGCCGGGGTGTTGCCCCGATAGCCCATGCCGCCCAGCAGCAGATGCTCGGCCAGCGGTTCGATCCGGTCAGCAGCGATCAGGGCCACACTGCGCAACCAGCCGGCCGCAGGGCCGCGCATGGCGGTGCCGAGAGCAAGCGCGTGACTGAGTCCGGTGGTGGCGGCTCGATCGGCCTGGCGCGCGGCGGCATAACGGTCGAGCAAGGCGGGCGCTCCGGGATCAGCGCCCTGGCGATGACTCTCCAGCAAGGCCTGCGCCAGCGCCGCGGCATCGCGCAGACCCAGATTGAAGCCCTGGGCGCCGACCGGATGCACCGCCTGCGCAGCATTGCCGATCAGTACCTGCCGCGGGGCGACCAGGCGCTCGGCCAGCATGCGTCGCAGCGGATAGCTGACACGCAATCCGGCCTCCCGCAATCGACCCAGGCGATAGCCGAAGGCCTGCTGAAGCTCCGCCAGATAGTCGCTGTCAGGCAGCGCCATCAGTCGCCCGGCCTTGGCCGTTTCGACCACGAAGATGGCTCCGCAGCGGCCTTGTGCCTGCGGTAGCAGGGCCACCGGCCCGCTGCGGGTAAAGCGTTCATAGGCAGTGCCCTGATGATCACGCTCGGGCGTCAATGCGCAGCAGATGGCGCTGCGCTCGTAGTCGTGACGCTGCGCGCCGATACCGGCCGCCGTGCGCAGCGCCGAATCAGCACCGTCGGCGATGACCAGCAGGCGCGCGTTGACGGTATCCATCTCTGCCGCGCCGGCGTCCACCTGCGCACTCAGACTGTCCGCAGCTGGCCGCACGTCCCGCACCGAGGCCGGAGCGACCAGTTCAACATCGCTGCGGGCCAGCACCGCGCGCTGCAGTTCCTG
Source organism: Lysobacterales bacterium (assembly GCA_022841325.1). Taxonomy (GTDB): domain Bacteria; phylum Pseudomonadota; class Gammaproteobacteria; order Xanthomonadales; family SZUA-5; genus JADKFD01. The sequence goes on along the minus strand of JALHRS010000045.1, from coordinate 33,459 downwards.
CAGCAGGCGGCGCGCCGGCACCACGACGCCGAAGCGCTCGCGCCCGTTCTCGGCGGCAGACCAGTGAGTCACGCCGAACTCACCGGCACTGGATACGTGTATGGCTCGGATCGGTGCCGCGGCGGCACCAAGCGTCGGCAATATCCCGAGCTGGGTCAGGATTCGGCAGCTGACCTCATTCAGGGCCAGGTGGCGTTCGTCGGCAGGTCGCTCGGCACTGGTTGCCGGCGCCTGATCCACCAGCCGCACCCGCAGCCCGGAGCCACTGAGCGCCAGCGCCAGGCTCAGACCCACCAGTCCGCCGCCAGCGATCAAAATGTCACAGTCATTGGCCCGCATCATTCACACTCACGCGGGCGCACGCCCGAAGTCGTTCAGCCAAGGGGACGAACCGGATTCGGCGCGCCCTGCGGTCTGACCATCCAAGCATACGGAGCAGCCGCGATGGAAGCGAGAAAGCGGGCCTGGGGAGCGGTCGCCAGCCGCCTTAAGACACTTGTCGGCGCGGCCTGTGGGTGAGTCCTGGCCGCAACTGAATGGTGCGTCATTGCGAGGAGCGCAGCGACGAAGCAATCCAGTGCATCTGAGGATAGGTGTCTGGATTGCTTCCCCCGGATCAAGTCCGGGGTCTCCATGAACCCATATCGTAAATTGTTGACGCGTCATTGCGAGGAGCGCAGCGACGAAGCAATCCAGTGCATCTGAGGATAGGTGTCTGGATTGCTTCCCCGGGATCAAGTCCGGGGTCGCAATGACGCCGGGGGTTCATTGTCCATGGGCAGTGTCGGGCCGAAACAGGTGGCTCGCAATGACGCCATCCGCGGCACTCCCGCCCTACGCGGCGATCCAGGCGGCGAACCATCGAGGAACCGAACCACGCCAGCGGCGCTTGCAGTATGCTTCGGGATTGACCGATAGCCTGGCATGGAGAGTTCTGATGTCGAATGACGCCGCTGCGCGCTGGTACCCGCGCGCGACGCTGGTAGCCGCACTGATCGTGCTCGCTGCCTTGTCACGATTGCTGCCGCATCCGCCGAATTTCACGCCGGTGGAAGCGATAGGCCTGTTCGCTGGCGCCTATCTCGCGAATCGCCAGCTTGCATTCGCGGTGCCGCTGCTGGCCATGGCACTGGCCGACAGCGTGCTCGGTTTCCACAGCGGCATGCCGGTGATCTACGGTCTGATCGCCTTCAATGTCTGGTTAGGCTTCCGCCTGGGTCCGGATCCGGGCGCAGGGCGCGTCGCCGGCTATGGCCTGGCGGCGGCGACGGTGTTCTTCATCGTCAGCAACTTCGCGGTCTGGGTGGCCAGCGATGGCCATTACTACACGCAGGACCTGGCCGGCCTTGTCACCTGCTACACAATGGCGCTGCCATTCTTCGCCTACACGCTGCTGGGCATGGCGGTCTACGCCACCGTGTTGTTCGGGGGCATGGCACTGGTTCGTCGCTATCAGCCGGGACAGGTTGCCGCCTGAGGCAGCGTCTGGTCGCAGTGCAGGCTGCTGGATCGCCCGCGCCGCCTTGGTGCGGGCGATTTCATTTGGACATCTGGAATTCGGTCATGGGCAACAGGCTTTCGAAGATCTACACGCGCACAGGCGATGACGGCAGTACCGGTCTGGGCGACGGCAGCCGCGTCGACAAGGACAGCCTGCGGGTTGCGGCCTACGGCACGGTGGACGAGGCCAATAGCGGTATCGGTGTGGTGCTGGCGCAGCCGGGCGTGCCCGAGGCCGTGCATGCCTGTCTGACGCGGGTGCAGCATCAGTTGTTCGATCTCGGCGGCGAACTCTGCATTCCGGGCATGGCGCTGATACAGGATCGCGACATTGATGCGCTGGAGCGCGATCTGGATGGCTTCAACGAGCCACTGCCTGCACTGAAGGACTTCATCCTGCCCGGCGGCAATGCCGCCACCGCCCACTGTCATGTTGCCCGGACCGTGGTGCGCCGTGCCGAGCGCGAGGTGATCTCGCTGTGTCGCGCCGAAGCCGTGCGCGGCGAGACCATTCGCTATCTGAATCGGCTGTCCGATCTGCTTTTCGTCATCGCCCGGGTGCTGGCGCGCGAAGGCGGTGCCGGCGAAGTGCTGTGGGACCGCAACAAGCGCGGCTGACCGGTCGCGGCCGAACACCAGGAATCGCACGATGCTGGTCTACACCCATCCCGCCTGTCTGGATCACCAGCCCGGGCCAGGTCACCCGGAGCATCCCGGACGCCTGAGCGCGGTACTGGAAGCCTTGAAATCCGCTTTCGGTGAACGGCTTGACTTCGCGGAAGCACCCGCAGCGACGGAGGCGCAGCTGCTGCGGGTCCACAGCGCCCGCCTGCTGGCGCAACTGCAGCAATCCTCCCCAAGCTCGGGCCGGTATCGGATCGACGCCGACACTGCCATGTCGCCGGCATCGCTCAATGCCAGCCTCAGGTCCTGCGGCGCCGTCTGTGCCGCGATCGACGCCGTCATGCACGGCCCGGGCGTTCGCGTTTTCTGCGCGCTGCGCCCGCCCGGGCATCACAGCACGGCCGATCAAGCCATGGGCTTCTGCCTGTACAACCAGATTGCCGTCGGTGCTGCGCATGCGCTGGCGGCGCACGCGCTGGAGCGCGTGACTATCGTCGATTTTGATGTGCACCACGGCAACGGCACGCAGGCGATCTGCGCCGATGATCCGCGGGTGCAGTATGTGTCCAGCCACCAGTCACCGCTGTATCCGGGCACCGGACGCGAGGCCGAGACCGGGCCTGGCCATCTGGTCAATGGCGAACTGCTGCCCGGCAGCGGAAGCAGGGAGTTCCGGCGCCTGTGGACTGAGCGCTTGTTACCCGCCATCGATCGCTTTGCGCCGCAGCTGCTGCTGGTGTCGGCCGGTTTCGACGCTCACCGACTGGATCCTCTGGCGGATCTGAACCTGGGCGCCGACGACTATCACTGGATCACGCTGGAACTGCTGGCTGCGGCCGGGAGGCACGCCCAGGGGCGCCTGGTGTCGGCACTGGAGGGCGGCTATTCGTTGACAGCGCTGCGGCAGTGCAGCGTGGCGCATGTGGGAGCGATGCTGGCGGAGCGGACCGGGGTTGAGGGGTAGTCTCCGCGTTCCCGGACACCACGCCCGGATCGTAGTCGTTCACGCCTCCTCCGCGACGGAGTCTCTTCGTACCCGGACGCCACGCGCTTGCTGCCGTTGGCGATAATCATCTCTACGGGCGCGTGGATCCGGGCTACACCTGGCGATTGCAAGATTGGCGAGTGCCTGTGCCGGGGCCGCATCCGACGGCTCCGTGCTACTCGACGGTGACGCTCTTGGCCAGGTTGCGCGGCTGGTCCACATCGGTGCCCTTGAGCACGGCGACGTGATAGGCCAGCAGCTGCATCGGGATCGTGTACAACATGGGCGCGACGAAGGCGCCTACGCTCGGTACCGCGATGACGTGGCCACGATCATGGCTCATGCTGGCGGCGACCTTTTCATCGGCGAACACAAACATCTCGCCACCACGGGCGCGCACTTCCTGGATGTTGCTCTTGAGCTTTTCCAGCAGTTCGTCGTTGGGGGCTACGGCAATCACCGGCATGTTCTCGTCGACCAGGGCCAGGGGACCGTGCTTCAGCTCTCCCGCCGGGTAGGCTTCGGCATGGATATAGCTGATTTCCTTGAGCTTGAGCGCACCTTCCATGGCGATCGGAAACTGCACGCCACGGCCGAGGAACAGGGCGTGGTGCTTGTCGCCAAAGCGCTGGGCCATGGCCTGAATCTGATCGTCGAGAGCCAGCACCCGGGTGATGGCGTTGGGCAGCAGTTCGAGCTCGCGCACGGCCGCCTGGTAACGGGTCTGATCCATGCCCTTGGCTCGACCGATTTCCAGCGCGAGCATGGCCAGGGCCACCAGCTGGGTGATGAAAGCCTTGGTGGAGGCGACGCCGATCTCGGGACCGGCACGGGTCATCAGGACCAGTTCGCTGGCACGCACCAGTGAGCTCTCGGGTACATTGCAGATGGCCAGACGCGCGAGATAGCCGCGCTTGGACGCGTGCTGCAGTGCCGCCAGCGTATCGGAAGTCTCGCCAGACTGCGAAACGCTGACCAACAGCGTGTTCCTGGGGACCGCAGCGTGGCGGTAACGGTATTCGCTGGCAATCTCGGCGAAGCAGGGCACGCCGCTGAAGCTCTCGATCCAGTAGCGCGCAACCTGCGCGGCGTGGTTGCTGGAGCCACAGGAAACGATCTGTACGGCCTGCAGTTCTGCCAGCAGCTTGCGCGCGTCTGGCCCGAAGATCTCGGTCAGAATCCGGCCCCTGGAGAGCCGGCCTTCCAGCGTATCGGCAACGGCCTGGGGCTGCTCGTGGATTTCCTTGAGCATGTAATGTCGATATTGACCGCGCTCGACCGCATCGGGACGAAACTGGGCCTCCTTGATGATCCGCTCCACCGCAGCGCCGGATTCATCAAATATCCGGATGGTGTCCGGCGTCAGATGCACCAGATCGCCGTCGTCCAGATAGATGAAACGGCGGGTTTCGGAGAGCAGCGCATAGACATCGGAGGCGAGGTATTGAGCGCCGTCACCGACGCCCACGACCATCGGTGAGCCGCGACGGGCGCCGACGACTTCGTGGGGTGACGTCGTCGCAAGCGCGGCGATGGCGTAGGCGCCTTCGAGTCGGTTGATCGCCTGACTGACGGCGTCGAGCAGGCTCAGGCCGGTTTCGAGGTAGGAATCGATCAGATGGGCGACGACCTCGGTGTCAGTTTCCGAGTCGAACTGATAGCCGATGGCGATCAGTTCCTGCCGCAGGCTTTCGTGATTCTCGATGATGCCGTTGTGCACCACCGAGATACGCTCTCGTGAGGTATGTGGGTGGGCGTTGCGCTCGCTGGGTACTCCATGTGTGGCCCATCGGGTATGGGCAATACCGGTCTCCGCGCTGATCTGCGACTGGGCATGAAGTGCGGCAAGCTCTTTCACTTTTCCCGGTGTACGCAAGCGGATCAGACCGGCCGCGGTCAGCAGCGCCAGTCCTGCCGAGTCGTAGCCGCGGTACTCGAGCGCCTGCAGCCCTTCAATCAGCAGGGGCACCACGTTCTTGCGTGCCGCAATACCGACGATTCCACACATGTGCTGTGCTCCGCTGAAGGATATGAATGATTCCGGCTCGTGCAGGCGATGGCCTGACACCCATGCTCAGAGTCGATACTAACGGGCGAGTTCCGGCAACGGAGGGCCCGGACGGGTCAAGATGGAGGCGTTTGATGCTGGCCGGCAGTGGTTGAGGTGTGCTCCAGGCGCATCAGGTGCTCCAGGTGCATCAGGATGACCTGGAAACGCCAAACCACTCATACTGCATCGGTGAAGGTCATGCCCGCACATCTCTGCGTGCTGCGATGCCGTACGTTATTGATTCGCAACCGGCAGGCGTAGGTTGGGCTAAGCGCAGCGTGCCCAACGATTCATCCCGATGTCGGGCCGTGTGCGGTGTCGCGCCGATACACGCGACTCTCAATGAACCCATATCGCAAGTCTCTGATGCGTCATTGCGAGGAGCGCGCCTTTAGCCGCGAGCGCAGCATGGCGGGACGAAGCAATCCAGAGTTGCGCCGCACGCTCCTGGATTGCTTCCCCCGGATCAAGTCCGGGGTCGCAATGACGCCTGGGATTCATGGCCCGTATGCAATGTCGCCCCGATACACGCGGCTCTCGATGACGCTTTGGATTTTCGCTTTTCCAAAAAGCAGAAGGGGCCCAGTGGGCCCCTTCTGATTCAGCAGTGTTGCTCGGATCAACCGCGCATGCGGAAGCCGATCACACCCAGGCCCAGCAGCAGAACCAGCGCTGCCAGCAGGATGCGACCCTGCTCACCCATGACCGGAACCGGAACGGTCGGCACCGGCGGCGGCACATTGACGCCCGGGCAGGTCAGCGTGTACGTGGCGTTCAGCGTGGTGCAACCCGGCGAGTTGGCCGTGGAAGTACACGTGAGCGTAGCCGTACCAGCAGTCGTTGCCGTGTTGGAGCACGTGGCTGCAACCGTGGTCGACGTGTTCGCATTCGACAGCGTCGCCGGTACACCCGTGACAGTGAAGGTCGAACCAGCCGAGGCGCCCGAGGTCGTGCAATTCACCTGCTGGGTCACGCCATTGCTCGCACCGGTGAAGTTGACCGTGGCCACGTTGACCGCAGCGCCACCGTTATTCAGGTTGACGTTGCCGCTACCCGGCGTCGCGCTGATCGAGCCGCAGGTCTGACCCGCACCGCAAACGACGTTGAAGGTGCGATTGACACTGGCGCCGCCAGCCGGGCTCTGCTCAACCACGGTCACCGTAAACGGCTCGGGGGTGAACGCGACCGGGCAGGTGCAACGTACGTCACCGGCATCCAGCTGACCCGCGACGTAATCGCGCGGTCCGGCAACGACAGCACCGGCTTCGCTGACGAATTCACAAGCCATCGTCGGGGTCGGGCTGAACGGAGGACCGGTGTATGCCGAGGTCACCGACACCAGACGCGAAGTAGCAGCCAGACCCGTGCCAGAACCACCGCAGACCGCTGCCGCGCCATCGGTCGGGCAACCCACTGCCACATTGAAGACGCCAGCCGAAGCCAGGTTGGTGGTGGTGCCGGTAGCCGGAGCGTAAGTCAGCGTCGGCGGAACCGCAGCGACCGTGCCAGCCGGGCAGACCAGCTGCCAGAAACGCTGGCTGGTGGCACCGTTGGCGATGGTTTCCGTGGCCTGCAGGTTCGCAGTGCGCTGAGCGGCACCCGAAGTACAGGTCATGGTGATGTTCTGCGGGGTGTTGGTGCCGGCCGTGAAGGTCAGCGTACCGTTGGTCACCGCAAAGTTGGCAGCATCCGGACCGCTCAGCGTAAACGTGCCGACGGTGGTCGTACCAGCAGCAGCACCACCGGACGGCGTGGCAACGATGCTGCCGTTACCCGTCGTACCCGGCGTGGTCACGCCCGTGAAGTTCACCGGACCACCCGTACCAGCCGATGCACCGGCAGCCGGGTTGTAGGCGATGTTCGGACCGGTCGGCGTGCCGCCAGCGGTGACGTTGACCACGCCATTGGTAAGCGCACAGACAACGGTGTTGGCGTTGTTGTCGATGCAGTTACCACCCGGCGCGAAGGAAAGCGTCAGCGCCTGCGCGCTGGGGGCCGGGGCCGCGGGATTGATCGTGAACGTGATGTTGCAGTAGGTGTTCGTCTGCACATCACTCAGGCCGGCAGGCGGAATCACCGTGACGAATGAGTTACCGCCAATGTAAGAACAACCACCACCGTTTGCGGCAGCCGTGTTCGCAACCGTCAGGTTGGCCAGATTGAAGTTCACCCGAACGATGAAGTCTGCAACTGGATTACCCGGATTGCGGGTGAAGTCGACCGGAATGGTCGCCGGGGTGGTGGCACCACCAGCTGGACCGGATGCAGTTCCGGCACTGATGGTTTGAGCGCTGACCGATGCACTGAGGCAAAGGCCAGCACCCAGTGACAGCAGGGCTTTAGACATTATTTTCATTTTAGACACTCCGACTCAGGGACGCGTTTTCTTACTTCGTGGCGGAATCGGTCACGGTGGATTCGACCGAGATACCGTCCTTGTTGACTGCAGTGAAGCTTGCAACAGAAAGATCGCCAGCCGCTTTCGACTGAACCGACACAGATCCAATGCTGATAATGCCCTTCGGAAGGCGTTCATTGCTATCACTATAAACCATTCCGATGATCTGGCCCTTGGCGAAGGAGCACTGCCCGGCGTGCGACTTGGGCAGGGCGGCGACGCAGGATTTCAGGTTGACCACTGCATCCGCACCACCAGGAACATCGATCTTGAAATCGAAAGCGACGGCGTCGCCGTTGCTCACATAGTCGATCGCGGCAACACGTGCACCGCCACTCTTCTCAGCAGAGAAGACCAACTGGTCGGCATGAGCGACTGACACCGAGGCGATGCTCAGCGCTACAACTGTGATGAACTTGCGCATTTCTCTAATCTCCTAATTCAATCAGTTGCAGGTGGCGCCGGCGAGGATCATATTGGTCACGGCTACGCGGTCAGCAGAAGCGACGATACCGTCGCCATTGTTGTCGCGGTACCCGTGCGGCTGTTGATTGGTGCCGAGAATCTGATTGGTGAGCAGAACTCGGTCAGCTGAGCCAATGATGTTGTCCGGGGTACCACCGGGGCCGCCACCAGCATCGCCTCGACACAGCAGCCCGGGAGACGTCGTACGCCGAGAATCGTATTCGTCGAAATACACCGGCGCCGTGCTGGTGACCGAGCCGCTGATGAGTCCGAGACGGACATCGTCGATTCGATCAGCCGAGTTGCTGAGACTGGCAAAGTTGACCGTGCCGGCCACTGGAATGGTCACTGCCGCGCCAGCATTGCCTGAGACTGTCGCAGTCAATGTTCCAGGCGAACCCGAGGTCCACGCCAGCTCGATCGCGTAGTAGCGATTATCAACCACGTTGACGGTCTGCGCTGCGCCGCCGGTATTGGCGGTGAAACTCAGCACGCCGGCTGCGCTGTGCGTGATCTGAATGATGTTGGTGCCGCCCGTGTTGCGCGCCTGAAAGATCGGCGCCGTCCCCGAGATGTCACCGGTGAAATAATAGAAGCGAGCCCTGAACGAGGTCTCTGCGTTCGGGGTCGTGTCGGTCACAAAACGACCGTTGGCACCATTGGAGTCCGCGACCCGCAGGCCGCAATCGCCGAAGAGAGGACTGAAGCCGTCGGCGTAGGTGCCCGTGTCGGTGACGGTCAGACCGGTGGCCGACGACCAGGCCGAAATGGCACAAGCCGAAGCCGCCTGTGCGCCGAACATGAGGGCGGCAGCTACGGCCGTACCCAGAAGTGCTTTGTGATTCATGGAGGTGTCCCTTCGAGATGATTGGATTGCGCGCCCGATAGCGATGCTGGCCGCCATCGGCCGCAGCACCCCACCGCACAAGGCTAACACAGCCCTGTACGGGAGATAAAGACGCGGGAACTATCGAAATCCTCTCAGCATCAACAAATTTTTTCGAGAGCTTCGAGTTCTTCGGGGGAGAAACCGGCTGCGAGCCGGGCACTGACGTTGAAAGGACCTCGGGGAAGGGCTCCAGCGCTGTGCTGGAGCAGACCCAGGAAGGTCGAGCGCGATTCAAGTCTACGCTGGTCACAGAGATAAGCGAACCAGCGTGAGCCGACGGCCACGTGGCGCACTTCTTCGCGGAGGATGAGCTCCAGCGCGGCGACAGTATCCCGGTCTCCGACGCGAGTCAGGCGCTCGATCATGCCCGGCGTGACGTCGAGACCGCGAGCCTCCAGCACCCGCGGCACCAGGGCCATACGTACCATGACGTCATGCTCGGTGGCGACAGCGGCCTGCCACAGGCCGTTGTGCGCCGGAAAATCGCCGTACTGATAGCCAAGCTGGGCCAGGCGCGCTTGCAGCAGCGAGAAGTGACGGGCTTCATCGGACGCCACACTGGCCCAGTCCCGATAGTAGTCATCGGGCATGTCGGGAAAACGATAAACCGCATCCCAGGCCAGATTGATGGCGTTGAACTCGATATGGGCAACTGCATGGATCAGGGCAGCACGACCCTCGACGCTGTTGAGTTTGCGTTGCTTCAGTTCCCTGGGCGCGACCAGCGGCGGGCGCTCCGGTCGTCCGGGCTCGGGCATCGACGGGCAGCGGCCCGGTCCGATCGAGTCCAGCCAGGGCCCTTCCACTGCAATGGCCTGGCTGGCCTGCGCCGTCAGTGCGAGTTTGGCGCCAACGCTGACCTCGGTGAGGCAGCTCAGTGCGAGGGCGCGCGGGTCTGTGGCGTGGGCGGCGGTCATTGCTGTAGTGCGGTCATGGGCTTTGGTATGGGCGCTGATTGGTGCCTGTTGCAGCCAGTGAGCGATTGTGTTCGTCTTGGTCGCGACGCAAGGTCGCTACAGGCGACGGGCCTTTTGGAGGAGCGCTCTTGCGGTGCGGCGGGGCCGCCAACGTCGGAACCGGGCGCGGGAACGTGTTTCAGGCCACCTGATAGCAGAATCATCAACGCGGAGAACGCAGAGTAGAGCAATTCAAGGATTGCCCGATCCTTTCTTCGCGTCCTTTCTTCGCTTCCTTTCTGCTTTTCCTTTGCGTTCTTTGCGTCCTGCTTCCGGAAATCGCTTGCGGCAAGTCCCGGTTTTCGCGGTGGCGACGCAAGGCCGCGCCTACGAATGCGGCGTCTCCATCAAGCGCTGGCGACCGGCGTGCGCTGACGTTCCTTGGCTTCGTCGGAGCGCAGCAGCTCCAGCTGCTGCAGATAGCTGTCGCTGAGGCCGGTGACGTACTCACCACTGAAACAGGAAGTGTCGAACTGGGTCAGCTCCGGATTGCCCTCCTGGACCGCGGCGATCAGATCCTCCAGATCCTGGTAGATCAACCAGTCACAGCCGATGAAGGCTTCGATCTCCGCCTCGTTGCGACCATGCGCCACCAGTTCGCTGACCGAGGGCATGTCGATGCCGTAGACATTGGGATAGCGCACCGGCGGCGCCGCCGAGGCCAGGTACACCTTGCGGGCACCGGCTTCCCGCGCCATCTGCACGATCTGCTTGCTGGTGGTGCCGCGAACGATGGAATCGTCGACCAGCATGACCACCTTGTTGCGGAACTCCAGTTCCATTGGATTGAGCTTGCGGCGCACCGATTTCACCCGTTCCTTCTGACCCGGCATGATGAAGGTGCGACCGATGTAGCGGTTCTTGACGAAGCCCTCACGGTATTCGACACCAAGCACCTTGCCCATGGCGATGGCGGCGCTGCGCGACGTGTCCGGCACCGGAATGATCACGTCGATGTCGTGCTCGGGCCGCAGCCGGCGGATCTTGTGGGCCAGACGTTCGCCCATGCGCAATCGCGCCTTGTAGACCGAGACATCCTCGATCATCGAATCCGGCCGCGCCAGGTAGACGTATTCGAAGATACACGGCGCGTGCACCTTGCTGGCCGCGCACTGGCGGGCCAGGAATTCGCCTTCGGTGGTGATCAGCACCGCCTCACCCGGCGCCACATCGCGCACGCGCTGAAAACCCAGGATGTCCAGCGCCACGCTTTCCGAGGCCAGCGCCCACTCGGTGCCCTCGGCGGTCTCGCGGCGGCCGATGACCAGCGGACGGATGCCATTGGGATCGCGGAATCCGACCATGCCGTAGCCCAGCACCAGGGCGACGATGGCGTAGCCACCGACACAGCGGTTGTGGACGCCGGCAACCGCCTTGAACAGATGCTCGGGTTCCAGTCGCAGCCGTTCCTGGGCCTGCAGTTCGTGGGCAAAGACATTGAGCAGCACTTCCGAATCGGATTCGGAATTGATGTGGCGGCGGTCCTCGGCAAAGACCTCACGCATCAGGGCGCGGGTATTGGTCAGATTGCCGTTATGGGCCAGGGCAATGCCAAAGGGGGAATTCACGTAAAAGGGCTGGGCTTCGGTGGCACCCTCGGTGCCTGCCGTCGGGTAGCGGCAATGACCGATACCCATGTAGCCGTGCAGGCCGGACATGGAGGCGCTGTCGAAGACATCCCGGGCCAGGCCCTTGCCCTTGGACAGGTGCAGGCGCTTACCGTCATAGGTGGCGATGCCGGCGGCATCCTGACCGCGATGCTGAAGGACGGTCAGACCGTCGTAGAGCGCCGTGGCGACTTCGCTTCGGCCAACAATGCCGATGATTCCGCACATGGGTTTGATCCTGAACTGGAACGGGGTGTCAGATTTCAGTATCCGGCAGCGTCACCGGGACTGGCGCAGTGTGCTGGCGGCAGCTGCCTATGATCTCACGCAGGCGCTCCGGCAGGAAATCGCGAGCCTGCATCGCCAGCGCCTCCACCGTGGGTATCAGCTGCGACTGCTGCCACCAGGGATCCTGGCAGACCGGGGTCCAGCTGGCCACCGCGACCAGCGACACCACGGTCAGGGCGCCGCGGATGACGCCGAACACGCCGCCGAGCAGGCGATCGGTGCCGCTGAGACCGGTGGAGCGCACCAGCCGCCCCAGCACCCAGCTCAACATCGAGCCCAGCATCAGGATGGCGATGATCAGAATGAGTGCGGACACCGCCAGGCGCACCGACGGCAGCTCGATGCCGCCCAGAAAGGTGTGAGCGAAGGGCCCGGTGAACTGGAAGGCCGCCCACAGCGCCACCACCCAGATGATGATCGACAGCGCTTCGACCACGAAACCGCGAATCAGGCTGATGGCGGCCGACAGCGCGATGATGCCGACGATCAGCCAATCCACCCAGATCATGCGTGGGGCCTCATTCGACCGCGCGGCTGCACCTCAGGGATGGGAAACCACCAGCGCATCGATCTTGAATTTGGCCTTGATTTCGGACTGGATGCGCTGGGCATTCTCGCGTCGGACTTCCGGTCCCACCCGCACCCGATGGCTGGTCTGTCCACCGGCCAGCTTGATCGGTTCGACAAAAGCGGCGTAGCCGGCCCCGCGCAGACGCGTGACCAGTTCATCGGCGCCGTCCTTGCGCGTGTACACGCCGACCTGGACCGCCCAACCGGAGAGATTGGCGGCAGCCGGTGTCGACTGACTGGCATCGGCCGGCGGCAATTCGATGACCGTGCTGGCCAGGCCGGCAATCTGTCGCTGCGCGCCCAATCGAGCAGAGTCGGCTTCGGTGCGCGTGGCATAAGGCCTCGAACGCACCCGGTGCAGCGATCGACCTGAGCCGCTCTTCAGGACCTCGATATCTGCAGGTACGCCGGCCTTGGCCAGATCGCGCAGCAGCGATTCGGCATTGCTGCGCTCGGCATAGCTGCCGAACTGGGCCAGGAAGCGCCCACCTTTCGCCGGGGTCGGCATGGTGGCTGACGGTTTGGTCGGCGCCGGCTCGGCTGCCGGTGGTTCCGCTGCCGGCGGCTCCGCCGTCACCGTGGCGGGCGCTGGTGCTGGCTTCGGCGGTGCGGGCGCGGCGGAAACGGATTCATGAACTGGCTCGATTCCACCAGCGTCGGGCGCCGGCACTGGCTCGGCCACGGTTTCCGGCGTGTCTGCCGCCAGCGTTTCGGTACTGGGCACGGGCGCGGTCATCGCCGGGTCCAGCGGCAAGCGGCGGGTTTCGATTCCCGGCTCGGTCCGCGGCGGAATGCTGAGGTCCACCTGCTGCGTGCGTGCCGGATCTTCCGGAGAATCCAGCAGCATCGGCACGAAGATCACCGCCAGGGCAATGATCACAGCGGCGCCTACCAGGCGTTGGCGAAGAGCATCGTCCATAGTCATGAGCGGTCGGGTAGCGCGAAGAGCCCGAGTATAGGCTGGCCGGCACGGAGCGCGGCCTCCACCGTGGGCATCATTCAGGCGAGTGCCGCGGCGACCGTGACGAATGAGCCGAAGATCAGGATACGGCCGCGTTGCGACGCCATGGTTTCCGCCATGGCGCGCGCTCTGGCCAGGGTGTCGGCATTCTCGACCGCCACTGTCGCCGGCAACAGGTTGCGCAGCGCTCGGCTCTGCGCCAGCGGGTCCGCGGCTCGGGGCGAGCGGGTGCGCAGGTCGAGCACGATCCAGCCCGCAAAAGCCTGCGCCAGCGGATCAACGATCGCGGCCAGGTCCTTGTCGGCCAGCGCCGCGAAGATCGCAACCGTGGGTTTCTGCGGCTGGCACCGCAGCCAGGCAGCCAGACTGGCGGCCGCCTCGCCATTGTGGGCCACGTCCACCCAGGTCTCGACCGCTGCAGGCAGACGCTGCAGCCGTCCGGGTAGCTGGGTCTGGGCGATTCCGCGCGCTGCCGCCTGCGCCGAAAACGGCAGGCGCTGGCCGAGCAGCATCCAGGCCCAGACCGCGGCGCAGGCATTGCGGGTCTGGTGCGGCGCCTGCAACAGCGGTGCCGGCAATTCGATGTTGCCGCCATCCGGCAGCGGGCAGCGCCAGTGCTGGCCCTGCACAGGCTCGATCTCGGGCAACACATGAATGGCAGCGCCGATCTGCTTCGCCACCTCGATCACGCTCGGCGGCAGATCCAGCGCCGCGATCACGGCCGGCCGCCCGGCGCGGAAGATGTGGGCCTTGTCCCAGCCGATCTGCTCGCGGGTATTGCCGAGGTATTCCTGATGATCCAGGCCGACGCTGGTCAGGATGGCAGCATCGGCATCGATCAGATTGACCGCGTCCAGGCGCCCGCCGAGCCCGACCTCGAGAACGGCAGCATCCAGGCCTGCTGCTGCCAGCAGCAGGAAGGCGGCGAGCGTGCCGAACTCGAAATAGCTCAGCGAAATCTGGCCGCGGGCCTGATCGATCCGCGCAAAAGCCTCAACCCACGCCGCATCGGCGGATTCCTCGTCGCCGACATGCAGACGCTCGTTGTAGCGCAGCAGGTGAGGCGAGGTATAGCGGCCGACCCGGTATCCGGCTTGCTGCAACATGCCCGACAGCAAGGCCACGGTGGAACCCTTGCCGTTGGTGCCGCCGACGGTGATGCAGACCGGCGCCGGTCGCGGCGAGCCCAGTGCCGCATACACGGCTCCGACGCGATCCAGTCCCAGGTCTATGCCGCGCGGATGCAGCCCTTCCAGGTACTGCAGCCACAGGGCCAGGGAGTCACCGCGGGTGGGCGTCGCACTCATGCCCACGCCCTCGCCGCGCACGCGTCCGCTGCCGCGCAACCGGACTCAGGCACGAGCTTCAGGCGCTGACGCTGCTGCTGACGTTGGCCGGCACCGACTGGCGCATCAGGATGGCCAGCATCGCGGCCAGACGATCGCGCAGTTCGCGGCGGTCGATGATGGCGTCGATGGCGCCCTTGTCGACCAGAAACTCACTGCGCTGGAAGCCCTCGGGCAGGGTCTCGCGCACGGTCTGCTCGATCACCCGCGGCCCGGCAAAGCCGATCAGGGCCTGCGGCTCCGCCAGATTCATGTCCCCGAGCATGCCGAGGCTGGCCGAAACGCCGCCGGTGGTCGGATGCGTCAGTACCGAGATGAAAGGCACCCCGGCCCGGCGCAGACGCGCCAGCGCGGCCGAAGTCTTGGCCATCTGCATCAGCGAGTACAGGCCTTCCTGCATGCGCGCTCCGCCGGTGGCCGAGAAATTGACGAAGGGCGCGCGCTCATCGAGCGCACGCTCGGCGGCGCAGGTGAAGCGCTCACCAACCACCGAACCCATCGAGCCACCCATGAACCCGAATTCGAAGGCACTGGCGATCAGCGCCCGGCCCTTGAGCAGACCACGCGCCGACACCAGCGCATCCTTCTCGCCGGTCTGGCGCTGGGCGGCGATCAGGCGGTCACGGTAGCGCTTGGAATCGCGGAACTTGAGTGCATCGAAGGGCATCAGGTGGGTGTCGATCTCCATCATGCTGCCGGGATCGAAGAGGTTCTCCAGCCGTTTGCGGCCGGAGATGCTCATGTGGTGATTGCACTTGGGGCACACCCGCAGATTGCGCTCCAGCTCCGGTCCGTAGAGCACGGCGGCGCAGGAGGGACATTTCTCCCACAATCCTTCCGGCACGTTGCGCTTGGCAGTACCTTCGGTGCGGATGCGTGCGGGCATCAGTTTGCTGAGCCAACTCATAGTCAGTTTTCGCCAGGAATGGGCAAGGGGACAGGAGCAAATGCACAAACGGCGGGTGGATTCGCCGGGCTACTCCGATAACGCAGTCTAACGCCGGACGCGAACGACGTCCGCAACCGGCTCAGACTGGCGCCAGCGCGTGCAGGGCGTCGCGTATCGGTGGCAGGAATGCGGCCAGACGGCGATCGACGTCGGCCGCATCGACCGCACCGTTCAATCCTTCGACCAGGGCGCTGCCGATGACGACCGCCTCGGCGTGCGCGCCCAGAGCCGCTGCGCTCTGTGCATCCTTGATGCCGAATCCCACCGCGATGGGAACCTGACTCAGCCCGCGCAGTTCTTCCAGGGCTGCCACCGCACTGCCCTGTTCCAGATGGACGGCACCGGTGATGCCCTTGAAGGACACGTAATAGAGAAAGCCACTGGCCTTGGCGGCGATGCGCGCGCGCCGGGCCGGCGGCGTGGTCGGCGCCAGCAGATAGATCTGGCGCAGGCCCAGCGACTCCAGGGTGGTTTCGTAGTCGCCGGATTCCTCGATCGGACAGTCGACCAGCAACATGCCATCGGCACCGGCACCGGCTGCGGCTTCGGCAAAACGCGGGAAGCCGTAACGCTCGATCGGGTTCAGATAGCCCATCAGCACCACTGGCGTGCTGGCATCGTCGGCGCGGAAGGCGCGTACGCTGTCGAGCACGTGGTTCAGGCCCACATGCTTGGCCAGCGCCCGCTCGTTGGCCTGCTGGATCACCGGACCGTCGGCCATCGGATCGGAAAAGGGCATGCCCAGTTCGATCAGGTCGGCGCCGTGGCGCACCAGCGCATGCATCACAGGCACGGTCAGGGTCGGGTCCGGATCACCTGCAGTCACGAAGGTGATGAGTCCTGGTCGCGCCGCGCTCTTGAGCCCGGCAAAACGCGCGTCGATGCGATTCATCCTGTACTTCCTTGAACTGATTCAGATGCCGCTGCCGTTTCAAAGACTGATGCCTTCGAGACGGGCGATGGTGTTGACGTCCTTGTCGCCGCGACCGGACAGGTTGACCAGCACGTGCTGGTCGCGCGGCAGGGTGGCGGCCAGCTTGACGCCATAGGCCACCGCATGGGCGCTTTCGAGGGCGGCAAGAATACCCTCGGTCTTCGCCAGCTGGTGGAAGGCGGCCAGGGCTTCATCGTCGGTGATGCCGACGTAGTTGGCGCGACCACTGTCCTTCAACCAGGCGTGCTCAGGACCAACGCCGGGATAGTCGAGACCGGCCGATACCGAGTGCGTTTCGATGATCTGGCCGTCGCCATCGGCAATCAGATAGGTGCGGTTGCCATGCAGCACGCCGGGCACGCCGGCCGACAGCGAGGCCGCGTGCTTGCCGGTGGCGATGCCCTCGCCCGCCGCTTCGACCCCGTAGATGCCAACGGCATCGTCGCCGAGGAAGGGATGGAACAGGCCGATGGCATTGGATCCGCCGCCTACACAGGCCACCAGCGCTTCGGGCAGCTTGCCGTATTCCTCAAGCATCTGGCGACGCGCTTCCTGGCCGACGATGGCGTTGAAGTCGCGCACCATCTTCGGATAGGGATGCGGACCGGCCACGGTGCCGATCATGTAGAAGGTGTGATCGACATTGGTCACCCAGTCGCGCAGGGCTTCGTTGAGGGCATCCTTGAGGGTGCGCGAACCCGATTCCACCGGCACCACGGTAGCGCCCAGCAGTTTCATGCGGAACACGTTGATGGCCTGGCGCTCGATATCGACCGCGCCCATGTAGACCACACACTCCAGACCCAGCCGTGCGGCAATGGTGGCGCTGGCCACGCCATGCTGACCGGCGCCGGTCTCGGCGATGATGCGGCGCTTGCCCATGCGTTTGGCCAACAGACCCTGGCCCACGGTGTTGTTGATCTTGTGGGCACCGGTGTGATTCAGGTCCTCGCGTTTCAGCAGAATCTGGGCACCACCGACTTCACGGCTGAGGCGCTCGGCGTGATAGATCGGCGTCGGCCGACCGACGTAATACTTGCGATCGCGTTCGAGTTCGGCGATGAATTCGGGATCGACCCGATAACGCTCGTAGGCGGCCGCCAGTTCAGCCAGCGGCTCCATCAGGGTCTCGGCGACAAAACTCCCGCCATAGGGCCCGAAGTGCCCGCGGGCGTCGGGAAAGCTGGCGTAGTCGACGCGTTCAGTCGCGCCCTTGATCTCGGCTTGCACGATCCACCTCATTCATGAATTGCTGCATGCGACGCCGGCACTTGATGCCCGGCGCCGATTCGATTCCACTGGATACATCGACCGCGTATGGGCGAACCTGGCGGATGGCTTGCGCCACATTGTCCGGTCCCAGGCCACCGGCCAGAATGATCCTCGGCGCCAGACGCGCCGGAATTCCTGACCAGTCAAAGCGCATGCCGGTGCCGCCCTGCTCACCACTGCGATGTGCGTCCAGCAGCACACCACGGGCCCGAGCATAGCGTCCGGCCGCGTACTCGACGTCAAGACCATCGCCCATCGCCAGCGCTTTGACATGGGAACGCCGGAAACTGTCGCAGAACTCCGGCGTTTCGGCGCCGTGGAACTGCAACAGATCGAGCGGCACCGCGGCCAGTGTCGCCTCCACCGTGTCGGCATCGGCATCCATGAACAGGCCGACGATCTGGATCAGCGGCGGAATGACGCTGCAGATCTCAGCCGCAGCCTGCACGCTGAGGAAACGGGAACTCCTGGGGACGAACACCAGACCGATCGCATCCACACCCAGATCGGCGGCGATGCGGGCGTCTTCAGCGCGGGTAATGCCGCAGAACTTGACACGCGCCCGGTAGCTCAAAGCGTGTGCTCCGCCGGCAAGGCAAATTCGGCCGGATAGCGTGCCGCCATGAAGGTCAGCGCATGCGCGGCCGCCGTGGGGCCGGCCTTGCTGCGGTCGCGCGCCGCCAGCACCTCGGAAATCCACGCCACCGGGCGTTCGCCGCGAGCCACCTTGAGCAGACTGCCGACAAAATTGCGGATCATGTGATGCAGGAAGGCATTGGCTTCGAAATGCAGGTCCAGATGCTCGCCGGCTTCGATCAGGCTGATCTGGTAGACCTCGCGCACGGGTGATTTCGACTGGCAGGCGAGCGTGCGGAAGCTGGTGAAATCGTGCTTGCCCACCAAAGCCTGCGCTGCCAGGCGCATGGCTTCGATGTTCAGTTCCTCGCGTGCCCACAGCACATAGCGGGCCTCCAGCGCCGGCCGCGTGGGCCTACGCAGGATTCGATAGCGGTAGCTGCGCCGGCGCGCCGAATAACGGGCATGGAAGGTCTCGGATACGGGCTGGGCCCAGCGCACGGCGACGCTGTCGGGCAGACGCGAGTTGCAGCCCAGTATCCAGGCGCGCTCCGCGCGCTCGGCGCTGCAGTCGAAATGGACCACCTGTCCCAGCGCATGTACGCCAGTATCGGTACGGCCCGCGCAGAATACGGTCACCGGCTCGGCAGCGACGAAGGCCAGCGCCCGTTCCAGGGTCGATTGCACCGTGGGCTCCTGCGGCTGAACCTGCCAACCGAGGAAATCACTGCCATCGTATTCGACACCGAGTGCGTAGCGGGGCATTGCCGAGTGCGGGTCCCTGGAGCCAGAAAACCGAAGGGCCGGTTTCCCGGCCCCTCGAAGTGTACGGCTTAGTCTAGCGCATTGATCAGCGCAGGCCGTCCAGCAGCTTGCGAGCTTCGTCCTTCTGCTCGGCATTGCCCTCGCCTATCACCTCTTCGAGCATGCTGCGGGCACCGTCCGGGTCGCCCATGTCCATGTAGGCGCGCGCCAGATCGAGCTTGGTGGCAACGGCGTCGTCACCGAACACCCCCAGATCGCCCAGTTCATCGTCCATATTGGGTGTCGAACTGGTGCCTTCCAGTGTGCTGCGGTCGAGTTCCGGTTCGGCCATGTTGGCGAAGTCGATCTCTGGCAGGTCCAGAGACAGATCGTCCCTGCTGGCTGTCGCCGGTGTGGCCACTAGCGGTTCCGGCTGCGGCTCTGGCTCGGGCGTCTTGGTCGCCGGCACGTCCAGATCGAAGTCGAAACTCAGTTCGTCGCCAGCGCTCGTCTGCTTCGCGACGACCGGCTCTGGCTCGGACCGCGGCTCGGCTTTGACCACGGGTGCCGCGACCGGCGCGACGGCTTCCGTCGGCGAGTCGAGGTCGAAATCGAAGTCGAAATTCGATTCGGCAGCCTGCAGGGGAGCAGCGGGGGCGCTCGATTCAGCGGACCGCTCGTGGTCGTCGAAGGCAGAGATGTCCAATCCACCGTCGATGGGCTCGGACGGCGACTGCGCGGGCTCGTCGAAACTGACTTCGTCCGGGAAATCATCCTGCGCGGCGAACATGGCGTGGCCGGGCAGAATGCTCGCACCCAGCGCAACGGCGTGACGCCATTCGGGCTGATCTTCGCTCGCGATCTGGGCCCGCATGGCGCGGGCCGCGGTCTCGAACTCCGCCGCGTTCTGGCGTCCATGGTACAGCTCCAGCAGCGCCAGACGAGCGCGCAGATCGCCGGGATTCATCGCGATCTGGTCGAGCAGGGCCTCTTCTTCGGCGTCCCCGTCGTCAACTACAGCCGGCGCAGCGTGGTCGGCCGGGAAGAAGCCACGATGATCATCATCGTCAGCGGCGAAATTGCCATTTTCGGCCTCGGGCTTGCGACGGAAACGGGCAAACAGCAGGCCGAGCAGAGCCAGCAGGGCCGCGCCTACACCACCGAGCACCCAGGGATTGCTGAGCAAGCCACTTTCGGCGGGTGCAGGCTCGGGCACCGGCTCGGGCTTGACCGGCTCGGGTTCCGCAACAGGCTGAGTGACTGCCGTGCTGTCTACCGGCTCCGACGGCGTCGGTTCGATCGGCGTGCTGTCGACTGCTGGCTCGGCGACCGTGCCGGTCGGCTCGGTCACGTCCGTCGTCGGCTCAACCGGCTCGATCGGCTCAGCCGGCGCGGTCGAGCTGTCGACCGGCGGAGTGGCGTCTTCGGGCTTCCAGATGTCCGTGGTCGGCTTGGGCTCTTCCGTGCCGGCGCTCGCAACTGCCGCGACCGGCGCTGCGGCTGCCTGCGCTTCGAGTTCACGGATGCGTTTCTCAAGCTCGGCTGCGCGGCTCTGCAGCGACTTCAATTCGTCGTTGCGCAGTGACAGCACCTTGTCCTGATCGGTCTTGATCTTCTCGAGATCGGTGACCCGCGAGCGCAATTCACTGACTTCCTGACGCGAACTGACCAGATCTTCCTGGGAGCGAGCCAGATCACCACGCAGATTCTTGACCACTTCGTCGCTGCGTTCGAGCCCACCGCTTCCGGGACGATCGGCAGCGCCCTGATCGTCACCGGCTCGCGGTGGCAGCAATTCCAGGCGCGAACCGCCCGAACCGCTGCTGGCCGGCGGCGTACGCAGGCTTTCGCTGGCGCCGGCATCGGCCAGACGCGTCGGCGCTGCTGCCTGGGCGCTCTGATAACCGCGCCATAATTCATTCTGGTTGCGAACTGCGGCAGCGGCCTCGCTGACGGCGATCGCATTGACTTCGTTGCCGCTGGGGATGCGCAGGATCGCCCCGCGCTTGAGAGCGTTGATGTTCTGTTCGTAGAAGGCGTCCGGATTCATCCGCAGCAGCGCGATCATGAAGCGATTCATGTCACTGACACCGTCCGGGCGGGTCGCCTGGGCGATCTCCCACAGCGTCTCACCCTTGTTGACCGGCCCGTATTCACCGGGCGTCGGAGCAGCGGGCTGCGCCGCCACAGGAGCGGGAGCGGGAGCGGGAGCCGGAGCCGGAGCCGGAGCCGGAGCCGGAGCAGCCGTCGGAGCGGCAACAGGAACTGCGGACTGGGCGGGCGCGGCCGGCGTTGCCGGCTTGGCCGGCGCCTGTTGCACCGGAGTCACCGGCTTGGTGTCGCGCACCGGAGCGGTTGCCACCTGCGGGCTGCCGCGGGACGGCGCGCTGACCGGCGGATCCAGCAGCACCGTGTACTCGCGCAGCAAACGGCCCTTGGACCAGTTGACTTCAAGCAGGAAATTCAGGAAGGGCTCGCGCACCGGCACTGCCGATGTGACCTTGATGACGGCCTGGCCGTTGTTGGCCTTGCCTACCGCGAAACTGAGCGGCATGTCCATGCGCGCACGATCGATGCCGACCCGGGCGAAATCTTCGGCGCTGGCCAGTGCCACCGCGAGCCCATCGGCTTCCCCCGGGGCAGCCTGGATCACCTGGATTTCGGCGTTGAGAGGCTCATTGAGCCCGGATTTCACTTCAATTCCGCCGAGGCCCAGCGCATGTGCTAGCGATGGGATGGCGAGAATGCTGCTGGCCAGAAGTGTCTTGCGCGGTCCTTTCATGGAGCTCCCCCGAGGGCAGTGCGGCTTCTATTGGTGGCCGCGTATTAGGTCATGAAACTCGAAACGACCTTATGAGGCGAACGTAACTATAGATCACATGTAGGATTTTACCAATAGTTCTGCGATCTGAACTGCGTTCAGGGCCGCACCTTTACGAATGTTGTCGGAGACGATCCACAGGTCCAGCCCTCTGGGGTGACTGATGTCCTCGCGAATTCGCCCCACAAACACCGGATCCTGGCCGGCAGCATGGGTCACCGGGGTCGGGTAGCCGCCAGCCCGGGCTTCATCCACTACTACCACGCCCGGAGCAGCTTCGAGCAAAGCCCGTGCCTGCTGAACTGTGATTTTTTCACGAGTCTCCAGATGCACCGCCTCGCTGTGGCCATAGAACACCGGCACGCGAACAGCCGTCGGATTCACCATGATGGCAGGGTCCTCCAGAATTTTCTGGGTTTCCCATACCATTTTCATTTCTTCCTTGGTGTAGCCGTTGTCGGTGAAAACGTCGATCTGCGGGATCAGGTTGAAGGCAATCTGGACCGGGAATTTCTTCGCTTCGATAGGCTGGAAGTTCAGCAGGCTGGCGGTCTGCCGGCCGAGTTCCTCCATGCCGGTCTGGCCGGCCCCGCTAACCGACTGATAGGTGGCGACGTTGATGCGGACGATACCGGCGGCGCGATGCAGCGGCGCCAGGGCGACCAGCATCTGCATCGTCGAACAGTTCGGATTGGCGATGATGCCGCGTTTGCGAAAGCCTGCAATGGCGTGCGGATTGACTTCGCTGACGACCAGCGGAATGTCGGCGTCGTAACGAAACTCGCTGGTATTGTCGACCACGATCGCACCGGCGGCCACCGCGCGCGGCGCATGGACCCGGGACACGCTGCCACCGGCCGAGAACAGGGCGATGGCCACATCCTTGAAGTCGTAGCTGTCCAGATCCTGGACTTTCAGCGACTGCTCGCCGAACTTCACCCGCGAGCCGGCCGAACGGGCGCTGGCCAGAGCCACGACCTCGGAGGCCGGGAAGTTCCGCTCAGCCAGGATCTCCAGCATGGTGGTGCCGACCGCGCCGGTAGCGCCGACGACGGCAATCTTGTATCGCTCTGCGGTGTTCTTGCTCATGAAGGGCTCAGTGGGTTTCCGGATTGAATGGATCGGCGGCGATGCGGGGAGTCTGCGGCGGCACGCCGCCGCACTGGGCGCGATGGCGCAATACGTGGTCCATCAGCACCAGCGCCAGCATGGCTTCCATGATCGGCACCGCGCGTATGCCCACGCAGGGGTCGTGGCGGCCGCGCGTGACCAGTTCACTGGCCTCGCCGGCGGTGTTCAGGGTCTGGCCGGGCACCAGAATGCTGGAAGTCGGCTTGATCGCGGCATGCGCCAGGATGTTCTGGCCGCTGGAGATGCCGCCGAGAATGCCGCCAGCGCGGTTGGACCGGAAGCCCTCGGCGCTCAGCTCATCGCGATGCTCGCTGCCGCGCTGGCCGCACACGGCGACGCCGTCGCCGATCTCGACCGCCTTGACCGCGTTGATGCTCATCAGCGCCATGGCGATGTCGGAATCGAGCTTGCCGTAGATCGGCTCGCCCAGGCCCACCGGCACGTTCTCGGCGATCACGCTCAGGCGCGCCCCGACCGAATCCCCGGATTTGCGCAAGCCATCGAGATAGGCCTCGATCTCGGGCAGCTGCGAAGGATCCGGCCAGAACAGCGGATTGTCCTCGACGCTGCCGCGCTCGATGCGCTGCGGCACATAGGGGCCGATACCGCTCAACCAGGCCTGGATGGCGATGCCATGCTGCTCGGCCAAATAGCGTTTGGCGATCACCGCCGCGGCCACCCGCATGGTGGTCTCCCGCGCCGATGAGCGGCCGCCGCCGCGCGGATCGCGGATGCCGTACTTGTGCCAATAGGTGTAGTCGGCATGCCCGGGACGGAAACTCAGCGCGATGTCGCCGTAGTCCTTCGAGCGGGCGTCAGTGTTGCGGATCAGCAGTGCGATCGGGGTGCCGGTGCTGCGGCCCTGGTAGACCCCGGACAGGATCTCCACTTCATCGGTTTCCCGGCGCTGACTGGTAAAGCGCGAGCGCCCGGTGGCGCGCCGTTCCAGATCGTGCCTGAAATCCTCGGCCGCGATGGCAATGCCCGGCGGGCAACCGTCGATCACGCAACCGATGGCGGGCCCGTGACTCTCGCCAAAGGTGGTGACGCAGAAGGAGCGCCCGAAGGTGTTCGCCGCACTCATTCGGAGCTTCCCGATCGGCGCTGGGCCAGTGCCTGCGCGAACTGACTCGCACACGCCACCAGCGTGGCCCGATCCAGCACCGCCACCCCGGAACCGCCGCGCTCGAAGTCCACCCAGGTGAACGGAACATCCGGCAGCGCCTCGATCAGGGCCGTCTCGGAAGCACCGACCTCCAGCACCAGCACGCCGTGCGGCTCAAGGTGCTCGGCCGCTGCGGCCAGAATCTGCAGCGGCAGGTCCAGACCATCGCGGCCGGACACCAGTGCCAGACGCGGCTCATGGCTGAACTCGCCAGGCAAGGCCTGGTATTCCTCAACGCCGACATAGGGCGGGTTGCTGACGATCAGATCGTAGCGACGCCCGGCGAGTGCCGCAAAGGCATCGGATTCGATCACCTCGACGCGCTCACTGACCCCATGGTCGGCCGCATTTTCGGCAGCCAGGGCCAGTGCCGGGGCCGAGATATCCACCAGATCCACGTGCGCATCGGGCAGATGCACCGCGGTGGCAATGCCGATGCAGCCGCTGCCGCAACACAGATCCAGCGCCCGTTCGATCGCGGCACCGCCCATCCACGGCTCAAAACCGCGTTCGATCAACTCGGCGATGGGCGAGCGCGGAATCAGCACCTCCGGACTGACCCTGAAGGACATCCCGGCAAACCAGGCCTCGCCGGTCAGATAGGCCACCGGCACCCGCTCATCGACGCGGCGCGCAATCAGACCCAGCAGAGTGGCCCGCTCTTCCGGCAGCAGCGTCGCCGCAGCATAGGCCGGCGGCAGATCGTGCGGCAGGTGCAAGCTGGTCAACACCAGATAGCTGGCCTCATCCAGGGCACTGTCGAAGCCCTGGCTGAAACTGAGCCCGGCCTCGTTGAATCGGCTGGTCGCGTAGCGAATGAAGTCGCAGACGCTGCTGAGTACCTCGGTCAAGTCTGATCCCCGCATCTGGTGCAAACCCCGCGATGTTCGCACCGATTGACCCGAGAAGGCACTCCTGGCTGAACCTGGGTTGCACATGCCCTCGGCGTGCCCTGCCTATACTGCGGCCATGCCATTCCCATTCCCGTCCGCGGGCAGCCACGGCAGCGCAGCCTGCTGCGTGGTCTGCCAGCGGTGACAAGGCCAATCTGGAGAACCCCGCCGATGAGCGTCATGCAGCACCTGGAACGCAAGCTGCCCTGGATCATAGTGGCGCTGGCCGCAATCGCCGGCATTGCCGGTTTCCTGGCCAGCAAGCAGATGTTCGACGGCCGTGGGGCGACGCCGGAGGCAGTGCTGCAGCTGCAGGGCTCCCTGCTGTATCCGCAACCCAAGCCGCTGCCCGAGTTCACGCTGGAAAGCGCCGATGGCCGCAGCCTTACGAAGAAGGACTGGCAGGGTCGCTGGCGGCTGGTGTTCTTCGGCTTCACCCATTGCCCGGACGTCTGCCCCACCACGCTCGCCACCACCAAGGCGGCGCTGGCGAAACTCAGGAGCGAACGACCTGACGCCGATATCGCCGTCAGCTTCGTGTCGGTCGATCCCGAGCGCGACCTGCCGC
Source organism: Lysobacterales bacterium (assembly GCA_022841325.1). GTDB lineage: Bacteria > Pseudomonadota > Gammaproteobacteria > Xanthomonadales > SZUA-5 > JADKFD01. The sequence continues at coordinate 7,767 of JALHRS010000045.1, read as the reverse complement.
CGCAACTGGCTGCCTATGTCGCCTTCTTCGACCCCGCTTTCGAGGCCGCCACCGGCAGCCAGGAACAGCTGCTGGGACTGACCCGGGCTGTAGGCGTGATCTACGCCAAGGTCGCTACCGGCAGCGGTCCGCAGGACTACACCATGGATCACAGCGCCTCGCTGCTGATCGTCGACCCGCAGGCCCGACTGGTCGGGTTGATGCGCCCACCGCACACAGCCGAAGTGATGGCCGCCGACCTCGCCACGCTGATTGATCGTCAGGAGAACTGAGATGGGATTGCAAAGGGATCTGGGCGTTGCCCTGCAGTTGATGCTGCCGCATCAATTCCTGTCCAGGATTGTCTATTACCTGATGCGCTGGACCTGGGGACCGTGGAAGCGGCTGCTGATCAAGAGTCTGAGTCGGGCCTACAAGATCGACCTGTCCGATGCACTGGAGCCCGATCCGGAGGCCTACGCCAGCTTCAATGATTTCTTCACGCGGGCGCTGCGTCCGGAAGCTCGACCCATAGCGTCGGACGGCGGCGCGCTGGTGTCACCGTCCGACGGCCGCATCTCGCAGATCGGGCGCATCCGTGACGGCCGCATCGTCCAGGCCAAGGGCATGGACTACACCGTCTCCGAACTGCTGGGCGGGCGCGAGGATGAGGCCGCGCGCTTTGAGGGCGGCGGCTTTGCCACCATCTATCTGTCGCCACGCGATTACCACCGGGTACACGTGCCCTACGGCGGTCGATTGCGCCGATCCATCCATGTTCCCGGACGATTGTTCAGCGTGGCCCCGTGGACCACCGAATCCATACCGCGGCTGTTTGCCCGCAACGAGCGCCTGGCGCTGCTGCTGGACACCGACCAGGGCCCACTGGCGGTGATCCTGGTCGGTGCCATCTTCGTCTCCAGCATCGAAACCACCTTCGACGGCGAGGTCACGCCGCCGTATGCCGACCAGGTGCGGGTCCAGGACTACCCCGAGGATCAGGCTCCTGAATTCGCGGTAGGCGCCGAAATCGGCCGCTTCAACATGGGCTCCACGGTGATCGTGCTCAGCGCTGCCGCCCTTCCGGATTGGGACAAAGCCTGGGCTGCGGACATGCCGGTGCAAATGGGGCAGCGACTGAGCACGGCAGCGGTCACACAGGCTGACGGCCCCTGACGACGGCCGCGCCCGTGATCCAGATGGAGAAGCGGGGCTGATCTCGAAAGGGGTCGGCCCTGAATGCCTTGGAGCAAGGGCGTTTTGCTTCGGTACCGGCGATGCCTGCCCAGTTCGACGCACGCGCGTCGGATTTCAACGTTACAATCCGCCTCAAACAACTGCACTGATACATTTTCAGGAGCCTGAACCATGACCCACACACGAGAAATCAGGCCGCCCGGCGCCCGCACCAGCGCCTTGCTGACGCTGGGATGCGCGCTGTTGCTGGCGGTCGCATCGACCGCACAGGCGCAAGCGCCTGGCAATGTGTTTCCGCCGTCACTCAACTACGCACCGGCGGCCGGCACGAACATCAATTTCAACCTGTCCGGTGTTACCGGCAGCGCATCGATCCTGGTGACGCCGGTTGGTGGCATGGGAACCGGCAGCTTCGCGACCATGGGCCTGAGCTGCAGTCTGACCGGGCCTGACCAGGGCAGCTTCTCCGTCTCTCCCAGCAGCTTCAGTTTCCTGCCCGGGTCGCCGGCGGCCAGCATTGGCCTGAGCTGCGCGGCCGGCATCAGTCCGCGCACCGCCACGCTGTTCTGCAACGAAGCCCCGGGCGGCAGTACCGGGCAGTCGCGGAGCTGGCCGCTGCAATGCCCGCCGTTGCCACCAACCACCGCGCCCAGCCTGAGCTTCAATCCCGCACCCGGTTCTCCGGTGACCTTCAGCTCCAGCACGAACCTGGTCGGCAGCACTGCCAACGGTTCCATCCGCATCACACCCAGCGGTGGTTTCGGGACCGGCATTGGCGCCACCACACAGTTCAACAACTGTACGGTGACCGGCGAATCCGTTCCCGGCACCATTGCCGGCTTCCAGGGCGCGTCGTTTACCTTTGTCGGCGCGACCACGGCAGTCCAGACACTGAACCTGACGGCCACCGTGCGTGCCACGGCCGTCACGGCGACGCTGAACTGTGATCAGGTAGGGCCAGGCTCACCCTTGCGCGGAAGCCCTTTTGTGATTCCGCGCAGCTGGCCCCTGCAAGTCAATGCCGGCACTCGGCCTGCGGCGAATCTGCGTCTGCTGAAATCTGCCAGCGCCCAACAGGTTCAGGTCAATGAAGAGTTCAGCTTCAACATTCGTGCGAGCAACGAAGGCTCCAGCCCCGAGTTCGGTCTGGTGGTCATCGATCAGGTTCCCTCGGCACTGACCATCCTCAGCGCCGCCGGTCCAGATTGGACCTGCCGCATCGACGGCAACACCGTCGACTGCCGGCTTCCCGAGCTGATCCCGGGCCGTAGCGCCGACTTCAACATTCAGGTTCGGGCGCCAGCCACGCCCCGCAGCATTTCCAACAGCGCCCGGATGACCTCGCTGTCGAACAGCACGGCGCTGGTGTCCTCGGCCACGGTGGATGTGGTGGCACCGCCACCGATGCCGGTCGACCTCGCCATCGCCAAGAGTGACAGCGCCGATCCGGTGCGGACCAACAGCACTTTCAGCTATCTGCTGACGGTCAGCAATCTGGGCGGCGCCGCCGCCACCGGCGTGCGGGTTGAAGATACGCTTCCAGCCGGCCTCACACTGGTCGCCGCCACCGGCACCGGCTGGACCTGCAGCGGCAGCAGCACCGTCAGCTGCACGCTCGCCGGATCGCTGCAAGCGGGTGCCAGTTCCACGGTGTCGATCGAGGTCAGGGCGCCGGCGCAGGCCACCAATCTGAGCAATCGGGCCACCGTGAGCTCGAACGAGCCCGACTCCAACAGCGCCAACAACGCCGACACCGAAACCACCGAAATCACGGCCGAACCGCCTCCGCCGCCGCCGCTGCGGGCAGATCTGGGCGTCAGTGGCAGAGCTGTACCGGCCTCGGTTCTAACGGGCCAGAATGTGAGTTTTGAAGTCGCGGTCAACAATATCGGCCCCGATCCGGCTACGGCCGTGATCTTTGTCGGCACGCTGTCCGCGGCCCTCGAAGCGGTCGGCGCCAGCGGCAACGGCTGGACCTGCACAGTCAGAGCGCGCCAGGTCGAGTGCACGCGCACCAACATCGCCGTGAATGCCACCGAGAATCTGAACATCTCCGCGCGGGTGCTGCCCGGCGCCACCGGCATCGCCGACATGGCGCTCCGGGTGGTGTCCTCGGTCACCGATCCGGTTCCGGCCAACAACATGGGCCAGGTCGCAGTCAGCTATCAGGCCGGCGGCGCTGATCTCTCCATCGTCAAGACCGACAGCGTAGACCCGGTGGCGGCGGGCGCCCAGTACAGCTACACGCTGACGGTCAGCAATGCCGGACCCGAAGCGGCGAGCGGCGTTGTCGTCAGTGACACGCTGCCTACAGCCCTGACTTTCGTCAGCGCCAGCGGCGCCGGCTTCACCTGTACCAACACCGCCGGCACGGTCCGCTGCACGCTGGGGACGCCATTGGCAGCCGGCGCATCGGCGGCAGCGACGATCGCCGTGCGCGCGCCCACCACTGGCAGCTCGATCAGCAATGAAGGCGTGGTTTCGGCGTCCACCAACGACCCCAACCCGGCCAACAACCGCTCGACCCAGACCACCCGGATCAACGACCGCACGCTCGATCAGATCAGCGACCTGTTGGACCAGGCTGCAGTCGATCCGGCATCCGAGGCGGCGCTGCCGGTGGTCTCGGCCGAATGCGCCAACCCTGCCAGCGCGCTTGCGGCCGTCTGCGACGAGATTCTGGATGCCGCCGATGACGGCCGCACCGGCGAAGTCACCGACGCCCTGCGGGCGATCGCTCCGGATGAAGTCCTGGCGCAGCAGCTGGTGTTGCGCGAAATCGCGTCCACCCAGTTCTTCAACGTCGATGCCCGCCTCAACGAGCTGCGTCGCGGTGGTGGCGGATTCAGCCTGTCCGGACTCACCGTCAATTCCGGCGGCCAGTCCATTCCGCTGTCGCTGGCCGGCGATGCCTTGCAGGCGGCATTGGGCTATGGCGATGACGAAGGCGGGCTGATCAGCCCCTGGGGTTTCTTCGTCAACGGCAACATCACCGACGGTCAGCAGGATCTGCGCTACTCCACCGGCAGGGTCGGCGTGGACTACAGCTCGCGCGGCATCACGGCCGGCATCGACTACCGACTGAGCAACCGATCGGTGGTCGGCGCGGCCCTGGGCTACGCAAAGTTCACCTCGGACGTGAACACCGGCAGTGAGCTGGACGCCAAGAGCCTGCTGTTCACCGGCTATGGCTCCTACTACGTCAACGATCGTTTCTACCTCGACAGCCGCCTGACCTATGGCAATGTCCAACTGGATCAGACGCGCTCGATCCGCTTCCAGGTTGGCGGCCTGCAGGTGGATGAACTCGCGCGTGGCGATGCCGATTCGACCCAGTTGACCCTGGCGACTTCTGCCGGTTACCACCTGAACTACGGCGCCTGGACCGTGACCCCGAATCTGGGTCTGCGCTACATCCGCAACGATGTCGACGCCTTCACCGAAACCGGTGCTGGCGCCTACAACGTCGTCTATCGCGATCAGAGTTTCAAGACCACGCAGCTCAGTCTGGGCGTGCAGATCGGGCGCGCCATCAGCCTGGACACCGGCGTACTCATGCCGCAGTTCGATCTCAGCCTGAACAGCGAGAACAGTGACGATCCACGGGCGCAGGCCAATCTGGTCAGCGGCAGCCCCAGCCAGCTGTTCCGTCTCGATCAGCAGGGCACCGATTCCAGCTACGGCAGCGCCGGTTTGGGCTTCGTCTATCTGATGGCCAACGGCAGACAGGCCTACGTCTCCTACCGCCACACCTTCGGCAACGACGACTTCGATCGCGGCTCGCTCAATCTGGGTGGACGCTTCGAGTTCTGAGGACGCTCCGGGCCCGGGTCCCGACAACACCGGGACTCGGGACTCGGGACTCGGGAAAGGCTACGGCTTGCGGGCTCTGGTAGGTCCAGACTTGTCTGGACGCTTCTTCAGCAAGACACCAGGAGCGTCCAGACAAGTCTGGACCTACAAAAGCCGGCGTCATTGCGACCCCGGAGTTTATCCGGGGGAAGCAATCCAGAGGCACAGCGTCAAAAATACTGGATTGCTTCGTCACTGCGTTCCTCGCAATGACGCCGGACGATGAGGAAACAGCGCGCCAGCCTGCGGCCCGGCGCTCCCTGCCCCGGGTCACCCTGACCGCAATCAGAACTCCGCGAAAGGATCCTGCAGCACGATGTTCTCGGTGCGATCCGGGCCGGTCGAGATCAGCACGATGCGGCAGCGCACCAGTTCCTGCACGCCCTCCAGATAACGCTGGGCGTTACGCGGCAGATCCGAGAAACGGGTGGCACCGCGGGTACTCTCGGTCCAGCCCTCGAAGTCCTTGTACACCGGCTGGCACTCATGCCAGCCCGCGGCGTCCAGCGGCGCCATATCGGTTTCCTGGCCCCGATAGCGATAGCCCACACACACCCGCACCACCGGCTCGCCGTCGAGCACATCGAGCTTGGTGACGCACAGACCGTCGATGCCATTGATCATCACCGTGCGGCGCACGGCCACGGCATCGAGCCAGCCACAGCGGCGTGGACGCCCGGTGGTGGCACCGTATTCCTGACCGCGATCGCGCAGACCCTGTCCGGCCGCATCATCCAGCTCGCTCGGGAAGGGGCCGCCGCCGACGCGGGTGGCATAGGCCTTGATGATGCCCAGCACATAGTCCAGATCACGGGCACCGACGCCGGTACCCGAACAGGCGCCGCCGACCGTGGTGTTGGACGATGTCACATAGGGATAGGTGCCGTGGTCGATGTCGAGCAGACTGCCCTGGGCGCCCTCGAACAGGATATTGCCGCCCTCGCGCCGGACCTTGTGCAGGATGCCGGCCACATCGGCCATCATCGGCCGCACGAAATCGGCGAATTCCAGTGACTGATCCAGCACCTGCTGATAGTCACAGGCCGGTAGCTTCCAGTATTCGGTCAGCACGAAGTTGTGATAATCCATCACCGCGCGCAACTTGTCGGCGAATTCCTGGCCGTAGAACAGATCAGACAAACGGATGCCGCGGCGCGCGGCCTTGTCTTCGTAGGCCGGGCCGATGCCACGTCCGGTGGTGCCGATCTTGCCCTTGCCCGAGGCTTTTTCCCGAGCCTGATCGAGCTGCACGTGATAAGGCATGATCAAGGGCGTGGCCGGACTGATCTTCAAGCGGTCGCGCACGGCCACACCGGTGGCTTCAAGTTCGGCAACCTCGGTGCGCAGCGCTTCGGGTGACAGCACCACGCCATTGCCAATCAGACACTCGATGCCTTCACGCAGGATGCCCGAGGGAATCAGGTGCAGCACGGTCTTCTTGCCACCCACGATGAGTGTGTGGCCGGCATTGTGCCCACCCTGGAAACGCGCGACCGCGCGCACGCGCTCGGTCAGCAGATCTACGATCTTGCCCTTACCCTCGTCGCCCCACTGGGCACCGAGCACGACAACAGACTTGGCCACGACTGGACCTCGGAGATGGAAAAGGAATACCGCGCAAGCTAACGCAAAGCGGGCGCGGGGGCCAGCCCGCATGTGTCACGAGGGAGCGCGGACGACCCCAGGATCATGCCGAGAGAGCGCCGGCGCACGACGCTGGCACGTCAGCCCACCGCGGGCCCGTGTTCAGCTTTTCGCCGGTGGAGGAGCGCGCAGCCGCAGGTACAGCCAACCGCCGGCAGCGCCGGCCAGCGCCAGACCCAGCACCGCCCAGGGATCCCGAGCCGCGGCGATCGCAGTCAGCTTCAGCAACCACTGCATCAGCAATAGCGCAGTCAGGATCGCCACCGCGCCGGCTGCCGGCAACAGCCAGCGCTGCCTCGGCCAGCGCCGCAGCAGCCAGCTGGCGATGGGAATAGCCACCACAAAACCGCCGGCCACGATGGCTGCATAGGCCGGAGTGAATCCGATCAGATCGCGCCAGGTGGTGGTCACCCGCACCGGCCAGGGGATCGCCAGGCCGAGTTCGATCAAGGCCTGCAGATTGAACTGGGTCTGCAGCACCGAACCCAGTGCCGCTGTGCAGCCGACCGCCAGCAGCCAGGCACCGACGACGCGGGCCCATCTTTTCCAGCGCATGGCAGGGCTCGGCATGGGAGGGAACCCGAGTATGGCGCAGCAGCGGGGCACGGGGCACGGGGCACGGGGCACGGGGCACGGGGCACGGGGCACGGGACTCGGGACTCGGGACTCGGGACTCGGGACTCGGGACTCGGGACTCGGGACTCGGGACTCGGGAAAAGGCTGGACCGTTCCTATCGCGGATCCAAGGGACATGCCTGTCCAGAGATTCTGGACCCAAAAGACCCGGCTTCCTGGCGAGGCGCGTGGCTTTGGTAGGCCGGGTCCGCGCGCCCGCACCCAAGGCCTGTGCGCAACGACGGCAAGCGCGCGGCGCCCGGCAGACGAGGCCGCGGCCGCCGGCGCGTATTACCTTGACGCACCTTTCCAGCCGACGCGCGCCGGAGCCGCGCTACCCCAGGATCTTCCACATGTCCCCTGAGCATGATCGCGTCAAAGCAGCCAGCTCGCATTGACGCCGGATTCCGAGGCCACGCACCTGCCCGGGCGACCACCGAACAGCCCCATGCCCGCTGCTCCACACTCGCGCCAGCCACC
>JALHRS010000044.1 GCA_022841325.1 Lysobacterales bacterium | reverse complement strand
TGGACGAGCTGGTCCGCAACTACCGCATGTTTGGCGCAGACCCCGTGGTCGAGGGCGAGCATCCGGTGGAATTTTCGGCCTGGAACTACGCCGTGTTCTGGACATCCACGACAACACGCTACTGGAGTGTTTGCGGGTCTACGAGCTGAACACCGTAGCTAGGCGCCCAACGCATCAATTCAGCTGATGCCTTGACTCAACGGGACCAACCGCCAGACGTTTCGCCGTGTGTGTTTGGGCACGTTTGACCTTCGAGAACTCCGCTGCCAACCTGCACGCCAACAAGCGTTTCATGTTGTCCGCGGCGCTGCTTCGGACAGTCCAACGTGGCGGTACAGGAGACCGTTTTCGCCGGTATTTGTTACGGCCCTACACGCGCGCGCGAGAAGCAGCGTTTTCGACGATCGCCAGAACAGCCGGAAACAGCGTCCCAACGCGGAAAACACGCCCTTTGCCGTGTTTGTGCCAAGTGGCACAAACACCGGCGTATTCGTCATGTGCTGGCACAAACACCCTGTTTGGCGCCGAAACAGGGCGCGTGAAAACACGCTGAAACCTTGTAAGGACGCGGAAAACACGTGTTTTGTGGCGCTGCACTGAGCCGTAACAAACAGTGGCACAAACACGGCACTCTGGGTGTTCTTGGACTTTTCGTTTGCAACCCTTCAGAACACCAGAACGCAAGGCCAGAGCACGTGTTCCAGATGCGTCTTGAGCGAGCACTTGTCACCGGATCTGCTGGTGTTGTCTACACGCAAACAGCGGTCTACTGGTCGGATGCTGGATCGTGCTGGGGTGCGTGCCAGGTCGCGCTCGTAGCGCGCAGGGAGCACAGGCCGACCTGCCCAGACATGGAATTGGTGTTTCACCATGAGTCGGAGCGACTCTCGACACTTCGCGAAGACTCGCGAGCCGTCGCAACACCGCGCGATTGATCGCTGGACCATACATGTGCACCGGTATTCAATTCTGCAGCGAGTCCCGCGCGGATTCTTCAGGCTAGCAGTCATGGCGTATCCAGTTCGATGCGAGCCGCACGCATACCGCGCCACTCACGCACTCCTCGTCAGGCATCGAATGTGGTGCCTGCGTGCAACGCTTGGCAAGCACGAGAGCGCACGTCATCCAATGACTTTGCCGGCGGCAAGGGCGCCGGCACAAGACAAGGCGATGAAAGACGTCGAGCATGCTGGGATGCCCAATTTCATCAACGCGTTCCAGATTCAACTTGTCCGCCTGCCCCCGATCGCAAGTAGGCGAGTCCGGTGTTGGAATGCGGGATCACCGACTCCGGAGCTTGGCACCCTGCAAACCATCTCCCAGAACGACGAGACTCGACCGCCGAATTGTCGGTGCGGACAGGATCTTGTGCTTCGACAAGTCTCGTGCGCTGCACCGCGCTGAATGCAGGAACAGTTGGCGTCGCTAGTGCGGAGCGCCATTTTCGGTAAGGTCGAATCTTGCGACTGCGATGCCGAATTCACTCAAAGCCTCATCGCGTGTCATCGGATGCAAAGTGAAGATCTTGGCCTGTGCGATCTCGCCGCGGGTTCCTTTCCTTCCTAGGGTGACCAAGTAGCGAAGCGCGGCCCAGGCGCCAATCGAATTGGAGACTTCGTCTTCTTCGAGAAACGCAGACATAGGAGCCACGAACACTTGCGCGACCTCCACGCCATATGATGCCAGCCAGGAAGCACCGGGGATATAAGCTCCAGGGTTACTCGTCGTGGAGATGACGTGCTTCAAATCGATCCAACCCTTGACACGCGTGTAAACATAGCGGTGTTTCGGGTTCATCGCGCGACCAACGTTTCCACGTATCCAATCTCGGCGACTCGCCTTTTCGATGGCGCCGTCGATAATCCCGGCTATGTCGTTTGGGTCCGCGTACTCTTCCAGGCTCCCCAGGTCCGACCAGCTCGGCTCTGTCCTGGGGAGGTGGGCGCGTGCGCACACATAGGCGCATATAGCGCCGTCTGACCAGACGGCACCACTGGAATCGACGTCGCAGTATGCTGGTCCGCCAGCATTGAACGCGGTATCGCAGACCTTGAGCACATGCTCGGAGGGAATTGCCCTGGCCTGCTCACCGGATAGCGCAACAATCTCAGGCTCTTGTCCTAGAACCAAGCGGAAGGACACCACCAATGGCTGGTTCGCCATGACTTTTATGGAAGCTTGAGTGAGCGGGCGCGTCTCAAGATGTTTGGCGTATCCCATGGCAAAGACGTGCTCTCCCGGTGCCAGATACACCAACAACTTTTGTTTGCGCAACAACAGCGCAACGGGCTTTTCGTCGACTACAGCAACAGTACCCATCTTGCTGCCGACGTAGCCTTTTTCTCGAATCAGAATCACCGGAACAGTACGTGACGCGCTTGGCTGCAGGTATTCGGACGCCATGATCTGCGCACTTGGCACGGTCGTCGCGTCCTCGGGACGTAGCGCTTTGGTTGAAGTCGTGCAGGCCGACATCAAGACAGCGGTAACTATGAGCGCCACTCGCCGTAGCCTCGAAATTGCGTGCAGGTCAGATTTCATGATTCGTTTCGAAGCTGGGAAGTCACTGGGTTCATCGAGTCAGCAAGGAAAGCAACAAAGGAAAGTCCGAGCATGGCAACGAAGTTGCCGAGCCAGAGCAGGGAGAAAGAAACGGCGTCTTCATTTGAGACTCCGAGCGAAGTCAGCGCCAGCACGACAGCAATTTCTCGCGTTCCGAAGCCGGCGATAGAAAGCGGCAAACTTGCTACAACTGTGGCAACCGTCACCACGGCGTAGATCATCAGCGGATTGAGTTCCAGTCCCAAGGCGCAAGCAAACAGATATACCTGGCCCAGGGCCAGAATCTGGGAGAACGCGGACAGCGCCAAGGCCGAGGCAATCATGCCTCGACCCAATCTTGGTGCCGCCGAATCGACTGCATCGGGGCTTGTGATCGAGCCGCGCGCATGCAAGCGCTTCAGCAGCCGGCCGGACAACCGATCGACCTGACGCCATAGCCATGCTGGATGACACAGCAAGATCACTGAGCCGACGGCCAGGATGCCGGCTCCTCCGACTACGATGCCTCGATTGACCGTACCGCCATAACCGCTCACAACGCCAAAGGCAGCGCTCAATATCAACGTAGGCGCAAGATCGAATATGCGGTCGAAGGCAACGGTGAACGTGGCGGTGGAGATGCCACCGACACGGTCGCGTACCGACCAGATGCGCATCAATTCGCCAATCTTTCCGGGACTCACCAACCCCAGGAAGAAACTCGCTCCATAAACACGCGTAAGCTCCGCAAGACTCAGGTTCTCACCGCATGCGCCGACAATCATGTTCCATCGATGGGCGCGCACCGCAATCAGACAGACCGTCGCCAGCAGGCCGGATAGAACAAATTCCGCATGAATTGAGGACGAGAGACTCTGCAGGCGATCCCACACTTGGAACCGCGAGCACACGAAAACCACCGCCGCCGTGCCGAGCAGGGCGCGCAGCAACAGAGCCCATCGTCTGCGCACTGATGACTTGGCCTTGTCCCCGACGGGAGCCAACATCGTGGTGTCGGGCGCCTTCTGAATTGCGGTCGCGTCAATTGCTGCGTTCCCCACGTGGCGCACCCAGCACTGCGAGGCAAATGCAGGCGGCGACGGCCCCGACATAGACGCCGCCGAAAATGTCTCCGAGAAAATGGGTATTGGTGATAACTAGCGAACTCAGCGAGGCGAGCAGGAATACACCCAGTGGTAGCCGAGTTCGCGGGTAGAGAACCATGATTGGCAGTGCCACGGTCAGCAGAGCAGAAGTGGACCCGGACGGAAACGCCTGAAATGGCTTCGTGGCACCGGCAAACAGTGTGAAAGAATGCAGTCCGTCGTTGATATACCCGAGACTTGCCGGCGCACAGTCCGCCGACGGCGGCGCCGTGCCGAGGTCGGATACGTCGCGCGGCCACGTGCGTCCAAACGCGCGCTTGAGCATATCCTTGATCTCTTGGGAAACCAGCAGTCCAGAACAGAGCACGAATGCTACGTGCTCGTGTCGCGTGACCGATCCGCAACTGCGGCGCAGTACATGGACCAGCAGATACAAGCCCGCCATAGGCACCAGCACAATGGGGGTAACCATCAGCCAGCGCATCCACGCATGCGAGTCCCAGCCATGGCCATGCAGCCAGGTCGCGAGCGGGAGGTCCACCCAGAAGACGCAAACAAGCGTTGTAACCGTGGCGATCGGGGCACCGATCAGGATCAATCTAGCGGCATCGTGCCAGGTCGTCAGCCGAACCGGCTGCGAATCACCGGTGGGCGCCGCGCATTCACGCGAACTTGCAGGATCTTGAGACACGGTCATTCCGAAAAAAGGGTGTAGGCGATGGTGAAGATCGGCAATGCGGCCAAAAGAGAGTCGAGCCTGTCCAATACCCCGCCATGCCCGGGCAGGATGTCGCCGCTGTTTTCCACGCCGGCATGACGCTTCAGCAGGCTGGCCATCAGATCTCCGACGACGCCGCTGACCAGTGCGATGGCGGCACATGCAGCGAGTACCGATGCTGCATACGCACGGGTGTACTGAAGCCACGGACCCGCCGCAATGATGGCGCCGACCGTGACCGTAGCCCCCCAGGCGGCGAGAAGCACGCCGAAATTCTTGACGCCGCTGACTGCCGGCGCGAGCAGAGGCCATTCGCGGAGTGTGTTGGAGTACTTGCCAATGATGTAGCAGAGCGAGTCCATGAGACAGGTGAGAGCAATGAGGTAAAGCAAAAGTCCGCGACCGTTATCGAGCGTCAGCAATCGGGAAAATGCGCTGTGCATCGCAAGTGCGAGTCCAAACCCGAGTAGTGATTTCAGCACCAGAACCCATGCCGATCGGCCAGAACCGAACTCGGCGCGACGTAGCCATACCGCTGCGAGCGGCCAGAACGCGGCGCTGACCCAGAGTAGGCCTTGCGCTGCGATTGCCGACGCCTGCTCAAGCCCCGCAGCCGTGGCTAGGAAGGTTGCCAGCACCCCTACCCTCTGGCCTGGCGATTTCATGCCGCAGAGCGCAAGCCATTCCCACAGCAAGACGCCACAGACGATCGCACCGGCCGACATGAGCGCAGGGCGTTCAAGCACCAACAAGCTCCAGCAGGCAATGGGCGCAACGACCAGCGATGTTGCGATCCGCGGCAGCAGGTCATGCGGATGTCGATTGCCTTTCGCTGCCGCGGCATACCGCGGATTGACCGCTTCCAGTTCCATCTCGAGCTCCTGATTCCCATTGAGCTGTCATTGCTTGTGCGATGTATCGCATGGGATTACTCTACAACAATACACCAATACACCGCTACAATGGGTTCTCTCGGCCGGAGCCCCGACAACGACGGCTCGGCACGGGCTTCGAACCAAGAGGATGAAACGATGAGCGAACCGAGTCTCCGCCTGCTTCCGCGCGCCTACTCGCTGCGCGATGAACAAGGCAATGCACGCAAGGTGACCTTGCGCGATGCACTCCGACAGTACGGGCGGTCGATGAACTTCATCGCCGACAGGCGGCGCACCATGCATGCGCTCTTCGAGACCACCCACCTGTTGATGCTGGCACCTACTCTGGTGTTCTTTGGGGCCTACGCCAGCTTCCCGACGATGCTGCTGTTCTTCGCTATTTTCTTATTCTTGGCGAACTTCGTGAACACCGTTTGGTACCACCGATACTGCAGCCACCGCGCATTCCGCTTCCGAAGCGTGTGGGTACCCAGAATATTGCTCTGGCTGAACCCACTTGGCTACCGCGAGGAGGTTTATGCGCTGGTGCACCATGTGCACCATAGCCATCCAGACCAGGACCTCGACCCCAACGGCCCAAGGCTGGGATGGTTGGGCAACTACATCGCTTCCTATTTCGAAATCGATACCGAGGTAAACGAAGAGCAATACCGACAGATCAAGTCACGCATCGCCCATATCGGCATGCCATTCGCCAGCTACGAGAGCTTTCGCCGCTGGGGCTGCGTGGAACTCATCCCGCACTACCTAGCCCGCTGGGTCTTCGCCTCTGTGTTGTGGACTGCATTCTGGTACGCGCTCGGCGGGATTCCGTTCGTCATGGCATGGTATGCAGTGCAGTTCTGCTGGCATGCCGCAGTCCGTGATTTCAACTTCCGAGGCCACGGCACGGCAGAGAATCCGAAGCAGATCGATGGCTGGGATCTGGACCGTCATTCCTTTGCAAGAAATCAGCGCTTCTACGGCTTCCTGGCCGGGGAATGGCATAATAACCACCACGCCTTCCGCGCCTCGGCGAACACGGCGTTCCTGCCTGGGCAGGTCGACGTCCCCTTCCAAATCATTCGACTGATGAAGGCTTGCGGTCTGGTCGTTCGCTACTACGACCACAGATCCGAGTTCCTGAGGCGATTTGATGAACAGTTGAAAGGTGACTGCCAATCCATTGAAGAACCTGCGTCCGTCTAGCGGCGCAGATCTATTGCAGCAGTGCCCTGCCCTCGATGCACGGCATCAAGGTAGAGAATGAAGATCGGCAAAGGGCAACGCACCCCCTACGGCGACGACATGTCGCTGGCTCAACTCAATAAATCGCTACGCAACCCGACGATGGATAGCGTGGTCGCCTCGCTCGGGGAGCGCAGGGTGGCGGTGCTTCGTTGCGCGGTGCTGGGGCTCGTGGTCCTCTGGGTAATACTGTGGCGCTCACATGGCACACAGCCCGTTCTAGTGCACGATGCACGCTCGGTCTTTCCATGGGCCCTAGGCCTTTTCTTGATCAGCCTCGGATGGCTGATCGCAATCTTGACAGGCCGACTTCGGGTGACTCCGGCGATCGACGCGACCGGCACCGTCGCCAATTTCCTGATCATTGCGGTCCTGACCAAGAACGCCTTTCTATTACTCATCACGCTGGAGGCGATACTGCCGTTCCTTGCCATCGCCGTCGGCGCGCGGTATCCACGACGCTGGTTCAACATCAGCGTAGGCGCGTCACTCGCGATACTCTTGTGGTCGGCACCTTCCAGCTATTGGTTCAGCCGACCGGCCTACCTCGTTTACGCCGTCGTGTTGACAGTAGGACTTCCTCTGCTCATCGGTCGAATTCTCTCAGCGTTGCGGGAAATCACCGTTCAGGCGATTGATGCGCGCGATGCCCAAAATCGCTTCGTCGGTGCGATGTCGCACGAAATGCGGACACCGCTCAACGTCATTGTCAACACTATCTCCTTGATTGACAAAAACGGCCTCAGCCCCGACCAGTGTGCGCTGGTAGAACAGACCCAGATCACCGCGCGGGCCTTGTCGAACAGCGTGGACAATGTCCTGGACATTACCAAGCAGAACTCGGGCAGTCTGGCGATGGCGAATGATCCCCTGTGTCTGTACACGATCCTGGAAACAGTGTGTGGCATCGGCAGGTCAGCCGCTGGGGACGCCGGGATCGAATTTACGACGCAGGTTGCCAACCACTTACCAAACTTCCTGGGCGACGCCGGACGCGTAGAACAGGTTCTGGTCAATCTCGTCGCCAACGCCATCAAGTACACGCCGCGGGGCGGGCGTGTCAGCTTGAAAATGGAGGCTGAAACGGACGGGAAGGCGGGTATTGCGCAGCTGATCTGCACCGTGACCGATACCGGCATCGGCATACCCGGCGAACACAAGGCGCGGATCTTCGAGCCTTTCTACCAGGTCAGCGCTGGTGCAACACGATCGCATGAAGGCGTGGGCCTGGGACTATTCATCGTCCATCAGGTCACCGAACGCCTTGGCGGCGCCCTGCGAGTTATCGACAATCCGGGCGGCGGCACAGTGTTTACCTGGTCCGTTCCCTTGCAGCTACGCACCGACAGCAACCCGGTTGCACCTCGTCTGCCGGTGCTCGAACAACTCCGAATACATCGTGAAAGTGTTCGCGCTTTGCGGTGCCTCATTGTCGACGATCACAATGCCAACATCGACGTGATGTGCCGATTGCTCGAAGGCGCGGGACATTCTGTGAGCGCGGTAATGCACGGGCAACCGGCGATAGAGGCTCTGCGTCGTGGAGGATTCGACGTGGCCTTCCTAGACTTGCACATGCCCGGCCTGTCAGGCTGGGACGTGCTCGATGCGGTCGCCGGCGACTCACCTGTACCGATAGTGGTTGTGAGCGCCGACGACACGTCGGGCACCGCACATACCGTGGTCCAACGTGGTGCGACGGCCTTCCTGATCAAGCCGATTGATGCGCAACGATTGCTGTCCGTTCTTGCCTCGATTGCAAGAGGAGCCGGCATCGAATCGGCTGGAGCGCCAGTGAGCAGCCCGCTGCTTGACCTGCGTCAAATGGAGGGCGTTCACCATGTACAGAAACTGCTGCTGCATGTTGAGCAAGGTTTGTCGGACGGACTAACTGCACTGGACGGCGCGAGCTCCGCGATGGAGCTCGCGCAGAGTCTGCACAAAGTAGCGAACGAGTTGGGCACGCTAGGAATGCATGATGCGGCGAATTACGTCGCGACAGTCGAGCATGCCGCCAGACGCGGCGAAACCGCGAGCGTCGAGTTCCCTCGCCTGCAGCGCGTCATCACCGAGGCAATGCGCTGGATCGCCAGTCAGCCCGAATACTCGACGCCCATGGCGTCAAGCCTGGGCGACGCAATGGCGGGTTTGCAGCAGCGCACACGCGTCTGAGGTGCAGCAGATGAGCTTTGTTGCGCTGCCATGGTCGATGCTGCTTCCGGCACTTGTGATGTTGTTGCTCGGTCGGTTGCAAAAGGTCGCATGGGCACTCGTCGTCGCCGGATGCGCGCTCGCGTTAGTGGCGGAACAACTTCGTCCGGAAGCTTTGCCAGTGCTAGCTGCGCTGGGGCTCGCCGGAGTTGCCATTCAACCTCCGAGATCGTTTGCACTCAGAATCATGGGGCACCTGGTTTTCGTTCTGCTCGCGCTGGCATTGCGCGCACACGTCGCACCCGGCTTCAACAACCCACTGGTGTTCGATGCGCAGGTGTCTTCCGGCGCATCGGTGCATCGCGCCTACCTCAATCTTGACAAGCTGCTAGTCGGACTCTGGCTGATGGCTGCGTGGCCCGGGATCGATTGGGCGGCGAATCGCGTAGAAGCATTGAGAATGGGCACGATGGTCGGTCTGGTGACTGCGGCGATCTGCATCGGAATATCATGGGAAATCGGGCTGATAGCCTGGGATCCAAAGTATCCCCCCGGCGCTGCCATCTGGGCCATCAACATGGTGCTGCTGGTCTGCTTCTGCGAAGAGGTGGTTTTTCGGGGATACATCCAGTCGGGCCTGACGCATGTCTTTCGCCGCCACGCCCAAGGGGCCAACGTGGCGTTGTTGGTGTCCGCCGTTGTCTTTGGCCTAGCGCACCTCGACGGAGGCTGGCGTTATGCATTGCTCTGTGTCGTGGCGGCATCCGGCTACGGAATCGCTTATCGCAGAGGCGGACTGCTCGCTTCAATCGCCGCGCACGCGACACTGAATTTGCTGCATTTCTTCCTTTTCACTTATCCCGCGCTCGATCTGGATCGTCATGCCCTTGCCACCTCGTCCTGAGGGCCTCTCCCGGCTGGGGTCCTGGCTCGCCGGTCGAGAGGCCGCCATCGCCGACATCAAGCCGGGAAACCAGGCGCGGTTTTACTGGAACAACCCTCAACGTCCGCAGAAGACGCCGCTCTCGGTGGTCTACCTGCATGGCTTCAGTGCAGGCCCAGGAGAGTCCGCGGACGCTCCCGAACGATTGGCGCGCGCGCTTGCTGCAAACGCCTTCATCGCCAGGTTTCCCGGCCACGGGCGACGATCAGTAGATGCCATGTGCGGAATCCGTGCGACGACGTGGCTCGAGTCAGCGCGCGAAGCGCTAGACATCGGCACACAGATCGGCGAGCGATGCGTCCTGATCGGCACTTCGATGGGGGCAAGCCTGGCCTTCATATTGGCTGCACAGTACCCAACCGAAGTCGCTGCGGTCGCCGCCTGGTCATTAGGTGTGCGCGCACGCCAGCCGCAGGACCTTGATGCGTTGTGCGCCACTTCTGGAGTCGTTCACGATCCTCATCCACGTTCGGATGCCCAACTGTCGTACTGGTCCGCGTCTATCCACAGCGATGGCTACCGCGCCCTTCGTTCGCTTTTTGCGGAATGGATGACTCCCGCCATAGCCCGGAAGGTGAACGTCCCATTCTTGCTCGCGTATTACTGGGCATCTGCAGATAGTCAGGACCAGACGGCGTCGGTGTCGGCAATGATCGAGATATTCGCCGCCTTGGGGACGCCGGAACCACGCAAGCGCGCGTTGGCCTTCGGCCACGGCACCCACGTGATTGGATCACCATGGCGGTCGGCGGCCGCAGCCGATGTGCTTGAGGCAACAATAGCGTTTGTACGTGAGACGCTGCAGACGCCGGACCATGAATGAAGGATCTCGGGCAGCGTAGCGCCGCATCACAACTCACGGGCAAACCGATCATTCGCGTTGAGCCACCTCCGCCAGCATTCCGGTGAGAGTGCGCCATGCGTCATCGACGCTCTCGGTCAGGCGCTCGTGCAGCACCCGCCACTTTGCCGGCAGTTCGTCCAACTTGCAGGCGAGTATCGAACTCGATACGGTCATGATCTGCGCCGCGCCGATCAAGTGGGCGGCACCGCGCACGGCGCGCGTACGATGAATCACGCTATTCCAGTCGGACACGACGGCCGCGCCCTCGATTTCGCGAATGTAAGTCAGCAGATCGCAGAAAACGTCAGAAACGCGCCGACTCGGATCAACCGCGAGCAGGTTGCGATGTACCGCAGCCTGACTGATCTGTCCGTGGGAAACCGTAGGGACTCGCGCGAGACGTTCCATGCGATCACTCACCATTGCCAAGGCATCGAGCAAGCATTGAGCAGATATCGGCTTCTGCAGAAAGGCCCAGGCCCCGGCGGCAAGACATTGGTTGCGCACTCTCTCCGATCGCTCGCTAGTGATGACTATGAACGGAAGCGGTCGCTGCCGCGACCCATGCCGCAGTCGGTTCAACCTCATCACATCGAGCCCACCGATGTCTGGAAGGCGCAAATCGATCACGACCAGATCGAAGCTGTCGATCGCCTCCAGCTGTTCCAGCGCGCCCGTGCCGTCATGTACGACGACGACGGAATGCCCTGCGCGCTCGAGCGCGGACTGGATCACGTGTGCGTTGCTGAGCTGGTCTTCAATCACCAGAACGCGGTGGCGTCCCACCTGCGCACGGTGCTTGGCGTAGTGGTCCACAAATGACACGACCTTGCTTGAGCGGTCGGTCACTCCGCGCGATTGCACGTTGGCGGGCAAGTCGATGGAATACGCGCTGCCTGCGTTCAAGCGCGACTCACAGGTCAACCGGCCTCCCAGCAGTCGTGCGGCGCGAAATGCCGAGTGCAGATTGAGCCCGGTACCGACTGGATTTCCGTCGGCGGTGTGCCCGACCAATCCGAAGGGCTCGAACACATGTCGCAGTGCATGATCGTCGAGGCTAGGCCCGGTGTCGCTGACCGAAATCCGAATCCTTTCGTCGTGACTTGCATGCAGCGTGACCTCAACGTGTCCTTGATCGGTGATTGCCAGGCAATGGTTGATGACATTGCCCAGCAAACTGCGAACCAGCGACTCATCGGTGACGGCGAGTACAGGCGCATCTGGCTCCACGTGAATCTCGAAATGCACTCGGCGCGCCGCCGCGACTGCCACTGCCGAACCGTGGAGATCCTCGAGTAGACGTTGAATGTTGACGCTGTCCATGCGAAGCGCAGATGCGACTCCAAAGCACAACTGGGCATTTGTTGCGAGCGACAGGAGTAGTTCGGTGGCCTCGTTCAAGCGCAATAGATGTGCACGGTACTCAGTGGAATCCAGATCACCGCGCTGTAGCAACTCGCTGATTCCGCGAATCGCATTCAAGGGATTGAGGGCTTCATGTACGACACCGTTTACAACCTTGTATTGCTGATTGTCAGCCGCGATTGAGTCAGCGTCGGCACGCTGCATCGCGCGGCGAGCAACGAACCACCCGGTAGCCGCACCAAGCGGAAACAGCAAGAACGCAAGAATGACAAGCTTTAACAAAAGCACGGCTTCAGATCAGACAGGAATCGTTACTATAGCGCTATACATCTCTAGTTGAGGAAATGTAGAGCCCTATGGACGCAGATCTCAGTGCCGCTGACCAGGCAATTCGGGATCGCATCTACGCCTACACGCTGGCGGCGGAGAGCATGCCAACGACCCGACACTGGTGGCGCGCCATTCGCTCGCGCGACGATGGCAGCACGGCACGCGGAGTACTGGCTGTACTGCACGTTCTGCGTGCAGACCTAATGGCGCGCATAGGCGAGCTCTACGTCGACGCATCGCTTGCACCCGAGAGCCTTCCCGGCAGCGAGTCCCGCATACATTCCACGAAACAGGATTGTACCGCCGCGCTGGAGATCGCACTCGATCATGTCCCTCATGCCGACGATTGGGCGGCCGCATGGCGACAGCGAGATGACGGGATCAGTCTCGAGGGCGTGAAGGCAGGACTGGCAGAGATCCGTCGCGACTTCTACGCACGACTGGGCGATCTGCAGGCAACTGCGGATGCATCTTCCGGCAGCAACCACCCAACCTAGAGGAACGCGCATGCGTGACATCAATCGGACATCGGGATTGAAGGTCGTCGACAGCAATGTACCGACCGAGGAACAAACCACAATTCGCGTGCGTAAGGAAGTGCAGGAGTTGCTGCGCATTATTGCCGCGCTGGAAGGGAAAACGATCTTCTCCGTCACTGACACCGTGCTCGGGGACTATATCCGGCGCTACGAAGCCGCCAGCGGGCGCCCCTTGCAGCCCAGAAAAGCCGCCCGCTAGTTCCGAACCGGTCATGGCGGGGTTTCCCCGCCTCGGTCGAGGGCTTGTATTGTTGTAGAGAATGCGCGTACGATACTCCTATACCGACAACTCGCCAATGTGCGCGCTGTTCGCGATTCAAGCTGGAGATCGACACGCCGTGCCCCTCAATCCGCATTCCCTCGACGACGTCCAATGGATGCGCGTGGCACTCTACTTGGTGCTGGGACCTATCCTGATTGGCCACGTCTGCACCTATCTGAAGGGTCGTTATCGTTGGGCCGGCGGGTACACGCGCAAGCTGAATCACGTTGGCATCATGCTTGTCACGGCGCCGCTGCTAGCAGTGCTCCCGGACAGGCAACTACTCATGTCAGTCCTGGTGGCCACCAGCTTGCAGGTTGGGCTTTATTGGGTGGCGGCATACAGCCGCCTGCCAGTGATCCATGCCCTCGCCGCGCACAGTTTGCGCGAGCGTGACGCGCCCCAGAGTCGGTTCTTCTTCCTGATGCCGATGATCACCACGAATGTCGCGCTGGTGATGGCAGTGCTGATGTTCCCGATGCACCTGGTGAAAGTGGCGTTCTTCACCGTTGCACTGGGCGACGGATTCGCCGAACCCATCGGTCTCTGGCTCGGTCGCAGCAACACATATCAGGTTCGCGACTTCTTCTGGGGTGAGCGGAACACCAAATCGCTAGCCGGCTCACTCACTGTTTTCGTGTTTGCCGGCGCGGTAGCGCTGACCATGTTGGGCACAGCGCACGGCGGTGTCGATGTGCCTCTGGCGATCTGTGTTTTGGTCTATGCCGTCGCGATGACGATTCTCGAAGCAATGTCCCCGCGCGGAATGGACAACATGACCATCATTCTTCTGGGTCCGCTCCTGTTGATGGCGCTCCTACCGACCGCGGTGATGGCGTCGTGAGCAATCTACTTCGAATACGTTCGGGCACTGCGGCCACACGGACATCCGGCGGTGGCAAGGCGCGTATTGGTCACTGGCTCAGTCGAATCGCAGAACTTGGCACGGCCCTGCTCGGTGGCTTCAGAACGACAACCTATCGCGCAGGTGAGAGTTGCCTCGATGGCTATGAACGCGGTGCCCCGCCCATGCCGGCAATATTGCTATTGCACGGGTTCAGCGGCGACAAGTCGATCTGGCTGAGATTCGCCCGGCTTCTTCCGGCAGGCTTTCGCCTGCTGATCCCGGACCTCGGCGGCCACGGCCGAAATCCAAGCGATCCAACGCTCGACTATGGCATCCAGGGGCATGCGCGGCGCACGATTGCCATGCTGGACACACAACAGATCGACCGCGTGCACCTCGTGGGCAGCTCCATGGGTGGGCTGATCGCGGCCACAGTCGCCGCCGAGCACCCAGAACGCATCGCCTCGATCACCCTGCTGAGCCCCGCCGGCGTTCCTGGTGCGCAAGTCGAATCGCTAGACCGTCAGGCCGCCGCGGGATGCAATCCCTTCCTGATCGAAGACCAGAGCGACTTCGACATCCTTTTCCGGATGATCATGCAGCGGCCGCCGTACACGCCGCACGTAGTCAAAGCTTGGCTATGTGCGCACTTCAGTCAGCGGCGAACGCACCTTGCACGGATGTATCAGGCATACGAGCGGAGCCTGGGCTTGCCATGCGTCTATTCCAGGGTACTTGCACCTGCGCTGGTGATCTGGGGCCGGGAGGACGCGGTGTTTGACGTGCGCGCCAGCTCGGCGCTCCTTGAGGCCATGCCCCGCGCCGACCTTCAGGTCTGCGACGGCGTGGGGCACTTGCCGATGCTTGAGGCGCCCGTACAAGTCGCCGATCTGGTCACTCGCTTCCTGGCCCAGGTGATGACCGCCCCAGCCCATCCACTCGCAGCGAGCGCCACTTGAACATGAACAGCCTTGTCACGCCCTGGAACGAGTCCCTTGATGTCAGCGTTCCCGCTCGTGCGCCCGCGCTCGTCGAGACCGACCTCGCCAGCCTGGACGAACATCTGGACGGGCTCTTCGACGGCCGCCTGAGCGCAGTGCTGATCAAACGCGTTGCGAGCGACCAGGACTGCTCGCGCATCTTCGATAACTTCATGCGCAGCCCAGGGCTCTATCAACGCAGCGATGGAGTCTCCGGACGAATGGTTGGCACCAATGCGTTCATGAAGGACACGGCGGCCATGTTGCTCGACTATCTGCGAAACAACGGCTACGCGGAGCTGTTGTTCGAGGGCGCAAACAACGTCTTTCGACTGTTGTACGACGCCATCGAAGACGCGGGACACCGTTTTCGGCCTGCCTACATCAACGGTGTACCCTCACCCACCCATCGGGCCACGATCTGGGACGATTCCTGCATCGAGCAACTGGTGCTCAAGGCTCATACCGATTGGCCACAAGTGCGTCACTCCGGCCGCGAGTACAGCGACGTCACACACCCCATCGCGGTCAATTTCTATCCGCGCCACCCCGACGGCAAAGCCAGTTGTGTTCGCCTCTACGATCTCGTGCCCACGGCTCACTGGCTCCGGGAACGAGGCATCCACGCGGGCGGCTACCCAATCGATTTCGCCGAACTGCACGAGGTTCCCTACCTCGACATTGTCCCAAGCTCTGGCGACATGTTGTTGTTCGCTGCGGCAAACGTTCACTCCGTCTTCCAGGCCCGGGGGCACGCATCCGACGTGCGCCTCAACATCAATGGCTTCATCGGATACTCCAGACGCGCAAACCGCGTTCTGGCCTGGGTTTGAAGGGCAGAACCATGATTGAAGCTAGCAATCTCGCGCCCGAGCGCATCGACGAGACTCTGGTTCGCAATGTCGACGTAGTGTCCGAAAGCGAACAAAGTGCCCTTGCTGCCGCCCGCATGTTGATAGCCGGCTGCGGCAGCGTAGGCGGCAGCGTGGTTGAATCCCTGACTCGGTTGGGCATCGGCGCACTGACGCTGGCAGATCCCGAAGTCTTCGACCTCAGCAATCTGAATCGTCAATTGTGCCTGCTGCACGAAGTCGGTCAGTCCAAGGCTGCGGTAGCGGCGGCACGCGCCCGCGCGATAAATCCGCACCTACTCACCCGCGTACACGTTGATGGGTTGACCCTCGACAATCTGGAGGCCGCTTTCCGCGGTGTGAACATCGTATTCGACGCAGTGGATGCGGCGACCTCGCCCTGGATCAAATACCGCCTGCACGAGATGGCATGTGAGCGCCGCATTCCGGTGATGGCTGGCTTCGATTTCGGCGGAAAGGCAGTGGTCTATGTTTTCGATTACCGCACGCGCAATCCGAGACCGTTTCACGGCAGAACCACCGCGCAGGCACATCGCGAGGGAAATCTGGCCAAATGCCTCACCTGGTTGGGCTATCGACACTATCCCGCAGATTTTCTGCCCATCATCCGCGACCGGATGACGCACAAGAAGCCCTGGCCGCAAGTCGCGTACTGCGTTCAGGCGATGGGCGCCCTCGGTACGCGGTGTACCATCGATCTGCTGATGCAGCGCAAGTTGCCTCACGTGATTGCCTTTGACACGCACATGGCCACACGGACACTGGGCGCGCGCTTGCGCGAGTACGCGCGCATTCCCCCGCGATTGATCAGCGCCTTCATCGCATCGCGTCGCAGGAAGGGAGCTCAGGCAATGCCCGGTGTTGCACCGGACGCCCTGTCGGCGCTGCTCGGCAGCGATCACACCCTGCGGCGCGTCCTTCTGGCCATGACCTCAGCGCCATCGGCACACAATTGTCAGCCTTGGGAGTTTCGCATTGTCGGTGAGCGGCGTATCGAGATTGGCTGGAATTCGCGACGCGCCCTGCCCGCTGTTGATCCGGATGGGCACGCGATTGCCTTCTCCTTGGGATGCGCCATCGAAGCCGCCGCCAGCGTCGCCGACGTAGAATTTCAGCCCAGTGGGCAAGGCAACTTTCACGACGCCGATTTCTGCGCGGGAACGCTCACCATCCACGCCTTACATGCATCGGACTATGCGCGTGCATTTGGTGTGCTCGGCCAACGCTCGACACAGCGAGGCAACTACCTGGACGTCGCGCTACCGTCCGACATCAGCGATCGATGCGATCAACTGGTGGCCGGCCTGGGCGCGCGCGCCGTCGTCGCCAGACTCGATCCGGGCAAGGTGCACAGCTGGGCATTGCGTGGTGCGCGCCAATTGTTCGGGCGTCGAGCCTATGTTGAAGAACTCTTGGACTTCATGCGGCTCACGCAAAAGGAAGCGCTCGCCAATGCGACTGGCTTCACCCGAGACGCCCTCGCGCTGGACCTGATCAGCGCAGCGGCGCTACGTTGCCTTCGCGCGATGCCCTGGCTGTGGGCAGCGGCCCGACGCTTCGGCCTGAGCGATCTGATGAGTCGATCTGCGGTCGCGAGCATTCGCCATTCAGCGGCATTCGTTCTGATCACTTCATCCGATGCGAGTCTCGCAGGTCGCATCAATGCTGGTCGCGCCGTCATGCGGGTGTGGCTGCAGCTCACGCGCGAACATCTGGCTTGCCAGCCGATCGATTTCCCGATCAGTTTCGAGGAAGGACGAAACGCAATGCTCGCGGAGTTCGGTTTGAGCAACAGCGAACGACCCATCGTGTTGTTGCGCATCGGACGTGCGCTGAAGCCGTCCGTGACCGCTTCACCGCGACTGCCACTTGCCGAGGTATGTGTGGTCCGTCCAGCATCTTTGAACGACCCGGCGCTGGCCATCCAGAGCGAACGATCGAACGCTATTCAATCGACGGTGGTCGAGTAATGGCAACCGTATTGGTCGTCGGTGCGAGCGGTCAGCTCGGGTCAGAAGTCGTGGCCCGTCTCGCTGCTGCGGGCACGCATGTGGTACGCGCGCTTGTGCGGCAATCCGCGCCGGCGTTCGCCCGCAATGTAGACATCTTCAAGGGCGATCTGCGCGATCGCGAGAGCTTGCTGCGTGCCTGCAAGGGCGTCGATGTTGTAGTAGCCACAGCCACGGTCGTATTCCCAAGGGGTCGAGCCAGTTTCCGGCGAGACGAACAAGAGGGCTACGCCAATCTGATTGATGCCTGCAAGCGCGAGGGCGTGAAACAGTTTGTCTTCATCTCCCTCAGCGTTCCTTTTGAGGCGCGCTACCTGGCGATATGCCCGACGTACCGCATGAAGGCGTGGGTCGAATCGCTGCTAAAGCAGAGTCAGATGAGCTACACGATTCTGCGCTGCCCGCCCTTCATGGATGATTACTTCGCACTGATGGGCAGTACCCTCCCTTTGCAGGGAGAAGCGGCGGCGACATTGGACCGCGCCACCGGAATGACGCGTTGGATTCGAGCCCTGGTAGGAAATTCGATTGAACGCTGGGGCTGGGCAGTGGCTCCTGGTTCGCCGAACCAATCACATAGCTTTATCGCGCTGGGCGATGTGGCGTCGTATGTGATTGCCTCGCTGGATAATCAGGAAGCACGCAACGCGGTGCTTGAAATTGGAGGGCCCGAAGCGCTCACCTGGAAACAAGTCAGCACGCTCTACGCAACCTTGCTTGAGCGACCCGTGCGCCTGCTTTGCATTCCTGCACCGCTGCTGCGATTGCTGGCTTTTCTGGTCTATCCGTTTTCCCGGATCCTCAGCAACCAGGTCGCAATACTCTGGATCCTGGGTCAACACGGAACGCGCATCGATTCCGCAAACATTGCAGAACGGTTCGGCGTTCACCGTACCGACGCATTCAGTTATCTCCAGAGGAAACTCGACCTGGGGAAGACGTCGTCATGACTGCCGCATCCACCCTGCCGGTCCGCCGGGTGCTCAGCGATACCAACCCTCTGCTTTGTGAACGTGGCGGGTGTCTGCGGCAGTTGGATATTGCCTACACCACCTGGGGAGAGCTGAACCCCAATCGCGACAACGTGGTCTGGATCCTGCATCCTCTGACGTGTTCTGCGGATCCTTCAGAGTGGTGGCCGGATTTTGTGGGCCCGGGCAAGCCCGTAGACCCAACCATTCACCACGTCGTTTGTGTCAATTCACTTGGATCTTGCTACGGGACCACCGGGCCGGCGTCGGTAGATGCGCGCACCGGCAGGCCCTATCGATCGAACTTCCCACTGATCACCCTCAAGGACGTTGTTGCTGTGCACGAACGCGTGCGCAGACACTTGGGTTTGAGCCGCATTCGGTTGGGCGTTGGCGGCTCCTACGGCGGCCAACAACTGATCGAGTGGATGGCAGCGGCGCCCTCGTTGTTCGATCACGCATGCGTGATCGGGGCTGGATTGCAGCAATCGCCATGGGCCGTGGCGTTCAATGAAAGCCAACGCATGGCGCTCGAAGCGGACCCCACGTTTCTGAGTGACGCCCCCGACGGCGGCATGGCCGGCCTCGCAGCCGCAAGATCAATCGCCGTGCTGTCCTACCGCAGTGCGCAGGTATATGAACGGACGCAGCGCGAAGTCGACGATGCAGTTTGCGACGAGTTCCGTGCGAGCAGCTACCAACGGCATGCCGGTGCCAAATTCACCCGACGGTTCGACGCACACGCGTACTGGACGCTGACCAAGGCCATGGACAGCCACAATCCGGCGCGAGGCCGAGGCCAGCTGAACGAGGTCATGGGGCGCATCACTACGCGCGTACTGATCGTCGCGCTGCAAGACGATCTGCTGTTTCCGCGCAGTCAATTGCGCGCAGCGGCAGAGGCGTTTGCAGACGGCCGACTGGTCGTCATCGAATCCGACTTCGGCCACGACAGCATCTTGACGCATGCCGGTCGCATCGGTGCGGCAATCAACCAATTCCTCGTCGACTTCCGATCCCAGGAACCGTGCCATGCGCGCTGCATCTAAGCCGTCCTTGCCCGCCTATTTCACGGACGTAGACAATCTGTCGGGCGCGTATGCGCTGGTCCATGGACTGCTGCTGTGGCTGGGGTCGGGATCCGCGGCGTTGCTCATCTGGCATATGGGGCACTGGTCTTGGCCGCTGCGCCTGATCCTGGCCCTGCCGTGCATCATTGCTGCCGGCTTCGGGATGTTTTATCTAGGTTCGCTCGGCCACGAGGGTTTCCATGGGAACCTCCACCGAAACCGCCACCTAAGCATGCTGATGGGATTGATCGGTTCGCTGGGAGCGCCACTGTTCCTGTCCGTCGGCGTCAACGTTTACCACTGGCGACATCACCTACACACCAACACCAGCGCTGATCCCGATTATCAGCTCTACCGAGACAATCGCTCGCTGATCTCGCGCCTACGCGGTCCGCTCGATACGACAAGCTATTGCGCCGGCAAGTTGCTGCGCCTGCTACTGATGCGGGAACCGATCGATCGCGGCTTTCCCTACTCTGCGATTCAGATGTGCCTGTACGCGTGGCTCAACCTGACGTTGGTAGTGGGCTCGACTATCGCCTTTGCCTTGCTGGCAAGCTCCAGCTTGAGCGCCTTTGCTTGTCTGGTCGGCGCACCCGCTCTGGTGGCGCAGGCCTACTGGACGATCCATCCCTATATCGAACACGGCGATACGACCAGCCGGGTGGGAAGCAACGCCAGGAACTGTACATCCTTGCTGCAGCGAGTGTTTCTGCGTGGTTACACCTACCACCTCTGCCACCACCTGTACCCGCGAGTCCAGGCGCACAAGCTGCCGGCACTCGATGCCTACCTGCGCCAGATCGGTTTCCTGACCGATGACTCACCCCGTGAATCGACGTTCTTCGGTGCGCTGAAAGTTGGCCTGACCAAGAGTTTGCCGTAATCGCCCACCAGAACCTTTACGTATCTTCTGCAAGGAGTGTCGCCCTCATGAGTCATGGACTTTACTTCGCGCTGGGCGGGGTCTTCGTGTTGCTCTTCGTTCTCGAGCGCATGTTTCCGGCACGTCGTGAGCCATTCGATCCTGGCTGGTTTGTGCGGGCGCTGACGATCAATGTCGTGCAACTCGGGATCATGCTGGCCCTCGCACTGGCGCTGAATCCGATGCTGGCGCCGCACGCCCTCTATTCGGCGGCGGACTGGCCACCGGCCCTTGGTGGCTTGGCAGCCGCCATCATTGGCAGCTTCATTCAGTACGGTTGGCACCGTGCAGCGCATGCGAGTGACTTCCTGTGGCGCGTGTTCCATCAGATGCATCACAGCCCCAGCCGCATCGACGTGCTGACGACAAACTACTCGCACCCTCTCGACTATCTCGTCAACACAGCAATACATGCCTTCTCGGCGGTGGTCGTGCTTGGGCTGGACGCCGATGCCATTGCCTGGTCGGTCTTCATCTATGGCGCGAACAATTACTTCGCGCACTGCAATCTGCGCTCGCCTCGTTGGCTGGGCTACGTCTTGCAACGCCCGGAAATGCATCGTCTGCATCATCGCTTCGAGCACCACAGGCAAAACTACGGCTTTCCCATGTGGGACATGCTTTTCGGCACATGGGAGAACCCGCCTACCCATGGCGACTACACGTGCGGATTCGGAGGCGACCGCGAGAAGCAGGTGGCAAAAATGCTCTTGGGCAAGGATGTGAACAAATGACTGGAGTGACTTCTTCACACGACAGCCCATTGCGCAGCTGGTTGTGGGCATCGGCCGTGTTCACGCTGAGTGGAGCGCTGATGTTCGGCATTAGCCACCCGCAATTGGCCAGCGTGACGGGCCTTCCGACCGAGGTACCCGCGATCTATCGCGCTTTGACCGTGCTCATGATGCTGTTGTTCGGCAGCGCTTATGGCTGGATGGCCACACGGAAAGTGATCGATCGCACCTTGGTGGCGTTCGGCGCCATCGCCAAACTCGCGGCCTTTGCAACACTGACGACGCTCTGGATGGCATCGGAAATTACCACTCGCACTTGGACGCTGATCGGTGCTGATCTCGTGTTTGCCTGCGCTTTCCTGTGGTGTCTGCGAACCACAGCCTCCACCCCATCGAGCGCTCGGAGCATCGCATGAACCTGGCATTGTTTGATTTTGACGGGACCATCACTACCCGCGAGATGTATGTTGATTTCGTGCGTCACGCGATCGGCCCGAAACGCTTCGCATTGGGCCGCGTACGACTTGCGCCGCACTACTTGGCCTATCGCATGCGGCTGCTCTCGGGCTCCAGCATTCGCGCAAAAATCGTTGCGATCGGCTTCACCGGAATGTCCGAAACGGAAGCTCGCAACGCCGGCGAGAGTTTTGCTCAAACTGTCTTGCCGCAAGTGCTCCGACCAGTGGCGATGGAGCGCATCGCATGGCACAAGGAGCGTGGAGATCGCGTGGTCGTTGTATCCGGAGGCCTGGAGACCTATCTGGAACACTGGTGCAGAACACACGAGGTCGATCTGCTCGGTTCGCGATTGGCCGTTCGAGATGGCCGACTTACCGGCCTCTACGACGGCGAGCAGTGCGTCGGTCCGGAGAAAGTGCGTCGTGTGCGCGAACGCTACCCGGAAAGCGACTACGACTGCATCTATGCCTACGGCGATACCCACGAAGACCTTGCCATGCTCGAAATGGCCCAACATCAGACCTATCGCTGGCAGAGCGCCTGAACCGCGGTTCCGAGACGGCGCAATCGCCACCGATCCCAAGGATACTCATATGACCAAAACAGCTTTGATCACCGGCGCCACCACAGGCATCGGGCGTGAGATCGCCGCGGCATTCGCCCGTGATGGCGTGAATTTGATCCTCGTGGCACGTGACCAAGCAGCGCTGAACGAGCGAGTGCTGGAGTGGCGGGATCAGTTCGGCATCGAGATCGCCACCTTTGCTTGCGATCTGGCAGTGCCTGGCGCGGCCGACGAACTGGCTGACCTGGTATCTGCGCGGGGCGCTCCGATCGATTATCTGGTCAATAACGCCGGTGTCGGGGTGTATGGCACTTTTGACCAAACGTCGCTGCGAGACGAACTGGCGATGATCACGCTGAACGTGGTCACCCCGACCGTGTTGTGCAAGCGCTTCCTGCCCCAACTGATGCAGCGCAACGGCAAGATCCTCAATGTTGCGTCGATTGCAGCGTTCCAACCGGGTCCGTACATGGCGGCCTACTACGCCACCAAGGCCTATCTGCTCAATTTCTCCGATGCACTTGCTGCCGAATTGGCCGGGTCAGGCGTCACTGTGACAACTTTCTGTCCCGGCCCAACCGCTTCCGGATTCCAGCTGCGGGCTGCGATGCAGGCGTCACGGCTGGTCAAAGGCAAGACGCTCGCGGATGCAGCCAGCGTCGGCATCGCGGGATACCGCGCGATGCAGCGCGGCAAACGAGTCGTCGTACCCGGATGGACAAACCAACTTACCACCCTGATCACAAAGTTCCTCCCGCGGGCCGCCGTGACACGAGCCATCTACAGGATGTCGGCGCCAGCATGACCGCCCTAAACTGCACCGAAACTGTCACTGAGCCTCACGGTCTGTACCAAATTTTGGTCGGCGCGGCAGGGCGCGCCAAGACGCGCGGTCGATTCGAGATCGTGCGCTTGAATCGACCGGGCCGCAGGCTCGATGCCAGCATGCAAGCCCGCGTAATCGATTGCTTCGCTCGTACGACCGACGCACTGTACCAGGCCGACACATCCTTCCACTGGCGCAGCCGCACGGACTATTTCGGAACACTTGATGTTCTGTGGGCCGTCTTCCTCGATCGCCAGCTCGTGGGGTTCACCGGGATTCGCACCTTGCACGGTGCGGGCGAGCGCATCGTCTATATCGACAACATGAACGTGCACCCGGTGCCACACAAAGTTTTTGGAAGACACACGATCGGATCGATGCTCGTACACGAGATCCTATGGGCTACGGTGCCGTTAGCCGGGCCGCCCATGTCCGTGGTCTTCCGTACCCAGAACCCCAGCGTATACCGACTCGCCTACGCAATTCATCCTACTGCCGTGTACCCACGTGTGATGCAGGCGCAACCGCGCGACGAAGCGCGCAGCAAACGAGTGGTCGACTTTCTGGCGGCAACGCTCTCACCAGACAAGGTCTTCGAGAACGACATATCGGTCATTCGAAATGCCTACGGCGGACATATCTACGGACGACCGGAGAGCTCCCCTGCGAGCCTCAAACCGGCACTAGCAAAGTACTGGAAAGAGCACGTTCGTCTCGAAGCCGGCGACGCCGTCTTGATCAGCGTATGCCCAACGCACGCGGAAGTCAGAGGAATCGTCTGGCGCTACCTCAAGGCATTGGCGCGGAGCACCTTTACCCGATGGCTTGCGGCGCTTACTGAGTCGCGACGGGCCGGCAGGGAGACCAGCCTGTGAATGACATGTCGTTTCCACAACCGGATAGCCTTCGGTGGCCGGCTAGCGCACGCGTTTCGATGAGCATCATGGGAGGCGCGGAGTACCTGCCTGAGCAAATCGCGGATAACGCCCACTTCAGCCGACTGACAGGGCGACCGGAAGCCTGGTTCGAGCGCGCCACCGGAATCGCGACGAGGCGTCGCGCTGCCCCGCACGAGAACAGCAATACCATGGCCATCAGCGCCGTGGAACGCATGCTGGCAGAAGGAGAGAGCCTTGACGGAATCGACCTGATCATCGGCGCGTCGTACACGCCCTGGGACACGGTAGGAACCATGGCACACGCGGTCCAGCGTCACTTCGAGATTCGTGGGGCGAAAGCGCTGTACGTCTCGACGGCATGCTCTTCGTTCATCAATGCCCTCGAGATTGCCGCGGCGTTTTTCGATTCGGGTCGCGCGCGTCGCGCACTCATCGTTCTGGCGGAGCACAACAGCCTGTATGCCGATGACTCGGACGAACAGTCTGGACACCTTTGGGGTGATGCCGCCACCGCGCTGATCCTGGACACCTCCCAGACTGCCCAAAGCGGCGCGTTGCAGGTCGTAGACATCGACTCACGTGGACTTGGCGATCTCGGCGCCGGACCCGGCGGCGTCTACCTGCACCCCCGCACCGATGGCTTGGTCATGCCTCTGGGCAAAGACGTTTTTCAGCATGCCTGCCGCGAAATCGAGAGTGCTGCACGTGCGATGCTGGAGCGGCATTTGCTGACCGTGGACGACATTCGACTGCTGGTCCCGCACCAAGCCAATGATCGGATCATCTCGCATGTGGCTGAACGTCTCGGCACAGCCGATGGGCAAATTGCACGATCCATTGGCTATCTTGGCAACACAGGCTGCGCCAGCACCGCCCTGACACTGTTTCGCCATCGAGACGTTCTCCGGCCAGGCGATCTGGCACTACTGGTCACCTTTGGCGGCGGGTATTCCATGGGCTGCGCGCTACTTCGCTGCCAATGATGGACAGGCAAGATTCCCTTTGGCAGCGTCTTCATCGGCCTTCTGGTCAGTTCTTCGAACCACCTGATGTCCGTAATCTTGTGCTGCCGGGCACGCGCAAAGAGTCGTTAGCTCCTTAGGCCTGTTGCTTGCATCAGAGTCGCCCGCTGCTCACGACTGAGCATCGACGCGGCCTCCGAGGCCACCTCGTCGAGTCGCTCGTCGAAGACCAGATTTCCGTCGTCGTCGACTGATACCCAGCATTGAGCTCGTAGTTGCTGGACGAAGCCTCGGAACAATGCTCTGTCGAAGAACTCGGGTGCCGACGGCGCGTAGAGCATCGACAGCCGCCGAGCGGCAACGTGGCAGGCCAGCTCAAGCTCACCGGCTGTCATGGAACCGGAACCCTCCCTACGCAAGATCGACACAACGATGTAATAACGCTGGAATGCCTGTTGCAGCGGTTGGCCGACGACACGCAGCCGATTGATGCCGCCCTTATTGTCCTTGCATCGACGGTAAGCAACTGCATCCGACTCAAACACTTCGCACTCCAGCAATCCCTCGCTGACGAAGAATTCGATTGCGGAAAGAAGACGCTCGCCAAACTGATGCGGCGTCCAAGTCACGAAGAGCTCAGCCCGGAGAAACGGATACAGGATATCTCCCGACTGGATGATGGCCTCTTGATCGATACGCCGATCATGCTGGAAGCAGCAAGCAAGCCAAGCAGATTCCAGAAATAGGTGAGCCACGTTATTGCGGAAGTACGACAATAGGGCGACTTCTTCTGTGGCAACGCGGATGACGTCTCCAAGTGGATTGACCACACGCTGGATGAGGCCCGCGGATTCGCCATAGGCAATGATTTCGGCTGGAGACATGGGTGTCACTGTGACGCGGGACGAGTACGGCAAAATGTCGAGGGCACGCCGGAAAAACTGTAATTGGGAAATCAGCTCGGCTTCGACCATCGCGTGCTTCTGGGTAGCAAGCACTGTGAGCGCGAGCAGGTTGATCGGGTTGACGTGGGCGGCCGCATTGACCTGTTGGTTGATCGCATTTCCGAGTTCGTTCACCACATCCGACACCCATCTGGGCTTGCCGTTCGCGGCTGGCTGTTCCGCGTTATCGCTTGGCGCATGCGTCGCCAGCAGATCAGCGAGATAAATTGGTTCGCCGAAGTTGAGCGTTACCCTTCCAAAGTTGCTTCGCAGCACAGTCTTGACGCCGCTGAGAAGCCGTCCGATGGTTTCCGTCACCTTCGGTTTTCCGGATAGCTCGTCAAGATAACTCTTCCCTTCCACCATCCGCTCGTAGCCGATGTAGACGGGCTGAAACATCACAGGGCGCGAAGGCTGGTTCAAATAGGCACGAATCGTCATGACGAGCGTCCCACCTTGCGGCGTCAGCAGGCGCCCTGTCCGCGAGCGACCGCCCTCGATAAAGTAGGCCATCGAGTAGCCCCCAGATACGAGCTGTGCCGTGTACTCGGAGAACACTGCGGAGTAGAGGACGTTGCCGCGGATGCTGCGACGGATGAAGAAGGCGCCACACTTGCGCATCAGCGTGCCGACAATCGGCATGTTCAAATTTGCTCCAGCAACAATATGCGGAGGTACCACACCGTGCGCGTGCAACAGATAGGGCAACAACAAGTCATCCATGTGGCTTCGATGGCTGGGTACGTAAACCACCTCGTGACCTAGCGCATCGCGTTTGAAGTGCTCGATATGATGCACATCGATGCCGCCGTAGATGCGCGTCAGTACCGGCCTGAGTAGCAGCGTCGCAGCACGGACGAGCGGCGGTGAGTAGTCGGCTGCGATCTCCATCGCGTAGCGGCGAGCCTGAGTCCTGGCCTTCTCTACCGAACAGCTTTCGCGGCGCGCCTGGTCGTCAATGGCGACTTTCACCTTAGGCGCTGACAACACCCGTCCAACCAGCATTCGACGAGTGGATAAGTCGGGTCCGATGACCGACTCGCGAACCCGGCGAAAATGGGTACGCAATACCCTGGCCACCTTGCGCGCTGAATGCGCTGCCGATAGGCCCTCGTTCAGTACCGTGCGCAGGTCAATGGCCGGCGAGAATCGCACGTGAGAATTTTGACCATTGAACGCCAGCGCAAGAGCACGCCTAAGCTTCCCTACGACCGCCCAGTTCTCCGAAAACAGCGCCGATAGCCAACCCGAGGCCTTTTGTGGCGAACGTCCGATGAACACTGATACAGGGACGAGTTGTACGCATAGAGATGGATCAGAGGCCAGATTTTCAAGCAGTGATTCAAGACGCATTGGAAGCCGGTGCGACGCAGCAACCACTCGCCGTTTCGGTTCGGTTGCTCGCACCGATTGCATGGGCGATGGAAAACCCTGATCTCGGCAGGCTCTATCAAGCACGAGCAACTTGGAGAGCGCCGGACGGTCGAGCACGTACCACAGCTCGACTGGCTCGGCCTGCGCTATCCACCGGCGGCCCTCATTGTCTTCCACTGCTGGAGCGATCCACGGATCAGTCAGAGTGCGGAGCAGTCGAGCCCACCAGGGCAAAGGCATTCTAGCCGCGGGGGATGCGACCGGAAGTCTGCCTGTGGCGCGTTCACTCAGCTCATGCATTTACAGAGCGCTCCATCAGCGCGATTGTGCCGGTACAAGGTCACGGCGGGGCGCCAAAGATAAGATATTCAAAGCCCTCTTGCGCACGGAATATTCCATTGGGCCATTTCGCCAAGAAGCGCGGAGACAGCGCGTCATCCCAAAAGGAATTTCGGGCAATCATGAGCTGGACCAAGACGCTTTTGGGAACAGCAAAAGCAGTCAGACGGCAGGTCGCGGCAAGCATTCCACTACACGCACCAATGGGCATCAGAACCCCTTTTCAATCTCCGATGCTTGCTGCGGGCTGGTTGGCACGACGAGAGACGCGGTTCGTCTGCCTGGTCGTGTGGCTGAGGCGATCCCGGACTTGGACGACCATGGTGCTCGAGAGGACGGAACGCGGGCCGCACGTGAGCCGCACACAGGACAAGCGCCCGCACATCATCAGCGGGGCAAGTCGATCATCAGCTGTCACTCACTACGGCTATTCGCATCCAAGTGAGAACCGAAGAGTCCGGCCGCAAGTCCTGCCCCGTGTCGCAGCTATCGCAGTAGCGGCTTGCAGACACTCGCCCGTTCGAAGGCATCACTCAGTTGGAGGGCAGGATCCGCATCCAGCACCAGATCGACGCGCGCGCCAATAATGCCTTCCGTCTGCACAATCCATGGCGCCCAAGGCCGGGCGCCACTCGCCAGCGCGGCGTGGATGCTTCGCGCAATCCACTCCGGCGCGCCGAGCAGCATTGCCACGTCAGTCCACGTCTGCTTGTCGCGTAGCAAACCGCTGACCCAGTTGGACTGCCCCTCTTCGCTGTCGGCATGCAGGGCATCAGGGACCTGGACGGCGCCATCGATGCCAGCCTCCAGCCACTTCGAGATCTCGCCAGTGGCGATGATCAACAGCTCACCGTCTCGGCCCCGCCATGCCTGGATCAGCGTCGTTACTGCGCTGATCGCAGCAGCCGACAAACCATCACCCAGCACGATCAGCCCGCGATCGAAGGGATAAACGGAAGAGCCCTCGCCTTCGAACTGGATCACGGGCTTGTCATCCGGCTGTCGACGGCTGGCGATCAGCTCCATGTTCTGGCGCCGGGAGCGGGGTTCGCTGCGTCGGAACACCGTCCAGCCATCACCGGTTTCGCGGGAATATCCGTCAATCTCGAAATCGGCCGCATCCGTCAGCACCACCTGCGGCCGCCGCCGGTACTTCTCGATCAGCTGTTTCGCCGATACCCCGTTGTGTCCTGGGCCGTCGATCAGCAGATCACCATGCGCCAGGCCCTCTGAGAAGAACCAGATGCGGCCGTCCCAGGCATCCACGCCGGCACGGTAGTCCGTCGATGCACTCAGATGCAACGCGTGTATCTGCGAATGCCCGGTGGCATCAGCGCGACGACGCTGCTCGGCGCACAGCAAGCGCATCAGCGGCCAGTCTCCCCTGCCGCGATAGGCCACCGACACCAGATCAGGATCTCGCAGCAAGGCCTCCAGATGGTCGTAGAAGCCGGGTGAGTGTGCCGGCGGCTTTGGCGTATGCAAAGGGTTTCGAAACCGTTCGACAACCGTTTCGGAACCCTCATGACTGCACCAATGCCGATGCGTTCGCGCCAGATGCAGCTCATGGCGCATCAGCGGATCACCCTCTTCCAGTTTCGCCAGCGCTGCCTGCGCTGTGGCAAACAGGCGATCGGCAAATGCGACCACCCTGTCAGAGCCGCGCGCCCCCAGCCACGCCTCGGAATCGGGCTCGGTGTCGTCCCAGGCGTAGTAAAAGAACTTGTCGAACACCGCGAACGGCACCTTCCCCTCGGGCCACGGGTGCACCTTCGCTAATCGGGGCATGGCGTCGGCGCGCGCCGTTTCCAGCCGTTCGGCCACCCGGCCCGGTACCGCCTCTGGAACCACATGCACGTAGTCCCAGACGTCGCCGGGACGCTGGATCAAAGTCAGCTCATACACCCGATGGGCATTGCCAGCATCGGCGATCAGCGTTTCCAGCGCCTCCGCGTCCAGGCGCACGCAGAACGGTTCGCGGTTGTAGTGGTAGCCGATTTCACCGAAATCGAGAGTCAGCATCAAATCCGGATTCATGTGGTGCTTCCTTTGGTCGCCGGCCGCAGTGTGCGCCGTACCGTGCGTGATTCAAGGCGACGGACTCCCTCACAGCTAGCGTGCATGGCCAGTGTGCGCGGGTTCGCGCCAGCAAATCGAGGTTCGATCGATGATTGGTCAGGGCATTGGGCGACAGCCAAATATCACCCGTTGAGACGGGCGCAGCCGCTGCCACGAAGCACCTGTCCGGAATCGTGTTTGCAGATGCCGACGCAGGCGATCGAGTCGTAGCGCCCGCCCTCTGACCGACGATCGGCGGCTATGCTCTGTCGTCCCATGGCACCAGACGAAATCCTAGATGCCCCTGACCCTCCCCCAACTCGAACGCCATCTGTTCAAGGCCGCAGACATCCTGCGCGGCAAGATGGATGCCTCGGAGTTCAAGGAATACATCTTCGGGATGTTGTTCCTAAAGCGTTGTTCGGATGTGTTCGAGCAGCGGCGTGAGCAAGTCATCGCGCAGGAACGGGCAAGGGGTCTGGATCAGCCCGATGCGGTGTTCGCGGCTGAAAACAAGCGTTGGTATGGGCAATCCTTCTATGTGCCGCCCTCCTCCCGCTGGAACTATCTGGTCAACGAGGCGCATCACGATGTCGGTGGCTTTCTGAACAAGGCACTCAGTGGATTGGAGGAGAACAACGCCAGTTTGGATGGTGTGCTTGAACACATCGAGTTCACACGCAAGGTCGGTCAGAGCAAGATCCCGGACATCAAGGCGCGGCAACTTATCACCCACTTCGACATTCACCGGCTGAGGAACGAGGATTTCGAGTTCCCAGATCTGCTCGGCGCGGCCTATGAGTACTTGATTGGCGAGTTCGCAGACTCGGCCGGCAAGAAGGGTGGCGAGTTCTACACGCCGCGCTCGGTGGTGAGGATGATGGTGCGGCTGATCAAGCCGGAGCAACAGCACAGCATTTACGACCCCTGTGTGGGCTCGGGCGGTATGTTGATCCTGGCCAAGGAGTACATCGACGAGCACGGTGGCGATGGCACCCGTGCGGACCTGTGCGGGCAGGAGGCTAACGGCACGGTGTGGTCGATCGCCAAGATGAACATGCTGCTGCACGGCATCAGCAGCGCCGATCTGCGCAATGACGACACCCTGGCCGAGCCGCAGCATGTGGAGGGCGGCGAACTGATGCGCTTTGATCGCGTGCTGTCGAATCCGCCGTTCTCGATCAACTGGGGCACCGCCGACACCGATCGTCAGGGGCAGCCTGTGTTCCGCCCGAAGCATCCCGAACGTTTCCGCTACGGCCAGGTGTCACTCGGCAGCAAGAAAGCCGATCTGATGTTCCTGCAGCATATGGTCGGGGTAACGTCTGACGGCGGCATGGTGGCGACGGTGATGCCGCACGGCGTGCTGTTCCGCGGTGGTGAGGAACGCACCATCCGTGCAGCAATGATCAAGGCCGACCTGCTGGAAGCGGTGATCGGCCTGCCCGCGAATCTGTTCTACGGCACCGGCATCCCCGCCTGCGTGCTGGTGATGCGCCAGCGCCGCGGCAATCGCAGCGGGAAGGCTGCCGAGCGCCAGGGCAAGGTGCTATTCATCAATGCCGACCGCGAGTATTTCGAGGGCCGCGCGCAGAACTATCTGCTGCCCGAGCACATCGAGAAGATCGTCAACACCTTCGAGAGCTACGCCCAGGTGCCGGGCTTCAGCGCCATCGTCAGCAACGCCGCGCTGGGCGAGAACGACTACAACCTCAACATCCGCCGCTACGCCGACAACGCGCCGCCACCCGAACCACACGATGTCCGCGCGCATCTGCTCGGCGGCGTGCCGAAGTCGGAAGTGGCAGCCAAATCAGCGCTGTTCAGCGCCCACGGCCTCGATCCGCTGGCGCTGTTCATCGAACGCGACCCCAACTACTTCGATTTCCACCCCGACCTCGCCACCCGCCAATCGATCAAACCCGCTATTGAATCCAACTCGGGTTTGCTCGCTCGCGAGCAAACCCTGCGTGAAGCCTTCGAGCTTTGGTGGCAAGCGCACAGCCCACGCATCACTGCGCTGGCCGGCGCGCCCAGCTTTGTAGGCCTGCGCAACGACTTGCTGCACAGCTTCAGTGCCGCGCTGGAGCCCGTCGGCGTACTCGGCGAGTTGTGCGCATTGATCTCAAGGGGAGCCGCACCGGTGTATGTCGAGCACAGCGAGGTCATGGCAATCGGTCAGCGCTGCGTAACTACCTCAAGTTTCGATGCCAGTAAGGCACGCCCCCACTCTGCCCGCGCGATGTCTGGCGTCTTGCAACCAGAGGTCGGTGATGTATTGCTGAATTCAACGGGCACAGGAACGATCGGACGGTCATCCGTTTTCGACAGTCCAGGTTCGTTTGTGGTCGATGGCCATGTGACTACTCTTCGGCCGTCACCGAAATCACTAGACGGGCGCTGGCTGAACGCCGTGCTACGTAGCTCTTGGGGACAACGTCATCTGGAGCGCTACTGCTATGCCGGATCCACCAATCAGGTCGAACTCAA
Source organism: Lysobacterales bacterium (assembly GCA_022841325.1). Classification (GTDB taxonomy): domain Bacteria; phylum Pseudomonadota; class Gammaproteobacteria; order Xanthomonadales; family SZUA-5; genus JADKFD01. Next base: position 14,555 of record JALHRS010000044.1, on the reverse strand, counting down.
TCGAGTGCCGCTGACGGCCACTCAGCTCCCAATTCCACCAATTGTCGAACAACGTGTCGCTGCCGTCGTCCTCGACACCCTCGACACCACCATCCGCGAGACCGAGGCGATCATCGAGAAGCTCAAGCTGGTCAAGCAGGGGCTGCTGCACGACTTGCTGACCCGCGGCATCGACGCCAACGGCGAACTCCGCCCACCCCAATCCCAAGCGCCCCATCTCTACAAGAACTCGCCGTTGGGGTGGATTCCGGCGCAGTGGGAGGCCAAACGCTTGGAGAAGTACTGCGTATCTGTGGCTGACGGAACGCACGATTCACCGAAGCCCGCGGACAGCGGATACCCGCTCATCACATCCAAGAATCTGCGTGGTGGGCGGCTTGACCTTAGCGACAGCTATCTCATTGGCGAGGCTGACTACCGCGCAGTTCGAGCTCGTAGCGCCGTGGAGCCTGGCGACTTGCTTTTTGGAATGATCGGAACGGTTGGGAGCCCTGTAGTCATCGAAGCTGGCCAAGATCAGATCGCCACCAAAAACGTCGGCCTCCTTCGTGTCGGAGGCGATTTTTGCCGGGGTCGTTTCCTTCGAGACTGGCTTGAGTCAGCTTCTGTCGAACGGCAGTTGAGCGAGGCAATGTCAGGCAGCACCCAACGCTTCATTGGCCTCGGCACTTTGCGGTCCCTGATTGCACTGGAGCCTGACGCTGATGAGATGGAACGTATCGTGTGCACAGCGCAATTGATCGTTCGGAGGATCGACGCGGAGAGCGGTACCCTGAGTAAGCTTAGAACACTGAAGTCCGGTCTCATGGACGACCTCCTGACCGGCCGCGTCCGCGTCACCCCGCTGCTCGAAGCCAACTCAGCACCCGCATGACCACCCAGGCGCCAACCGCCATGACCGCCGCCTCGCTGCCAGCCAAGGAAACGCTGACCATCGAGTTCAAGCGCGACACGCAGCGGCTGTCGGACGACGATCTGGTCGAAGCCCTGGTGTGCCTGGCCAACACCGAGGGCGGCGAACTCTGGCTCGGTGTCGAAGACGACGGCAGCGCCAGCGGCCTGCACCCCGATCACCGATCCCTCGCCGGCCTCGCCGCCCTGATCGCCGCGCGCACCTCGCCGTCGCTGTCAGTGACCGTCGAGGCCATCGCTGTCAACGGCGTCAACGTCGCCCGCATCAGCGTCCCCAAAGCCACCAGCGAAGTCGCCACCACCGCCGGCGTCTACCTGCGCCGCCGCCTCAAAGCCGACGGCACCCCCGAATGCGTCGCCATGCTGCCGCACGACCGCGCCAGCCGCGCGACCAGCTTCGGCCTGATGGACGCCTCGGCACAGCCGGTGGCCGGCGCCACGCTGGCCGACTTCGACCCGCTCGAACGCGAACGCCTGCGCCAGAGCGTGCAGCAATACGGTGGCGACCGCGTGCTGCTGGAACTCGACGAAGAAGCCCTCGACGGCGCGCTTGGCCTCACCGCCCGCCAACCCGACGGCGCGCGCGTGCCCACCCTCACCGGCCTGCTGCTGATCGGCCGCGAGCAAATCCTGCGCAGACTGGTGCCCACCCACGAATTCGCCTTTCAGGTGCTGGCCCGCGAGGCCGTGCGCTTCAACGAGTTCCGTCGATTCCCGCTGCTGAAGGCGCTGGACTGGCTGGAGACCAACTTCCGCCCGTACAACCCCGAGCGCGAACTGCTGATGGGGCTGTTTCGCGTGCCCGTGCCCATGGTTGACCTCGCCGCGTTTCGTGAGGGCGTCGCCAATGCCTTGATCCATCGCGACTACCACCGCATGGGCGCCGTCTACGTGCGTCTCAATGATGAAGGGCTGACGATCAGCAATCCTGGCGGGCTGGTCGAAGGGGTCACCCTGGCCAACCTGCTGAGCACCGAGCCGCGCCCACGCAATCGCGCACTGGCTGATGCCATGAAGCGCATCGGCATCGTCGAGCGCTCCGGCCGCGGCGTAGACACCATCTACCGCGGCATGCTGCGCTTCGGCCGACCTGAGCCCGACTACCGTGGAACCGACGCCACCAATGTGGTGCTGCGCCTGGCTACGGTGGATGCCGATGAGACCTTTCTGCGACTGGTGATCGAGGAGGAAGGCCGCCGCGGCAATCCGCTGCCCATCGACAGCCTGATCGCACTCACCGCGCTGCGCGAACTGAAGCGCCTCAACACCGAGCAACTCGCCGCGCACATCCAACGCGACCCGGCGCGCGCCAAACGCACGCTGGAGGAACTGGTTGAAGCAGGCCTGGTGCAAGCCCATGGCAGCACCCGTGGCCGCACTTACACCTTGGCCCCCGGCGTCTACCGCGCCGACGGCGACAAAGCCGCCTACACCCGCCAGATGGGCTTCGCCAGCCTGCAACATGAGCAGATGGTGCTGAGCTATGTACGGCAGCATGGGCAGATCAAGCGCGCCGATGTAGTTGAGTTGTGTCGCCTCACACCGGATCAGGCAGCCAAGTTGCTGAAGAAGCTGAAAATGTCGGGCGCTTTGGTGCAACAGGGCGAAAAGCGCGGGGCTTCTTACAGGGCCGCAGACTAGTTATGAGCCGTTATGAGCCGTTATGAGCCGTTATGAGCCGTTATGGGCTTGTTTGAGCCGCCCACATCGGACCTGAAGAGCCTAAAGCCCTGCAAGAAAATCGAAATGCCCAAGATCCACCGCTTTCAGCGCTACTCACAGCCCGAGGACGTCGTTGGCTTCGCCCAGGATTACGATCTGGCTGAGTCTGGCAGCGTCAATCCTGCTGCACCACACGCCTTTGATGCGGGCAGATGGCTTTGCCAAGTGGTTGGGATAGCCGCACCCTGCCGTGGTTGGCGTGCCGACCGCGGCATACCTGCGGGCACCCAGCGCCCGAATCTGCCCTGATGGCAGAGCAACCCGATCGCAGTCACGCAGGCATCGTTCAGGGGTGAATTACATTGATCCCGTGTCAGATCGCGACCGATGGTTTCGGTGCTTGAGCCGGCGGCGGCCCCAGGCCACCGCCGGTGAGACTTCAACTAGGAGCGGCCTCCTCGCCGCCCTATTGGCCAGGCGCGGTATCCGTACGCATGTGCGTCGTAGACCTTGCCGGACCGCCAGTGCTTGAAGAACCGGCAGAAGCCGGGCCCGTTTTCGTCTCGACCATCTGAGGTCATGACGTGTCTCCAAGCGCGCATTGAGTCACATCGCCAGTCTTGGACGTCAAGCCTTCGTGGGCTATGATCGCCAAACATCCCAGACGACATGAATGATCGCGGCCGCGCTGAACACCGCTATCAATCAAAGTCAAATTCCATGTTGGCGCTCGATGGCAGTCGAGCGCCTTTTTTGTTTTCGCAGCCCTTCTTCAGTTGTGCCAGATACGCAGTGCATTTTTCCAGTGGCATTTGGCTGATCCTGGCGATCATCGTTGCGCATCCAATCTTGAGCGCCGCCTCGTTGCCGATAGCGAGAGCCATCGCTCCATAATCTGCCTGATCTTCAATCGACCGAATTTGACCAACGATTGACTTCGTTGCGCTTCGCCTCGCGAAGACTTGCTTCCTGTGGAGAATCACGTGTGCGATCTCATGGTAGATAGTGAACAGTGCTTCACCCCAGAATTGTCGCGCCCGAACCATGATCGAAGACGTGATTGAAAGCACCTCGCTATCTGCGTCAAATTCTGCGAATGATCCCGGGAGATCTGCGTCTTCACACAAATGTAGCTGGATGCCCAGTTTTCGTGGCAGTGTCACCTGCAGTAGGTAGTCCACATCAACTTTGTGCGAAATGATGCTCTGCGTCCCGTATTCCGGAAGCAGTTGAATTCGCGCCACAGCTGCCTTGTTCTCGATCTCAGCTACCGTCAACGGCCACACTTGATCCGCGTGCCCATGGCTTCTCATGCCTGATATCCTCCAGATGCCTCTTGACCCTCAAGAGTTGTTCTTCCGAAAACCTTGGCAAGCTCATGGCGAAGATTGCCGCAGTTTCCCTGTGAAGCTGAGACAGCGAATCGTCTTGAAGATCGATGCTCAGCACCTTGTTGGAGCCCTTCGCTAGTACCTGCAGGCCCTCGGATTTCTCTTTCCCAAGACCGAAGAACGCTGCAATCTGCATCGGCCAAGTCTCAGGAACTGCCCGCTTACCAAACTCGACCGCCGAGACGTAGCTCTCCGAGACATGCAAATGGTCAGCCATATCTTTCATCATTCGTCCAGTGTCCATACGCAGGCCCCGAACCTCGCGACCGAACGGAGTCAATTTCACGGTTTGTTCCTCCTCTTTTGGGTGGATTCATGGCGCCAGGTTAGGCGCACAGGAATTGTCGTGAAGTGAACAGATGTTGTCAAGTCCTCGACACAAGGCTCTCTCAGCGTTGATGCCGAAGTGACACACAGAATCCAATTCGATTGCGACACCCGTTGCGTCACAGCCGGCACCGGCTGACGCGCCGGAGCGCGGATGCCGAGTACGGGCATTTCGATCCGTTTGCCAATTTCGGATCGCCGCCATCCGCGGCCTGCAAGCCATCGATCCCGCAACGACATGCACGAGGTCTGGCCGTCCCCAGGGGCAAGCAGCTACCGCCAGAGGCACCCAGCTTCGACCAACACACCGCGCCGGTTTGGGCGCCCGCGCGCGAGTAGCGCGAACCCCACTAACGATCGGGCGCGGCGAGCGTCACCCTATCGATGGGATGCGAGGCGGACCAAACACCCGGCAGCGTTGGAAGTCAGCTGCATCGCGAACGCTCGTCAACCGTGAATACGCAGTCGCGGCAGTCAAGCTCCTGATCTCTAATCGCGCACTGGCGCACTCGGGCCGAGCTCAGCTCTGGCGCACGACACGGCGACGGTAGGGGCGGATCCCGACAAGGTGCACAACCGGCAGATGGATGTGGTTCTCGCGCTATGGAAGGCGGGGCGGATCGCTGCCCGAACCTGACAAGCATCTGCCTGGACAATTCTTCAGAAAAGAGGTGGGACAAGCCGCTCGCTGACGACTCCTATGCCTGATCCGACCCGCCGTCAGTGGGATGGCTGGCGGCAACTCAAGGAGCATGAGCAATCATGGCGGTGGTAATCGAAGGCACTCCGAAGCGAATTGGACTTGCACTGTCTGGCGGCGGCTTCCGTGCAGCCGCTTTTCACCTGGGGGTCATGCGCAAGCTGGCGGCGCTTGGCCTGCTCGACAAACTGGACCTCTTGACGTGCGTCAGCGGCGGCAGCATCGCCGGCGGCTCCGTCGCATTGAACTGGGCTGCGCCAGACAAGCTGGACATCCTGGACCGCTATCTACGCACACGTTCGATCGCAGTTTCGTCTTTTCTCAGCGGCGCGCTTGATCCGTTCGAGACAAGGCTGGAGAAACTCGCGAAATCCTACGACGCGGATCTCTTCCAGAAGCGGACAATGGCAGCGCTGAGCGCAGGACCGCGCATCTACTTCAATTCGACCAATCTGGCGACTGGCAACATGTTCTTCTTTGTCGCCGGTGGTGGTGGAGCTGAAGAAATGGGCGACTACGAACTCGGCATTGTGCCAGCGCCCGATTTCCCGATCAGCCACGCTGTCGCAGCATCGTCGGCCTTTCCACCAGTGTTCCCGCCGCTGCGCCTGGATCGCAGCAAGTACGGCCCAGCTGGACCGGTGGAATACGTCACGCTGTCCGATGGCGGTGTCTACGATAACTTGGGCGTAAACCCGCTCCTGCGCGCGCGGAATGGCCTCGACTACGTCATCGTCAGCGATGGGGGCAAACCGTTTACGGTAGACGATCGACCGACCGAGTCCGGCGCGCGCGTCCTCGAAAAGGGCCTCGACATCATGATGGAGCAAATCCGTGGGCTGGAGTTCGATCGGTTGCAGCATCGTTACTTGGCGGGCAAAGGGCCCAAACCGCTCTGGTTCTCGATCGACAGCACGATTGGGCAAGCCCAGGCCGGTGATGCGGCATTTGCCTCGCTTGTGGGCACGAACCTCAAGAGACTCAGCGACTACGAAATGGATGTGCTTACGCGGCATGGATCCGCTTTGGTGGAGGCACGCTTGCGCGGCTATGCGCCGGAATTGATCGCCTGACCGCCGACAACAGAAGGAACCGATCATGTTTCAATGGCCTCTGAGATTTGGAACCATGCCAGGTGACGAGATCGCTTGGAACGCCGTCGAGAAGGCACGCGGCCGATGGCCCAGCAGCCATTTGAGCAAAGCATACGAACTGACGAGGGACCAACCCCGGTGTGACCTATTCGTATTTTCGGGAACGGCATTGGACTTGATCGACCAGCTACGCCAAGACCGATTCCGGCGCAAAGCGCGCGTACTGATGATCGGCAACGAGCCGCAGGATCCGTTGAGACCGGGCGTTGGATTGGTCGAGGCGATGAAGCGCTGCGACGTCGATGTGTCGACCTTTCTCCCGCCGCACAAGAATCCTGATGGCCTGGGCGATGTGCTAAACGAAATCGTAATCCAGCTCTCGCACAACAACACTCTTGGCGAAGCCCTAGCCAGTAGCGGCTTGGCCATGGTCTGGCGAAGGCCCGAGACAGCGGAGTTTCAGTTGCTCGATGTAGCCAGACGCATCAATCGGAATTCCATCGAATTATCTAGACTTGGAACAGAAGGTCTTCCATTCAGGGCTAGAGAGGTCATGCGCGTCCGGGACCCCGGGTCGGTATTCGGATTCGATCGTCGACGCATTGGCATCAACCTGTCCAGACTCGATTTCGGGGGTGAGGGAAAGAGCGCGTCAGATCTCGCGGAAATATCCGAGGCGATAGCCGTCGCGCCAGTCCGGCGCTCGGTGGAGAAATCGCGCGCTCAACGTCATCTGCAGCAACATTCGACTCGCTGGATCGGTGGCGAGTATCGGGACGCTGTTGACGGATTTGTATTGGGAACGAGAACCAAAGTTCGAATGCGCATTGGCCCAAGCAGTCCGAATTGGCAAGGCCTAGCCCAAGCGTTTCCGGACGAAAAACTGCTCTTCGCGGAGAGCTGGACATTGAGAGTCTGGTTCACCGAACCAGACCAGTTGGAAATGCCACTGCATGCGGATATTGAACTTCCTGCCGACGGGCCTAGCGAAGCGACGACATTTACGTTTGTGCCGAGAACAACTGGTACGTTCGATGCTCGCATAACTGTCACTCACCGGGGTCGCGTACTGCAGACTGCGCGATTTCTTGCCGGTGTCAGGGGCAACGAAGAAGAGCCTGTAGCGGCTGACGCCGAGCCAAAGTTGACGGAACTGTTGCCCGTCCGGAGACGGATTGGCGATCTGGACCAACGCCGACCCTTTGATCTCTCGTTCGTCACTAACCATGCATCCAACGGCCAACCCCGCGCGGTCGCCCTAGCCGACGATCATGCATGGATCGCAGACATCAGCGGCGCCCTGAAAACAGTAGAGACTCTGAACCACAGTCTGTCAAAAGTAGCCAAACTGGTTGCTGACTACGCGGACGGTCTGGACGGTGAATTAGGACGAGAGCTGATGGTCGATCTGGCTCGGCAGGGCGCAGTACTTCAGCGGTTGTTGGTCATCGAGCAGCTGCGAAATCCACACAACCGGCCTGAGATTGCAGAGCACGAGTACATACAGATCATCAGTACGAGGAACGACCATGAACCTGTCCCGTTTGAGTTTATCTACGATTACGAAGTCCCCGCCCGAGCGGCGAAGCCCTGCGCGCACTGGCGCAAGGCGCTGACAGACGGCGCGTGTCCGGGAACCTGTCGTGGAGGCGACGAGTTTGTCGTGTGCCCCATGGGATTTTGGGGAATGCGCAAGGTCATCGAACGCCATCAGCTGAGAGCGGACCTAGCTACAACCGGCCGAGAGTTTCTGCTGCAATCTGAGCCAGGACGAGAGTCTTCGGAGCTGACTATCGGTACTGAGGTTCTCGTCGCCGCAAGTAAGCGCGTTCAGCAAGCCGACTTTGAACAAGTGGTCGCGAGGATCAACTCCCATGCTGGAAAACACGCGCGACCAGCGCCTGATTGGACGGCCTGGGAGAAGGTAGTGAGCACCAGCCAGCCGACCTTCATTTTGTCCATGCCACACACTGATGGCCTAGCCGCAAGCATTTCGCTGGAAATCGGCGGAGTGGCGAGAGAAGCGCTCGATATTCGCCTAAGGCATGTCCGAGCGAGCACTAACGGTCTGCCTCCGCTCGTGGCTTTGATCGGGTGCGATACCGGAACAGCACACAGCTATGGCGAGTACCTGCAAGTCTTCCGACAACACGGCGCTGCGGTGGTGCTTGGCACTATCGCGACAGTCTTCGGCGGCCATGCCGCTCGCGTGGCGAGCCTGCTCGCTGACGAGCTCTACCGCGACTCGGAACAAGCTGTTCGACTGGGTGAGGCACTCCGCAACATCAAACGGCGTGCGCTACTGGAAGGCTTGTTCATGCCCATGTGCCTGGTGGCCTACGGCGATGCCGACTGGCGACTTGTTCACTGAAGGAAGGAATCTCCCATGACCAGCTTCAACATAGAAATGCTGCCAGCAGCCCAGGGCGACGCGCTGTGGGTCGAATACAGTGACGGGGCACGAACACGGCGAATGTTGATCGACGGGGGGCCGCTGACCGGATACGAGTTTCTCTCTGAGTGCTTAACGCGATTGCCAGACGGCGACCAGCGCGTCGAGCTGTTGGTTGTTTCACATGTAGATACCGATCACATAGAAGGGATCGTGAGGCTGCTAGCCACGCCACGAAACCGGTGGCCAATTGAACCCAAAGACATCTGGTTCAACGGTTATCGCCACATGGGTGGCCAGGAACTGCTCGGCGGCCGAGAGGGTGAATTCCTAAGTGCATTGATTCACCAACGGGCCTTCGCCGAATGGAACAAGGCGTTTGATCGATCTGCGGTTGTCGTTCCCGATGCAGGGCCGCTCCCGCGCATCCCATTGGCCGGCGGAATGGTTCTGACGTTGCTCTCGCCTGACAGCGGCAAACTAAAGAAAATGGGCGACCGCTGGGAGAAGGACGTAGCGAAATGGGAGATCTCACCGGGGGACTTGGACCAAGCATGGGCGCAGTTGGCAACGGTGCAGAAGTTCCACCCAGGTGAGGAACTGACGCTCGGCGGCGACGATCTGACAGCAAAGTTGCAAGCCCAGCTGAAAGGCCACGATCCTTCCGATGCCAATGGCAGCAGCATTGCCTTCCTCGCGGAATTTTCAGGCAAGAGCTGCCTTTTTCTGGCCGACGCACACATGGATGTGGTTTGCCGATCGATACGCCGACTATTGCCCGTTGGCCAGGCGCGCCTGCGAGTTGACGCGGTCAAGATGTCGCATCACGGCAGCAAGAACAATATCACTGCCGAATTCCTGAACCTCGTGGACGCCGAACATTTCTTGTTCAGCAGCAGCGGCGCCATACACGACCACCCAAATCGAGAAGCGGTCGTGGCCGTGATCGAAGGCGCCGATCGCATACCGACGCTCTGGTTCAACTATCGCAGCGAGTTCTCGGAATTGTACGAGGCCGATTCCCTCATTCCCGGCGCGCGCTATCGCACTCGCTACCCGGCGCGAGGCACCGCGGGAATCGTGCTGCGCCTGTAGTCTTGCAGTGTGTCGCTGACAATCGCCACGGTCCGAAGAGCGAGCAAAGTCAATTGAATCCTGAAGCGACAATTGTGGAGCAGCCGTTCATCGATCAACTCGTCTCGATGGGCTGGCGCTATCTCGAAGGCGATCTTGATTCCCCTGCCCTGACCGGCCGCACGAGCTTCACTGAAGTCATCCAGGAAGGCGCCCTTCGCCGCCACCTGCGCGCTCTGAACACCCGCGATGGCGCGCCATGGCTTGATGACGAGCGCCTGTCCCAGGCCGTGGGCGCGGTTACGCGCATCCCGGCGCATCGGCTCATTGAAGCCAATCGCGTTGCCACCGAACTACTGCTTGGCGGGCTCACCGTCGAAGGCCTGCCCGGCTGGGATGGCGGCCGCGGCCAGACCATCCACTACATCGACTGGCAGCACCCGGAGCGCAACGAGTTCACGGTGGTGAATCAGTTTCGCGTGGACTGTCCGCCGGGGTACAACCGCGGCAAGGCCTTCATCGTGCCTGACCTGGTGTTGCTGGTGAATGGCATCCCGCTGGTTGTGGTTGAGTGCAAGAGCCCCAATGTGCCCGAGCCGCTGGCTGACGCTGTGGATCAGTTGCGCCGCTACAGCAACCAGCGCCGCGCCAATGGAGAGGTCGACGACAACGAGGGCAATGAGCCGCTGTTCCACAGCAACCAGCTGCTGATCGTCAGCAGTTTCGACGAGGCGCGCGTCGGAACGATTGGCGCGGAATTCCGACACTTCGGTGCCTGGAAGACCGTGATCGGCCCTGATGGCCACGGCACCGAGGGCGAGGTGGCGTCGGCACTTGGCAAGGATCAGTTGTCCGAGCAGGAACGGCTGATTGCTGGCTTGCTGACGCCGACGAACCTGCTCGACGTCGTTCGGCACTTCACGCTGTTCATGACGGTCGATGGCCAGACAGTGAAATCCGTTTGCCGCTACCAGCAATTCCGCGCCGTCTGTCGCGCCATCGACCGCCTGCGCAACGGCAAGACGCGATTGGAGGACGGCGAGCACGACCGTCGCGGCGGCATCGTCTGGCATACGCAAGGGTCCGGCAAGAGCCTGACCATGGTGTTTCTGATCCGAAAGCTGCGCACGGATCCGCAGTTGCGCCGGTTCAAGGTGGTGGTGGTCACCGATCGCACCGATCTGGAGATCCAGCTTTCGGGCACGGCTGCGCTGACCGGCGAGTCTGTGGAGCTCGCAACGTCCACTTACGCACTGCGTAGCTTGCTCAGTCGCAAGGGGCCGGGCCTGGTGTTCGGGATGATCCAGAAACAGCGTGGCGACGCATCTGGCGAGCCTGGTCTGACCCAGGCCGACCTGCCGACCCGCGTCGACATTCGGGATGCTGCCGACATACTCAATGACGATGACAGCATCCTGGTGCTGGTTGACGAGGCGCACCGCAGCCAGGCCGGCGACCTTCAAGCTGCGCTGCAGGTTGGGCTGCCCAACTGCGCGCGGATCGGCTTCACCGGCACGCCGATTCTGATGGGCGACAAGAAGCGCACGCACGAGATCTTTGGCGAGTTCATCGATCGCTACACGATCCGCGAAGCCGAAGCCGATGGCGCCATCGTGCCGATTCTCTATGAGGGTCGCACCGCGCATGGTGCAGTGAAGGACGGCGCCAGTCTGGACGATCTGTTCGAGGATCTGTTCCGCGAGCACACACCCGAGGAACTGGAGGCGATCAAGAAGAAGTACGCCACCAAGGGCCAGATCTTCGAGGCACCAGACATGATCCGCGACAAGGCGCGCGACATGCTGCGCCACTACGTCACCAACATTCTTCCGAATGGTTTCAAGGCGCAGGTGGTCGCCTACAGCCGATTGGCCGTGGTGCGTTACCTGGACGCCTTTGTCGGCGCGCGCGACGAGCTGCTGGCACAGGCGAACGCGCTCAGCACCAACGACAAGACCATGGACGATGAAACCCTGTGCCGGCGCGCGCCGGCCGTGCAGGCGCAGGTGCAGGCCTGGCGCTATCGCGAGCTGCTGGCACGAATCGAATTCGTGCCGATCATCTCCGGAAGCAACAACGACGACCCCGCCTGGAAGCAGTGGACCGATGGCGCCGCGCAGGAACTGCGCATCAAGCGCTTCAAGAAGCCACTGATCCATGCGGACCCGGCCAAGACCGACCCGCTGGCATTCCTGATCGTCAAATCGATGCTGCTGACTGGATTCGACGCGCCGATTGAGGGCGTGATGTACCTGGACCGGCCCATTCGTGAGGCTGAGCTGCTGCAGACCATCGCCCGCGTGAACCGCACCGGCAACGGCAAGAAGTTCGGCATCGTCGTCGACTATTTTGGCCTGGCGCATCACCTGAAAGAGGCATTGAAGATCTATGCCGACGAGGACATCGACGGCGCGCTACAGAGCCTGAAGGACGAGGTGCCGGTGCTGCGCGATCGGCATGCGCGGGTGATAGATCTGTTTCTCAGCCGTGGCATTGATGACCTGGCTGATCACGAGGCGTGCGTCGAGCTGCTCAGCAATGAGCGCCTGCGCGCCGAGTTCGCCGTGAAGCTCAAGCAGTTCCTCGACATGCTGGATGTGGTGCTGCCGAGGCCCGAGGGCCTGCCGTTTGCACCCGACGCGAAGCGGCTGGCCTTCATCTACGCCCGCGCCCGCAACCGCTACCGCGACACGCCGGTGTTGGGCAAGGACATCGGCGCCAAGGTGCGCAAGCTGATCGACGATCACGTGGTATCGATGGGCGTCGACCCGAAGATTCCGCCGGTATCGCTCACCGATGCTGATTTCGGCACCAAGCTGGCGCGCGAGCCCAACGATCGCGCCAAGGCATCGGAGATGGAACACGCTATCCGAGCGCATATTCGCCAGCACCTGGATCAAGATCCGGTGGCCTATCGCAAGTTGAGCGAGCGCTTGCGCGAGTTGCTTACGAAGCTGGGCGAGCAGTGGGAAGAGCTGACCAAGGCGCTGCAGGGGCTGGTTGATGAAATCCGAGGCGGGCACCCGCCCCCTGACCCGGACATGCCAGATCTGCCCGAACACTATGGGCCGTTCCTGCGGCTGATCGTCGACGCGGCCGTGGGTGATCGTGCGCTGAGTGACGCCGAGCGCAAGCGCTTGGTCGACCTTGCCGTGGAGGTCGTCGAGACCATCGTGGCGGAATTGGTGCCGAACTTCTGGCGGCCGAACCGACTGCCGGCGCAAGATGCCCTGGGGTCGCGAATCTTCGCGATATTGATGCACTCGCGCCTGCTGCCGACGCCGCAGATCGAGGCGCTGGTCGACAAGTTGATGGAACTGGCGCGAGCTAACCACGAACGACTCATGAAGCTATGAGTACCCTGACCGTCAACGACCTCAAGTTCGAACTGCGCCGCAGTAGCGCTCGACGCGCGCTGGAGATCACGGTCGATCGCGGCGGCGAATTGATCCTGTCGGCGCCACCCGAGGCGTCGGTCGCCATGCTGCGCGACTTCGTGCACCGCAAGCGTATGTGGGTCTACAAGCAGTTGGCCAAGAAAGATGCGCTGGGGCGGCACACCAGAACCAAGGAGTACGTCGACGGCGAGGGATTCGTGTACCTCGGCCGCAGCTATCGTCTGAAACTCGTGCCAGAGGCCGACGCTGCCGTGAGGCTGCAGTCGGGGCGTTTCATCATGCCCAGGGCTTTGGCGCGCGAAGGCCACGCCCACATGGTGCGCTGGTACTGCGAGCACGCCCGCCCCTGGCTCACGCGCAAGGTCAACGAGTACCAAGCCCGGATGGAAGTCGAGCCCACCGGCGTGAAAGTCCAAGACCTCGGCTACCGCTGGGGCTCCTGCGGCAAAGGCGCCTGGCTCTACTTCCACTGGAAGACCATCCTGCTCCCAGCACCCATCGCGGAATATGTCGTCGTGCACGAACTTGCGCATCTGCACGAGCCACACCACACACCCGAGTTCTGGCGGCGCGTGGAGCGGGCGATGCCGGACTACGAGCTCAGGAAGAGCTGGTTGGCGGCGCGTGGGGCTGAGGTGGAAAGATGATTATTGGCTTCCAGAGCACGCGCATGGATTCAGTCCGCCGCCAAGATGTTCTTGGTCGGTGTTGTCTTAACGACAAACACGACCAAGCTGATCTCCCGCGCTAAGCCGCACGTGTGGTTGGTGCGGCAGCAGGTTGATTGTGAATGAGCGGTGGATGCCGACAATCGAGCAACAGGAGCCACCATGAGCCCGCAGATCAGTCATATGGCCCAGCACTTTGGCATCGTCCTGGGCTCTGCCATTTGCTGGCAATGTCAGCAAAACACCTCGGTGTCAGCGTTGCTTCTCGATAAGTTCCAGCAGCGTTTCGACGAAGACGACCCGTGGGAACAGACAACCGAACCCTCTCTACTTGGGTTCATTTCGTTCATTAGCCCTGAGGCGGAGAACGCTTGGCTACAGGAGGCACCCTTGGTTGCGTTGGCGGCAACAAGGAGTTCGGAGGCCACCTACTACGCCAACCACTGCAGCCACTGTGGGGCCGTCCAAGGGGATTGGCACCTTCGCGAACCTGGAGCCGCCTTCTTCCCAGTCGACGCCACCGGGATCGACTCGCTAACACTTCGATGGATCAGGAAACCGATTCAAGCAGCTGCGTCGAGCGCTCAGTCATCCTGGCAAGACGAACTTGTCGCCCGGTACCCGCAGATTCGACAATAGGTCGACTTGTTCGCAACACTCGTTTCGGAGCGCGCGACGACGGACATGATTACCTGTCGCCGGCACGACAGCGACCGAAAGAACGCGGCGAGAGTATATTCGTGAGTACATCAGAGATGATGCAGTCATGCTTTCTATACAACACAATATCTTACGTCGTTTCTTTGGTGCCCACCTGCGCACCAAACAACCGCGCTGTGCGCGGTTTTTTTTGGCCTCGGCGCGGGTTTGGCGGCCAGTGCCAAGGTCCGCGGCCTGCTCTCGTCAGTGCCCGTCAGAACACAAACAGTCGAGCCCA
>JALHRS010000043.1 GCA_022841325.1 Lysobacterales bacterium | reverse complement strand
TCACGGCGCCGACATCATCGACATCAACATGGGCTGTCCGGCCAAGAAGGTCTGCAAGGTCGATGCCGGTTCCGCGCTGATGCGCGACGAGGCGCTGGTAGCTCGCATCCTCGATGCGGTGGTCGCCGCGGTACCGGTGCCGGTCACGCTGAAGATCCGCACCGGCTGGTGCCAGGCGGTGAAGAACGGCCCGGTGATCGCACAGATCGCGCAGAGCGCCGGTATCGCCGCGCTGGCCGTGCACGGTCGTACCCGCGAACAGATGTACGAGGGCGAGGCCGAGTACCAGACCATCGCCGAGATCAAGTCGCGTCTGTCGATACCGGTGCTGGCCAATGGCGACATCGACAGTCCGGACAAGGCCCTGGAGGTGCTGCGCCTGACCGGCTGTGACGGCGTGCTGGTTGGCCGCGCCGCCCAGGGACGCCCGTGGATCTTCCGGGAGATCGCGCATTTCCTGGCCACCGGCGCACATCTGCCGGCGCCTGGTGATCGTGAAATCGCGGCCATCATGCTCGGCCATCTGCAGGCGCTGTACGAGTTCTACGGCGAGCATCAGGGCACCCGCATCGCCCGCAAGCACCTGGGCTGGTACGCGAAGACCCGGACCGATGGCGAATCCTTCAGGCGCGAAGTCGTGCGCTTCGACAATGCCCAGGCCCAGTATGACTACACCGCCCAGTGGCTGGCAGGCGACAGCTGGCAAATGGCGGCGTGAGCGGCCCGAAGATCGACCTCAAGACCCGACCCAGCGTCATTGCAAGCCATTTGTATCGACCCCTTGGTGCCCACGGGCCATGAACTCGCCTGCTGCGCGTAGCCTGGTGTGCCGCGCAGCGGCTCACCGGGGCTCTTTCGCGTCACCTCCCGCAGAGCGCTGCGCGCACTGCGGGCTACAAAAGCCGGCTCTTGCCGGAATATGGAAATTCAATGGCTGACGAGAGCGCGTAGCCTGGTGTGCCGCGTAGCGGCTCACCGGGGCTCTTTCGCGTCACCTCCCGCAGAGCGCTGCGCGCACTGCGGGCTACGCAAAGCCGCCGTCTGGGCGCTGTTGCGCTGCTGTGAGAGCGGCGCGGCGCCCTCCAGAGCATCAGCCGACGCTGGCTGAACCCAGCTGCCCTGCCCAGTCCCTGTCGATTTCGCTAGTCTCTTCGGCAGCATTCATGAATCTGCCCAGGCCATGTCTACAAGCTTAGCTCTGCATGTGATCGTCCTTGCCGCCGGCGAGGGCAAGCGCATGCGCTCGAATCTGCCCAAGGTGCTGTTGCCGCTGGCCGGCCGACCCATGCTCGATCACGTCCTGGCGGCCGCACGCGCGCTGGCGCCGCAACGCATCCATGTGGTCTATGGCCACCGCGGTGAGCAATTGAAGTCGGCCTATGCCGACGCCAGCGATCTTGCCTGGGTGCTGCAGGCCGAACAGCGTGGCACCGGACATGCGGTATCGCTGGCACTCGGCGACATCGATGAAGCCGCCCGCGTGCTGGTGCTGTATGGCGATGTGCCCCTGCTCACCGTCGAGACCCTGCGACCGCTGACTGAAGCCGCCAGCAGTCTGGCCGTGCTCAGCGCTCATCTGGATGAGCCGCAGGGTTACGGCCGCGTGCTCACCGATGAGGGCGGCCGGGTCACCCGCATTGTCGAGGAACGCGATGCCACGCCGGAGCAGCGCCGGGTTCGGGTGGTCAATACCGGCGTGGTGGCCGGACGCGCCGGCGACCTGCGTGCGTGGCTGGCACGGGTGCGCCCGGACAATGCCCAGGGCGAGCTCTACCTGACCGACGTCTTTGCCCTGGCCGCCGCCGATGGGACGCCGGCGCTGGCGGTGCCATGCGCGGATGCCCAGGAGGCCTTTGGCGCCAATGATCCCTGGCAGCTCGCCGAACTGGAACGGCATTACCAGCGCCGTCGGCTGCGCGCGCTGTGCCAGTCCGGCCTGCGGGTGGCCGATCCGGCGCGCGTGGATATACGTGGCGAACTCGGCATCGGCCGCGATGTCAGCCTGGATATCGACGTCATCATCGAAGGCCAGGTCGAGCTCGGTGACGAGGTCAGCATCGGCCCCTTCGTGCGCATGCGCGACTGCAAGCTCGCCGCCGGTACAGTCGTGCTGGGCCACTGCGATCTGGATGGCGTGATCACCCTCGGCGCCTGCCGCATCGGCCCCTACGCCCGCCTGCGCCCGGGCACCGAACTCGGCGCCGGCAGCCATGTCGGCAATTTCGTCGAAACCAAGAAGACCCGCCTTGGCCCCGGATCGAAAGCCAACCATCTGAGCTATCTGGGCGATGCCGAGATCGGTGCCGGGGTCAACATCGGCGCCGGAACGATCACCTGCAACTATGACGGCATCAACAAGTTCGAGACCCGCATCGAGGATGGCGTATTCGTCGGCTCCAACTCCTCGCTGGTGGCGCCGCTGAGCATCGGTGCCGGCGCCACCATCGGTGCCGGTTCGGTGATCACCAAGCCGGTGCCTGCTGGCGAGCTGACCGTCGCCCGGGCTCGCCAGAACACCGTCAGCGGCTGGAAGCGCCCGGTCAAACGCTAGTAGCTCTCCACCACCAGGTGTCGCAGGTTGTTGAGGCCTCATTGCGAGCCATTTGTTTCGGCCCGACACTGCGCACTGGCCATGAACCCCAAGCGTCTTTGCGCCAGCCTGTCAGTCCACGACCACCCGTCGGCCCTCGAAACACAACTCGGCAAAACCATCCGCAGCCACCCTCAACCATGAGGCGGCGCGCGGCCAATCGCCCAGGACGATGCGGCGGCGCTGACCCTCCAACCTGTGCAGTGCCGGCCGATGGGTGTGGCCATGGATGATCCAGTCAGCGCCGGATTGGGCGAACACCGCGGCTACCGCCTGCGCATTCACATCCATGATCTCGGCAGCGGCGCTGGCGGTGTGGGCACTGCTCTGGGCGCGGGCCTGGGCGGCGAATGCGCGCCGCGCCGGCAGTGGCTGCGCCAGAAACTGGGCCTGCCAGTGCGGATCGCGCAGCTGGCGGCGAATGCCCTGGTACTCCACATCGTCGGTGCACAGCGTGTCGCCGTGCAGTAACAACGCCCGGCGCGATCCCAATGCGACCAATTCCTGCGTGTCCAGCAAGCGCAGGCCGGCGCGCGCGGCGTAGGCCTGCCCGAGCAGGAAATCGCGATTGCCGTGGGTAAAACAGAGCGCAATGCCGGCATCAGCCAGCGCCCGTAGTTGGGCGCAGACGGCTGCGACCAGCGGATCGTCGTCATCGTCGCCGAGATAAGCCTCGAACACATCGCCGAGCAGATACAGCGCCTGACCATCCTTTGCCACACGGCGACAAAAGGCGCTGAAGCGGTCGAAGATCGGGTCTTCGACCGCCGTCAGATGCAGATCGGACGCGAAGTAGATCGCGCCCATGCCCCGCTACTGACCCGCCGCCTTGGCGGCCGGCGCGGCTTCCTCCAGCGTGGCCTTCTCGACCACCACATAGGGGCGCGGCAGATTCTGGAACTCGGCCGAGAAGGCGCTGGTCGGCAGGACCTTGATCTTGTCGATCACGTCCATGCCGGACACGACCTTGCCGAACACGGCATAGCCCCAGGTGCGGCCATCGGCCTTGCTGACGTGATCCAGCGCCTGGTTGTCATTGACGTTGACGAAGAACTGCGCGGTGGCCGAATGCGGGTCCATGGTGCGCGCCATCGCCACCGAACCACGCACATTCGACAGGCCGTTGTCGGCCTCGTTCTGGATCGGCGCACGCAGACCGCCCTTGGGCGTGAGTTCGGTGGTGTAACCGCCGCCCTGGACCATGAAATTGTCGATCACGCGGTGGAAGATGGTGCCATCGTACTGACCGGCCTTGACGTACTGCACGAAGTTTTCGACCGTCTTGGGGGCCTTGGCAGCATTCAGCTCGATCACGAAGTCACCCTGATTGGTCTTGAAGGTGACGCGCGGATTGGCGGTTTGGGCACTGGCGCTGACGGCAAAGCCGAAAGCCAGGATGGCGATAGCGAAACGTGTCATTTGCAGGCTCCTGATGCGGGAAGAACACAGGTCGCGATTCATAGCAGATTTGGGCTAAACGCGGGGGGAACAGCTGGTTGCTGGTTGCTGGTTGTTGGTTGTTGGTTGTTGGTTGCTGGTTGTGGGTTGTTGGCATTCCTGTGGGAGCGGACTCTGTCCGCGATCGGTTGCTGTCGCGGACAGAGTCCGCTCCCACAGGTGCGAAGGCCCGCATGCCACAATACAAGTCTTCTGCTACGGAGCCTGCCCATGTCCCTGGCCACCACCGATCTGTCCGATGCCCATCCGGAAGCGCCGGCCCTGGCGCCGATCTTTCGGGATTTTGGCGGTGTCACCGCATTCCATGGCCAGGCCTGCACGCTCAAGGTCTTTGAAGACAACGCCCTTGTCCGTGCCACGCTGGAAACGCCGGGCGAGGGTCGGGTACTGGTCGTCGATGGCGGCGGCTCGATGCGCTGCGCGCTGGTGGGCGGACTGCTCGCTGACCTCGGTCGCCGCAACCACTGGTCGGGTATCGTGGTTTACGGTTGCGTCCGCGATGTCGCCGAACTCAAGGCCCAGGCCATCGGCATCAAGGCGCTCGCTGCCCATCCGCGCAAGAGCGAGAAGGGCCTGCACACCGGCCATGCCGGCCGTGTGCTTCAATTCGCCGACGTCCAGATCGCCCCCGGCGACTGGCTCTATGCCGATGCCGATGGGATGCTGGTGTCGGCGCAGCGATTGCATCCTTGAACAGCAGGAAAAGGGAAAAGGGAAAATGGAAAAGGGTTGAAGCAACGGCCACTCTCAGACCCGGCTCCTCCTTTTTCCTTTTTCCGTTTTCCTTTTTCCAGATCGGAGATCCCAATGCCCCAAGCCCTGCACCTCGTTGCCCGCCCGGAAGGCGAGCCCAAGGATTCTGATTTCGAGCTGCGCCCGGTCGAGGCGCGTGAACTGGTTGATGGTGAAGCGCGGATCGCGGTGCGCTACGCCTCGGTGGATCCGGCCATGCGCATCTGGATGACCGAGCAGAAATCCTACTGGCCGCCGATCGGTCTGGGTGAAGTCATGCGCGCCGGCGGCATCGGCGAGGTGATCGAGTCGAAGAATCCCAAGCTGCCGGTCGGCGCCTGGGTCGGCGGCATGACCGGCATCACCGAGGAGTTCATCACCAACGGCAAGGGTTATCGCGTCTTCGATGCCCGCGCCCTGCCCGATCCCACCTGGGCGCTGCATGTGTTTGGCGCCACCGGCTTTACTGCCTATTTCGGCCTCAAGGAAATCGGCGAGCCCAAGGCTGGCGAGACTGTAGTGGTCTCCGCCGCTGCCGGCGCGGTCGGCTCGACCGTGGTGCAGCTGGCCAAGGCCTGGGGGTGTCGGGTGATCGGTATTGCCGGCGGCGCCGAGAAATGTGCCTACGTGAAAGACGAACTCGGCGCCGATGAGGTGATCGATTACAAGAACGAGAAGGTCGGCAAGCGTCTGTTCGAAACCTGCCCCGACGGCATCGATGTCTATTTCGACAACGTCGGCGGCGAGATTCTGGATTCAGTGCTGAAGCGCCTGAAGCTGCGAGCCCGCATCGTCGTCTGCGGCGGCATCTCGCAGTACAACGCCACGGGCGAGGTGCGCGGGCCGGCCAACTACCTGTCGCTGATTTCGGCCCGGGCGCGCATGGAAGGCTTTGTGGTCATCGACTATCTGCATCGCGGCGATGAAGCCATCGCCGCCATGGCCCCGCTGGTTGCCGCCGGCCAGCTCAAGGGCAAGGTCGACGTCATGGAAGGCATCGCCAATTTCCCGGCGACCCTGCGCCACCTGCTGGCCGGCAAGAACTTCGGCAAGCAGGTGCTGAAGCTCTGAAGCTGTCGCGGGCGGAGCCCGCTCCCACCAAACAGGCCGCAAGTCTTTGATTTTAATGTAGGTGCCATCTTGGCCGCGTAGCGGCCTACGTGACTGACGCAGCTGTCACGTAGACCCTTCGGGTCAACGTGACCTTCCTCCAGTTGTTTGCTCAGCGTAAAAGCGCACCGTCATGCGCGACCGGGACTCCCACAGTTCACCAAGCTGTGCTGCAATCCCTGACCTGGCGTCATTGCGACCCCGGACTTGATCCGGGGGAAGCAATCCAGGGGCGTGCGACGATGCGCTGGATTGCTTCGTCGCTGCGCTCCTCGCAATGACGCCGGTGAGGCTGCAGCCTACTGACAGACGTTCTGGAACAGGCACGCCACCCATTCGGGGTGATCGACGAAGGGATTGCGGTTGCCCTGGTAGGTGTAGACCACCTCGTTGCGCAGGCGCTCGCGGTCGTCGACCGGATCGGCCTGGTGCCATTGCAGCAGCACCGCCAGCAATCCCATGTAGGCGACTGAGGCATTGCCGTTGCTGGCCGTGATCAGGCTGGCATTGTCGGTCAGGATCAGATTCGGCTCGGCGACGCCGGTGACGCTGTGGGTGCCGCCCTCATAGCGGATGTCCATGTAGAACAGCGCCCGGGCGACATTGCCCTTGAGCTTGTCCCAGACCTGCCAGTAGTTGCCGCAACGATAGTTGTTCTGGCCGCTGCCGCCCTGCCCGTAGTAGGCGATCGTGGCAAAGGCTTCCGATCCTGCCGGGCAGTTGCCAAAGGGTAGATTGCCGCGGGCCGAGTTGTGACTGATGTCCGACAGCATCAGCATGTGCACATCGGTGTACGGATAGTTGGTGGAGCCATCATTCGGGAAGCCCAGCGATTTCGGCCAGGTGTGCTCGCGGTTGTAGTTGTTGTTGCCGGCGCCAGCCTTGGGATAGGTGGCGTTCTTGTAGATGTCGAGTACATTGCTGGCGTTGAGCGGGTCCTGATCGGCGCGGTCGAGCACATACCAGGTGTCGATGCTGCCGCTGGCCGAATACGGCAGCTTGGTGTGGTCATCGATCACTGGATGCAGCGTGGCGCGCAGGGTGCTGCTGGTGCTGGCATTGACGCTGGCGTAGTAGCCGCTGCCGATGCCGGCGACGCCGAAGTTCAGCGTGTAGTTGCTGGCCATCGGCGTCGGCGTGCCGTCGACGTCGCTGACCTTGCTGGCGATCACCGTCAGC
Organism: Lysobacterales bacterium; assembly: GCA_022841325.1. GTDB lineage: Bacteria > Pseudomonadota > Gammaproteobacteria > Xanthomonadales > SZUA-5 > JADKFD01. The sequence goes on along the minus strand of JALHRS010000043.1, from coordinate 39,796 downwards.
GTGCAGCTTTCGTTGGCGGTGAAGTCTACATTCGGGTTGATGGTGTAGCTGGCACCACTGCCGCTGACTGCTGCCGCCTTGCTGCCGCTGGCGGTGCACACCAGCGTGTACCAGCCCGAGGCCAGTGTCACCGCCTCACTGAAGGTGACCACGACATTGCCATTGGTGGGGTGATTGCTGGTACCCGCGGTCGGACTGGTCGAGCTCACGGTCGGGGCGGCATCGGGCACACCGGTGCTGTAGCTGCCGATCAGGCTGACACCGGAAACGGTGTTGTACATGCGCACCATGACGTGCCAGGTGCCTGCACCTGGCGCCGTAAACGGGCAGGACTCGTTGTTGCCGGTGGCGTAGGGGCGACAGTCGTAGGTGGTGGTGGTCGGCGCGCTGCCGAAGCGGACATAGAGGTCGGCGTCGCCGGTGCCGCCAGAGATCGCGAAGTTGAGGTTGCTGGCACCACTCGGCACGTTCATCGTGTAGCGCTTTTCGACGTTGGCAGCGCCGCCAATGCCGGTCACGGCCACGCCGTTCTGCAGCTCGGTGCTGGAAGCGCCGCCGGTCAGGGTCTGACCGGCATTGCAGGCTCCCCAGGACGAAGTCGACGGTGCCGCCCAGGTGAACTGCGAGGCGGTACTGCCGCTGCCCTTGCGCTGTAGCGATTGGGTAGACAGCGTCGAGGAACTCTCACTGACACCGATATTGATACTGGTGCGGCCCGATGCCAGTCCGTCCGCGGCCACAAAGCTGCCGCCATAGCTGATGAACTCCACGACAGCATTGGACGCATTGATCAGCGCGACACCATCCGGATTGCCGTTCTGGATGCCTGCTACTGCGAACCATGCGGTGCCGTGGCCACCGCACTGACTGGCCAGCGTCCCCGATAAACTTATGGTGTTGTAGGCCTTGCGATCGCCGCCGTTGTAGAGCACCACCTTCCAGCCACTGAGGCTGGTACCGGCAGTGCCGATGATCTCGACCCGCTCGTTCACGTCGGTTCCGCTGTTGTCGTAGTGCAACTCGTTGATGAAGACATCGGCCACCGCCACCGAGCTCCACATTCCCAGAAACGCGCACAGCAGACCGCAACGCGCCAAAGCACGAAGACCCTTCATGAACAAGCTCCCCAGCCGTTCCCCAAGTGCGCGAACTCTGAGCACTTGTTCAGGCCATGTCAATGTTGGTTTTGTTGCAGGGATTTGACGGGGCTCGGGGCTCGGGGCTCGGGGCTCGGGGCTCGGGGCTCGGGGCTCGGGGCACGGGGCACGGGGGCACGGGGCACGGGGCACGGGGGCACGGGGATTGGAAATCGGGATCTCCCTGAGTCGGCGTCATTGCGAGGAACGCAGTGACGAAGCAATCCAGTGCTCTTGAAATCATGCGTCTGGATTGCTTCCCCCGGATCAAGTCCGGGGTCGCAATGACGCGGGCGTCTGGCCTTGCCCTGCCTGGGAACATCATCATCGCATCACCGGTCGCGCCGCGAGGGCGCTCCTACGGTCGGAAGCTCCTGGCGGTGGGCGGAAAAAGCGTCCAGACAAGTCTGGACCTACAGGAGCCGCCTTGCCCATGCCCCGTGCCCCTTTCCCCGTGCCCCCTTTTCCCCGCGCCCGCCGCCTCCTCACCCAAACGGCAAGCCCAGCGCCAGCCGGTCGCGGGTATAGGCATATCCCGACTCGATGGCGTCGGCAAAGCGGTCCCAGGCCAGCAGATCGATGCTGTCCACCGGCGGCTTCAGCATCAAATCGGACATGGCTGCATTCTGGGCGGCGGCGCCGGCAGAGTTGACCATGCCGGCGCGCAGCAGGATGCGCAGGATTCCAGGGCGCCTGGGGCCGCCGCGCCAGCGCCGGGTCAGCATCTGCCACAACGGCGGCAGATCGGTCTCGTCGAGCTCGGACACCAGCGCATGCTCGCCGGCAATGTCGATGCCGATGATCGGCCCGGCATTGCGCTTGCGCATGGTCTCCACCGGCAGATTGTCGATGACACCGCCATCCACCAGTACCCGACCGGCGCTGCTGACCGGCGGCAACACCCCGGGAATGGCAATCGAAGCGCGCAAGGCGTGCCACAGCGAGCCCTGTGTGTGAATCACGGCGCCGCCCCGGGCGAGGTCGGCGGAGACGCAATAAAAAGGTAATGGCAGATCCTCGATATCGCCCTCGCCGAACTCACGCCGTAGCAGCCGCGAGGCCTTGCGCCCGGCCACCAGAGCCACCAGTGGCAGGGTGTAGTCGCTGAGTGGATTGCTGCTGACGAAAGACCGGTGAAAAGTCTGGTACAGGGTTTCGTCTTCCCATTCCAGGGCAACGGCGGCCGCCATCAATGCACCGATCGAGGTGCCACCCACGGCATCGATGCCCAGGCCCGCCTCGCGCAGCGCCCGGATCACGCCGATATGCGCGAATCCGCGGGCGCCACCCCCGGAAAACACGACGCCTACCGAGCGTTTCGCCAATTGCCTTGCCAGGCGATCGATGTCCGCGAGATCGCGCAGATGGAAATGCTGCTCCACCTGCAGCCGCTGACGCCAGGCGCGCGCCGCGCCGGGAACGATGCGTCCGGGCTGCAGCAGTGCCAGCGCCACGGTCTGGGCGCCTTCGCATTGAGGCACGTCGATGCTCAGCGAGCTCGGCGCGCGGGTGGCATTGGCGATGAGCAACAGCAGATCGGCCTGCCGTCGGCAGCGCTCGTTCCAGGCCGATTGACCATGGCTGCCGACGTACAGCACGAAGGCGTGATCCGCCTCCAGCGCATGCAGCTCGGCGATCGACGCCTCCAGGAAATGCTCGGCATCGACGACCACCGCCTCGCCAAAGCGCCCCAGCGCGCTGCCGAGGCGCTCGACCATGGCGTCCAGATCGATGCCGTCATGGGCCGGAAGCAAGGCCAGCGTGCGCGGCGGTGCTTCCTGACGGCCACCCTGCAGCGTGCGCTCCAGACGCTCCACCGCGATCCGGGCCACGGTGAGCATGGCTTCGGGCTGGGCCCGGGCCAGCCGTTCGAAAGCCTGCAGGCTGAAACGCACGATCTCGGAATCGCGCAACGCCCGCACTGTGGCCGTGCGCGGGTGTCCGGACAGCAGCGCCATCTCGCCGACGGTCTCACCGGGATGAATGCGTCCGACCAGTTGCAGGCGCCCGTCGCTGGCCCGGAAGGCGCCTAGACAGCCGGCAATCAGCACGTAGACGGCATCGGGCGGATCGCTTTCGCGGAACAGTTCGGCACCGCCGGGCAGTGCGATCCATTCCAGTTCATCCGCCACCCGCACCAGCGAGCGCCGATCCAGCCCCGCGAACAGCGGCAGATGGGCCACGCGGGCCAGCAACTCGGATCGGCGTGATGGGCTTTCCATGCTCGAAGTGTGGTGAATGCCTCTGCTGCCGGCAAGGACCTGACGCGCGCGCCGGCCAGGCGCGCTTCGACCATCGACTCGGCAGGCTGCCTGCTACCCTAGGGCCCGAGCCGCCGACTGCAGTGCGGCACTGCCCCGGGAAGCCCGCCCCCATGTCGATACAAGCCGCGATCCATCATCGAACGCATTACTCCTACGACCGTCCGGTCAGCCTCGGCCCGCAGATCATCCGCCTGCGCCCGGCACCGCACAGTCGCACCCGGGTGATCTCGCATTCGCTGAAGGTGTCGCCGGCCGAGCACTTCGTCAACTACCAGCAAGATCCCTACGGCAACTGGCTGGCACGCTTTGTCTTTCCCAAGCCGGTGACCGAACTCAAGATCGAGGTCGACCTGCTGGCCGACATGACCGTCTACAACCCCTTCGACTTCTTCGTCGAGGAATCGGCGGAGTTCTGGCCTTTCGAATACGCCGCCGATCTGGCACCGGATCTGTCGATCTACCGCACCCCCGAAGCGGCCGGACCGCAGCTGCAGGCCTTCCTCGATGCGCAGCGGCCCAGGGACAAGATTCGCAGCGTCGATTTCGTGGTCGGGCTGAACGCGGCGCTGTCGCAGACGCTGGAATATGTGATCCGCATGGAACCGGGTGTACAGACGCCCGAAGAGAGCTTCACCGCCGGCAAGGGTTCCTGCCGCGATTCCAGCTGGTTGCTGGTGCAGGCCCTGCGCCACTATGGCTTTGCCGCGCGCTTTGTCTCCGGCTACCTGATCCAGCTGAAGCCGGATCTGGTCGCCATCGACGGGCCACCGGGCACCGATCACGACTTCACCGATCTGCATGCCTGGTGCGAGGTCTATCTGCCCGGCGCCGGCTGGATCGGGCTCGATCCGACCAGCGGACTGCTCGCTGGCGAGAGTCATATTCCGCTGGCGACCACGCCGCACTATCGCAATGCCGCGCCGATCTCGGGCACGATGACCTTTGCCGAGACCCAGTTCGATTTCGCCATGGATGTGCGCCGGGTGGCCGAACATCCACGCATCAGCAAGCCCTTTTCCGACGAGTCCTGGGAGCGGCTGAATGCGCTCGGCAAACAGGTGGACCAGAGCTTGCAGGCCGGCGATGTGCGCCTGACCATGGGCGGCGAGCCGACCTTCGTGTCCATCGACGATTTCGAATCGCCGGAATGGAACATCGACGCGGTGGGCCCCACCAAGCGCGGCTTTGCCGATCGCATGATCCGACGCCTGCGCGAGCGCTTCGCTCCCGGTGGTTTTCTGCACTATGGACAGGGCAAGTGGTATCCGGGCGAGACCCTGCCGCGCTGGACCTTTTCGCTGTACTGGCGCGTCGACGGCAAGCCGATCTGGCATCGCCCGGAACTGATTGCCGAGGAGCAGCAGGAGCACCAGGCCACATTGCCGCAGGCGCAGGCGCTGCTGAACGGCATCGCTGATGAGCTGGGACTGGAGCACGAATACGTGCTGCCGGCCTTCGAGGATCCGGCCGAATGGCTGCTCAAGGAAGCCAGGCTGCCGGAGAACGTCGATCCGCAGAACTCCAAACTCAAGGACCCGGAGGAACGCAAGCGCATGGCGCGGGTGTTCGAGCGCGGCCTCAACGATGCCTCGGGCTATGTGTTGCCGGTACAGCGCTGGCAATCGCAGAGTCAGGGCCGGCGCTGGCGTTCACAGCGCTGGACGCTGCGTCGCGGCCATCTGTTTCTGGCGCCGGGCGACAGTCCGGTCGGCTACCGGCTGCCGCTGGGCGCCCTGCCTTATGTGCCGCCGTCGAAATATCCGCATATCGAAACGCTCGATCCTGCGGTGCCGCGCGGCGAACTGCCGGAGTACGCCAACGCGCCCGGTGTGGTGCCGCTGCAACACGGCCAGCCGGCACAGGCGCGGGCCCAGTTCACCGAGTCCGAATCGACCCAGACCCGCAACGAGCAGGAACTGAATACCGAGATCGGCGGCGCGGTGCGCACCGCGCTTGCGGTGGAGCCGCGCGATGGTCGGCTGTGTGTGTTCATGCCGCCGGTCGAGCGCCTGGAGGACTATCTGGAACTGGTGGCCGCAGCAGAGCTGTCGGCGGCCCGTATCGGCGTGCCGGTGCATATCGAGGGTTACGCTCCGCCGCAGGATCCGCGCCTGAACGTGATCCGCGTGGCGCCCGACCCGGGCGTCATCGAGGTCAACATCCATCCGGCCGCCAGTTGGGCAGAGTGCGTGGCCACTACCGAGGCGGTCTACGAGGAAGCCCGGCAGATTCGCATGGGCGCCGACAAGTTCATGATCGACGGTCGCCACACCGGCACCGGCGGCGGCAATCATGTCGTGGTCGGTGGCGCCACACCGCTGGACAGCCCCTTCCTGCGTCGTCCTGATCTGCTGCGCAGCCTGATCCTGCACTGGCAGCGCCACCCGAGCCTGTCCTATCTGTTCTCCGGCCTGTTCATCGGTCCGACCAGCCAGGCGCCGCGCATCGACGAGGCCAGACACGACTCGCTGTACGAGCTGGAAATCGCGCTGGCACAGATTCCACGTCCTGGCGAGGGCATGCCGCCGGCACCGTGGCTGGTCGACCGATTGCTGCGCAATCTGCTGACCGATGTCACCGGCAACACCCACCGCTCCGAGATCTGCATCGACAAGCTGTATTCGCCCGATGGTCCCACCGGACGCCTGGGCCTGGTCGAGTTCCGCGGTTTCGAGATGCCGCCCAACCCGCGCATGAGTCTGGCCCAGCAGCTGCTGATCCGGGCGCTGATCGCGCGCATGTGGCAATCGCCCCTCGGCGGGCGCCTGACCCGTTGGGGCACGGTGCTGCACGATCGCTTCATGCTGCCGCATTTTGTCTGGGAGGACTTCCTCGAAGTGCTCGAGGATCTCGGCGCCCATGGTTTCCCCTTCCAGCCGGAGTGGTTCGAAGCCCAGGCCGAGTTCCGCTTTCCCTTCTGCGGCGCCGTCGATTATCAGGGCGTGCACCTGGAGCTGCGTCAGGCGCTCGAACCCTGGCATGTGCTCGGCGAAACCGGGGCCATCGGCGGCACCGTGCGCTACACCGATTCCTCGGTCGAGCGCCTGCAGGTCAAGCTCACCACCACCGACAGCGAACGCTACCGGGTCTATTGCAATCGCCGTCAGGTGCCGCTGAACCGTACCCGCAGCGGCGGCGTGTCGGTGGGCGCGGTGCGCTACAAGGCCTGGCAGCCGGCCATGTCGCTGCATCCGGTGGTGCCGGTGCACGCGCCGCTGACCTTGGACATCTTTGACACCTGGAGCGGCCGCGCCATCGGTGGCTGCGTTTATCATGTGTCCCATCCGGGCGGGCGCAACTACGAGACCTTCCCGGTCAACAGCAATGAAGCCGAAGCGCGGCGACTGGCCCGGTTCGAGGCCAATGGGCACACGCCCGGCTGGTACGCGGACATTCCGGAAACGCCTCATCCGGAGTTTCCGATGACGCTGGATCTGAGACGCCCGGCCGGCGTCTGAGGGCGGGGCGGCTGCTTGAACGGGGTCTGACAGCGCGAGGAGGAGGAATGGCGATTCCATGTCGAGTACCCGCAGCGCTGTCCTCGACTCGCAGCCCGGTTGAGCGCGGCTGATGACGGTTGAGGTCGCGGCCGGCAGTGATCTGGCCAGACTTCTGGCCGCTTATCGCCCTCCGGCGGGGGTGTCCGATGAACTGCTCGACGGCCAGGGCCAGATGCGTCCGGCCTGGGGTCGATTGCTGGCGCAGATCGCGCCACTGCCCCCGGAGCAACTGCAGGAGCGCATGCTCCGCGGCGATCGCTATCTGCAGGACGCCGGCGTGTTCTTCCGTCAGTACGACCAGCAGGTCAACGCCGAACGCGACTGGCCGCTCAGCCACATGCCGGTGGTCATCGACAGCCAGGAATGGGCCGGGATCTGCGCCGGCCTGATCGAAAGGGCCGATCTGCTGGAGCGCATCGCGGCCGATCTCTACGGCGACCAGCAACTCGTGCGCGATGGCCATCTGCCGGCCGAGCTGATCGCCGGCAACCCGGAGTGGCTAAGGCCGCTGGTGGGTGTCAGGCCGCGTTCGGGTCACTATCTGCACTTCATCGCCTTTGACATCGGCCGCGGCCCGCGCGGGCGCTGGTGGGTGCTGGGCGATCGCACCCAGGCGCCATCGGGTGCCGGCTTTGCGCTGGAAAACCGGATCGCGACCAAGCGCGTCTACGCCGACATCTACGATCAATCCCGGGTTCACCATCTGTCGGGCTTTTTCCGCGACTTCCGTGCGGCCCTGGAAGGGCTGCGGCAGGATCCACGGAGTCTGATCGGCATGCTCACGCCGGGGCCCCTCAACGACACCTATTTCGAGCAGGCCTACATCGCCCGCTACCTCGGCATCCTGCTGCTCGAAGGCGAAGATCTGGCCGTGCGCGACGGCCGTCTGCTGGTGCGCACGGTGGCCGGCCTGCAGCCGATCGAGGTGCTGTGGCGGCGTCTGGACGCGGCCTGGGCCGATCCACTGGAACTCAAGGAGCAATCCCGGCTGGGCACGACCGGGCTGGTGGGCACGCTGCGGGCTGGTGGTGTCGATCTGGTCAACGCTCTGGGCAGCGGTGTGCTCGAAGCCCGGGCCCTGCTGGCTTTCATCCCCCGTATCGCCGAGCAGCTCAACGGCAAGCCGCTGACCCTGCCGAATATCGCCACCTGGTGGTGTGGCCATGCGCCCGAGCGGGAGCTGGTCAAGCGCCATGCCGAGCGCATGATCATCGGCCCGGCCTGGTCCACGCGGCTGCCTTTCGAGGTCGACGCGCAGACCGCCATCGGTGGTCGCTGGGTGGAACCGAATGAGGCGGATCTGCAGCAGTGGATCGACCAGAACGGGGCCCAACTGGTCGGCCAGGAAGCGCTGACGCTGTCGACCACGCCGGCCTTCGAGGACGGTCGTCTGGTGCCGCGGCCGATGAGCCTGCGCGTGTTCCTGGCGCGCACCGCGCAGGGCTGGACGGTGATGCCGGGTGGCTTTGCCCGGATCGCGCACTCCCCCGATGCCACCTCGATCGCAATGCAGCGCGGCGGTTCGGCCGCCGATGTCTGGATCGTGAGCCGCGATCCGGCCGAGTTCGACGACAGCCGCGGCGGTGCCGAAGTGAGGCAGGGGCTGCAATCCATCTCCCTGCCGACCCGCGCGGCTGACAACCTGTACTGGCTGGGCCGCTACATCGAGCGCTTCGAGGGTCTGGCACGTCTGGCCCGCGCCTATCACCTGCGCCTGGCGGAGTCGGGACGCGAACCGCATCCACTGTTGCCGCAGCTGGAGAGTTTTGTCGAACGGCTGGGCATGCGCATGGACGAAACCGTGCCCGACGCCATGAGCCAGGCGCTGAACTCGGCCCGGCACTGCGCCGGCCAGGTGCGCGATCGTTTGTCGGTAGACGCCTGGCTGGCGCTGAAAGACCTGGGCAAGACCCTGGCGCAGCTGCGTCCCACCGCCCAGCCGGGCGAAGACGGCGCCCGCGCCATGGGCGTGCTGCTGCGCAAGATCTCGGGGCTCTCCGGCCTGATCCACGAGAACATGTATCGCTATACCGGCTGGCGTTTTCTGAGCCTCGGCAGAGCTTTGGAGCGAGCGCTGGGATCAGCCGATCTGCTGGCGGAGTTCGCCGAGCCGGGCGCGCGCCATGGCGGCTTGCATCTGGCGCTGGAGGTGGCCGACAGCATCATGGTGCACCGGCGCCACTATGGCGTGGCCATCAGTCGCGAGTCGGTCATCGATCTGCTGGCGCTGGACGAACTCAATCCGCGCTCGCTGCGCAGCCAGCTGGACCAGATACACGAGCAGGTGCAGCTGCTGCCGGCCGCCGCAGCCATCGCCCATGCGCCGCTGCGGGCACTGACCCAGGGCCTGCGGCGCAACTTGCGGGCGCAACATGCGCATACCCTGGATGCCGGCGCATTGCGCAGCATCTGGCTGGATCTCAGCCAGGTCTCCAGCGCGCTGACCACTGCCTATCTGCGCTGAGCCCGGATCGGTGGGCAGATTCGAGAGGGGACAACGGCGCCGCCAACCCCGTTTCATTCATGCGAGTTGCAGGAGTCCATCGGCCAGCCATGCGTTATGACATCGAACTCAGCATCCGCAACCGCTATCCGCATTGCGCCGACCATGCCCGCTATCTGCTGCGCCTGTGCCCGCGCGCGCTGGATCCCGGGCAGGCGGTCCGCGCCGCCGAAGTGACGGTCACGCCAGCCCCTGCCGAGCGCCGCGAATTTGTCGACTTTTTCGGCAATCGGGTGCTGGAGATCGCCTATGCGACGAGCGAAAGCGAAGTGACGATGGGCTTGCGGGCGCAGGTCGAACGTCGCCCTGGCCCGGCGCCGATCGACCGTTCGCCTGTGCTGTCCGATCTTCCCGGTCAGATCAGTGCCGTGCATTCCCTGGCCGGCGATGCGCCCCATCACTTCCTCGGTGCCTCCACCCGGGTGGCACCGCATCCGCAGTTCCAGCGCTATGCGCAGGCTCACAGCGCGCCGGATCGCAGCGTGCTCGATGGTGCGATGGCCATCGGCGTGGCGCTGCATCGCGACATGCGTTTCGACCCCGATGCGACCACCGTCGACACCCCGGCGCTGGAGGCCTTCACCCAGCGCCATGGCGTCTGCCAGGACTACGCCCACATCATGATCGGCGCGCTGCGCAGCATCGGCATACCGGCGGGCTATGTCAGCGGCTTCCTGCGTACCAATCCGCCACCGGGCAAACCACGCCTGGAAGGCGCCGATGCCATGCACGCCTGGGTGCAGTTCTGGTGTGGCCCGCGCATGGGCTGGATCGAATACGACCCCACCAACGCCATGTACGCCGACGTCGACCACGTCGTCATCGCCCGCGGCCGCGATTACAGCGACGTCTCGCCGATCAAGGGCGCCCTGCGCAGCGCCGGCGAGCAGCACAGCGAGCAACGGGTCACGGTGAGACCGTTGGAGCCGGGGCACGGGGGGTAAAGGGGCATGGGAAAGGGGGCACGGGGCACGGGCTGCGGGTTTTCGTAGGTCACGTTGGCCCGCAGGGCCTACGTGACGACACGATTCGACCAAGGCAAACCGTAGCCCGGGTAAGCGCAGCGCACCCGGGGATCCTGAGGGCTCTTGTGGGTCCAGACTTGTCTGGACGCTTTTCCGACACACCGCCAGGAGCGTCCAGACAAGTCTGGACCCACCAGAGCCCACCCCGTGCGGGCCTTTCCCGTGCCCCGTGCCCCTTTTCCCTCCACCCATTCTCCTCCCCCCGCCCCTTGCCCTGAGCTGCACCCGCCCTCAGATAGACTGAGACGATCTATTCGACTGATGCCGCCCATGACCAACCCGCTGCTGGAAGACCTTGCCCTCCCCGCTTTTGACCGCATCCAGCCCGACCAGGTGCTGCCGGCGGTCGATACCTGCCTGGCGCGCTATCGTGCGCGGGTCGAAGAGCTGGTGGCCGCTGCCGCCGACGCGCCCTCGTGGGAAACCCTGATGGCCCCGCTGGAGGCCGAGGAAGCCGCACTGGAGCGCGCCTGGGGTCCGGTGACCCATCTGCATTCGGTGGCCGATTCCGAGGCCCTGCGCGAGGTCTATCAACAGGCGCTGGACCGGATCACCGATTTCAGCAGCGAACTGGGACAGCATCGCGGGCTGTTCGAGGCGCTCAAGCGCTTGCGTGATTCTGCCGCCTTCGCGGCGCTGCGCGCTGACCAGAAGGCCGTCATCGAGCACGAACTGCGCGACTTCGAACTCTCCGGCGTGGCCCTGGAAGAGCCGGCGCGCACCCGTTTCCGTGACATCTCGCGGGAACTGGCGCAACTGGAAACCGCCTTCGAGCAGGCGGTGATGGATGCCACCGATGCCTATGTGCGCCCGCTCAAGGAGGAGGAACTGCTCGGCATTCCCGAGTCCGAACGCGCGGTGCTGGCGCAGGCCGCCAAGGATCACGAACTGGAAGGGCATGCGCTGACGCTGCAGTTCCCGGTCTACAACGCCGTCATCACCTATGCCGAGGACCGCAATCTGCGCTTCGAGGCCTATCGGGCTTTCGGAACGCGGGCCTCCGATCAGGGCCCGCAGGCGGGCCAGTTCGACAACGGGCCGCGCATCGAACAGATCATGGCGCTGCGTCACGAGGCCGCGCAGTTGCTGGGCTACGACAATCCGGCCATGTTGTCATTGGCCACCAAGATGGCGCCGACGCCGGATCGGGTGCTCGGTTTCCTCCGCGACATCGTCACCCGGGCGCGTCCTGGCGCCGAACGCGAGCTGGCCGATCTGGCCGATTTCGGCCGCGAGCACGGCATCGACGAACTGCAGCCCTGGGATGTGCCCTTTCTGTCCGAGAAGCTGCGCCTGGCGCGCTACCAGCTCTCGGATGAGGAGCTCAAACCCTACTTCCCGCTGCCGCGGGTGCTCGCCGGCCTGTTCGAATTGACCGAGAGTCTGTTCGGGGTGCGCGTGCGTGAGCGCGCCGGGGTGCCGGTATGGCATGGCGATGTGCGCTACTACGAACTGGTCGATGCCGACGAGCGCGTGGTTGCCGCCTTCTATCTGGATGCCTACGCCCGCGCCAGGAAGCGCGGCGGCGCCTGGATGGATGTCTGCCGCACGCGCTTCCGCCACAGCGACGGGCTGGAGCGGCCGGTGGCCTATCTCACCTGCAATTTCGCGCCGCCGGTTGGCGGCAAGGCCGCGCTGCTGACCCACGACGATGTCACCACGATGTTCCACGAGTTCGGTCACGGCCTGCACCACATGCTCACCGAAGTAGAGGCGCGGGGCGTCTCCGGCATCAGCGGGGTGGAATGGGATGCGGTGGAACTGCCCAGTCAGTTCATGGAGAACTTCTGCTGGACCCGCGTCGGCCTCGACCGCATCACCGCCCATGTCGATACCGGCGCGCAGATGCCTGACGATCTGTATCAGCGCCTGCTGGCCACCCGCCACTTCCACGCTGGCCTGTTCCTGGTGCGGCAGCTGGAATTCGGGCTCTTCGATTTCCGCCTGCATCTGGAGTTCGAACCCAGCCGCGGCGCCCGGGTGCTGGAACTGCTGGAGCAGATCCGGGCCGAGGTTTCGGTGCTGCGGCCGCCGAGCTGGCATCGCTTCCCGATGAGTTTCGGCCATGTCTTCGCCGGAGGTTATGCCGCCGGCTACTACAGCTATCTGTGGGCCGAAGTGCTGTCCGCCGATGCCTACGCTGCCTTCGAGGCCGCAGGCATCCTCGATGCCGACACCGGACTGCGTTTCCGCCGCGAAGTGCTCGCCGTCGGCGGCTCCCGCCCGGCCTTGAGCTCCTTCACCGCCTTCCGCGGCCGCGAACCCGAGGTCGATGCGCTGCTGCAGAGCTACGGCCTCGCCGCCTGAGGCCTTCGGGGGGTTCTTGGTTGCGAGAGGACGCCGGGGCCGTGCTGCGGAGTGCGGCCAGAAGCGGAACGCGGAGAACGCAGAGGAGCGCAGAGAACGCAAAGAATGCAGAGAAGGCAGATCGGCCAAATCGGCTCTTCTCCGCGTTCTCTGCGCCCCTCGGCGTTCTCTGCGTTCCGCTACTGATCACAAGCCGCCGCAGTACCTGACCGTAGCGATGGCGAGCGACACAATGGTCGCGACGCCAGGCCGCTCCTGCAGGTCGCCGCGCCGCTCTTGACCAACAACCGATAACCCACAACCCACAACCCGCTTCAAAGCCCCGAGCCCGGGCTCGCCTGCGCTGGGGTAGCATCGCGCCCCTATGGCCAAAATCATCGCAGTCACCAATCAGAAGGGCGGGGTCGGCAAGACCACCACCTGCGTCAACCTGGCAGCGGCGCTGGCCGAGGCGCGGCGGCGCGTGCTGCTGATCGATTTCGACCCGCAGGGCCATGCCACGATGGGCTCGGGCATCCCCAAGAAGGAATCGAAGCCCTCCGGTTGCGAGGTGCTGCTGCACGAGGTGCCGATCGAGCAGGCCCTGCGTCACGTCGAGGCCGGCTACGATCTGCTGCCGGGCAATGGTGATCTGACCGCGGCCGAAGTGCGGCTGATGCCGGCGCCGGGTCGGGAAATGCGGCTGAAGCAGTTGCTGGCCCCGATCCGCAGCAAGTACCACTATGTGCTGATCGACTGCCCGCCCTCGCTCGGCGTGTTGACGCTGAACGCGCTGACCGCAGCCGACAGCGTGCTGATCCCGATCCAGTGCGAGTTCTACGCGCTCGACGGTCTGACCGCGCTGCTCGACACCATCAAGGCGGTCAAGGCCAGCGTCAATCCGGCCTTGCAGATCGAAGGTCTGTTGCGCACCATGTTCGATGTTCGCAACAACCTCGGCAATGAAGTCTCCGGGCAGCTGCTCAAGCATTTCGGCGACAAGGTCTTCCGTACCATCGTGCCGCGCAATGTGCGCGTGGCCGAAGCGCCCAGCCATGGGCAACCCATCACCCAATACGATCGCGATTCACGCGGCGCCGTGGCCTACCTCGGCCTGGCGGGAGAAATCCTGCGCCACGAACGCGAACAGGCGGCGCAACGCGCCGGAACCCAAGGATAAGTCGTACATGTCAGCCAAGAAACGCGGACTCGGCCGCGGCCTGGACGCCCTGCTCGGCGACGCCGCGCAGCTGGAAACAGCGCCAGCGGAATCGCTGAGCACGCTGCCCATCGAGAGCCTGCAGCCCGGCAAGTACCAGCCGCGCACGGGCATGGACCCGGAGCGTCTGGCCGAACTGGCCGCGTCGATCCGCGCCCATGGCGTGGTCCAGCCGGTGGTGGTGCGCCGCATCGGCGCCGATCGCTACGAGATCATCGCCGGCGAGCGCCGCTGGCGCGCGGCGCAACAGGCCGGGCTCAACGAGATCCCGGTGGTCGTCCGTGATATCCCCGACCAGTCCGCGATTGCCATCGCGCTGATCGAGAACATCCAGCGCGAAGATCTGAATCCGCTGGAAGAAGCGCAGGCGCTGAAGCGGCTGATCGATGAATTCGATCTGACCCATCAGGACGCCGCCGACGCCGTCGGCCGCTCGCGCGCCGCGGTCAGCAATCTGCTGCGCCTGCTGGAACTGGCGCCGGAAGCCCGCAAGCTGCTCGAAGCCAAGCGCATCGACATGGGCCATGCCCGCGCGCTGCTGACGCTGCCGACGCTGCTGCAGGTGCGCCTGGCCCATCAGGCCGCAGAGCAGGGCTGGAGCGTGCGCGAACTCGAAGCCGAGGCCCGCAAGGCTCAGACCCAGCCCAAAGCCAAGGCCGCGCCACGCCGCGACGCCAATGTCCAGAGCCTGGAAACCGAGCTGTCCGAGCGCCTGGCCGCGCGCGTAGCCATCCAGCAAGGCCCCAAAGGCCGCGGCAAGCTGGTGATCAGCTACAACAGCCTGGATGAGCTGGACGGGATACTGGCGAAGATACGCTGAGAGACGGGGCACGGGGCACGGGGCACGATCAGGATTGCTCATCGGCGGCGTCATTGCGAGCGCAGCGAAGCAATCCAGTGCTTCTGCGACCGTGCATCTGGATTGCTTCGCTACGCTCGCAATGACGCCAGTCGGGTGTACGCAGCGAGGCTGGATCGCAGCGGCTTTGAGGAGGGCCGCGCGCCTGCGCGGCCGCTCTTGATCTCCGGCCCAGGCAAAGCGGCGCCGCAGCGCGGCGCCCTCCAGCAGCGGCGGCGCAATCACCCTGCCGCTATCGCCTGAATGGCGCGTAGCCCGGTGTGCCGCGCAGCGCGTCACCGGGGGTCTTCTGCATCACTGCCCGGAGAGCGCCGCGCGCCCTCATCCCGCTCAGAAGCTGTAAACAAGATTGGTCGTGAACAGCGAGTCGGTCTTCTTCAGGCCGGGCGCGACATCGCTGTTGTGGCGGAACTGCAGACCGGCCTTGAGCGCCAGCGAGGCATTCATCTTGACCACCAGACCACTGTCGTTCTGGGCGAAGGTATTGTCGGAGCCGGCTTCGAGCAGCAGCGAATTCTCGAAGGAGGTGCTCTCGTTGAACGCATGCTTGAAGTTCATGCGGCCGCGGAACACGGCCTGGCCGTCGGTTTGCTGGGTAGCGGAATCCTTGATGCGGCGATAGCCGGGACCGCCTTCAAATAACCATTCGGTGACTTCATTCTTGATGGCATACCAGCCATAGCCCAGAGACACGATGGTCTGGTAGTCGTAGGGCGCGAAATCATCATTTTCGTAGCGCAGCGAGCCGATCGAATAGCTGCGCTCGCTGAGGGTGTAAGCAGTGGAACCGGTCAACTCGTAGCGATTGGCAGTCAGATCCAGATCGCCGGTCTCCGCCACCTGGCCCTTCTGGCGCAGCGCGGCAAAGCCGACATTGTGCTTCCACTTTTCGTCTTCGAGGGTCAGACCGAGCTTGGCGTTGAGACTTTCGGTCTCGGAATTACCGCGTGACAGAGCCAGACCCAGCTCGCCGGCGCCAGTCCAGCCGTTCTCGGCAAATACACCCGTGCTTGCGCCCAGCAGCGCCAGAAACAATACCTTACGCATGACAGCCCCTGTTCTTGTGGGAAGAAAGGGGCCGGATGTTTGCGCTGCGGCGATGAATGCGCGGTGAGCAGGGCCGCCATCGGGGCCCGCCGAGCCTGGGCTGGTTCAGCGACGCATGAAGGAATTGAGCAGCCCGCTGCCGTGCTTGAGCAGATCGGCGGCGTCGACGTCACCGTCGCCATCGGTGTCGAGCATGCCGCCCAACATGGAATGCAATCCTCCCGCATTGCCGCCCGTGGCGCGCTCCACGTCCTTGCCCAGCATGCCGGCCAGACCACCCGCATCCAGTCCTTTGGCCTGGGTCTGCTGGCCCAGCGCCCCCATCAGCATCGGTGCCAACATGGCCATCAGCTGCGCTGCAGAACCCATATCCAGGCCAGAAGCCTTGGCCACGCCCGCCGCCGCCCGCGGCTGCTGCTGACCGAAGACATGGCCAAGAATGGCAGTTCCGTTTTCCAGCGGCGAGCGTTGCGGAGCGGCCTGCTGACCGCCACCCATCATGCCCATCACGGCACCCATCAGACTGCCCAATCCACCACCGCCAGCGGCGTTAGCACCACCGCCACCGAGCAATCCACCCAGCAGCCCTCCCAGATCCACACCCTGATGGTCGCGCGTGACCGCCCCGAACAGGGCCTGGGCACCATCCGGACTGGAGGCATTGCGCTGCATGGCGCCCATCAGCATCGGCAAGGCCGCCTGGATGGCGCTCTGCGTCTGCTCGGGGCTGGCGCCCAACTGACCGGCCATCTGTTGGATCGTCTGCGGATTCAGCTGACTCAGCATCGCGTCTAGTGCGCTCATACGGATGACCTCCTGCAAGTGAAACCGGATCATCGCACGATGGCCAAATCGAGAGGTCGGCCGCAGGTCAAAATTGGTGCCCGCCTTGGAACATCTCGAAACCCGGGCGCCGACGATGCATCAGCGCCAGCGCGAATTGCGCTGCCTGCCCGCGCAGCTGGCGTTAATGCAGGCTAGACTCCGGCCCGCATGCACACACCCGCGCAACTGGAACTGCTGTCCCGGATCGGCTTTTGCGCCAGGCGCTGGCCGGATCTGGTCATTCCCGACGACAGCATCCTGGCGCGCATCGTCGAGCAGCATCGTTCCGGCTACGTCATTCACGATGGCAGCGACACTCATGTCGCCAAGTCGCTGCCGCGCCTGCGTCATCGCGTCGAACAGGCCAGTGAGCGGCCCTGCGTGGGCGACTGGTGCATCGCTGCCGTGCGCCACGGTGGCGAGTGGATCATCGAGGAACTGCTGCCGCGTTTCTCCACGCTGGTGCGCGGCGCCGCCGGCGAGACCCAGGCGCGTCAGGCCATAGCCGCCAATATCGACCACGCACTGATCGTCACCGGCATGGATCGCGATTTCAATCTGCGCCGTATCGAGCGCTATCTGACACTGGTCAGCAGCTCCGACGCGCACCCGATCCTGGTGCTGACCAAGGCCGACAAGAGCAGCGAGGTCGATGAGCTGCGCGTGGCCGTCGAGACCATTGCGCCGGGCACCACGGTGCATGCCATCAATGCCAAATCGCCGGAGAGTTGCGCCGCGCTGGCGGCGGAACTGCTGCCGGGTCAGACCGCGGTATTGATCGGCTCTTCCGGTGCCGGCAAGAGCACGTTGACCAACACCTTGCTCGGCGCCGAGCTGCAAGCCACCGGCACCACCCGCGAACGCGACGGTCGCGGCCGCCACACCACGGTCTCGCGGGCGCTCAAACCCCTGCCCGGCGGCGCCTGCCTGATCGATACCCCGGGGCTACGCGAGATCAAGCTCACCGGCGACGAGGATCTGGCCGAAGCCGGCTTCGACGACATCGAAGCGCTGGCGACCTCCTGCCGTTTCCGCGACTGCAAGCACGAAAAGGAACCGGGCTGCGCCGTGCGCGCCGCCATCGAAGCCCAGCAACTGGACCCGGCCCGCCTCAGCAGCTGGAGCAAGCTCGGCGGCGAAATCAGCCGCGCCGGCGAAAGCCCGATCGCCCGCCGCGAACGCAAGCAACACGACGCCGCCATGGCCCGCGCACTGCGCGATGTGCTGAAGAAGAAGGGCCGCAGCTGAGGGCTGGTTGTTGGTTGTTGGTTGTTGGTTGTTGGTTGCCGGGAGGAGCTGGCTCACGCGGAGACGCGGAGGTCGCGGAGAAGGGCTGGATCAACCAGGCTTCTGTGGGACTCTATCCGCGACGGTCGACAGGGCGAAGGCGATCCCTGGCTCCAAATGCCATGCGCCACAGGTTGAGCACACAAGGCACCAAGAGCCGAAATATCTCCATGAACCCATACCTTAAGGTATTGATTCGTCATTGCGAGGAGCGCAGCGACGAAGCAATCCAGTGCTTCTGAAGCTGTGCCTCTGGATTGCTTCGCTACGCTCGCAATGACGCCGGGGGGGTTCATGCCCCGTGGGCAGTTTCGGGCCGAAACAGGTGGCTCGCACCGAACCTGTCCTTGCGCGCCCTCTCGTCCTCGTGTCCTCGTGTATCCGGGACCGCAACTCCCGGTTTCACGTTTACAGCGTCCGGACAAGTCCGGACCCACAAGAGCTCGGTTCCTCGCCCGCCTCAACGGCTGCGGCGCGCGGCGCGCCAGGCACCGAAGACATCCCAGGGGCCGAGGCGGTCGCCTTCGGCGCGCCAGCGCTGCGCACTCGCAAGCCAACGCGCTTCCAGGTGCTGGAGCACGGCCGCGGCCGGATCTGCGGCCGTTGCCGGCTCCAGCGCCAGGCCCTGCACCACCTCGGCCATCAACTCGCAGCGGCGCTGGTGCGCGAGCTCCGGCCATTGCGAGCGCTTGAGGCTGTGCCGTGCCCAGAGATCGAGCGGCAGCACATTGGTCAGCGGTGTGCTCGCGCCCAAGGTCAGTCGCAGCATCAGCGCCAACCACGGTATGCGCCAGGCCGCGGCCCCGGGATGCAGGCGCTCGCTGGCAGCGGCCAGCGCCGCCAGGCGTGCATGCAAGGCCTGAGACTGCTCCGGCGCCGCCGCCATCAACCAGTCGGAGCTGGCCGCCACCAGCCCGGCCACCGGCTGGTCCTGCCCGAGATCGGCAAAACCGTGCGCCAGTGGGTGTCGGGGATGTCCTGCGGCCCAGGCTTGAGCCTCCTCGGCCCACCAGGCGAGCCGGGCCTCGGCGACGCGCCTTTCGCTGACCGCAATCACGCTCTGCGCCAGTTCGCGCATCAACACGTTGACCGCCAGAAACTGCTCACGGGCGCGGCCTTCGGGGGCAAACTGGCAGGCCAGCAACAGTCGCGGCTCGCCCGCCAGCCAGGGTTGGCAGAACTCCAGCAAGGCCGGATTGACGCCCGTCAGCATCAGCCTGCTCGCTGCGCCATCAGCGCCAGGCTGCGCTGCAGCGCCGCGCCGAGCTGGGTTGGGTCGTCGACGATCTGGTCGGCGCCCCAGCTGCCCACCTGATCCGGCGCTTCGAGGTAGCCATAGGCCGTGGCGATATTGAGTGCGCAGCCGGCAGCGCGACCGGCAGCAATATCGCGCTCGTCGTCACCGACCATGATGGTCTGCGCCGGCTTCAGCTGCAGTGCCTGACAGACATGCCAGATCGGCTCCGGATGCGGTTTGCGCCGGTCCAGGGTGTCGCCGCCGACCAGGGCGGCGAAACGCCGGGTCCAGCCGAGTTCAGCGAGCAACTGTCGGGCCAGAGCTTCAGGTTTGTTGGTGACGATGGCGGCGGGAATCCCGGCCATCTGCAGCTGCTCCAGCGCCTGCGCAATGCCGGCATAGGGCCGGCTCAGCTGCGACAGACGACCAGCATAGATCTGCAGATAGCGCGGCAACAGGCGCTCGACCAGCTCCGGCTGTCCGGGAAAACCCAGCGTCAACAGCCCGCGACCACCGCGCGCGGCGACGGCCGGCGGCAGCTCGGCCGTGCACGGCGCCAGTCCCAGCTCGGCACGGACGTCGTCGAGCGTACCGATCAGATCCGCGGCGGTATCGATCAGCGTGCCATCGAGGTCAAACAGAACCGCTCTCAACATGGGCGCCGGGCGGCCACCAGATAGTTGATCGAAAGATCGGCGCTGCGGCGTGCCTGGCGGGTGAAGGGATCGTAGGCCAGGCCTTCGAATTCCAGCTCGGCGAGCCCCAGATCGACCAGCGCCCGGCGCAACTCCGACGGTTTCAGAAAACGCTCATAGCGATGGGTGCCGCGCGGCAGCAGACCGAGCACGTATTCGGCACCGACGATGCCCAGCGCAAAAGCCTTGGGGGTGCGGTTCAGCGTCGACAGGAACAAGCGCCCACCGGGCTTCAGCAACTGCACGCAGGCGCGCAGCACCGACAGCGGATCGGGCACGTGTTCGAGCATTTCCAGGCAGGTGACCGCATCCTGGGAGCCGGGCATCTCGGCGGCCAGCTGCTCGGCCGACTGCAGGCGGTAATCCACGGCAATGCCGGCTTCGAGCGCGTGCAGCCTGGCCACATCGAGCGCGTCCGCCGCCAGATCCAGGGCAATGACCTCGGCGCCGGCGCGGGCCATGGCCTCGCTGAGGATGCCGCCGCCGCAGCCGATGTCGACGATACGCGCACCCGGCAGGGCCTGGCGTTCGCTGATGAAAGCCAACCGCTGCGGATTGAGCTCGTGCAGCGGCCGGAAGGGGCCATCGCTGTCCCACCAGCGCGCGGCAACGCTGTCGAAACGCGCCAGCTCGCGGGCGTCGGCGTTCTGGTTCATGCGTTCCGGGCCTGCCCGGCGCGCACCGCTGCCTGCGCCTGCAGCGCCCAGCGTGCGGCCGTGGCCATCAGCTTCTCGCGATCCACTCCGAGCAACTCACCGGCGCGCACACGCTGCTGTCCGGCCACCCAGACGTCGCTGACATCGTGTCGCGACGCCGCATACACCAGATGCGACAGCGGATTGAATACCGGCGCCAGATGCAGGCGCTGGAAATCGACCGCGACCAGATCCGCCGCCTTGCCGATTTCGATGCTGCCGATGCGATCTTCCAGACCGATGGCGCGGGCGCCGCCCAAGGTCGCCGCTTCCAGCGCCGTCGCCGCGTCCATCACCGCCGGATCGGCCGACACGCCCTTGGCCAGCAAGGCCGCCGTGCGCATCTCGCCGAACAGATCCAGATCATTGTTGCTGGCGACGCCATCGGTACCGATGGCCAGACCAACGCCCGCCTTGAGCAGATCGCCGACCGGGCAGAAGCCGCTGGCGAGCTTGAGATTGGACTCAGGGCAATGAGCCACGATCACACCATGCCGCGCCACATCCTCGATCTCGCCCGGCGTCAGCTGGGTCATGTGCACCGCAGTCAGATCCGGGCCGATGAAGCCGAGACGCTTCAGCCGCGCCAGCGGGCGCTCATTGTGGAGCTTGCGCGACTCTTCCACCTCGAAAGCGGTCTCGTGCAGGTGCACATGCACGCGCAGGCCCAGCTGATCGGCATAGGTGCGGATGCGCTTGAAGCTGTCGTCCGAAACCGTATACGGCGCATGCGGGGCAAAGCAGGCATGCACCAGCGCGTCGCCCTTGAGCTGGTCGGCCAGAGCCAGACCCTTGGCCAGGTATTCGTCGGCGTTGCGCGCGTAGGGCGTGGGAAACTCCAGCACGATCAAGCCCACGGCCGCGCGCATCCCCAGTCGCCGATAGACCCCGGCGGCCACGTCGGGGAAGAAATACATGTCGTTGACGGCAGTGATGCCGCCGGCGAGCATCTCTGCCACCGCCAGTTCGACGCCATCGGCCACGAAGGCCGCAGACACCAGCGCGCCCTCGGCCGGCCAGATGTGCTCGTTGAGCCAGGTCATCAGCGGCAGATCATCGGCAATGCCGCGCATCAGGCTCATCGCCGCGTGACAATGGGCATTGACCAGACCGGGCATCAGCACGTGTTGGTCGAGCACCGTGACCTGACGCGGCTGGAACTGGGCCCGCGCCTGATCGATCGGCATCAGTCCGACGATGTTGCCGTCGGCGATGGCCACGGCGTGGTCATCCAGGACCACGCCCCTGGGCTGCACCGGCACTACCCAGCGCGCTTCGATCAGTTGGTCTACGACCTGCATCGCCGCGCTCCGCTTCGACTTACTTGTTGGCGCGGCCGACGTACTCGCCGCTGCGCGTGTCCACCCGCACGGTTTCGCCGTTCTCGACGAACAGCGGCACGCGCACGACGGCGCCGGTTTCCAGCTTGGCCGGCTTGCCGCCACCCTGCGCGGTGTCGCCACGCACACCCGGATCGCACTCGACGATCTTCAGTTCGACGAAATTCGGCGGCTGCACCGACAGCGGCGCGTTGTTCCACAGGGTCACGATGCACATGTCCTGTTCGCGCAGCCATTGCGCCGCTTCGCCGGCGGCGGCCTTGTCAGCCTGGAACTGCTCATAGGTCTCCGACTGCATGAAGTGCCAGTACTCGCCATCCGAATACAGGTACTGCATGTCGGTATCGACCACATCGGCGCCCTCGATGGAGTCACTGCCCTTCATGGTGCGCTCGACCGTGCGGCCATTCTTCAGGTTGCGGATCTTGATGCGGGTGAAGGCCTGGCCCTTGCCGGGCTTGATGAAATCGGTGTCGATGATCGTGTACGGATCGCCATCCACCAGTATCTTGAGTCCATTCTTGACATCATTCATGCCATACGAGGCCATCACCATCTCCATGCGCCAGCGGCGCCTGACGCGCCGCTATGATTGGGAACCTGAAAGTCGCGTCGTCCGACGCGGATCAATGCGAACAAACCCGGAATGATACCTGCTAGCCCGCTGTTCCCACCAGAAACGCGGATGTTGCCGCTGCGCCCCTGGAAACTGCTGCTACGCGAGGCTTTTCGCGATGTCGATCAGCTGCTGGCCTTTCGTGGCCTGTCGCGCGCCGATCTGGCGCTGAGCACATCGGCCAGCTTCCCCCTGCTGGTGCCGCGCGGCTTTGCCGAGCGCATGCGTCATGGCGATGCCGCCGATCCACTGCTGCGCCAGGTCATCCCGCTGGCCGAGGAGGACCAGCCCGCACCCGGCTTCGTCAGCGATCCGGTGGGCGATCTGGCCCGCACCCGCGGACCGGGACTGATCCACAAATACCCGCATCGGGTGCTGCTGATCGCCACCGGCAGCTGCGCCATCCACTGCCGCTACTGCTTCCGACGCCACTTCCCCTACAGCGAAGAACTGGCCGCACGCGAGCACTGGAGCGACGCCCTGGCCCAGATCGGTGCCGACGACAGCATCCACGAGGTCATCCTCAGCGGTGGCGATCCGCTGTCGCTGGCCACCGCCAAGCTCCAGGAACTCACCGATGCATTGCGTGCATTCAAACACTTGCGCCGCTTCCGCATCCACACGCGCTGGCCGATAGCGCTACCGGAACGGGTCGACACCGAGCTGCTGCGCTGGCTTTCAGGGCTGCCGTGGCCGCTGACCATCGTGGTCCACGCCAATCACGCCCGGGAGTTCGATGACCACGTCCGTGCTGCGCTGCAACGCCTGCGCGGCGCCGGGGCCGTGCTGCTGAACCAGTCGGTATTGCTGCGGGGCGTCAACGACACGGTGGCGGCGCTGCGTGAACTCAGCGAGACACTGGCTGATGGCGGCGTGACTCCGTACTACCTGCATCTGCTTGATCGGGTCGTGGGCGCAGCGCATTTCGAGATCGGTCTGCGCGAAGCCCGCGCGCTGATCCGCGCGCTGCGCGGCCAGTTACCGGGTTATCTGGTGCCGCGACTGGCGCGTGAAGTCCCCGGACGAAGCAGCAAGACGGTGCTCGCCTGAGTCAGTTCTTGCCTGCCCGTGTCAGGGATTGCGTTTCTTTCACCTGAGTTTGTGGCAATTCATACCGTATTTCGGTCAAAATGCCTCGCTCGTCCGTAGAGTTTTCTGTGCCCATGGGAAAAGCCGACAAGGTCCTGCGTGTCCTGCTGGTCGAGGATTCGGTGGAGGATGCCGAGCAGGTCATCAGCTTGCTGCGCAACGCGGGAATCGCCGTGCGCCCCAACCGGGTGGAGGATGCGGAGCAGTTGAAAGAGGCGCTGGAGAGCGGCAGCACCGATATCGTGCTGCTCAGTCCGCGCGCCAGGAAACTCAATCTGGTCGACACCGCCGGCATTGTGCAGCGCAGCGGCAAGGACATGTCGCTGATCCAGCTGGTCGATTCAGTCAGCCAGGACGCGGTGCTCAAGGCCATGCGCGAGGGCGCACGCGATATCGCCCTGCGCACCACGCCGGACCATCTGCAGACCGTGGTCCTGCGCGAATTCGAGAATCTCAGCACTCGACGAGCATTGCGCCGGATGGAGGCCGCCTGGCGTGAAAGCGAGCGCCGCGCCCATTCCTTGCTGGGCAGCTCACGCGATCCCATCGCCTACGTGCACGAAGGCATGCACGTCTACGCCAACAAGGCCTATCTGGAGATGTTCGGCTTCGAGGACTTCGACGAAATCGAGGGCCTGGCCATCCTGGACCTGATCACCAGCGGCGATGCCGAGAAATTCCGCAACGTGCTGCGCATGCAGAGCAAGGGCGAAAAGCCCCCCGAGAAGCTCGATGTCCATGCCAAGCGCGCTGATGGCAGTACCTTTGAAGCCATCATGGAGCTGTCAGAAGCCAGTATCGAAGGCGAGCCCGCCACCCAGATCATCTTCCGCCAGCAGACCCTGGGCACCGAACTGGCCGAGCAGCTGGATGCGCTGAAACGTCAGGATCTGGTGACTGGCCTCTACAACCGTCAGTACTTCATGGGTGAGCTGGACAAGGCGATTGCCTCGGCCAACAGCGGCAGGATCGATCAGGCCGTGCTCTACATCGAGATCGACAACTACCGCAAGGTGCTCGATCAGGTGGGCGTCGGTGGTGCCGACCTGCTGCTGGGTGATGTCGCGGCCATGCTCAAGGAGCTGATTGCGCCGCCCAATGATCTGGTCGCCCGCTTTGCCGACCATACCTTCACCGCCGTGCTCTCGGGCCGTCCTCACGAGGCCTGCGTGCAGATGGCGGAGCAGATCCGCAAGCGCTTCGAAGAACGCATCTTCGACGTCGGCAAGCGCTCGGTGAGTCTCAACGCCAGTGTCGGCGTGTGCCTGCTGACCGAAAAGGTCGCCGGCTCACAGATGGTGCTGGAGAAGGCCAACGAGGCCTGCCGCACGGCACAGACCGAAGGCGGCAACCGTATTGCCACCTTCGATCCGGCAGCGCAGGACAAGGCTGATGCGGCCAAGGACCGCGAGTGGCTGGACACCATCAAGAACGCACTGGCCAAGGATGGTTTCATCCTCTTCTATCAGCCGATCGTCTCGCTGCAGGGCCACGAGGGCGAGTTTTACGAAGTGCTGCTGCGCATGCAGGGCCCCAAGGGCGAGATCATGCCCGGACAGTTCCTGCCCATTGCCGAACGCTTCGGCTTGCTGCCCCAGATCGACCGCTGGGTGGTCGAACACGTACTGAAGATCCTGCAGGAACGCATGAAGCAGGGTCGGCTGACCACCTTCTTCATCAAGCTCACGCCGCAGGCCATCGACGACGGCACGCTGCTGCCGTGGCTGGCCCAGCAGCTCAAGAACGCCCGGGTTCCCGGCGACCGTCTGGTCTTCGAGATGCCCGAAAGCAAGGTCGTGACCCATCTGAAGCAGGCCAAGTTCTTCCAGAAGGGTCTGGAGCAACTGAAGTGCGGCTTTGCCCTGGAGCAGTTCGGCAGCGGTCTCAACTCCTTCCAGTTGCTGAAGCACGTCGGCGCCAACTACGTGAAGCTCGATCGCACCTTCATGGCCGATCTGGCCAAGAGTGCCGAGAATCAGGCCAAGATCAAGGAACTGTGCGAGCAGTCACGCGCTTTCGGACGCATGACCGTGGCCGAGTTCGTCGAGGATGCCGCCAGCATGTCGATCCTGTTCTCGGTCGGCGTCAACTTCGTGCAGGGCAATTTCCTCCAGGAGCCCGAGAAAGTCATGTCCTACGACTTCGGCTGAAGCCGAAGTCGTATCCGTAGACCCTCAGACCCGGTCCATTCGCTCCGGCACTCAGCCCTGACGCAGCACCGCGATACGCTCTTCCAGTGGCGGATGGGTCATGAACAATCGCTTCAGACCCTCGCCGACGCCACCGGAGATGCCGAAGGCCTGCACATCCTTGGGCAGTGCGGTCTGACCGTGATTGAGCATCAGCCGCTGCAGGGCTGCGATCATCTTCTCGCGACCGGCAAAGCGGGCACCGGCAGCATCGGCACGGAATTCGCGCTGGCGCGAGAACCACATCGCGATCACCGAAGCGATGATGCCGAACACGATTTCGAGCACGATCACCGTCAGGAAATAGCCGATACCGCGGCCCTCGTCGGCACTGCGCTTGAAGATCGCCTGGTCAATGATCTGACCGATGACCCGCGAGAGGAAGAACACGAAGGTATTCAGCACGCCCTGGATCAGTGCCATGGTGACCATGTCGCCATTGGCCACATGACCGACTTCGTGGGCGAGCACCGCCTCGACCTCGTCGCGGGTCATGTTGCGCAGCAGACCGGTGCTGACCGCCACCAGCGCGTTGTTGCGATTCATGCCAGTCGCAAAGGCGTTCAGATCCGGAGCGTCATAGATCGCCACCTCCGGCATCTGAATGCCGGCGGCCTGCGCCTGCCGGGCAACGGTGTCGACCAGCCAGCGCTCATCCGCATTGCGCGGCTCGGTGATGACAACGGCACCGGTGGAGCGCTTGGCCATCCACTTGGACAGCGCCAGCGAGATGAAGGAGCCGGTAAAACCGACCACACCGGCCAGGATCAGCAGTCCTATGGTGCTGCGCGGGTCTATGCCCAGAGCGGGCCCCATGAGATTGGTCACCAATCCGAGCATCACCAGCACGGCCAGATTGGTACCCAGGAACAACATCACTCGCGACATCGCTAAACTCCTTCAGCTCAGGCTGAGCATGATCACCGGTATGACCGTGAAGACCAGATCTAAATGCGGCAACTACCGACCACTTCGGCGTTTTTCGGCCGGCGGTTCGCTAATCCGCCCCTCCGGTGTGCGGGCTGCCCGCCGCGCTTTCAAGCCTGCCGGAAGTCCTGTTCAGGCAACCTTCTCGGGCTCATGAGGGCAACGGCCGCATTCCCGGCTTCGAGGGTGGGCGCGACATGAGCCCCACGCCCGGCTACCGCGGGCGATTCGCGCCCTCGCCCACCGGCCCACTGCATCTGGGATCGGCACTGGCGGCCCTCGCCAGCTGGCTGGATGCCAGGGCCCACGGCGGTGAGTGGCTGATCCGCATGGAGGATCTGGATCCACCGCGCGAGCAGCCCGGCGCTGATCGTCTGATCCTCGACCTGCTGGACGCCATCGGCCTCCACTCCGACGCTGCCGTACTGTATCAGAGCCGTCGAAGCGAGGCCTATGCGCAGGCAGTGGCACAACTGCTGGATGCCGGAATGGCTTTCGAGTGCCGCTGCAGCCGCAGCGATCTGGCCGTCAGCAAGGGCATACACCGAGGCCCCTGCAGGGCGTCCGCGGCCAATGCCGGGCGTACAGCGGCCATCCGACTGCGCGTGCCCGACCTCGAGATTGAATTTCATGACCGCATTCAAGGTCGCTACCGACAGCATCTGCAGCAGGAGGTCGGTGATTTCGTGTTGCGCCGCGCCGATGGTCCCTATGCCTATCAGCTGGCGGTGGTGGTCGACGATGCCGCGCAGCGGATCTCTGACATCGTCCGCGGTGCCGATCTGCTCGATTCCACTCCGCGCCAGATCTACCTGCAGCAGTGTCTGGGATTGCCGACGCCGCGCTATGCCCATCTGCCGCTGCTGCTCGGTGCCGACGGTCACAAGCTGAGCAAACAGAATCTCGCGCCGGCGCTGTCACCCGGCGAGTTTCAGCAGCAGTTACCGCAGATCGCCGCCTGGCTGGGACAGCGGGTCCCTGAGGGCCGCTGCCATCTGGATGGGCTGGTCCGCCACTGGCGGATCGATCGCGTTCCCCGGCAGCTGGCGCCGCTGCCGGATGGTGCAGATTGATCGGGTGACGCCGAACACTTGCACACTTGAGTACCTGACAGGCCCGCCACCGGGCAGATACCGGTGTCCGGTCATGCACCAATGCGGGCAAGGCTGTTTGCGGTGTGTAGAATCTGTGGAATTTCCGGGAGGGAGATGGATATGACAAGTCGCATCGCATTGGTGACCGGCGGAACCGGCGGCATCGGCACGGCCATGATCAAGCGCCTGACCAAGGCCGGCCATCGGGTTGCCACCAACTACCGCAATGAAGAGAAGGCCAGGGCCTGGCAGGAAGAGCTCAAGGCCGATGGCGTCGATTGCCTGATCGTCCCTGGCGATGTCGCCGATTTCGCGTCCAGCCAGGAAATGGTCAAGGAGATCGAAGCCAAGCTCGGCGGCATCGACATTCTAGTCAACAACGCCGGCATCACCCGTGACACCACCTTTCACCGCATGTCGCCGATGCAGTGGTCGGATGTCATCGCCACCAATCTGACCAGCTGCTACAACGTCACCCGCTCGGTCATCGAGGGCATGCGCGCGCGCATGTGGGGCCGCATCGTCCAGATCTCCTCGATCAACGGCCAGAAGGGCCAGTATGGCCAGGCCAACTACGCCGCATCCAAGGCCGGCATGCACGGCTTCACGATCTCGCTGGCGCAGGAGAATGCCAAGTTCGGGATCACCGTGAACACGGTGTCGCCGGGCTATGTGGGCACCGACATGGTCATGGCCGTCCCCGAAGACGTGCGCGCCAAGATCGTGGCCCAGATCCCGACCGGACGCCTGGGTTATCCCAGCGAAATCGCCTATGCGGTGAACTTTCTGGTCGACGAGGAAGCCGCCTGGATTACCGGCGCCAATCTGTCCATCAATGGTGGACATTACATGGGTTGGTAATCGCCGCTGGTGGCCGATACGGCCACCAGCCTTCAAACCGCAGGCATGCTGATCGATACCAGAAAGGGCCACGATGTCCCGTCCGCGCATCATCAAGAAGTACCCAAACCGCCGGCTCTACGACACCGAGATCTCGTCGTATGTGACGCTTGAGGATATCCGCCAGCTGGTCCAGGACGGCGACGCCTTCGAAGTTCAGGATGCGAAGACCCAACAGGACCTCACCCGCTCGGTGCTGCTGCAGATCATCACCGAGCGCGAGGAACAGGGGCAGCCGCTGCTGACCACCCAGCTGCTGTCGCAGTTGATCCGTTTCTACGGCGATTCGCTGCAGGGTTTCATGGGCAGCTATCTGGAACGCAGCATGCAGATCTTCCTCGATCAGCAGCAGCAGTTCCGGCAGCAGCTGAACACGCTGCTGGGACAGTCACCGTGGGCGGTGATGAACGATCTGACCGAACGCAATCTGGAACTATGGCGCCAGCTGCAGCAGGGCTTCGGCAAGCCGCCGCCGCCAGCACCACCGGGTTCGCCCGGTTTGCCGCGCGATCCGGCCGACAGCGACAAGTCGCGCCGCAAGAGCTGAGCCGATCATCCCGGCGCGCCGCGCTGCGCCCAGCGGACGATGCGCTGGGCAATCTCGAATTGCTGCGGCGGCAGCAGTCGATACAGGGCCAGCGGCAGGTCGCTGCCCGGAGGGCAGCCGAACTGGGCGCAGGTGTAAAGCGTCCAGATGCCCTGACTGCCGCAGGAGGCGCTGCGGCTGCAGGCAATCCAGTCTGCTGCCGGCATCAAGGCATTGTCGATATCGGCGCGAGCAGGCACTCCGGTGCCGGCAAAGATCCGGCTCATCGGCAGCGCCTCGTGCTCCAGCAGAAAGCGCAACGCAGCGGCCAGCAAGGAGGCGTCCGCCGTGCCGCGCA
This sequence comes from Lysobacterales bacterium, assembly GCA_022841325.1. Classification (GTDB taxonomy): domain Bacteria; phylum Pseudomonadota; class Gammaproteobacteria; order Xanthomonadales; family SZUA-5; genus JADKFD01. The sequence goes on along the minus strand of JALHRS010000043.1, from coordinate 10,179 downwards.
GGTGCCGCCAGGAGAGCTCCAGCGCCGCCTGCTGCGAGACGAAGGCTTCCACCCAATCCGGTAGCTCGGCATTGCGCTGGGCGGTCTGGGGGCCGTAGTCCGGCGGCGGATCCAGATCGCTGTCGAGCAGACCCGCACAGCGGCGCATCAATTCGCTGATCCACGGCTCGCGGTTGGGATCATCGTCCACCCGTCGGCTGGACGCATCCGGCCGGCGCGCCACCGAACAGCTCACCCGCACTTCCTCGGCCAGCGCATGCAGCTGCGGCGCATCGACGGGCAAGGCCCGCCGTGCCGCCTCCAGAGCGCTGCGCAGATCGGCGGCGGTGCGCACCTGAAGGGCCTGTCTGGCTTCAGCGGAGGCTGGCTTCGGCCAGTCCGGCAAGGGTGCCTCGGCCGGCCCGGGCGCGAGTACAGCGGCACTTCCCGCTGCCGGCGACGATCCGGTTTGGGCGCTGCCGAGATACCAGCCCGCCATGAGCCCGACGAGGATCAGGCACGCCAGCAGGAACCAGCGCGTCCTCATGGCGGCGGCCCCTGCTGGAAACGGTCGAGCCAGGCATGGATGGCCAGCGCCGATTCCATATCGCGCGGTGCCAGTGCCTGGTGCCAGGCGGCGCGCATGTCGCTGCCGGGTTCGCAACCGTGCAGCGCGCACACCCGCAGGGTCATCAGGCTGTCGCCATCGCAGGCATTCCATTGCGCACACTCGCGCCAGTCCAGCACCACCCGGATCAGTTGCTCAGCCTCGCCCGGCAGCAACAGGCGCCGGTCGGCGAAGATCTGCGCCTGCGGCAGTGCCCCCAGGCGATAGGCCTCCAGCCAGGCGTCGACCAGATCCTGCGGCTTGACCGCATGGTACAGTTGCGCGAGCGCCTGTCGTACTGTGGCCGGATCGGGTCTTTCATCGGGCTCGCTTGGCAGCGGCGTCTCGCTGGTTCTGACATCCATCGACGGCACCGGCATGTCGGCGCAGCGGCGCGAGAGTTCCTGGCGAGCGGGATCGCGCCGCGGATCGGGCTCGGTCCGACCATCCAGTTCGAGGATGGCCAAGGACCGGCAGGCACTATCGATCTGCTCGCGCAAGCGCCGCGCTTCCGGACCCGACAGGCGCTGCAGAGCCGCTGCCGGATCGTCGCCATGGAGCACTGCAAATGCACCGGGGCTATCGACCGCAGCCGCTGCCACCGATGACTCCGATATCGGCACCGATGGCGCACCCACCGTGGACTGGCGCGTGTCCTGCAAGACCCACGCCGCCAATACCAGCAGAATTATCAGCGCCACCCAGGCACGCATTTCAGTCGAACCGCGAAAAGGGCTTGCGGTGGACATCATTGCGCAGCGGTGCCGACCGCGCCAGCCTTGCCGCCCGGAACCCACCCTTCCAGGAGTGTGACTCAATGCGACGGAACAATCCCTGCCAGCCCTGATCGAGCTGATGAACGGCCTGCTCGAAGAGCGTGCGCTCGATACCGGCAACCGCACCGGGCCCTGAGGCTCAGCTGTCGCTGATCCAGCCATCCAGCAGATTCACCCGGCGCTGGGCGCGGGCGGCATTGGCCTGGTTGTGGGTCACCATCAGGATGGTGGCGCCATCGCGATGCAGCTCTTCCAGCAGCGCCATGATCATCTCGCCCTGACTGGTGTGCAGCGCGCCGGTGGGTTCATCGGCCAGCAGCACTTTCGGACGCGAGATCGTGGCGCGGGCGACGGCCACCAACTGCTGCTGTCCACCAGACAGCTGACGCGGATAGAGGTCCTTCTTGCCGACGATCTGGAAGCGGTCGAGGATGTCCGCCACCCGCGCCTTGCGCTCGGCGCCGGGCACATTGCGATAGGACAGCGGCAGGTCCAGATTCTCGGCCACGGTCAGATCGTCGATCAGGTGGTACTGCTGAAAGATGAAACCGATGGCCTCGCGCTGCAGCGCCTGACGCGCCTTCGGGGCGAGCTTGTCCACCACCTGACCATCGAGCTGGTAATGACCTTCGAATTCGCTGTCCATCAAACCGAGTATGGACAGCAGCGTGCTCTTGCCAGCGCCGGAGGGACCGGTGATGGCGATGAATTCGCCGGCGGTCACGGCCAGATTGATCTGCCGCAGCAACCACAGACGGCCCTGACCGGCGGGTACGGATTTTTCCAGCTTTTCGAGGCGGATCACGGCGGTTCCTTTCGCGGAATGGGTTTAGTGAATCGTTGTTGTGTCAATGTGAGCGGAGCAATCGGGGGACGCGACCGGCCGGCTCTTTGGGGGGCGCGGCGCTGCGGCGCCGCTCTGGTGTTCCGCACAGCCCGACCAACGTCACGTAGACGGCGTCGCCGTCAACCTGACCTACGTTCACGGCAACCCGCGAATTCTCGCTCTTGCGCCGTTGCAAGGACCTCCTTGATCGTCACTCCTCCCGCAGAGCCAGATTGGGCGCAATGCGCGCCGCGCGTCGCGCCAGAGTCCAGCACACCAGCGCGGTCAGCAACAGCAGCGGCAGACCGGAAGCAGCGACAACCCAGGGTGCGATCGCGCCGACATCAAAGAGCAGCCCGCGCACGCCTTCGGCCATGAAGGCGGCCAGCAGCAGACCCAGCAAAATGCCTGGCAGGCCAATCGCAAGGCCCTTGGACGCCACGAAACGCAGCGCCCGAGCAGGGGTGGCGCCCAGAGCCGCCCGTAGCGCCAGTTCGCGGCGCCGGCGCGACAGATCAACTGCCAGTACCCCGTAGACGCCCACGATCGACAGGGCCAGCGCAAAGGCGGCGAAGGCACCGGCGTTGCGGGCGAAGAAACGTGGACTGGCCAGTTGGGCGTCACGATCGTCGGCGGGGGCGAAGCTGCGGTAGATGCCGAGGCCGGGCTCGACCTGCCAGATCGCCATCTCGGCCTGACGAATCAGCGACTTCGGCGGCAGCGGACCGGACAGCAGCAGACTGCCCCAGGGCACCGGATATTGCTCAAACACCAGCCACACCTCGGCTCTGGCGCTGTCGCCATCGACGCGGTCGATCTTGCGGTTCTCGACGATACCCACCACCTCAAAGGAAGCCGGTTCCCCGCTGGTTCCAAGCGGGGGCACCTGAATCGTTGCGCCCACCGCCTCTTCGCCCGCGAACAGTTCACGCGCCGCCCGTTCATTGAGCACGGCAACCTTCGCCGCACCGGCTCGGTCGCTGTCGCTGAACCCACGTCCTCGCAAGACGTTGACGCCCAGCGACTGCATGGCCGGGCCTTCGATCACGCGTGCCGCCAGCGTCTGCGAGTCGTTTTCGGCGGCGCCGGGCAGCGACACATCCAGATTCAGGCTGCCCACCAGCGTGAATGGTGCACCGCTCATGTACGCCGCCTGCTCGACCCCGGGAATGGCGGCTACTGCCTCAAGCATGCGCTTCATTCGCGGCAGGAATTCGGCGCCATCGCGGCTGTCCGGGAATATCTGCAAGGCCAACATCCGGTCGACAGTAGCCAGCTGATCCTGCTCCGCCAGCCTTTGGGCGCTGATCGCCAGCAGCGCAGCGGTCGACAGCGCAGCGATTGACAGGGCCAGCGCGACGATCGGCAGACCGCGCTCTACACCCAGGCCGCGCGGACCGGTGCCTACACGGCGGGTCAGCGCCTCGGTAATGCCGCTACGATGCAGGCGCAAGGCCGGCCAGGCACCGCAGATCATCAGCACCACCAGCGCGCTGGCCGCTGCGAACACCAGCACCGGCAGCGAGATGGCGACTTCGGTACTGCGCGGCAAGCCGCTGTCGAGCAATCCGACAAAGTGGCTCAGACCCAGGCCTGAAAAAGCGAGTGACAAACACAAGGCCAGGCCACTGATGATCATGACCTCGGCCAGAAACTCCAGAGCGATGCGCGCCTGACTGGCGCCTAGCGCACGTTGTATGCCGAACCGAGACAAGCGCTCATGGGCTCGCACCATGACCAGGTGCGCCGCATTGGCGCAGGCGATCAGCAGCACCAGCAGCGAAATACCGAGCAAGGCCAACAACAGGTCGCGTCGGGAGCCAATGGTGGCGTCCAGCAGGCTCTGCGCCTGCAGCACCCAGGCATCTCCCGCGAGAGTGCCCGCGGCGGCCGTCAGGTGCGCGTTGAACTCTGCGGGTGTTACCTCAGGTCGCAGCCGACCGATGCCTTGAATGAATCGGGCATTGTTGTATGCGCCGGGCTCCATCGTTCGATACTGGGATTCGTCGGTCGCGATCCACAGCGCCACGGCGTCGCTGGGATACTCAAATGTGGGCGGCATGACGCCGACGATTTCCGGAGAGATCCAGTTCAGTTGGACGGTTTTACCGATGATGTCCGGATCGGCCCCGAGTTCGCGTTGCCAGGTCTGGTAGCTGATCACGGCGCGAGCCTGACCCAGATCGTCAGGCTGTATGGCCCTGCCGAGCAGGGGTTGCACACCGAGGGTCTCGAAGAACCCTGCGTTGACCGAGTTGACGGTCAAGACCTTGGGCTTGTCGCCGACCAGAAGGTCGGCACCGCCCCAGGTGTAGTAACCAAAACTCTGCAGGCCCGGTTGCTGCGGCAGGACGGTCAGCGCATCCCGCGGCGTGATGCCGCTGTCGGCGCCGCTCTGCAGGCGCTGCGATTCGATCACCACGATTTGCTGGTCGTCCCGATAGGGCAAGGGCGCAAAGGCGACGCCATGGACGATGGCGAACATGGTGATCGTCAGGCACAGCCCCAGGGTCATGGTGGCCAGAAGCCCAAGCGTATAACCCGGTGAGCGGCGCAGGCGTTGGATCGCCGACAGCAGCAGATTCATGATCAGGGTCCTTATTCGTCGCGCAGGGCCACTGTGGGGTCCACGGCCAGTGCGCGGCGGGCGGGCATCACCACGGCGAGTACGGACACGGTCAACAGAATCGCGATCAATAGCGGAATGGCCAGCGGATCTGCTGGCAAGCTGGGCATGGCCTGAGCGATCGATCCGGCGAAGGGAATCGCCAGGGTAACGCCCAGAACCAGGCCGATCAGCACCTGGCCCATGGTCTGACCCAGGAGCCGCCGTAATACCGCCGAACCCGGCGCCCCCAGCGCGCGCTGCACCCCGATCTCGCGGGTACGCTGACTGACCAGTTGTGCGATCAGTCCATACAGACCTGCGGCTGCCAGTACCAGTGTGACCAGCCCGAAGGCCGTGAACATGCCCGAGACCACCCGCTCCCCGACCATCGCCACCCGGATCACCTCGTCGTAACTTCGGAGCCAGTAGGCCGGGGTGTCCGGACCCTGCAAGCGAATGATTTCGGTCAGCCGGGTCTTGAACTGCTGCGGATCGGCGCGGGTGCGGACCACGACGCTGACGAATCGTTGCGGAGACTGCGGCAAGGCCACCAGCACATTCGGTAGCAGCGGGTCCCCGGCGTCTTCCAGTTGCAGGTTCTCGACCACGCCGATGACGGTATGCCAGCGGGCGTTGTCACCCTGAGCCGGTATCCGCAGCCGTCGCCCAATCGGGTCGGCGCCGGCAAACAGATGGGCTGCAAAGCGCTCGTCAATGATGGCCACAGGGTCGGAGTCGGCAGTGTCGCGGCTGTCAAAACCGCGGCCCGAACGCAGTTCCACCTCATAGGTAGCCAGGAATCCATCGTCCACCGCCGCGTAACGTACCCGCTGTCCCTGCGCATTGGCCGCAGCGAATCCTTCAGGCAGCACCTGCTCGGTGGCTGCCATCAGCCCGGGCAGGGTGGTCCCTGCACCTGCCGCGACGACCTCCGGCTGCAGCCGCAATTCGTCCACGAGTTTCCTGAAATAACCGACGGTGTCGGCGTCGGCCGGATAGAGCTGCTCAAACAGGGCAACGCGCGCTGTCAGCAGATGGTCCGGGTTGATGCCGAGATCGGTTTTCGCCAGTTCAGAGACCCCTCTGACCATCACCAGGGTAGACAACAACACGACGCAGGCCATCGCCAGCTGGGCCACCACCAGAATGCGGCTGAGCTTGCCGATGCCGCCGGCTGATACCGCCCGCCCACCCTCGCGCAGACCGCTCGCGAGCGAATCCACTCGCAGGCGTGCCACCGGCAGCACCGCGACCAGCAGCGCCGACAGCAGCGCCACGGCCACCGCCATCGCGGCCATACCGGCGTCGATGCTCGGATCAAACCACGGTGCGATCTCTTCATCGGTGCCGGCAAATGCGGCGACCACCCAACCGACACCCCATTGTGCGAGTGGCAGCGCCAGCAGCGTTGCCAGCAGCGTCAGCATCAGGCTCTGCGCCAGCAGGTACAGACCAACCCGTCCGCGACTCGCGCCCAGGGTCACGCGCAAGGCCAGGTCTCGGCTGCGGGCCAGGGTGCGGGCCAGCATCAGATTGGCCGCATTGGCACAGGCCACCAGCAGGACCAGACTGACGCTAGCGAGCATGAGGTTCAGAATCAGCCGGGTTTCGCGGTTCGCGTACAGCATCGCCAGGGGCTCGGAATCCACTTCGACGGCGGACCAGCGCGCCGCGTCGGCGACGACCTGATCGGCCAGCCACGATTCCAGCGTGGTCCGGATAGCAGCGGACCCGTCCGCGGACAGGGGGCGGGCGAAGCTGTCCAGATAGCGATCCGGCAGCGGACCCGCTGAGCGAGTCACCTGTGCTGGCAGCCATACCGCTTCCCGATGCGGGAAGCTGAAGTCCGGCGGCATGACCCCGATGATCGTGGCCGCTTGCGCGTTCGCCCGAATCGGGCTGCCAACGACTGCCGGGTCACTGGCAAATCGGTTGCGCCAGAGTTCGTGCGACAGCAGGACCACAGCGGCTGCACCCGGCTGATCATCTTCGGCCGTGAACCCGCGACCCAGCACCGGGTCCACGCCGAGCATGGCGAACAGGTTGTGGGTCACATAGGCACCGTCATGGCGTTCCACGCCGTCGCGGCTGGCCAGATTGACAGTGGCGTTGCCGCTACCGGCCAGTTCAGCCTGACCATCCAGGCGTTCCTGCCACTGCAGGAATTGCTCGGCGTCCAGTGACTGCAGATTGGGCCCGCTGTTGGCCCGGTCACGCCAGCCCACCGTCAGGATCTGGTCAGCGTTTGGATAGGGCAGCGGATCCCAGACCAGGGACTTGATGATCGACAACATGCCGATCACGCCAGCCAGTCCCAGGGCCAGCACGAATACCGTGAGCAGGCTGCTGCCCGGTTGATGCAGCAGCGCCCGCCAGCTCTGGCGCAATTCGGCGATGACGAAGGTCATGGCAGGGCCCCGGTCTTATTCGCCGACTGCGGCGCGGCGTATGCGGGCATCTTCTTCGTGCCGCAACTGGTGCATGGTTTCCTCGTCGACGACGCGGCCATCGAACATGAAAACCTTGCGCTCGGCAAAATCGGCGTAGCGCGGGTCATGCGTGACCATGCAGATGGTGGCGCCGGCGCTGTGGAGTTCGTCCAGCAGCACCATGACCGCCTCGCCGTTCTTGGAGTCGAGGTTTCCGGTCGGCTCATCGGCCAGCAATATCGAGGGATCACCGACCAGCGCACGGGCCACGGCGACGCGCTGCTGCTGACCCCCGGAAAGCTGTGAGGGATAGTGCTTGAGCCGATGGGCCATCCCGACCCGGTCCAGTGCCTGCTGGGCCTTCTTCCTGCGCTCGGCCTTGTTCAGTCCGGTGCGATAGGTCAACGGCAGCTCGACGTTTTCGAACACGGTGAGATCGCCGATCAGATTGAAGGCCTGAAAGATGAAGCCGATTTCCTTGTTGCGAATCTTGGCCCGTTCATTGGCGCTGATCGATCCCACCGAGCGGCCGTTGATCTCGTAGCTGCCGCTGCTGGGGGTATCGAGCAGGCCGAGGATGGCCAGCAGCGTGGATTTGCCGCAACCTGAAGGGCCCGAAATGGAGATGTACTCGCCCTTGCGGATATCCAGGTGGATGCCACTCAGTGCGTGGGTCTCGACATCTTCGGTCAGATAGACCTTGGCGACGTCTCGAAGGGAAATCAGGGCGTTGGCAGTCGTCATGGGGCTTTCCTCGGGAGTTCGGATCAGCGCAACCGCAGGCGGTCGTGCTGGTCGTAGCTGCTGGTATCGGACAGGATCACCTGGTCGCCAGGTTCAAGGCCGCGGGTAATTTCGATCAGGCTGACGGACGCCCGGCCCAGTTCCACCGGAACACGCCGAGCGGTCTCGTTGTCGGCATCCAGTCGGAACAGCGTGGTGCGACTCTCGGCCTGACCAAAGGCCGGCCGCCCGACGTACAGCACATTGCTGAGTTTCTCGATCTCGATGGTGCCATCGACCGACAGATCGGGACGGGCGCCCGGTGGCAGCGAACCGGTCAGATCTACGTCCACCTGCACGGTGCCGTTCTGAACTGCCGGATCGATGCGCACGACCACACCGGGAACGATGCCGTTGCGGGTATCCACGCGCACACTCTGCTGAACCTTGACGTCCTTGGCCTGAGTTTCCGGGACGCGCAACTCAGCGCGCAACACATCTGGCTGAGCGACCCGGGCGAGGTTGACTCCCGCCGTGATCTGCTGACCTTCCTCGACTGCAATCACCTGCAGGATGCCGTGCATGCCGGCACGCACCGAGAGTCCGTCCGCTTGACGCTGCCGCAGCAGCAAGGTGTTTTCCAGTTGAGCCAGGCGCGAGCGCTCGGCAGCCAGTTGGGCGTCCAGATTGCGCTTCAGCATCGCCAGCCGCTGCTGTTCGATGTCCAGTCGCACCACCAGTTGATCCGCTCGCAGCTGAGTCTGCCGATACTGGAGCGAAGAGACGATGCCCTTGCGATTGAGCTCACCCTCGGCCTCGGCCTGCAGTCGTGCGCCCTCCTGATCGGCCTGGACCGCTGCAATCTGCGCTCGCTGATCCAGTACCTGGCTCTCGAGGCCAATGCGCTTCGCTTCGAGATCAGCCTTGGCGGCCTCTACTGCCGCTCTTGCGCCGAGCACCTGATCGTCGATCTCGGCATTGCTGAGTTTCAGGATCAGGGTATCGGGCTCGACGGTCGCGCCTGGTCGAATCACGATCTGATCCACGCGCGCGGTCGTGTCCACCGAGAGCCAGCGAATCTCCTTGGGGACCAATTGCCCTGGGCCGCGCACTTCGCGCAGCAGATCGCCGCGCTTGACGGTATCAATCCACACCGATTGGCGCTGCACGGTCGGCGCAGCGGGCTCCAGGCGGGAAATGGCAAAGCCGGAAGCTATCAGTACCAGCAGCGCTACCGCTGCATACATGGCCTGCCGGCGCTGGCGTTGTTTCTTGAGATCAGGGCGTGCGATATCCATGAACTCAGTAGAGCAAACAGCATGCCAGCCTGGGTGTCACTGCTATCACATTGTTTTATATGTCTTTTTCGGCGCAGCGCAGTTCTTTACACCCAAGCAGCATCCGAATGCTGTTCGGATTCGATCAGGCCGAGGTGGGCTCGTGTTCACTAGCGGACATCGCCATCAACTTCTGCAATCCAGCGGTTTCCGCATCGAGATTTCGGTCATCGCTCAAGAAATCGCGTGCGCAGCTCCGCGAGGTTGCACGGTCGCGTGCTGGCATCCAGTTGATGTTGCAGGATCTCAGTCCAGGCCAGGCGGCATGCGCCGGTGGAGCCTGGCAGCGCGACCACAATGGTGCCGTTCGCCAGGCCGGCGAAAGCCCTTGATTGCAGTGCGGAGGTGCCGATGTCCTTGTAGGAAAGCGCGCGAAACAACTCGCCGAATCCCGGCATGGTCTTGTCGAGCAGCGGTTCGATGGCTTCCGGCGTGCTGTCCCGGCCGGTGAAGCCGGTGCCACCGGTCATCAGGATCACCTGACAGGCGGGGTCGGCGATCCACTGCGAAACCAGCGCTCTCAGCAGGTAGCGATCATCCGCCAGGATGGCCCGCTCGTGCAGTTGGTGACCGGCATCCGTAAGAGCAGCGGCCAGATAGTCGCCCGAGGTGTCGTTCGCTGCGTGCCGGGTATCGGAAACCGTCAGTACCGCGATCCGCATAAGCCCTTTCTCCTGCAATCTCTACGGCAAAGATAGCGCGCTCTGGGGCAGGATGAGAGCTCATCGTGGCGACCGGCGTCGTGATGAGGAAAGACCGGCAAACCCGGAAGATTTCCCAAACGCCAGATAGCACAACGCCCAGTCGATGGACTGGGCGTTGTGGTGTTTAAAAGGTGCTTGGCGATGACCTACTCTCGCATGCGGATGCACACTACCATTGGCGCTGACGCGT
>JALHRS010000042.1 GCA_022841325.1 Lysobacterales bacterium | reverse complement strand
GTCGCTGTCTCGAAAGCCGCACACCCTGCCGAGCAAGCTCGGCACTACAACAGCCTCGTACACCGTTGCTTTGGTAGAGCGGAGCTTGCTCCGCTGCTCTGGCTGGGCTTCTGCTTGCGCGAATGGCCCGTCACTGTCTCGAAAGCCGCACTTCCTGCCGAGCAAGCTCGGCACTACAACAGCCTCGTACACCGCGGCTTTGGTAGAGCGGAGCTTGCTCCGCTGCTCTGGCTGGGCTTCTGCTTGCGCGAATGGCCCGTCGCTGTCTCGAAAGCCGCACATCCTGCCGAGCAAGCTCGGCACTACAACAGCCTCGTACACCGTTGCTTTGGTAGAGCGGAGCTTGCTCCGCTGCTCTGGCTGGGCTTTTTGCTCGGCCCACCGCGGACGGGGCCGCGCATGACGATTGCTGCATCGGATGGAAGCCGGGCCCCAGGACCGCGGGTGTGGATGATCAACCAATGGCTGCCGCCAGATCCGGCGCCGACCGCGGTGTTGTGTGGTGAGGTGATCGATCTGCTGCAGGCGGAGGGTTCCGAGGTGGTGCTGCTGAGCCGTGCGCGGGGCGCGGATGGGCCTGACGCTGGGAACGGCGATTCGATCAGACGAATCCTGATCGACCGGCTTGTGAGCGGGCCCACCGGCATGGTCGCCAAGCTCGCTTCCTGGCCGACTTTCGCGTGGCGCGCGTGGCGCCTTCTGCGGCGCGAGCTGCAGGCGGGTGATGTGGTGATCGTCTGCAGTGATCCGCCCTTGTTCTATCCGCTGGCCATCACGGCTGCCCAGCGCGCGGGCGCACGGGCCATACACTGGAGTCAGGACGTCTATCCCGATGTGGTGCAGCGTTACTGGCCCTCGCGCTGGCTGGCGCTGGCACTGGCGCCGCTGCGCTGGCTGCGAAACGCAGCCCTGCGACGTGCCGACCAGGTGGTCGTGATCAGCGCGGGCATGGGCCAGCTGATGCAATCGGCCGGTGCCCGCACGACACTGATTCCGAACTGGGCGCGCGATGACCGTTTGCAGCCCCGCGCCATCGGTCATTCTTCCCTGCGGCGCCGGCATTTTGCCGACGACGACTTCGTGCTCGCCTATTCCGGCAACCTGGGTCGCGTGCACGAGTTCGATACCCTGATTGCTGCCGCCCATCAGCTGCGGGCCAACCCGAAGATCAGGTTTCTGATCGTGGGCTCCGGACCGCGCCTGGCCCTGCTGCAAGCCATCGTCGCCACCGAGCGCCTGGACAGTTTCAGTTTTCTGCCGCTGCAACCGGAGGCGGAACTGGCCGACACGCTGGCCGCTGGCGACATGCACTACGTCAGCCTGCGCCCCGAATTCGAGGGCCTGGTGCTGCCAAGCAAGCTCTACAGCATCGCTGCAGCCGGTCGCGGAATCCTGTTCTGCGGTGATCCGGAAGGCGAAAGCGCCAGCCTGGTGGCGGATCACCAGTGCGGTATCGCGATCGAAGCCGGCAAGGGACCTGAGCTCGCGGCCGTCATTGCCGAACTGGCGGCCGACAAGGCCCGCTGCGCCGAGTTTGGCAGCAAGGCCCGGGCAATGATCGAGCGAGGTTATTCGCGTGACTCGGCCATGGGCAGGTGGCGTGGGGTGTTGCAGGCGCTTGCGACCGAAACTGGCGCTGCGTAGAGGGCACAAGCCCAGCAGAAGCAGCGGAGCAAGCTTCGCTCTACGAGAGCGGCGGTGTACGAGGCCTTCGTAGTGCCGAGCTTGCTCGGCAGGGTGTGCAACGAAAGCGGCGGTGTACGAGGCCTTTGTAGTGCCGAGCTTGCTCGGCAGGGTGTGCTCCGCTCCGCCGGAGCTTGCAAGACGTCCATATCGCGCCAACAATCTTGGCCCTTGCCAACTCTCTGGTCCGATGCCCATGGCCAGTCCTAGACTGCTGCACGGCCGTCAATCGCAGGTTGGTCTCTGGTATGTGATCACCACCGTATCTCTGGGCCGGATTCCGGTGTTTGCTTCAGCCCAAGCGGCCCAACTGGTGGCCGAGGAGATTCGCCGCGTGCCTCAGAATTTCGCTGAATCGCACGCATGGGTGGTGATGCCGGATCATCTGCACTGGATGATCGAATTGCGTTCGGGCATCGACCTCAGTCGTCTGGTTCAGGGCTTGAAGTCGCGCAGTGCAATCGCCGTAAACCGAAGCCGAGGGCAATCGGGGCCCATCTGGCAGCCAGGTTTCTATGATCACCAGCTACGCGCGGACGAAGATTTTCGGGCCCAGGCTCGGTACATCGTAGCCAATCCCTTGCGGCGCGGGCTTGTGGCAAGGATTGAGGATTATCCGCACTGGTGGTGCCGGTGGATTGCGGGCATGGCGGATCTGGATTGAGCCTGGGTGCGCCGTGCTGGTTTCAGGTCAAAGTTCAAAGCCCAGCAAAAGCAGCGGAGCAAGCTCCGCTCTACCAAAGCTGCGGGGTACGAGGCTGTTGTGCCGAGCTTGCTCGGCAGGATGTGCTTGTAGCCCAGAAGCAACAGCCAAAGCCCAGCAGAAGCAGCGGAGCAAGCTCCGCTCTACCAAAGCGACGTCGTGCGAGGCCTTTGTAGTGCCGAGCTTGCTCGGCAGGATGTGCTTGTAGCCCAGAAGCAACAGCCAAAGCCCAGCAGAAGCAGCGGAGCAAGCTCCGCTCTACCAAAGCGACGGTGGCCTAGGCTCTCACGTGCCGAGCTTGCTCGGCAGGATGTGCCTCACTGCTCCACCTCCAGCGCCCGCAGTACTTGTTCGGCGAGTTCCTCCACCGGCGCCTCGGCGCTGCGCAGATGCAGTTCCGGGTTCTCCGGTTCTTCATAGGGCGCGTCGATGCCGGTGAAATTGGGGATGAGACCGGCGCGGGCGCGGGCGTAGAGGCCTTTGACGTCGCGCTGTTCGCAGACTTCCAGCGGGGTGTCGACGAAGATCTCGAGGAACTCGCCGGGGGCGAACAGGCTGCGGGCCAGATCGCGCTCGGAGCGGTAGGGCGAGATGAAGCTGACCAGCACGATCAGGCCGGCGTCGGTCATCAGCTTGGCCACTTCGGCGATGCGGCGGATGTTCTCGACGCGATCTTCCGGCGTGAATCCCAGATCCTTGTTGAGGCCGTGGCGGACGTTGTCGCCGTCTAGCAGATAGGTGTGGTAGCCGGCGCCATGCAGGCGGCGGTCGACCAGATTGGCGATGGTCGACTTGCCCGAGCCGGACAATCCGGTGAACCACAGGCAGCGCGGCTGCTGGCCCTTGATGGCGGCGCGCGCGGCGCGATCGATGCTGAGCCGTTGCCGGTGCACATTGCTGGCGCGGCGCAGCGCGAAATCGATGGTGCCGCAGGCGACGGTGGCGTTGCTCTGGCGGTCGATCAGGATGAAGCCGCCGAGCGCGCGATTGTCGGCGTAGCGCTCGAAGGCAATCGGTGCGCCAAGGCTGATGTTGCAATAGCCAACCTCGTTCAGCTCCAGGCGCTTGGCCGCCAGATGCTGTTGGGTGTTGACGTCGACCTTGTGCTTGATCTCGCCGATCTGGGCGCTGACGCTGCGGCTGCCCTGTTTCAGCCAGTAGGGGCGACCGGGCAACAGCGGCTCGTCGCCCATCCACAGCAGATGCACGGCGAACTGATCGGCCACTTCGGAGGGGCTGCGCGCGGCGGCGATGACGTCGCCGCGGCTGATGTCGATTTCATCGCGCAGGGTCAGGGTGACGGCCTGGCCGGCGCCAGCGCGCGAAAGATCACCATCGGCGCTGACGATGCGGGCGACGCGGCTGCGGGCGCCGGAGGGCAGGGCGACGATCTCCATGCCCGGCTGCACCTCGCCGGACACCAGCGTGCCGGCATAGCCGCGGAAGTGCGAGTCGGGCCGGTTGACCCACTGCACCGGCATGCGCAGGCCCAGATCCTGCTCGGCGCGATCACTGTCGGCCTGCTCCAGCAGTTCCAGCAGCGGCGCGCCGCTGTACCAGGGCATGGTGGTCGAGCCATGCATGACATTGTCGCCATTGAGCGCCGACATCGGCACGCAGTGCACGCTGGCGATGCCGAGCTGTTCCGCCAGCGCCCGGTATTCCTCGGCGATGGTCTCGAACACCGATTGCCGGTAGTCGACCATGTCCATCTTGTTGACCGCCAGTATCACCTGGCGCACGCCGAGCAGGGCGACGATGTAGCTGTGTCGACGGGTCTGCGTGAGCACGCCCTTGCGGGCATCGATCAGGACCACCGCCAGATCCGCCGTGGATGCGCCGGTGGCCATGTTGCGGGTGTACTGCTCGTGGCCGGGGCAGTCGGCGACGATGAACTTGCGGCGCTCGGTACTGAAATAGCGGTAGGCGACATCAATGGTGATGCCCTGCTCGCGCTCGGCGCTGAGACCGTCCACCAGCAGCGCAAAGTCGATGGCTTCGCCCTGGGTGCCATGCTTGCGGCTGTCGGTCTCCAGCGCTGCCAGTTGATCGTCGAAGAGCTGCAGGCTGTCGTGCAGCAGGCGTCCGATCAGCGTGCTCTTGCCGTCATCGACGCTGCCGCAGGTGATGAATCGCAGCAGCGACTTGTGTTCGTGTTGCTTCAGGTAGGCCGCGATCTCGCTCTCGGGGTCGGCGGCGGCGCTCAGGGCGATGTGGTCCATCAGAAATAGCCCTCCTGCTTCTTCTTCTCCATCGAGGCCGCAGGATCGTGGTCGATGACCCGGCCCTGGCGCTCTGAGGTGCGCGCGATCAGCATTTCGGCAATGACCGCCTCCAGCGTATCGGCCTTGGATTCGACCGCGCCGGTCAGCGGATAGCAGCCCAGCGTGCGGAAGCGCACCGAACGCTGCTCGGGCACCTCGCCGGGTTTCAGCGGCAAGCGGTGGTCGTCGACCATGATCAAGGCCCCATCGCGTTCGACCACCGGCCGCGGTGCGGCGAAGTACAGCGGTACCACCGGAATCTGTTCGCGGAAGATGTACAGCCAGATGTCGAGTTCGGTCCAGTTCGACAGCGGGAAGGCACGCACGCTCTCACCCTTGTGCACGCGGGTGTTGTAGACATTCCACAGCTCCGGGCGCTGGTTCTTCGGATCCCAGCGGTGTTCGGCGCTGCGGAAGGAAAACACCCGCTCCTTGGCCCGGGATTTCTCTTCGTCACGACGGGCGCCGCCGATGGCGGCATCGAAACGGTAATGATCCAGTGCCTGGCGCAGCGCCTGGGTTTTCATGATGTCGGTGTGGACGCTGGCACCATGGGTGACCGGCGAGATGCCCTGGGCCAGGCCCTGCTGGTTGGTGTAGACCCGCACATCGATGCCGAAGCGTTCCGGCAGGCTGTCGCGGAAGGCGATCATTTCCCGGAATTTCCAGGTGGTGTCGATATGCAGTAGCGGTATCGGCGGTCGGGCCGGGTAGAAGGCCTTGCGCAGCAGGTGCAGCAGCACCGAGCTGTCCTTGCCCACCGAATAGAGCATGACGGGATTGCTGAACTCGGCCGCGACCTCGCGGAAGATGTGGATGCTTTCGGCTTCGAGCCGGTCGAGATGGGTCAGCATGGGCGGGGCAGGTCGGGGTGCGCGAGTGCGCAGTATGTCGCGGGTGGCTGCGGGTTCAAGTGCGGCGATGGTCATATGATCGGACGTCTGGACGTTCAGACGGCCACGATATCAGCCAGTCACGGGCCCGATATGACCATTGGGCATGAGTAAAAGCCGTGCGTGCCCGAGGTCGCGGGTGTCGATGGCAGGGCGCCGCGCCGCAGCGCCGCGGCGTCATTGCGACCCCGGAATTGATCCGGGGGAAGCAATCCAGAGGCGTGCCGAAAAGCACTGGATTGCATCGTCGCTGCGCTCCTCGCAATGACGCATCAACCAGGGGCCGTCAGCCCGGGTTTGGCGTAGAAGGCCGAGGGGCCCCGGGGTGGCGCCGTTTGGCCAGGAGATCAAGAGCGGCCACGCAGGCGCGCGTCCCTCCTCGAAGCCGCTCCGGCCCGGCGAGCCTACAGCTCGGTGCCGTTGCAGATCACCACATCGGCCTTGCGCAGCGCGAACAGGCCCACGGTGACTACGCCGGGCACCTGATTGAGATCGCGCTCCAGCTGTTCCGGGTGGGTGATGCGCATGCCGTGCACATCCAGGATCTGGCAACCGTTGTCGGTCAGCACGCCCTCGCGCAGCACCGGCTGGCCGCCGAGCTTGACGATCTGGCGGGCCACGAAGCTGCGCGCCATCGGAATCACTTCGATCGGCAGCGGAAAGGCGCCGAGCAGGTCCACGCGCTTGCTGTCATCGATCAGGCAGACGAATTTGCGGCTGGCGCCAGCGACGATCTTCTCGCGGGTCAGCGCCGCGCCGCCGCCCTTGATGAGGCGGAAGTGGGGATCGCATTCGTCGGCGCCGTCGATGTACACCGGTAGATCACCGGTGCTGTTCAGTTCGAGCACGCGGATGCCGTACTGCTTGAGCAGCGCGGTGCTGGCTTCGGAACTGGACACCGCGCCCTCGATATCGTGCTTGCGCTCGGCCAGTAGCGGAATGAACCGGTTCACCGTGGAACCGGTGCCGACACCGATCACCGCGCCGTCCTCGACATAGCGCATGGCCGCCTGCGCCGAGCGGCGTTTCTGTTCGTCCTGGGACATGGCATCGCTCACAAGAGTTGATTCGAGGCAGTCTAGCGAGTTGCTTGGTGCCGGGCACCTGCGGCGGACCGGCGCGAGAGACAGCCAAAGCCCAGCCAAAGCCCAGCCAAAGCAGCGGAGCAAGCTCCGCTCTACGGGAGCGTCGGTGTACGAGGCCTTGGTAGTGCCGAGCTTGCTCGGCAGGATGTGCGGCTCTTCGAGCTTCTGTAGGTCCAGACTTGTCTGGACGCTTCTGCCCTGCGCCGGCCAAGAGCGTTCGGACAAGTCCGAACCCACAACAGCCTGGGCAGCGGAGCAAGCTCGAGCAAGCTCCGCTCTACGAGAGCGTCGGTGTACGAGGCCTTTGTAGTGCCGAGCTTGCTCGGCAGGATGTGCTTAGGTCGCCAGCGCCGTAATCGCCTGCCACTCGGTCTCGCCCACCGGCATGACCGATAGCCGGTTGCCGCGTTTGACCAGGGCCAGCTCGGCCAGTTCGGGCAGGGTCTTCAGCAGCTCCAGCGGCAGCGGCTTCTTGAACTTGCGCTGGAACTCCACTTCCACTGCCGACCAGCGCGGATCTTCTGGCTTGCTGCCGGCATCGAAGTAGTCGCTGCCCGGATCGAACTGGGTGGGATCGGGAAAGGCCGCCTTGCGGACGCGGGCAATGCCGACGGCGGCCGGCACGGCGCAGCTGGAGTGATAGAACAGCACTTCGTCACCCACCGCCATGCTGCGCAGGTAGTTGCGGGCCTGGTAGTTGCGCACGCCGTCCCAGGCCTCGCGTTTCTTGCGTTTGAGATCGTCGATGGAAAACACATCGGGTTCGCTCTTCATCAGCCAATACGACATTCAGGGCTCCTGATTGAGTAGATTCGCGGCGTCGTTGGGCGCCCAGTTGCTTCAGATCGGTGCTGCGCGTAGCCACGGACCCTATCGCCAAGTCCGAGCGGCCGTGTGGAGGGACGCGCGCCTGCGCGGCCGCTCCTGACTCGCGAGTAGCCCAAAGTGGCGCCGCGGCGCAGCGCCCTCGGTCCATGGCTCATTCTGACTGCGCTGCTGCCCCGGTCGTCATCAACTCGCGTTCGGTCACGACAAAATCCAGCGGCACGTCCCAATCCGCCATCGGGATGGCTTCGACTTCCTGGCAGGCGTAGCCGATGCCGATCAGCCACGGCGGCTTGCGCTCTGCGCGCCGGAACGCCAGCGCCCGGTCGTAGTAGCCGGCGCCTGATCCGAGGCGACCGCCGACGCGGTCGAAGGCCAGCAGCGGGATCAGCACCACATCCATCTGCGCCGGATCGATCAGTTCGGCGACTTCGACCAGCGGTTCGGGTATGCCGAAGCGGTTGGCCATCAGCCGTTTCTGCTGGCCGTTCCAGTGGGCAAAACGCATCTGTGGCGCTGTGTGTTCGACGTGCGGCAGATAGACGGCACGACCGCGCTTGAGCGCTGCGTCCATGGTGTCGCCCAGCGACAGCTCGGAAGCGACCGCTGCATAGGCGCCGATGCGCTGCGCCGCCATGTACACGGTGAAGTCGTGCAACCGATCGCGCACGGCGCGGGCGGCGTCGTTGCGCTGTTCGTCAGTAAGTGCGCGCCGGGCGGCGCGGGTGCGGCGCCGCAGTTCGTGGCGCACGAGGTCAGCGCTGTCATCCAATGAGGGGTCCTCCGCCGATGCCGTTGCGGGTCTCACGACCTTGATCCGTAGGATCAGGTGGGAAGAAGAGCACCGCTAAAGGCGGTCCGCTGCGAGGCGGACAAGCTCATGCGCGGTGGAAAGCTCTTCCCAAGGTCGAACAACAGGGTCAAGGTATTTTGCGGACGCGCTGTCGAACAACGCAGAGGACGCATGGCTATCTTAGCTGCGCGCCAGCGCTGCCTCAAGCTTGGCGTTGAGCTGTCGCAATTCTTCGCCCACATCCACGCCCACCTTCTTGAGTTCGGTGCGTGCCTGCAGCGATTCGTGGGCGATGTTGAGCGCCGCCATGACAGCGATGCGTTCCAGCCCGACCAGCTTGGCGCCGGCACGGATTTCGCGCATCTTGCCGTCGAGATAGAGCGCAGCTTCGATCAGCCCCGGCCGGTCTTCCTCTGAACAGGCCACTGCATATTCCCGATCCAGAATGTGGACCTTGACCGCCTGCTGACTCATCCGTTCTGCTCCATCGCCTTCAACCGAGTGATCATCGCTTCCACCCGCGAACGCGCTTGTTCGTTCTTGGCCAGCAGGGTGGCGCGCTCCAGCGCCAGCTGTTCCTGCGCCGCCTTGAGGCTGCGATTCTCCTCGAACAATCGCGCATTGGTATTGAGCAGACGCTCCAGCTTTTCGGCCAGAGACCTGAGTTCGCCTTCCACCGCTAAGCGTTCAGCCATGATTGCCCGGCTCATCCTGCGATTCCTGACCCAAGTCTAACCCAGACTGCATTTGCGGCAGGCGTGGCGAGGGCTGGTGGTGGGAAATATCTTCGGGGGCACGGGGCACGGGCGCGAGGTACGAGGTGCGGGGTGCGTAGCTTTGCTTTGGTGGGTCCGGACTTGTCCGGACGCTGTTCGGCAATGCCATCGGCACCCGACCGAATGGAGCGTGCGGCCTTGAGGAGGGACGCCTGTCCCGTCCCGACACTGCCCACGGGCCATGAACCCCCCCGGCGTCATTGCGACCCCGGACTTGATCCGGGGGAAGCAATCCAGAGCCACAGCTTCAGAAGCACTGGATTGCTTCGTCGCTACGCTCCTCGCAATGACGAATCAATAACTTACGGTATGGGTTCATGGAGGGCGTAGCGAAGCAATCCAGAGCCACAGCTTCAGAAGCACTGGATTGCTTCGTCGCTGCGCTCCTCGCAATGACGAATCAATAACTTACGGTATGGGTTCATGGAGGGCGTAGCGAAGCAATCCAGACGCATATCCACACGAGCGCTGGATTGCTTTGTCGCTGCGCTCCTCGCAATGACGCATCCACAACTTTCGATACCGTTTCAAAAAATGCGTCGAGATGGACACCAGGGAGCACAAGCGTCCGGACGAGTCCGGACCCACAGGAGCGGTAGCGTCCGCGCCGATGATGGCCTTCCCGTGCATCGCATCCAGCGACACGCGCAGTCGACGTTGCATCCGCAAGAATTGCGGGCTGGATCGGGTCTGTAGCTGCAACACCTCAGGAATGACTATCGATGTTGATGAGAAGGCAGAAA
Source organism: Lysobacterales bacterium (assembly GCA_022841325.1). Lineage (GTDB taxonomy): Bacteria > Pseudomonadota > Gammaproteobacteria > Xanthomonadales > SZUA-5 > JADKFD01. The sequence goes on along the minus strand of JALHRS010000042.1, from coordinate 38,825 downwards.
TGCTGGTGGGCCGGCGTCTTGCTGATTTTCGCTGCGCAGGCCCTGGCGGCCGGGGGCTCGCGCATTGCCAACGGTGAGCTGGCGATCACCCTGGTCAGCGAGCGGGTGGCGCTGGTGCCGGGTGGCTCGCAGCGGCTGGGACTGCTGATCGAACACCAGCCGCATTGGCATACCTATTGGCAGAACGCCGGTGATTCGGGCATTCCGACCAAGCTGCGCTGGAATCTGCCCGACGGCATTGCCGCGGGTCAGATTCAATGGCCGCATCCGCAACGCTTTGACCTCGCCGGCATCATCAATTTCGGTTATGGCGATCGCATCCTGTTGCCTGTGCCGCTTGAAGTGTCGGCAGCGCTGTCGGCGCCATCAGTGCCGCTGACCGTGACGGTCGACTGGCTGGTGTGCAAGGAAGAATGCATTCCCGGCCGGGCCGAACTCAATCTGAGCCTGCCGGTGGCGGCGGAGGCTGCAGCCGACACCGAGTGGGCGGCCGATTTTGCCGCGGCCGACGCGCGCATACCGGTGGCCGCTGATTGGCGCGCCAATGTGCGCATCGATGGCGAACTGGCGCAGGTGGAGGTCGAGCTTCCGGCGGATTTCCCGGCGGATGCGCCGGTGGATCTGTATCCGGTGGAGGTCGAGGTGCTGTCCAACGCCACGCCGGCTGATCGCGCCGTGCATGCCGGCGTGCTGCACTGGCCGGCGGCACGCAGCGACTATCTGCAGGATGTCCCGGAAACCCTGGATCTGGTGGTAGTCAGCGGCGAGCCGCCGAACAGCCGCGCCTGGCAGTTGCGTGCCCAGGTGCTGGATCTGACGGCGGCGCCGACGGCCGGGGTCGCCGCGCTCCCGGCTGCAGACACCGGCAGCCCGGCGCCGGGCATGTCCATCGCCACCGCGCTGCTGTTTGCGCTGCTCGGCGGCGCCATCCTCAATCTGATGCCCTGCGTGTTCCCGGTGCTGACGCTGAAGGCGCTGGCGCTGCGCGGTGATGTCAGCCATCTGCGCCATGGCCTGCTCTATGCGGCCGGCAGCGTGCTCGCCTTTCTGGCGCTGGCGGCAGCATTGTTGGCACTGCGCGCGGCTGGCGAATCGCTGGGCTGGGGCTTCCAGCTGCAGTCGCCGTGGCTGATCGGCGCGCTGGTGTATCTGTTCTTCGCGATGGGTCTGAGTCTGTCCGGTGTATTCACCTTCGGCGAGCGTCTGATGGGGGTGGGTCAGAGCCTGACCGAAGGCGAGGGCGATCGCGCTGCCTTCTTCACCGGCGTGCTCGCGGCGGTGGTCGCCAGCCCGTGCACGGCGCCGTTCATGGGCGCGGCGATGGGCTTTGCGCTGACCCAGTCGGCTGCGGTGGCGCTGCTGATCTTCGGCATGCTCGGCTTCGGACTGGCCTTGCCCTTCCTGTTGTTGTGCCTGATCCCGGGTCTGGCTGAGCGTCTGCCGCGACCCGGCGCGTGGATGGACCGGCTCAAGCAGATTCTGGCTTTCCCCCTGTACCTGAGCGCGGTCTGGCTGCTGTGGGTCTACGGCGAACAGCTGGGGCCGCTGGCGATGGCCCAGTTGGCGGTCGGTGCGGTCATTCTGGCCTTCGCTCTGTGGTTGCTGGGATGGCCGGCACCGCTGCGGCCGCTGCGTGCTGTCGCTGCGGTTCTTTCCTTGCTCGCCGTGGGCTACGCGCTGCATGCCGGCGCCAGCCAGGACCCGGCGCCAGCGCAGCAGACCGCTGGCGAGCACGAGCCCTGGAGCGAAGCCCGGCTGGCGCAACTGCGTGGCAGCGGCAAGCCGGTGCTGGTCAACATGACCGCGGCCTGGTGCATCACCTGCCTCGCCAATGAACGCGTGGCCCTGTCCACCGAGGCGGTGCGCGGGCGCATGCAGGAACTCGGCATGGCTTACCTCAAGGGCGACTGGACCCGTCGCGACGATTCGATCACGCGCTATCTGGCGCAATACGGCCGCACCGGCGTACCGCTGTACGTGCTGTACCCGGCTGATGGTGGCGCGCCGCGCGTGCTGCCACAGTTGCTCACCCCGGAGCTGGTACTGGCCGAATTCGATGCGGTCGCCGCACCACTGTAGAACCCTAATTACAGGAGAGACTCCATGCGCAAGACCTTGCTCGCTATGACCCTGGGCCTGCTGTCCACGGCCGCGATGGCCATGACCGTGGGTGAGCCGGCCCCCGGATTCACGCTCACCGATTCCAATGGCCAGAGCCACTCGCTGGCCAACTTCAAGGGCAAGACCGTCGTTCTGGAATGGACCAATGCCGAGTGCCCCTTCGTCAAAAAGCACTACGGTGCCAAGAACATGCAGGCCCAGCAGGGTCAGGCCAAGGATGCCGACGTGGTCTGGCTCACCATCAATTCCGGCGCGCCCGGGAAGCAGGGGCATGTCGATGGCGCTGGCGCCAATGCGATCATGGCCCAGCAGGGCTTCCAGTCGGCCGCCTATCTGCTCGATGCCAGTGGTGACACCGGCCGCGCCTACGGCGCCAAGACCACGCCGCATATGTACGTGATCGACGGCGAAGGCGTGCTCCGCTACAACGGCGCCATCGATTCGATCCCCAGCGCCGACCCGGCCGATATCCCGCAGGCCGATCAGTACGTCACCCTGGCCCTGGCCGATCTGGCCGCCGGCAAGCCGGTCAGCGTCAGCAGCTCCAGGCCTTATGGTTGCAGCGTGAAGTATTGAGTCATTCGTAGCCCCGGGTAAGCCGCAGGCGCACCCGGGAGTCTTGGCAATATGCCCCGGGTGCGCCTGCGGCTTACCCGGGCTACCAAAGCTGCCCACGGTCCATGAACCACCGGCGTCATTGCGACCCCGGACTTGATCCGGGGGAAGCAATCCAGGGGTATGCCGCAAAGCACTGGATTGCTTCGTCGCTTCGCTTCTCGCAATGACGCCTTGATGGGGTGATTCTGAAAGCCCGTGCCCCGTGCCCCGTTCTTCGTGCCCCGCTCAGCGCCACAGCACCTTGCTGACCTGCGGCCGCTCGGCCTCGATGCGGACAAACCAGAGCATGGCCGCGGCGATCAGTTTCACGCCCACCGGCAGGGCGATGTAGACGATCACCAGGGCGGGCAGATTGTATTCGCCGTTGCCGGGATTGAATCCCAGATAATCAAGGATCGGCAGCGAGGCGGCGGCGCCGATGGCGGTGGCCAGCTTGGTGCTGAGTGCCCACAAGCCGAAATAGGCGCCGGTGGCGCCGCGAGATTCCCGCCCTTCCTTGGCATTGATGACATCGGCCAGGATGGCCGGCGGCAAGCCGTAATCGGCGCCCAGCCCGAGCCCCGTGATCGCAGAGATCGCGATGAACCAGCCGATATCGCCGTGGCCGACGAAGGCCGCTGCGGTCATGGCGCCGGCGGTCAATACAATGCCGATGAACCAGGCTGCGGCCTTGCTCAAGCGGCGCGACAGGAACATCCACAGCGGCACGCTGGCCGCCCCCGACACGAAATAGGCCATCAGGATCAGGCCGGCCTGCAGCTTGCCGCCACCGAGCACGTGCTCGACATAGAACAGCATCACGCTGACGGCGATGCCCAGCGCCGAGCCATTGACCACGAATACGGCCAGCAGGCGTCGATACAGCGGGTTCTTCAGCGGGGCAAAGAAGATCCCCATGACGGTGCTGCCAGGGGGGCGTTCCACCGGGCCATGTACCGAAGGGGGCGAATACAGCAGCGTCGGCAATGCCGCGAGTATCGCTACCGGCAGGTACAGGATTCCCAGCCATTGGTAGCCGGCAGCCTCGCCAAAGCGCGCCGTCAGGAAGGTCGGCAGGACCACGGCCAGCATCATGCCGGTCAGGCCGAAGACCTCGCGGCCCACGGTGACTCGGGTGCGCTCGTTGTAGTCATCAGACAACTCGGCGCCCAGCGCGTGATAGCTGATGGAGACACCGGCATAGCCCAGATGCACCAGCAACAGCGACACGAACAGCCAGATGCTGAGCAGCGTGGGATTGGGGCTGACACCATCGCCGACCGGATGGAACATGGCCGGCGGATCGAAGAGCATGAAAAAGCCCAGGATCATCAGCGGCAGCATCGCCGCCACCAGCATCAAGCGACCGTTCTTGCGATGGGTCAGACGATCGGAAATGAAGCCCAGAATCGGATCCTGGATGGCGTCGATGATGCGCGAGGCAATCAGGATCGGACCGATCAGTGCCAACGACAGCTTCAGCACTTCGCCGTAGTAATGGGCAACGTTCAGCACCACCGGCAAGGCGGCCATGGCCAGCGGCAGCTGCAGCGCCGAATAGGCCGACAGCCGGGCGAAGCCCAGGTGCACGCGGGTACTGTCCTGAACCGGCGGAGTCGATGCCAAGCGTGTTCTCGATTGCAGCGGAGACGGGCGCAACGCGCTGTCAGGCCATGCCAGCCAGCGCGAGATCGGCGTGGAGCATAACCGCCAAGGTGCAGGGTTCCGTGAACGCCAGCCGGCTCAACCGCGTTTCCCGGTTCAGCACCGGCTTGGCATCAATGACGGAAATGGCGCACGCCGGTGAACACCATCGCCATGTCGTGCTCGTCGGCGGCATCGATGACTTCCTGATCGCGCATCGAGCCGCCCGGCTGGATCACCGCCCGGATGCCTGCCCTGGCGGCGGCATCGATGCCGTCGCGGAAGGGAAAGAAGGCATCGGAAGCCATCGCCGATCCCGGCACCTTGAGATTGGCCTGCTCGGCTTTCCAGCCGGCAATCTGGGCACTGACCACGCGACTCATCTGCCCGGCGCCAATGCCGATCGAACGGCCATCGCGGGCGTAGACGATGGCATTGGACTTGACGAACATCGCCAGCTTCCAGGCGAAGATCAGATCGGCGAATTCCTGCGCCGATGGCGCCCGCTGACTGACCACCCGCAGGTCGCGGGCACAGATGCGGTCGCTGTCGCTGTCCTGCACCAGCAGGCCGCCGGCGATGCGCTTGATGTCACGACCGGGGATCGCGCTGGCCATATCCGGCAGCGGCCCGGTGGCCAGTACCCGCACATTGGGCTTGCTGGCCAGGGCTGCCAGCGCCAGCTCGTGGAAGCTCGGGGCAATCACCACCTCGACGAACTGACGTTGCACGATGATCCGCGCAGTTTCGCCGTCCAGCGGTCGATTGAAGGCGATGATGCCGCCGAAAGCCGAGACCGGATCGGTGGCGTAGGCGCGTTCGTAGGCCTCGCTCAGCGAGTGAGCCACAGCCACACCGCAGGGATTGGCGTGCTTGACGATCACGCAGGCGGCTTCGTCGAACTGCTTGACGCATTCCAGCGCGGCGTCGGCGTCAGCCAGATTGTTGAACGACAGCGTCTTGCCCTGCATGAACTTCGCCGCGGCCACACTGGCCGCCGGCAGCGGATCTTCCAGGTACAGCGCGGCAGCCTGATGCGGGTTTTCGCCGTAGCGAAGCGCTTCGCCGCGGCGCAGCGACAGATGCAGCGTGGGCGGATGGGCCTCGGGCTGCTCCGGATTAGCGGCGCGAGCGCCCAGATACTCGGCCACCTGGCCGTCATAGCGGGCGCAATGGGCATAGGTGCTGGCGGCCAGCTGGCGACGTTGCGTCAGCTCGGTGCCGCCAGACTTGAGCGCGGCTACGATCATGCCGTAGTCATCGGGGTTCACGACCACGGTCACCCGCTCGTGGTTCTTGGCGCCGGCACGCAGCATCGCCGGCCCACCGATATCGATGTTCTCGATGGCGTCCTCCAGGCTGCACCCGGGCTTGGCGACCGTGGCCGCGAAGGGGTACAGATTCACCACCAGCAGGTCGATGGCCTGGATGCCGTGTTCGCGCATCACCGAATCATCGACCCCGGCGCGGCCGAGCAAGCCACCGTGGATGGCCGGATGCAGGGTCTTGACGCGGCCATCCATGATTTCCGGGAAACCGGTGACATGACTGACATCGGTGACGCTGATGCCGGCGTCGCGCAGCGCGCGCGCGGTGCCGCCGGTCGACCAGATCTCGACCTGGTGAGCGCTCAAAGCGGCAGCCAGATCCAGCAAGCCGCGCTTGTCGGACACACTCAGCAGGGCGCGGCGGATCGGTAGTCGCGGGTCTAGTGGCATGCGAGCCTCGATGTGCCTGGGTTTCATCGGGTCGGCGATGCTGCGGGAGTCATCGCCCCGGTGCAAGCCGATTCAGGCAGTGATGCCGTGTTCGCCCAGCTTCTTGCGCAAGGTGGCGCGGTTCATGCCCAGCAACTCGGCCGTGCGTGTGAGATTGCCACCGCAGTGACGCAAGGCCTCTTCCAGCACCGGTTGCTCGACCTGCCGCAGCATCAGCGTGAACAGATCATTGCAGTCGCTGCCGTTGAGATCGTGCAGATAGCGGCGTACGACGCGCGTCGCCGCTTCGCGCAGCGTGGTCTCGCTGCGGATCGGTTCAGGGCTGCGTTCGTACGAGAGTGCAACAGTCATCCGGAACATCCTTCCCTTCAAGGACAAGACTACCCGCGCCGCGCAAGCGCAGCGTTCAGGTGAGTTATGGGGATAGCGAAGGCTGAGGATACCCCCAACTCCTTTGCGTGCGTCAATTGATTTCCTGGAAATTCCGACGAAGCGCGATGGGTTTGGCGAATCGGACCAGGAATCCGGCGCAAAGGTCCGGATATGCGCTGATTCACAGACAAGGGCCGCGAGGCGCCGACGCTGCGGACTGTGGTAGGTCCAGACTTGTCTGGACGCTTCTGCGCCCTCCGCAGCGCTACGCCCAGCTCTTCATGCCCGATGCGCTCGGTTTCGGCGTCATTGCGAGGAACGCAGTGACGAAGCAATCCAGTGCATTGCAGCTGTGCGTCTTGATTGCTTCCCCCGGATCAAGTCCGGGGTCGCAATGACGCCGGTCCAAGGCTGTTGTAGGTCCAGACTTGTCTGGACGCTCTTGCGTCATGCTGGAGAAGCGTCCAGACAAGTCTGGACCTACAGATGCCTCAGGTTCGGGGCAAGAGTGGCTTAGCCTTCCCGTGCCCCGTGCCCCGTGCCCCGCCCAGGCCTACCGCGTCTGAAACACCACGATGGTCTTGCCGGCCACCGAGATCTTGCCTTCCTCTTCGAGCTGCTTCAGCACCCGACCCACCATCTCCCGCGAGCAGCCGACGATGCGCGAGATTTCCTGGCGCGATATCCGGATCTGCGTGCCCTGCGGGTGCGACATCGCGTCGGGCTCTTCGCACAAATCGACCAGCGTGCGGGCAACCCGGCTGGTGACGTCCATGAAAGCCAGTCTGGAGACCTTGCGGCTGGTCTGCAGCACGCGCTTGGTCAGCTGCGTGGCAATCGAGAACAGGATGCGCGGGCATTCGTCCTTGAGCGGACCCTCGAACAGCTGGAACAGGCGCTCGTAGCTGATCTCGGCCAGTTCGCAGGGCACCCGCGAGCGCACCATGACCTCGCGCTTCTCCACTTCCATGAACAGGCCCATCTCGCCGATGTAATCGCCCTCGTTGACATAGGCCAGGATCAGTTCCCGACCTTCGTCATCCTCGGTCATGACCGCGAGCGAGCCCTCGATGATGTAGTACAGCGTGTTGGCGACATCGCCCGGGCGAATGATCGGCGCCTTCGATGGATAGCGACGGCGATGGCACAGGGACAGAAAGCGATCGATGTCCGCCGGCTGCGGCGCCAGCGGCCGGGTTTCGGCCAACTTGCGCATGCTGGCTTGCAGCGAATATCGCAACAGTGATTTCACAGGCAATGCAACCGGGCCGGCCATGGCGCTCCCCCGCGCGGGTCATCATCTGCAAACTTATAGCATGCGAGGGCAGGGTGGCTGCAGGGGGTGCGCGCCGGTGCGAGAGCTGAATGGCTCGCGATTGTCATAAAACTCGGGTGTCCCCTGCCGGCGCTTTGCCCCATAATTTGCGCCCCCGCGTTTTCGGCCCAGCTCCGGCAGGTCTGTGCGCTCTTTCGATCCTCGTTGGGAGATCACCATGGTCAAGCCGATTCCGCGCCTCAAGCTGGAAGGATTCAACAACCTCACCAAGGCCCTGAGCTTCAACATCTACGACGTCTGCTATGCGGTGACCGAAGAGCAGCGCAATCGCTACATCGAGTACATCGATGAGGCATACAACGCCGAGCGTCTGACCGAGATCCTGACCGAGGTGGCTGACATCATCGGCGCCAACATCCTCAATGTGGCCCGTCAGGACTACGATCCGCAGGGCGCCAGCGTGACCATCCTGATTTCCGAACAGCCGGTCATCGATCGCGCCGACATCGGCCGCGAGATGCTGAAAGACGCCATGCGCGAGCAGATCGATCCGCCCGAGGCCAGCGTGGTGGCCCATCTGGACAAGAGCCACATCACGGTGCACACCTATCCGGAAAGCCATCCCTTCAACGGCATCAGCACCTTCCGTGCCGATATCGACGTGGCCACCTGCGGCGTGATCTCGCCGCTGAAGGCGCTGAACTACCTGATCGACAGTTTCGAGTCGGACATCGTGATCATGGACTACCGTGTCCGTGGCGCCACCCGCGACATCAAGGGCCGCAAGCACTACATCGATCACAAGATCAACTCGATCCAGGACTTCCTCAGCCGGCCGATCAAGAACCGCTACGAGATGTTCGACGTCAATGTTTACCAGGAGAACATCTTCCACACGAAGATGCACATCAAGGAATTCGACCTCGACACCTATCTGTTCGAAGCCAGCAAGAACGAACTCTCGTTCAAGGACCGCTCGCGCATCGAGGCCCAGGTCCGCCGCGAGATCGGCGAGCTCTTCCACGGCCGCAATCTCGATTGAGGGCTGCCGGGCTCACTGTGGGAGCGGGCTCTGCCCGCGACGCTTCGGCTCTATCGGGCTGCCGATCGCGGATAAATCCGCTCCCACAGTCAGGAGGTCACGTTGACCCGCAGGGTCTACGTGACAGCCGCCCAACCAAGGCCTCGCACACCGACGCTCTCGTAGAGCGGAGCTCGCTCCGCTGCTTTGGCTGGGCTTGTGGGCTTTTCAGCACACCCTGCCGAGCAAGCTCGGCACTACCAGAGCCTCGCACACCGATGCTCTCGTAGAGCGGAGCTCGCTCCGCTGCTTTGGCTGGGCTTGTGGGCTTTTCAGCACACCCTGCCGAGCAAGCTCGGCACTACCAGAGCCTCGCACGCCGATGCTCTCGTAGAGCGGAGCTTGCTCCGCTGCTTTGGCTCGGCTTGTGGGCTCTTCAGCACACCCTGCCGAGCAAGCTCGGCACTACCAGAGCCTCGCACACCGATGCTCTCTACACCCGATACGCCACCGCCCGCAGGGTATCGGCGGCGATCTGCATCAGCCGCGGCAAGGGCCAGGGCAGGTCGACACCGCCGCGTTTGCGTGCACTGGCGCCGTGTTCGATCTCGTCGGCCTGCATCTGTTCCAGCACGGCGCGGGTGCGCTCGTCCTCTGGCGGCAAGCGCGTCAGATGTTCGCCCAGATGACTTTCCACCTGACGTTCGGTCTCGACCACGAATCCCAGGCTCAAGCGATCGCCGATCAATCCGGCGCTGGCGCCGATGGCAAAGGCGCCGGCATACCAGAAGGGGTTGAACACACTCGGTCGGCTGCCGAGCTCGTGCAAACGCGCCTCGCACCAGGCCAGATGATCGCCCTCTTCACGCGCGGCCTGGGTCAGGTGCGCGGCCACCTCGGGATCGCGCGCCACCGCAGCCTGGCCGTAATACAGCGCCTGCGCACAGACCTCGCCAGCGTGATTGATGCGCATCAGCCCGGCCACATGGCGTCGATCCTGCTCACTGAAATCCAGGCGCGGATGGGCATCGCCCGGACTGGCGCGGTCCGGTGCTTCAGCGGGCGCCAGCACCGTACGCATGGCGCGATCGGCCTCCGCCAGCCATCGATCCAGCGTGGACAGCTGCCGCAATGGGCGATTGTTACCGTTCATCTCAGTCCATCTCCAGTTGATCCGCCAAGCATGCCAGCGGATGGCGCACGGGAATGTTGAGTCCACGCGCCAGCAGGCGTTCCGACAGGTGCAGGGCACAGCCGACATTGGTGGTGACCAGCGCATCGAGTTTCAGGGCCAGGATGGCGTCGATGATCGGTTCGGCCAATGCATCGGCGGTATCCGGATGAGCCAGCAAGTGCGGGCCGGCGGCGCCACAGCATCCCAGTCCAGCACTGACCGGCTGCACGTCGGCGTCTGGCAGCAAGGCCAGGATTGCAGCACTGGCGACGGCATCTCCCAGCACATTGCGGTGAGTGCAGGGCGCGTACCAGCCGATCCGCTGTGCCTTTGGCCGCAGCCGTAAACCCGCTGTGGCCGGTTGATCCAGCAGCCAGCGACAGGCTTCAACAACCGCAATCCCGGCGCTGGCCTGCTTCAGGCCGGCCACGCAGCCGCTGTCGAGCGCAACAATGGTCTGAGTGCCTGCCTGCGACCAGATCCGCTGATTGCGACTGGCCAATGCATCCGCGCCGGCCGTGTCGCCGCGATGTCGCGGCAGGGCGCCGCAGCAGACCTGGCCGGCCACGAGCCCGAGCGGTGCCGACGCCGCCTGCGCGACTCGCAGTAATGCTTCTTGCGCCTCACGCTCGAAGGACTGCGCCACGCAGCCGGCAAACAACACCGTCTGCCCAGCCGATATCGAAGCCGCGATCGGCATCCGTGCACGCAGCAGCCAGCGCGCGCGCCGACCCAGGCGTCGGGTCAGCGCCGGCCACAGCCGCGCCATGGCGCCGCCCAGGCCCAGAGCCCGCGCCAGCCACCGTGGTCGGGTCAGTCCCAGACTCAGCCATCGCGAGGACAGTCCAGGCGTCGGCGCCGTCAACGCCCGCGCCGTTTCGATGATTTCGCCATAACTCACCTGCGCCGGACACACCGCCTCACAAGCGCGACATTGCAGACAGGTGTCGAGTGCGCTGGCGATGGATTCGTCCACCGCCAGGCCGGGCTGCAGTTGCCGCGCCAGCGCGATCCGCCCCCGTGGCGAACGGCTTTCCAGTCCGCTCAAACGGAACGTCGGGCAATGCGGCAGGCACAGCCCGCACATCACGCACTCGTCCGCCAGCTCGCGCAATCGACTGGGCTGATCCGGCAGGGCTGTGGTGGCGTCGTTCACTGCGCTAGTATGCCGTCCACCCAGCTCTCGTAGGTCCAGACTTGTCTGGACGCTCTTCGCGGGTCGACGTAACGGCGCCCAGACCCGTCTGGACCCAAAAAAGCTCCCGCCAGTGGCCCCCAACCGGCTCGCTGCTGACCCGAAACTGAGCAGATTGCCTACCAACTTCATCCTGGGGGCTTGCGCGCTCTCCAATGCCCATCTAAACTTGTCGGTCTTTGTAAGGCAAGGTCCAGGGAAGGTCCCCATGATGACGGTAAGCGCGAAATCGGAAACCGTGAAACGTGATTGGTTTCTGGTGGATGCCACGGGCAAGACGCTGGGCCGGCTGTGCACGGAACTCGCACGGCGTCTGCGCGGCAAGCACAAGGCAATCTACACCCCGCACGTCGACACCGGCGATTACCTCGTGGTGATCAATGCCGACAAGATTCACGTGACGGGCAACAAGTTGAACGACAAGCTGTATCACCGTGTTACCGGCTACATCGGCAACATCAAGACGATACCGCTGAAGAACATGATGGCAACGCACCCGGAGCGCGCGATCGAGATCGCCGTCAAGGGCATGCTGCCGAAAGGCCCGCTGGGCCGTGATATGTACCGCAAGCTGAAGGTGTACGCCGGTGCCGAGCATCCGCACAGCGCCCAGCAGCCCGCGGTTCTCGACATCGGATAAGGATTCGTCATGGCGATTACGCAGTACTACGGCACCGGCCGCCGCAAGTCTTCCGCAGCACGCGTGTTCCTGCGCCCCGGCAAGGGCGAGATCACCGTCAACGACAAGACCCTGGATCAGTTCTTTGGCCGCGAGACCGCCCGTATGGTCGTCAAGCAGCCGCTGGAACTCACCCAGCTGAGCGAGCGTTTCGACGTGCTGGTCACGGTTGAAGGTGGCGGCATGACCGGCCAGTCCGGCGCCATCCGCCTCGGCCTGTCCCGCGCGCTGGTGGAATACGACGAGAACCTCCGCAGCGATCTGCGCCGCGCCGGTTTCCTCACCCGCGACGCCCGCGAAGTCGAGCGCAAGAAGGTCGGCCTGCACAAAGCCCGCCGCGCCACCCAGTACAGCAAGCGCTAATCGTCCCACCGACGATCCGTGCTTTGGAGTTATTGGGAGATCGTCCAACGGTAGGACTACGGACTCTGACTCCGTCAATCTAGGTTCGAATCCTAGTCTCCCAGCCATAACGCAGAAGGCCGCCTCCGGGCGGCCTTCTGCGTTATGGCTGGGAGACTAGGTGAGACCGAAGACAGGTTCGACACCGGAGGCAGGATGCCGGAGGTGCGCGAGCACGGCGCGCAGCGCCGGGCGCAGTCCGAAGGATCGCGGCCATGGATGGCCGCGACAATCCTGGTCTCCGCTCGTGCCGTCAATCAAGTTGGCCGCCTCCGGGCGGCCTTCTGCGTCATGGCTGGGAGACTAGGTGAGACCGAAGACAGGTTCGACACCGGAGGGCAGGATGCCCGGAGAGCGCGAGCACGGCGCGCAGCGCCGAGCGCAGTCCGAAGGGTCGCGGCCATGGATGGCCGCGACAATCCTGGTCTCCGCTCGTGCCGTCAATCAAGTTGGCCGCCTCCGGGCGGCCTTCTGCGTTATGGCTGGGAGACAAGGTGAGTCCGAAGACAGGTTCGGGGCAGGATGCCTGCGACAATGTTGATTCCCGATCTTGCCGCGAACTGATCTGGCCGAACGACTAGCGCTCGCGTTTGGCGCACGCTCCCGCAGGTGGCGATGCAGCTCCTTGAGAATCGGTTGGGTACGGCGGCACTTCCTCACCCAAGGCCCAGACGATGCGTCGCGCGCAATCCGGACCGACTCCAGCCACTGCGCGCAATTCCTTTTCTGTCGCGCCCGCCACCGCCTTGACGGTCCCGAAATGATCCAGCAGGCGTGTCGCTCGCTCGGGCCCGATGCCGGGCAGTCCCTGTAACAAGTGCAGCTGAACCCGACGCTTGCCCTTGGGTCTGACACCCAGTCGAGGTAGTCCGGCGTGGACAGTTGCACGTCCCTGCGCTGCGATGCTCTTGAGCAGTTCTGCAGATTCCGCCGCGCAAGTGGTGCGCAGTACCGGGACACCAAAGAACACCGATACCGTCGCCAATGCCGCTCGGATGGACTGCGCGGTCATGCCGGAATGCTTCAATTCTGAAACCGTGCCTTCAATCAGCAAGGCGGCCGCCACGACAAGTCCGGAAAATTTGCGGGTAGCTTCCGCCCCAGAGTCCGACTCCGAGGCGGTGGTGGTTTGGTGCTCCCGGCCTACATGCAGGGCGGACGAATCCGCTGGCCGAGCCGTTCGTGACGGCCGAGTTTGAGTTTGCCGTCTGAGCAGCGTCGCCATGCGGATCGTTTGCCGGAACAAACGACCATCCTTGATCGATTCGGCCAGATCCAGCAGCGTCTTGCGTTCGATCAGCCAGCGTCCATCGATCAGATAATCGCCAACCGTCAGGTGTTCGAACCTGACCGACCAGGATGAGTCGTCAAGGAGGAGCAGCGCCAGCTGACTCTGGCGTTCACGGTGGTCAACCGATACCGAATGAGCGAACGACATAGGCATGGCCTGCAGGCGTTCCGGGACTCCATATCGTAGATCAGCGTAGCCCTCGCGCGAGCCATCGCAAAGGATGGCTCGGTACATTCAGGGGCGCTGGCTCACTGGAATGCCTAAAGATCAATGACATACCGCCGATCCAACTCCGTCCCGCCCTTGCCGCCAGTCCTCAGCCGCGCCGCGCCGCTTCGATGGCGGCGATGTCGATCTTGCCCATCTCCATCATCGCCTCGAAGGCGCGTTTGGCGGCGGCGCGATCGGGGTCGGTGATGGCTGCCGTGAGTGCTCGTGGCGTGATCTGCCAGGACAGGCCCCAGCGGTCCTTGCACCAGCCGCAGGCGCTGGCCTGGCCGCCGTTGTCGATGATGGCGTTCCACAAGCGATCGGTTTCGGCCTGGTCCTCGGTGGCGATCTGGAACGAGAAGGCTTCGTTGTGTTTGAAGGCCGGCCCACCGTTGAGGCCCAGGCACGGAATGCCGATGACCGTGAATTCGACGGTCAGAACATCGCCCTCGGTACCGGAAGGATAGTTGCCCGGCGCGCGATGCACGGCGGTGACGGCGCTGTCGGGAAAGGTCGCGACGTAGAACTGCGCCGCTTCCAGTGCGGTGCCGTCGTACCACAGGCAGATCGTGTTCTTGTGCTGCATGATCCGTCTCCGTGTCCTATTTCACGATCACCCGATCCGATGCGCTGCGGCCGAAGGTCTCGGGCTGGTACATCTCTTCGGCCTTGGCGGGTGGCACCACGAACTCGCCGGGGGTGGTCGCGCGGGCTTCGTAGCGGTAGCTGTAGACGCCGCCGTAGAGCAGGGCGGTGAAGGCCTCGACGCGGTTGTCGCGCAGGTTCTGGTGTTGATACCACGGTCCCCACCACCAGCTGGCGACCCGGCCGCCGCGCTCCAGCGGACCTGGATTGCCGGGCGGGATGGCGCTGGGGGTGAGATCGGGATTGATGACTTCGAGGCCGGCCGGCAGCGGATCGACCAGCGCCACGTGATAGCGGCTGGCGGTGGCGACCATGGTCAGCTCGACGGCAATCCGGGCGCCGGCACGGATCTGCCAGCTGCCGTCGTCCAGGCGCTGCACATCGGCAGGATCGTCTATCGCCTGATAGCGGCGTTCCACTTCGAAGCCATGCTGGGCCGCGGCCAGTTGCAGCGAGTGTGGGGCGTAGTCCATGCCGATCCGGTAATACAAACGACCGGGGCCGTCCTTGGCGATCAGCAGTGGCCCGGGCGGGCTGTGCTCGGACAGCCACTGCATCGGCACCTCGATCTGGTGGCGCTCGGTGTTGCGACCGCGGAAGGCGTGCTCGCCGGCAAAATCATCGCCGAGCCAGGTGCGGGCGACGAAATCGGGCGTGACCGATTCGAAGGTCTGGAAGTAGCGATCCAGCGCCAGCAGCACGAAGACATTGTCCTGGGTGTTGGCCCAGCGCCCCTGTACCCGATGCGCCTGCAGCCCGGAGACCAGCTTGGGAATCAGATCGGAGCTGGGCTGGTCGCCGATCATCGCCTCCAGGATCACCGCATCGGCGCGGCGGTCGGAGTGCAGGATCAGGTGTTCGCCGTCGCTGTAGCTGCTGGCAAAGCTGGCGTTGGCGGCGGTCTCGGTGGTGCGATTGAGCAAGAAGCGGCGAATCTGCGCGACCTCGCTGGTCGAGGACGGATCACCCGACATCACGCCCAGCAGCCAGCCCAGTGACTCGAAGTTGAGGGCGTCGAGACTGCTGGCCTCGGCGATCAGCTGGCGCGCGCGGACCGGGTCGCGGTCGCCATCGAGGGCGCGCACGTACAGGCCGTAGGCGATGATGTGGCGGCGGGCCTGGTCACCGTAATGGCTGGGGATGTACTGCTCGATCTGGCGGATATGCGCCAGTGCGCGTTGCAGCGCCTGCGCCGAGCCCAGGTAACCCTTGTCACGGGCGCGGATCAGCGCGTGGGTGGCGTGCAGGCTGATGTAGGGCCAGGCTTCCTGACCGGCGCGCCAGAAGGCGAAGCTGCCATCGGGGTTCTGCCGCGATTCCAGCAGCTTGAGATCGGACAGCACCGATTGCTTGATGGCTTCCGGCGTGGCCAGATCCGCGACTTCAAAGGCCTGCAGCAGATCGCGCAGCGCGGTGGTGGCAATCACCCGCGAGGCCAGTTGCTCGCTGCACTCGAAGGGATACTGATGCAGATACAGATAGGCATCGGTCAGCGATTGCAGCGCGGTGGACGTGGTCGTGACGATGAGTCCGCCGAACTGCGGCCACACGGCGGTGGGCATGGCGATCGCCTGCTCGGTGGCACCCTGGTCGATGACGCCATAGGTGGCGAAGGCCTCGGTGGTCGCGGGCGTCCATACCGGCAGCTGCCCGCGGGCGGCGTCGGCGAAGTCGCCGGTGGCGGCGGCGATCTGGTAGCGGGCCGTGCCGGCCTCGTCCGCGGCCATCGGGAAGCGCACCTCGACCCGGTCATTGGCGGGCACCGAGACCGCGTAACCTAGGGCGCCATCGGATTTGAGATTGCGCGCATCCAGCGCCAGCTGTACCGACAGCGGCGCGTCGGTCTGGTTCTGCAGCACCACCGGGAACTCGAAGCGATCGCCGAAGTTGAGGAAGCGTGGCGGGCTCGGCCTCAGCATCAGCGGCAATCGCGCCGTCAGCTGTGATTCGCCGATGCCGTAGTGGCTGCTGCCGGACACGGCGACCGCCATGATCCGGTAGCGGGTGAGATTGTCCGGCAGCTTGAACTCGGCACTGACCCGGCCGCTGGCATCGGTCTCAAGCGCCGGCAGGAATACCGCCAGCGGGTTGAAGTCGCTGCGGATGGCGATCGGGCTGCTGTCGCCGCCGGCCCCCGGTGCTGCAGGCGAGGGTGGTGGCGGTGGCGATGGTGGTGGCGCTGGCATGGCACTGGGCGCCGCCATCGAGCGCATCATTGGCGCCGAATCAGCGACCATCATGGCCTCCATGGCCTGTTCCTCCGGCGGCTCTGCAGCAACACTGGCCAGACGCACCGTCGGACGCAGATGGTAGGCGCGCAGACCGGCGTCACGGAGCTGGTAGAACAGCTCCATGGGATCAGCCAGTTCGTAGCCGCCGAGCGCCAGGATGGCCTCGTCGACCACGATCAGGGCGATTTCGGCATTGGCCACCGGTTTCCGGGCGGCATCGAGCACCGTCAGCGCCACCTGGGTCCGCGCACCGGGCGCCAGCGCCGATTGCGCCGGCTGCACGTCCACAGCTAGCCGTCGTTCAGCGGTGGAGAGCTTGAGCGTGAGACTGCCGACTGCCTGCGCCGGACGTGGCTGCGCCTTCGACCGGTTCTGGTCGTCGCGCGGGCTGTTGCCGACCACCATCACCGACAGTTCCACATTCGGCAGCCACTCGCTCCTGATCGGAATCTCCAGCGTGTGACTGCTGCCCTGCAGCTTGAACTGGCGCTGTTCGAGCACGCCGTGGCGGCCGAGCGTGAGCAGGCCGTAGCCATCGGCGAAGGGCGCCTGCACCAGGATTCGTGCGCTGTCGCCGGGGCCGTATTGATCCCGATCCGGGATGAACTGCAGCTCCTCGACCTCGACGTTGTCGACCGGTGGCCTCTGGCCGCCACTGACCCAGCGCAGGATCTGGCTGACGTTGTGCCTGCCGGCGGCATCGGTGGTGATGGCGGTGATCCGGTACTGGCCGCCCTGGGCCGTGTCCAGAGAGCACTGCGCCAGTCCCTGATCGTCGCTGCGCAGCTCGCAGCGCTGCGGATCGCGCAACACTTCCTGGTACTCGCCGGCCTTGTAGAGCCAGTCCACGCGCCCGGTTTCGATGCTGACCGGGCTATCGCGCAGCGGCTTGCCTTCGAGGTCGACCACGATCAGATCCACCCGCAGCGGCTGGCCACGCTCGACGAAATAGCCCTTGGTTTTCATCCCCACATAGGCCGCGGCCGGATGCACCAGCGTGCTGGCATTCGCCATCCAGGTCTGGCGATTGACGTCCTGCACGCTGCTCTCGGCGGTGATGGTCAGCGGTCGTGGCAGCTGGTAGCGATCGAGCACGATGGCCAGATCGTGATGGCCGCTGGCGTCGGTCTGGCCGTCGAAATGGACGCTGGCGCTGGGACCCGCATCCGGGCTTTGCCGCCACCACAGGCCCTGGATGCCGAAGCTGTAATCGCTCTGATTGGGCGGGTTGTAGTTGGCGATGGCGGCGCTGACCGTCCATGAAACCGGGGCGCCCGGCAGGGCACCACCGGCGTAGTACTGGGCCGTGGTGCGTGCCTGCAGCCGTTCGCCGGCAAACACGGTGCCCTCGGTGAACTGGGCGTCGACAGCGAACTCGGGCGTGCGGAATTCCTGGATCTGGAACAGGTGCTGGAATTCGCCGCCAGGAATACCGCCATTGTCCTGCAGTTGCAGCCGAATCCGGGCGTCGCCCAGATTGGGCGTGTCCGGGAGTTTGAAATCGAGCGCGAAGCCGCCCAGAGCGCCGAGTTTGGCTTCGCCCTCGGTGAGGGTGTTGCCGCGCGAGTCGAACACGCTGTAGCGCAGCGGGCCGCCGGCCTTGGGCAGGGCCAGGCCGCCATCGGGGCGATTCTCCACCACCCGCAGCCAGCCCTTGAGATGGACTTCCTCGCCCGGCTTGTAGAGGCCGCGGTCATCGAAGACATGCCAGCGCAATTCGTCACTGCCGGGGCGTTGCTGCCAATCGCCCCAGCCGCGGTAGTTCGGGTTCTCGGGCAGGAAGGCCAGATCCTCGCCCAGGCGGGCTTCGAGGCGGGCGCTCTCGGGCTGGCCCTGATTCTGCCGCTGCGGCAGCTCCAGCGTGGCCAATCCGGCGCTGTCGCTATCGGCCTGGTTCGCGGTCGGCAGTAGTCGCAGGCTCACGCCCGACAAGGGCTGACCGTCGTCCATCCGGGTCACCCACGCGTGCAACTCGCGGCCGTCGAGGACTGCATCGAGGCCGATCTGGGTCGATTGCAGCCAGATCGCGGTGCCCGGACTGTAGTCGGACAGGCGTGCCTGTCCCAGGGGTTTGCTGGGCATGAGCTCGACCAGCAGATGGCCGTACGCGGACTTCAGCCAGGGCTGCAGTTCCAGCGTGGTGGCGGCCATGGTTTCGACCGCGCCGTCGATGTCCAGGGTCTGCTCCACCAGCAACTGCCCGGGCAGGCGTCGCGGCAGCTGCTGGTCGTCCTTCCATTCCCGATCGGCCGATTGCAGATAGGCGGGCCAGTCAGCTGGCTGCACCTTGAACACCCGCAAGCGCACCTGGCGCAGGTTGATCGAGTGAAAGACGAAGCGCGGCGGTCCCTGCGGATCAACCGTGATCAGGCCATCGCCCGGGGCCAGCAGCACGGCCGGACTGGCGCCGACCTTGAACTGGAACTGGCGCTCGCCGCTCAACGACTGCCCGTGCACATCACGCAACTCGCTGGACATATCCACCTGATAGCTGCGCAGGCCGGGCTTGTAGCCGCCGATGGTGATGGTGTTGCCGTTGCCGCGAATGCTGGCGCCTTCGAATGCGGGTTTGACCCGAACCAGGGACTCGATGTCCTGGTCCTCGGCCAGCGCATTGCTCAGGCGCAGATGGAATTCGTCGTTGGGCGTGCACTCGCCGCGCCAGCCGCAGCGATGCTCGACCACCTTGAAGGCGCCGAAAGTGCTGAAACTGAAGCGCTGCTCGGCGGGCGTGAGCCGCGGACCTTCGGCCGAGGGCGCGCCGGCGGCCAGCACCACACTGACCTGGGTTTCCGTGGGCAGCTTCGATTCGGGTATCAGGATCAGGCTTCTTTGCAGGTCCTGATCCAGCCACTGCGCAGGTACGGCGCCGTCGGCCTTGATCTCGGCCTCCCTGGCCAGGCGCAGGCGTGGTCCGGGCCGACCATCTGCCAGGGTCAGACGGATGAAAGGCAGCATCGCCGCGGGGTCGATACGCTGGTCGAATCTCAGCCCGATCAAGGGCTGCAGGCGCACGCCGGGGCCGTCGGGAAAATGGCTCTGCAGCAGCGGGGCGGGCGTGCTGAACTGCCACGCCGTCGTCGCCGCCGGGGCGCTGCCATCGGCGGCGCGGGCGGCCGGGTCGACCTGGATCCGGTACTCGGTGGCCATCGGCAGACGCGCCGCCTCGGGTTCGAACAGCAGCGTGCGGGTGCCGACCCAACGCCACTGTCCGGGCACCTGCGGCTGCATCTGCAGCGGCACACCGGCGGCGACACTGTCGTCCTGGCTGGTCACCGCGACCATGGGCCGGTCGAAGCTGATGCTGACCTGGCCGGCGATACCGACCTCGCCTTCGGGACCGTAGCGCAGCACCTCGAAGGGCCCCTGCGGTGCGGCTGCCTGCGGTCGCTCGCGCTGCCCGGCCGGCGGGAAGGGATCCTGTACCGTCACGCCCGTGCGCGGTGGCGGCTGGCTGTCGGCCCGCAGCGCAAAGTCCTTACGGTCGTCGGCATCGGCCTCAAGGGGTTGCAATCGATCCAGCAGCGCCCGCGCGGTGGCCTCCGGCAGTGGCTGGGCGTCGGCCAGCGGCGGTCGCTGATAAGCCTGCTCAGGCGGCTGGCCATCGTGGACGCTGCCCGGGAAGCCGTCCAGATGCTGCAGATCGGCGGGAATGCCCGGATGGCTGCTGGCCGTATCGGCTGGCTGACTCATGCTCTGTCCCTGGCTGCTGTCGCAAAGGCTGGCAACGAGGCCGATGATCAAGATCTGTCGCATCCAGCCCACGGGTCTTGGGATCATGCGTCCGGCTCCTCGTCAGTGCAGGGGCCAGTCTAGCCCCTTGTTGCGGCAGGTGGCCGCGGAGAATCCGTGATGCTCCTGGACGCCGATTCCGATGGCGCCACATTCTGCCAGCACGGTCGCTCGGGCCGCAGCGAAGCCGCGTGAATCAGGGGGCCTCGAAGCCGTCCGCAAACAAGGGTGCGGCAGAACTCGCCAGGCCCGCGATCTCGGCCACCACGGCGACATTGGTCTTCAGGATCGCCGCGCCCATGACAAGCGCATTTGGGCCCATGTTGGCCGGCGTATCCGTGCTGCGGTGGTAGTGGGGGTAGATATCCCAGTCGTTCTCGATGGCCAGTACCGCCCGCGCGCCGGCATTGAGATAGGGCACATGATCCGAGCCAAAGGGATTGGTGCTGGTGATCACCGCCAGTTCCGGCACATAGGTCGCGGCTGCAGCGCCGATCTGGGTCAGGTAGGCGCTGTGGCTGGCCGAGCTTTCGTACAGGGCTTCCAGGTTGGCGTCGGCGCTGTAGCCGATCATGTCCATGATCACCACCGCATCGGCGCTGGTCAGCAGCCCGGCCTGAATCAGCGACTGCACATGGGCAGTGCTGCCGCGCAGTCCCTGTTCCTCACCGGCGTAGCACATGAACAGAATGCTGCGCGCGGGCTGCGAGGGCAGCAGCGCCCGCGCCAGTTCGACGACGCCGGCACAGCCGCTGGCATTGTCCTCGGCGCCGGGCGCGTTGACGGTCGAGGTGGAGCTGGCATTGCGCGAATCGTAGTGCGCACCGACGATCACCCAGCGGTCGGGCTGACTGCTGCCGATCCAGGCGCCGGTGACGTTGTAGCGCGTGATCGTTCCGCCGCCAGCGCCGTTCATGGTGAAGGCCTGCAGTCCGTCACTGAGCCCGAGTGCGGTGAAGCGGCCGCGTATCCAGTCGCGGGCGGCGTCCAGCGAGGTCGTGCCATAGCTGGATCGATCCCAGCTGGCCAGCGTCTGCACATCGCTGAACCAGCGTGTCGGATTGATGCGGTCGACGACCTGCTGCACGCCCGGATTGGGAGCGCCCCTGAATCCATGCGCATCCAGCCGGTACTGCCGCGCCAGCACGGTGTTTGGCCGCACCGGCTGCCAGGCGTGGGAATCGGCCAGCCGCAGCGATTGCCGCTGCTCGGCCGGCACCTCGCGCAGCTCCCAGCGACCGCCGCTGGCCAGCAGCTTCCCGGCCTCCGGCGCATGTTCGCTGCAGCCGCGGGCGCGCAGCATCAGGCTGTCCGGATCGACCTTGTCGAAACTCGAAAGGATGGCGAGCGCACCGGCTTCGCGCTGCAGCGTCTCGCGCGGCCCGATGATCGCCATCTGCAAACCCATCTCCAGCCACCAGCCCCCGCCCGGAAGCTGCTTCAGGCGCTCGACCTGCTCCGGTCCGGCCTGCGAGATATCCACGACCGTCAGCACCTCGGCGGCGGCGACGGGAGAGAACAGGACAAACAGGAAGAGCGGCAGTTTCATCTGGGCGCAGTAGCTGGATTGGGTCCGCAAGTTTAGCTGCAAGCGGCGGCGCGACCGGCGCCATTGATCGGCAGACCTGCCGATGGCCCGAAGTGCGTGCCATTGCGATCCGGGATCAGCAGCTCCCAGCCAGGGCCGCAGCGTCTGTCAAAGGCCTTTGCGGCAATGCTGGAGTCGCAGTGGGCGTCTGTGGAAGAATCCGCGCCGATTTCATTCTTGTAACGAATCCTTGATGACCTTGAACCTGACGGCACTGTGCTATCTGCATGCCTGGCAGCATGACCTGGCGATCACCGATGGCCTGGCCTGCCGGGATCAGCTGCAGGCGCTGCAACTGGATAATTCGCTCGCCAGTCTGGCTCGCATCGATGCGTGGCTGAGTGACCTGCGTGCCAGCCAGCCTTTCTCCTTCGACCAGCTCCTGGGTGACCGCGGGCTGCAGAACACGCTGCATTTGCTGGCCTTCTATGCCGGTGAAGTCGTGGCTCGCGCGCTCGGTCATCACCCCGAGTGGCACGACGCCGCTGCCGAAGTGATGCGCGATGATGATCGCTTGCGCCTGCTGCGCGGATTCCGCGCCAGCGCCGTGTGTCACTACGCCGGGGCCGGGACCGATGGCGAGTGGTTCGCGCCGCTGGAGTCGATCATCGATCGCTTGTTTGCCAATCCCGGTGATGCCAGCCTGGCAGTCGCAGCAGGCGGTGTGATCGCCAAGGTTCAGTCTCGCGTCAGTGCGACTGAGCCGCTGCCGGCCCTGCCTGACCCACGCTGGCCGATCGGTCTGTCGGGGCAGATGCCTGCGCTCAATGAGCAGCAGATCAGGGAGCTGGTGCCATTGGCGCCGGTCTGGGTGTCTTTTCACGATGATCCGCTGGCCTATCTGTACGACAACGCCGAGACCCTGCTGCGCGGGCGTCGCGTGGTCTGGGCGGCGCTGGTGCAGGCCAACGATGATCTGTTCCAGCCGAAGTTCATCTTCGCGGCACCGGGCGACGTGGTCTACGACCCCGCCGGTCGTGCTGACTGCCGGCAACTTCACGAGGTTGCCCGCTTGCTGGCGCAGCAGAAATCCGGCGAGCCTAGCGATCCAGACCTGCGCCGATACGCGACCCATCTGCGCGCCGAAACCACGCGCCTGTTCGGCGAGGATGTGTCGGCGGCGGTGCTGCCCTATCCGCTCAAGGTGTCGACCACCTGTTTCGACCAGCTGCACCTGCCTGACGGCATGCTCAGCATGGCGACCATCCCGGTGCTGATCGACGATAGCTGCCCTGGGGCCGTGCTGCCCTTGCCACAGTCGCTGTGGCCGGAGGACCTGCGCGAGGAGTGGCTGGCCGCCGGCGAGCGGCGGCATGGGTTCCGCTTCGATCCGCGTGCTGCCCACCGTGAGCTGGTGACTGAGGCAGAGCGCAAACGTCAGTCCGTAGTCAGCGAGGACGAAGCGACCGGGCTGTACGAAGAGGGCTTGCTGTATTTCCACGGTCGTCTCGGCGTGACCCGTGATCTGGTCAAGGCCCGGGAACTCTGGGAAGCGGCGGCCAGGATCGGTGACGGGCACCCTCTGGCCATCAACAATCTGGCCCTGATCTACGGTGAGGGCTTGGGCGTACCGGTAGACACGGCGCGCGAGCTGCAGTTGCTGACCCGCATCGCCCAGCGTGGCGTGGCCATCGGTCAGCTCAATCTGGGCAAATTCCATCTGCGCGCCCAGGCGTATGCACAGGCGCGGATCTGGCTGCGGCGGGCAGCGGACCAGGGCGAGGTTGAAGCGCTCGACCTGCTCAACGCGTATTCCAGGACCATGAGCAAGCCCGCAGGCGGCGGCGTGCTCAGCCGGTTGTTTTCGCTGATTCGCCGCTAAGCTAAGGAAAGCCAGCCGTGACTACCGATTCCGAGAATGGCGCATCGTCAGCGCCGCGCGTCAGCCGCGACGAACTGTTTCAGGATTTCTTCAAGCGTCCCACGCATGGCGTGCGCGATCTTCTGCCTCGCTACGACGGTGACCCGAAGGAGCTGAGTGACCGCCTGGTCGCCGCCATCGGCAAACAGGACTCCGCCCCCAAACGCGCCTTCGTCAGTCTGGTGGTGCTGTGGCTGGGACGGCGCGAAGGCCTGTCGGCACTGCTGGAGGCTATGCAGGATAATCAGGCGCGGGTGTTCGTGCTCGACGAACTGCGCCGCAATCGGCAATTCGTGCTGGCCGCCGACGGCCGCTATCAAGGTCTGCCGTTGACCATCGGCGATCTGGTGCGGGCGCTGGAGCCGGCCCTGCGCTCGCCGGAGCTGCCCGGGGCCGACTGGGCACGGCGCTATTGCATCGAGCACGCCTTCGATCTGGCCGCCCCGCATCTGCGCGGTCTGTTTGACTACCCCAAACTGAAGGTCGCCGAAGAGGTCATCGCGGCCTTTGCAAAGCACGATCGCGACGACGGCCTGATCGAGGCGCTACGTGCCCAGCTGATGGCGCCCGGCATCGTCGAAACCCGGAAGGAAGCGGGTCGCATGACCACGCTCTCGCACCTGCTGGGGAACTGGGCGCGGCGCTGCCTGAAGCCGGAGCTGACACAGCGCCTGGGTGCTGCCTGCGTCGACATCGTCCAGGACGCCCTGGCCTCGGATCAGGTCGATGAGCGGCTCTGGCCCAGGTCGCAGAACCGACCGCCGGCCGAACCGCTGCTGGCCGCGATCGCCAGATGCAGACCACCGGCGGCCGAAGCCCTGCTGCGTTCGATGCTGGTCGATACCCGGCTGCTTGCCGTCGTTCGAGCCAGCGCGCTGTGCGCGGCACACGATCTGCTTGGCGCCGCACCGCCGGAGCGTGCCGAAGTGATCAAGGCCCTGTTTGCCGATGACGCACCGATGCGCGCCGATTCGCCGTTGCTGGAGGCGCTGGACCAGCGTCAGCTGATCAGCAGTGAGGAGTTTCTGGCTGGGTTCTCGTGTCCGGCCTGGGCCAACGCCCTGATCTACCTGATGGAGAATCGCGCCGACGATCGGCTGCAGAGCAGCGCCGTGGGCGAGGCCTTGAACCGTGCCTTGCCGAAACTGCTGGCACAGATTCAACAGGCACCGAATGCCTGCGAGTCAGTCCTGCGCAATCTGGCCCAGCCTGCGCACCTGGCCCGCTACCAGTCGCAGGTGCGGGATGCCTTGAGCGCCGCCATCGACGGCCTGGGGCCATCGTTGCCGGGCGCTGCCGAGCTGCGTGGCAAGCTGATGCAGCAACTGGCGCGCTTCGGCGAATCGGAGCGCCTGGATCTGGATGCCCTGCCGCCCTGGGAGGCCATGGCGGCGCATTGGCGCCGTGCCGGGATAGACCTCAGGCGTGCAGCAGCGGTGTTACATGCTGAAGGCCTGATCGCGCCAGTGAGCGAGGATCAGCTGGCCGCACTGGACGGTCTCGACACGGAATACGAGCACCCCTTGATCGAACTGTGCGCTCTGGGCGGCCGGCCCTGGCACCAGCAGATCCTGGTCGACAGCGGCTACGAGCATGCCCACGATCGCCTGTTCGGCGCTCTGGCCAGCCTGGTGCATCCGCCCCTGCCCCTCGCCGATATCCGCCAAAGCGGGCGCATGACCTTCACCGAGGTTTCGCCCAATGTCGCCGAACTGGCGCGGCAGCCGGATAGCGGTTTCAGTGAGAGTTTTGCGCAGCTCGAGGGCGTGCCGCTGATGAGCACTGAAGGCAGCCGCCAGCAGGTGCACTTCCGCTGCGGCGACCGGCAGCTGCGCTTCGTCGTCTACCCGGAATCCACCTGGATGGATGCCGATTCGGTGCTGATCGCGATCAACGCGCTGCTGACCCAGCTGGAACGGCCCGAGCGCGTCTACCGCTTCCCGCACTTTGCTGGCTGGGGCTACGAAGCTGCGCTGTACTGGGCCGCTGATGCCGCCGCCTTCGAGCGCGCGCGGACCCAGCTGCGGCTGCCGGTAGATCGGTCGCATGCAGGCCAGAAGTTTGTCACCGAATTACTGCCAGACCTGCCTGCGGCGCCGGCGGCGCCGGTGCATCTGTATGCCTGGACCCTGGGTTTCCCGCGTGCAAACGAGCGCGCCGAAACTCGCTAGCCGGCCTTCAGCGCTTCAGCGGGATCGACGCGTGCGGCGCGCAAGGCTGGTATCCAGCTGGCGAGCGCGGCCATGGCTGCCAGCAGCAGCGTCACTGCGCCCAGCGTGAGCGGATCACCGGCGCCGACGCCGTAGAGAAAAGTCCGCAGATAGGGCGCGGCCATCGCGTACAGGACCAGACCGATGGCGATGCCGGCCGTGGCGAGGGCGAGGCCGCGCCTGAGCACCCACCCGGCAATCTGCCCAGGCTCTGCGCCGAGGGCCACACGGACACCGAACTCGCGGCTGCGCAGTGCCACCAGGTAGGCCATCACGCCGTACAGTCCGATGCAGCCCAGCAGCAAGGTGATGGCAGCGGCCGTGCTCATCAATGTCAGCATCAGCGACAGGCGCGCGGTCGAGGCACGCAGCACATCGCTCATGGTATCAACGGCGAAGATCGACACGGCCGGATCGAGATCGCGCACGATTTGCCGGATGGCAGGCACGACCGTGCTGGTCGGGCCCGTTGACCTGACCACCAGCGCCAGATTCCTGGGCGCTTCGACTTCGACGCCGGGGTCGATCGCGACCACCGGTGGTCGATACACCAAAGGCTCCGGAGGCGTGGTCAGGGCGCCTGCACGCACATCACCGACAACGCCGACGATGCGGTAGCCAGGTCCGGCGGGCGACAGCGTCAAGCGCTTCCCGATTGCGCTCGGAGCACTGGCGTCGCCGAACAGCATTGCAACTGCACGCTGGCTGATGATGATGTCCTCGCTGCGTTCCAGGGTGAGCGGTCGAAACTGGCTGCCCGCCAGCAGCGGTATCTTCATCGCCGCGAAATAGCCCCCGTCGACGATGTTCATCGGCAGCGACAAGCTCTGACTGTCGCCGTCGATGGCGAGAGCCTGTTCCTGCAGATAGCCGCTGCCCAGCGGCACCTTGCTGGCCAGACCCACGGCACTCACCGACGGCAATTGCCGCACCCGCTCGCTCAGGCGGGCATAGAAGTCCACGCCGCCGGCCTGGTCATAGCGCGCGTAAGGCAGCTGGGTGCGCAGCGTGACCACGTCGGTGGCATCAAATCCCGGGTGCACTTGCGACAACTGATGGGCGCTGCGCAGCAGCAGTGCCGAACCCAGCGACACCATCAAGGCCACGGCGATCTGCAGCACGCTGATGCTGAGCCGCAATCGCTGGCGCGACTCTCCGGCTGACTGGCTGCGGCCGCCGTCAGCGAGACGGCTCGACAGGCTGGCCCGCGCGATTCGAAGCCCCGGTGCCAGGGTGCAGACGATCACGCCCGCCAGGGTCAACAGGGCCATGAACGCGATCGCCGGCAGCCCGAAGTTCAACTCGGCCAGACGCGGCACGTCCTTCGGTCCGAAAGCCACCAGCGCAGCGACTGCGCCAGGGGCGGCCAGCAGCGCCAGCAAGCCGGCGATGGTGCCCAGAACCAGAGCCTCGCCGAAGAAGTGGCTGGCCAGTGGCATGCGGCCGGCGCCCAGCGCCGCGCGCACCGCCAGTTCGGTCTGGCGCTCATCGGCGCGTATCAGCATCAGGCTGGCGACGTTCGCCCACGAGACCAGCAGCACCAGCGTTGCCGCTGCCGCCAGCATCCACAGCGTGCCCGAGATGTCGCCCGTCACCCGCTCGAGCAAGGGCAGCAGCACCGGCCTGGGCTTCAGCTCAGCCAGCCAGCTCGTCGTTGAGCCTCCCGATTCCAGTTGCGGGAAAGTCTCGGCCATTCTCGGCAGGATCGCGGCCAGCTCCTGTTGTGCCTGGACTGCGGTGAAGCCGGGTGCCAGCCTGGCCACGCCGGTGAGGCTGAAATCGCCGACGGTGGCACGGTTGTTGTGCTTGACCGGAACCCAGACCCGGGTATCTGCGGTGGGAAAGGAAAAGCGCGCCGGCATCACGCCGACGATCTGACGCGGCACGCTGTTGACCATGATGACCTTGCCGAGTACGTCGGGTGCGGCATTGAAGCGGGTGCGCCACTCGGACTCGCTCAGGATGGCAGCGTCCGGACCACTGCGGATTTCCTCCTCGGCTGTGAACGAGCGGCCGAGCAGGGGCGGGATCTGCAGCAGCGGCAGCATCGACGCGCTGACCCAGGTCGCGACCACACTCTCGGCCGCGCTGTCGCCGCCTTCGCTCCAGATGTTGGCGTTGCCGGTGCGGTAGAAGCCGATGCCAGCCAGGCTCCGCGCGTGCTGCTGGTAGGTCGATTGCAGAGCTGGCGGCTGCCCCAAGGGCTGCAGCTCGGCGGTCTGCAGGCCGACGCTGACCAGGCGATCGGGTTCGCCGTAGGGCAGCGGCGCCAGCAGCACGCCGTAGACAATCGCGAACAGGGAGCCGGCCGAGACCAGACCCAGGAACAGGCTGAGGATGACCGTGATGGTGAAGCCCGGGCTGCGTTTCAGCGATCGCAAGGCGTGAGCAAGGGTCATCGATCAGAAGTCCGGACGGGCTTCGTTATTGTGTAGGTCCAGTGGTGGCGAATGCCGCGATGGCGCGCGGGCAATTTGCCGGCAGCTTGGGGTGGGGGATGGCGGATTCCGCTACGCTGCCATGGCTGACTCGCAGGGCGGACGGCGGATTCCGCCGTCGGGCCATGTCGCGAAAATCCAGCGGCATCGGGGGCGGGATCCGCCCCACGGTGCTGCCGAGCTCCAGATCAGGTCGACTGGCGTCGCACCAGGCCCAGCCCGGTCAGCATCAGCGCAGAGACCAGCAGCAACAGCCCGAAGCTGCCGATGGCCGGCACCGGAATGAACGGCACTGGCGGCGGCAGGGCAATCACGGTCAGTGTGGCAATCGCCGCTGCCTGGTTGACGCCGGTGGTGGTCACCAGGCTGCCGGCCAGCAGGGTGTTGAAATAGGTGCCGGCGATGGCCGCGGTGATGTTGACCGTCACCGTGCAGCTGCCGTTGGCCGGTATGGTGCGGCCCGCTGGCAGCGTGACCGTCGTCCCACCCGCGGTGGCCTGGGGAGCGCCAGCGCCGCCACAGGTGGTGGTGACATTTGGCGAGGGTGCGACCACAACCACGCCCGGCGGCAGGTTGTCGACCAGCGCCTCGGTCAGAGTGGCGAGCTGGTTGCTCGGATTGCTCAGTGTGATCGTCAGCGTGGAGATGCCGCCTTCATGGATGGTGGCTGGCGTGAAGGACTTGCCCAGCGTCGGCGGCGGCAGCACCGAGACCACGGTCAGCGTGGCAATGGCCGGTGCCGGATTGTTGCCATTGCTGGTCACCAATGCGCCGGCGAGGATGGTATTGATGTAAGTGCCGCCGAGAGCGGCCGTCACATCCACGCTCAGCGTGCAGCTGCCGTTGGCGGGAATGCTGCGACCTGCGGGCAAGGTGACTGTCGAGCCACCGGCGGTCGCGAGCGGCGCACCGACGCCGCCGCAGTTGCTCGCAACATTGGGCATGGGGGCAATCTGGACACCGGTCGGCAGCGTGTCGACCAGCGGCGCGGTCAGCGTCGCGATCAAGGGGTTGGGATTGCTCAGCGTGATCGTCAGCGTCGAGATACCGCCGGCATTGATGGTCGAGGGCGCGAAGGACTTGCTCAGTGCCGGTGCCGTCGGGATCACGGCGATGACCGTCAAGGTGGCGACAGCTGGCGAAGGGTTGTTGCCGTTACTGGTGACCAGTGCACCGGCCATCAGCGTGTTGACGTAGCTGCCGGGGAGTGCGGCAGTCACATCGACACTGAGCGTGCAACTGCCGTTGGCGGGAATGCTGCGACCTGCCGGCAGTGTGACCGTAGAGCCGCCGGCGGTCGCCAGCGGTGCGCCGGCACCACCGCAGGTGGTGGCGACATTGGCCATGGGTGCAATCACCACGCCATTGGGCAGCGTGTCGATCAGCGGCGCTGTCAAGGTGGCGATGGTCAGGTCCGGATTGCTGAGCGTGATCGTCAGGGTCGAGATGCCACCGGCGCTGATCGTGGTCGGGTTGAAGGCCTTGCCCAGGGTCGGCGGCGGTGCCGGTCCGACCACGGTCAAGGTGGCAACAGCCGGTGCGGCATTGTTGCCGTTGCTGGTGACCAGCGCGCCTGCGGCCAAGGTGTTGATGTACTTGCCGTTGGCCGCTGCGGTCACGTTGACGCTGAGGCTGCAACTGCCGTTGGCCGGAATGCTGCGTCCAGCCGGCAGGGTGATCGTCGGATCACCGGCAACCGCCACGGGCGCACCGGTGCCACCGCAACTGGTACTGATATTGGGATTCGCGGCCACGACCACACCCATGGGCAGGGTATCGACCAGTGGCGCCGTCAAGGTGGCGACGGCGGGATTCGGATTGCTCAGGGTGATCGTCAGCGTGGAGACGCCGCCGGCATTGATCGTGCCGGGAATGAAGGCCTTGCTCAGGGCCGGCGCGTTACCCGCGGGCGCGCACACCGAAACCGCGCTGCCATCGAGTGTGACGGCGCCATTGCGTGCCAGCAGCCGTCCGCTGGCATTGGCGCCGGTGTTGAGGGTGATGCTGGCCAGGGCGAGGATGTTGCCGACGAAACTGGCATTGGTTCCGAGCGTCGCCGAGCTGCCGATCTGCCAATAGACGTTGCAGTTCTGGCCGCCGTTGATCATGCGCACCACGGAGCTGCTGGCGGTGGTCAGTGCGCTGCCAACCTGGAAGATGAACTCGGCATCGGGATCGCCCTGAGCATCCAGCGTCAGCGTTCCGGTCAAGCCCATGGTCGATGCCGAGCAATAAACGCCCGGCGGCAGGGTGGTGCCGCCCAGATCGGCCCCAATCACCGTGCTGCAAGGACGTCCTGCCAGGTTGTTGTAGGCCGTGGTGACGTCACTCTGTGCCTGCAACGCGACGGCATCGGCAAAGTGGGTGGTGCCAATGACCTGTCCCGGCGGAAAGCCGGTGACCGAGCTGGCCGTATTGGGCCAGATGCCCAGATCGCCGATGACCACGCTGGGACCCGTGTTGGTGATGGCTGACGCGCCGAGCACGCCGAAGGGTGCCGCGCCGCCGAGGGCTACGGACTGCGCCCACGTTGCCGGGGCGCCGGTGGCGAGGAGCAGGCTGGCGCACACCGCCAAGAGGCGGACGCTCGGCAGGACTGGCTGGCGAGTTCCTTCCACCGAGACCGGGCATGTGCGGGTGCGGAGTTCAGCGGCGCTGTTGATCTGAGTGGTCATCGAAGGAATCCGGAGGCAATTGAAAAAGGAACAAAGTCGGGTCTTGACCCCTGGCGAGCGACCGCGACAAGACCGATTCGGTCGATTGCAATCGGCCTGATGCAAGCGCATGCACAGCCGCCAGCGGCGATGCCGGCCGGCCGTCGATGCGCTTGCTCTCGTCCGGGAGTGACTCACCCGAGCATCACAAACTGCTGCGGAGTCTTCTGTACGCGAGCGCACACAGGAATCGGGTGCGGCCGCCCGCGGCGTCTACGCAGGCACAGCGCCCTCGACCGCCCGCGCCAGAACGGCATCGGAGCGCGAACACGGTCTCGTGTTCGCAGGCTGCGCGCACTGTGTGAGACTGTAGCCAGCCATTCCGGAACCACCCCGACAGTGCAGATCGACTCCATCGAGCAACACATCCATCGGCTGCTGTCGGCGCAGCTGCAGGGCGTCATGGCCACCCAGCAGGACGCGCAGCCGTACACCAGCCTGATGGCCTTCGCCCACACCGACGATCTGCGCCATCTGGTGTTTGCCACCTTCCGGGAAACCCGCAAGCACGCCAACCTCATGAGCAACGCCCTGGTGTCCTTCCTGATCGACGATCGCAGCAACGATCCCGGCGACTATCAGCGGGCGACGGCGCTGTCGGTGTTCGGTCGGGCCGTGGCCATCGTTGCCGATGAGCGTGATGCTTACCTCGCGTTGTTTCTGGCCAAGCATCCGAGCCTGCACGCCTTTGTCGGATCACCCGATTGCGTGCTGATGCGGGTCGAGGTCAGCGGCTATCGACTGGTCAGCGAATTCCAGTCGGTGCGGGTGTTGCAGATGGAGTCGCCAGCCGTCATCTGAGGCAGCCTCAATGCGGCATCCCCTGGCTCAGGTATTGCGATCCTGGCCTTCCCGGTCAGCTGCTGGGGTCGGAGAAATTTACCTATCTCCGTATTGGCCTTACCATGACGGTGTTCTCTCTTGAGGAGCCGGCCATGATCAGATGTGCCAGCACCGCGGCTTTGTTGCTGCTCGCGTTTACCGGGCTGACGGCTGTCGAATCAGCGTTGGCCAGTGACGATCCGGATCTTCCAGGTTTTGCGCGATCCAACGACCTCGACAAGGCTGAATATCTGCGCCTGCGTGCCGAGGAGATTGCATTGCGGCGAGGCGTCGAGAACGACGTACCCTTTGATGTCTCCAGGCGCATCAACGCCTTGCAGCTGCTGGAGGCTGATCAGGCCCGGCGCGCGCCAGAGTTGAGCGTGTATCAATGGACCTCGGTGGGGCCGGAGCCCATTCCCAATGGTCAGACCAGTCCCTCCCTGGCCGTGAGCGGGCGCACCATCGCCATCGCCGTGCATCCGACCGATGAGAACAAGCTCTATGTCGGCACCGCCAATGGCGGCTTGTATCGCAGCCTGGATGGTGGCGGCAGTTGGCGCGCGCTGATGGATTCGGCCCAGTCCATGGCCATCGGCGCAGTCACCATCGACCCGGTGGACCCGACCACGGTGTGGGTGGGTACCGGCGAGGGCAATGGTTCGGCTGACAGTTTTGCCGGCGTCGGCATCTATCGGATTCTCAATGCCGAATCGGCGTCACCGGTGCTGGAGGGGCCCTTCGGCGGGGCCGGGAGTCGGGTGGCGGGATGTGGCAGCGCCGCCAGCAACGGCGTCGCTTTTCTGGGCACTGCCATCACCCGGATTGCTTTTGATCCCAACAACGCCAATCGCATGTTCGTGGGTAATTACACCGGTGTCGCCGGCATTGGTGTCGGTGTGGGTCTGGGCGGCAGCAATGGCGTGATCGGACTGTGGCTCAGCGAAAACCCGAATGCAGCCTCGCCGACCTTTGCGCTCTGCAGTGCCACCGGCGGCGGTACCAACGGCATCAAGGACATCGTCTTCGAGCCGGGCAGTTCCAGCAACATGATCTACTACCAGCTGGATCGAGGTGGTTCGGGCACCACTACCGGTGTGTATCGCAGCACCAATGCCAATGTTGCCAGCATTTCGCCCAGCACCAGCTTTGCCGCAGTCAGTGCCTTCAGTAATGCCGGCACCACCTTCAACGGCGAACTGGCCATCAGCAAGGTCGGCAGTACGGTCAAGGTTCTGGTTGCCTATGCCTTCGGCAATGGGCGTGTGCGGATTTCCACCGACGGCGGTGCGAGCTTTGGTGTCGTCGCCACGAACGCCGACGGTTTTTGCGGCGGCCAGTGCTTTTACGACATCGGGGTGGCCCTCGATCCAAACGATCTCAACCGCATGTACGTGGCCGGGTCCACCGCGTCCGGAACCAACCCTGGGGCCAAGATCTTCGGGAGGTCCACCAACGGAACCAGCTTCACCGCCAGCGAAGCCGGTCTGCACGCCGACAGCCACGCCATCGCTGTCGCGCCCTCCAACACGGCAGTGATCTACACCGGCAACGATGGCGGCATCTTCAAGTCCACCGACTACGGGGCCAACTGGACCAGCCTCAACGTCAGCGGCTTCAATGCCACCCAGTTCATGAGCCTGGCCACGCACGCGTCGGATCCAGAATTCATGATCGGCGGCACCCAGGACAACGGTACCGAGCTCAAGCGTACCGATGGCAGCTGGACCCGAACCGACTTTGGCGATGGCGGCTTCGCCCTGATCGATCAGAGTTCGACGAGCACGGCGTCGATCCGCATGTATCACACCTATTTCAATTCCTTCGCCAGTCCGCTGGCCGGGTATGCGACCCAGACGTCTCCGAACGCCTTCGAGAACTGGTCATTCAGAGGTTGCAACGGCGTCAGTGGCAACGGCATCAGCTGCAGCGACTCTGCGGTGCGTTTCTATGCGCCGATGGCTTTGGGTCCGGGCACACCAAACACCGTGTATTTCGGCACCGACAGGCTCTACCGTTCGGCCGACAACGGCACCAACCACACGGTCGTCAGCCAGCAGTTGACCGCCAACGTGGCCATTGCCTCCATTGGCATTGCGCCCAATAACGACAATGTGCGCGCGGTGGGACTCAACAACGGCGGCATCTTCCGCACGACCACCGGCAGCGGCACGCTGAACTCGGTGGACCCGGTCGGTGCCGGCAGCGTGGTCCCCGACTTGATCGTCTCGCGCATCGCCATTGATCGGAACAACAACAACATCGCCTACGTGACGCTCTCGGGCTATGCACCGGCCGGGCAGGGCGTCTGGAAGACGACCAATTTCGCCAACGCCAGTCCCACCTGGACGGCGGCGGCCAGCGGAATTCCGAGCATTCCGATCAATGCCTTCGTCATTGACCCGCGCAATTCTTCAAATCTGTACGCGGGCACCGACATCGGGGTCTATCGCTCCACCGACGCCGGCGCCAGCTGGTCCTCCTTCAGCGTCGGATTGCCGCGGGTGCCGGTATTCGACATGGCGTTTCAGGCGGCGACGCTGGTCAGCGGCGCGCAGACCCTGCGCATCGCCACCCATGGCCGCGGCATCTGGGAGATCGGGATTCTGGCACCGCCGACGGCGATCACCGAGGTGGCCACCAATGTCTCGCGCACCGGCGCCACGCTGCAGGGCACGGTCAACGACAACCTGCTCAGCACCACGGTCAGTTTCGACTATGGCCTGACCACCGGCTATGGCTCGACCATCGCGGCCACGCCGGGAACGGTGAACAGTGGCACTGACACCGCCGTATCGGCATTGCTGACCGGATTGACGCCCGAAACGCTTTACCACTATCGGGTCGTGGCCACCAACGCGGTCGGTACCACGCTGGGCGCAGATCGCACCTTTTTTACCAACAGCCTGGGTCTGCAGGTGGGCAGCATTGTCATCGGGGCCACCAAGCAGGCCGATTTCAACCGGGTGACCCATGTGCGCTTTGCCCAGCAATTCGGCTCCACGCCGGTGGTGGTGGCGCAAGCTTCCAATGAAGATGCGGATCCGACGGCGCTGCGCGTTATCAATGTGTCGGCGACCGGTTTCGACCTGTTGCAGGTCGAAGCGCCGGGCTGCAACGGTTGCACCGGTGCCAACGGCACCATGACCGTGCACTGGATCGCGGCCATGCCGGGTTCCTATCAGCTGCCCAATCTGGCGGGCGCTGGGGGCACCGTGGAGATCAAGGCCGGCACCCTGAGCACCACAGCCAATCAACGCAATACCGCATCGGGTTTTGCCGGATGGCCGGCGACGGCATGGGCGACGGTCAATTTCCCGGCGCTGAGGCAACCGGCTTTCGGCGCACCGCCAATTGTGCTGAGCGCCCTGCAGAGCTGGAATGTGGCCAACGAGGGTGCCAATCTGACGCCTGCGGGCGATCAATCCACTCTGACCGGCACCTCGCAGCCCTGGGCTACGACCGTGGTCCGCAATGTCACAGCCAGCGGTTTCGATATCGCCATCGACAGCTCACAGGTCGATGATGACGACACCCCTCCACCCGGATTCAACGCCAACGAGACGCTCGGCTACATTGCCATTCAGGCCGGTGCATCGGCGCAGATCGGCGCCTTTGGCGGCGGCAGCAACATCGGTCTGGCGACCGGCACCGGCAGCGCCACCGACGCCTGCAGCAATGTCGATCTGAGCTTTCCGGTTGGCACCTCGATCACAGTGGCCTCGCTGCGCGGCTTCAGCGGCAAGCAGACCCGCGCCGACGCCGATGGTGGCTGGCTGCGCCGCTGCAATCTCAGCAATCCCTCGGGCACGGTGGTGCGCATGGGCGTGCGCGTGGATGAGGATGCCGACATCGACGCCGAGCGCAGTCACGCCACGGCCGAGACCACCGGCAACGCCATTTTCGGCGGTGATTTCTCGACCACACCGGTCACGCTGGCGAAGTTCGCGTCCAGCCGTTCCGGCGATCGGATCAATGTGCTCTTCAGTACCGCCAGCGAGATCTCGCACCTGGGCTATCGCCTCTGGGGGCGGGAGCACGAGCGTGCCGACTGGCGACCCCTGCATGCGGATCTGATCATGGGCACCAGTGACGGCTTCAGGGGGCGCAGCTACCAGCGCATCGTCGATGCATCCGGTGTCAGCCAGTTACGACTGGAAGATGTCGATATCGCAGGGCGCTCGCGCTTCCATGCCAGCGTGGCGGTAGGCGCCAGCGTCGGCGCTGACGTGGTGGACCAGCCGCTGGACTGGGCTGCCATCCGTGCGCGCAACGCCTCCTCTGCGGCGGTGCCGCGCGGCGCAGGTGCGGTGGTGGCGTTGGCCGAAGTCACCCGCACCGGTATCCAGCGTGTGCAACTCAGTGATCTGCAGGCAGCCGGTCTGGCCATCGACAGCAGCAATCTGCAGCAGCTGGCGGTGCTCGATCGCGGGGTGCCGGTGGTCCGGCATCTGAGCTGTGAGAGCCTGAATCCGGCCTGCGAGGTGGAGTGGTTTGGTCAACGTCGCGAGTCGCTTTACGGCTCGGGCAATGTCTATACCCTGGTGATCGATGCCGGCAGCGCGCGGCCTGCAGGCAAGGGCGCGGTAGTGGAATCGGCCGGTCCGGCGCGGGTGGTGCCGGCGGTGTTGGAATTTGCACCCAACCGCGCCTACTCCTTCTCGGCGCCGGCTGCGGATCCCTGGTTTGACCAACGCCTGCAGGCGACCACTGCGCCGGTCTCGCTGGAGCGGGTATTTGCCTTGCCGGATCGCGCCGAAGGACCGGTCACTCTGCAGCTGACCTTGTGGGGCGGGCTCGATTTTCCCGGCGCGGCACCGGATCACAGCGTCGAGATACTGCTCAATGGCGTCAGTCTGGACAGCCGCCGTTTCGACGGGTTGGTATCGGAGGTGGTCACGTTGACGCTGCCGGAAAGCCTGTTGCAGGCCAGCAATACCCTGACCGTCCGCTTGCCGGCCGACACCGGATATGTGGCCGACGTGGTGAACCTGGATGGCTTTGTCGTCAGCTATCCGCGCCATGCCCACGCCAGCACCGGCGAGTTGCATTTCGGCCAGTTGAGCAGTGCCGGTGGTCAGGTGCCGGATCAGTTCTTTGCCGGCGGCTTCGAGCTGCGTCAGGGTTTCGCGGTCAACAACGTGCAATCGCCGGTGGTGATCTGGAGCGAGTCGGCGCTCGGTCAGCGTCGTGACCAGATAAGCTCTGATGCGGCGCTGGACGAATCGGTGACCGCGCTCTGGCTGGCCGACGATACTCATGTGCAGCGCCCGTTAGTGCGCGGCGGCAGCACCGCGCTGGCCAACAGCGGGCAGGTGGATTATCTGATCGTCAGCCATCCACTGTTCGCCTCCGAGCTGGGTTCGCTGGTGGCTCTGCAGCAGGGTCGGGGTTACAGCGTGCGAGTAGTGCGCACTGACGAGATCTACGCCGGCAATGATCACGAAGCCGATCCGCAGGTGATCCGCGATTTCATCGCCGCGGTCAATCCGCGTTTTGTGCTGTTGGTAGGCGGCGACAGCTACGACTATCACGACTATCTGGGGCTGGGCTCGCAGAGCTTCGTGCCCACCTTCTATCGCGTGGCTGATCCGATTGTGCGCTTTGCGCCCAGTGACCACGCTTTCGCCGACGCCGATGGCGATGGTTCGCCGGAACGGGCGCTGGGCCGGATTCCGGCGCGCACGGTGGGTGAGTTGCAGCTGGCATTGACCTCGATTCTGGCGCGTGCTGCCGCTCTGCCGACCAGTTATCTGGCCAGCGCCGGTGCCTCCGGTCCTGGCGAGCATTTCGATGTGCACAGTCGCAGCATGCTGAGCTATCTGCGCCAGGGTCAGCCAGCTGGCTATGCGCTGGTGGATGAACTGGGTCTGGGCGACGCGCGAGCAGCGCTGACTGTGGCTCTCTCCGGCGGCAGCGACTGGATCAATTACCTCGGACACTCGGCGCCCAATCGCTGGGCCTTCGACAATCTGATGGACACCAGTCAGCTGGCGGCGATCAGCCGCAGCAGCGCGCCGGCGGTGATCAGCCAGTGGGGCTGCTGGAACAACTACTTCGTAATGCCCAATCAGGACACCATGGCCCATGCCTTTCTGCTCCGAAGCAATCGCCTCGGCGCTGCCGTGATCGGCTCCACCAGCCTGGCCGAGGACGCCAGCCATCTGGCGCTGGGCACGCGCTTCTTCGACCTCGTCGAAGACGGACGCTTCAGCGATGAACCGGGTGTGCCGGTCAACACGCTGGGCGAGGCCCTCAGCGTGGCCAAGCAGCGACTGATGCAGAGCTCGCCGGAATTCGCCGAGTCGGTGTACTCGATCACCCTTTTCGGTGATCCGGCGATGCCTTTGCGCTAGTGGGTCGCGATGGCGCCCGCGCGTGATCTCGGCTAAGGCCGCTCTCGCCTGACATGCCGCAAGTCATTGATTGTATGTAGGTCACGTTGGTCGCCAAGCGGCCTACGTGACGGGGGCAGTGGTCACGTAGACCCTTCGGGTCAACGTGACCTACCTCCGCGGTTTGTCGGGCGACCACACGCAGCGCCAAGTGCGACCGGGACTCCCCTGAGCGAGGCCATCGCCGAAGCATCGGCAGACCCCTATGCTCAAGCTCTGTCCATGATTGGCCGACCCATGGTTTCTCGCCCACTGACGGCTTCCGAACGCGCCGATGTGCATGCGCAACTGGCGGCACTGGAACGTGCGGGTGTGCCGGTGGCGCAGGCGGTGGGCATGCTCCGCGGAGCACCGGCGCAGCAGGCTCGGTGGGCGCCGGTGCTGGCGGCGCTGGGCAAGGGCCGGACTCTGGCGCAGGCCACCGTGGGGCTGTTGACGCCGCTGGAAACGGCGGTGTTGCGCGCCGCCATCGAGGCCGGCCGCCCGGCG
>JALHRS010000041.1 GCA_022841325.1 Lysobacterales bacterium | reverse complement strand
CACCTCGCGATGACCAACGCATGACTCGGGGACACTCATGGATCGCTACTCCTTTGGTGTCAGGGACTTGCACCCTTTACGCTTCACCGGTTTCGCCGGCGCACCTACTCAAACCCATTCGACATGCCGCCCGTGGCGACGACGACGACTTCCATGTTGTTGCCGAGGTCGGTGTCACCAAAGGCATACGGTGGATCGGCACGAAACACACCACGGGCAGCGAAAATGCTTCGCACCTGCCGGGGCGTGAATCCGGGGTCGTGGACTTCGTAGACCAGATGAATGACTGCGTTCGGGCCGAGATCGAGCACCTGATCGAGTGATCCGCCGAGCACCGTCGGGCATAGCCCAGCGCCTGCGATTACCTGGCAGCTACGAATCTGCTGCTTGAGACCATCGTCCGGCGAACTGAAGCCAATGGTCACGCCGGCAACCGATGTTGCTGCGCCATTTTCCAGCTCGAACTCAACCGCGGTCGAGGGACCGAGCGCGGTGATCGGTCCGGCTTCGCCAAGGCGCCGGAGCTGAATATCGCCGGTGTCAGTACCCACTGCAGGCCAGCGCTGCAGCCGCGGTGGCGACAGACCGACGGCGTTCAAGGAGCGATTTTCGACCAGCGCCGTACCATCTCCAGCCACACCTCGGACGCTGACCAGATTCCTGCCAGGAGCAGACAGCGGCAGATCGAGTTCCTGCACATACAGGTGTTCTGGCGACAGGCTGCCGTCCGCCAGATCGATCTCAGTCAGCGCATAGCGCTCCTCGTAGCTGCCATCCGAGTCGTCGAGGTAGCGCAGGCTGCGCGCCCATTTCTTGCTGGACGTCGCGCCGGCGATGGGCCGGACAGTCATCCAGCGATCGCGCGTCGGCAGCGGGCTGTGGATCCATTCGATCTGCCCGGAGCTGGCATTGATGCGCGCCCAAAGCGGCCGCGACGCGTACGCCAGATTGGGGTCGGAACTGTACGTCCGAGCCGTGAACAGGAGGTCGCCGCCGGGCAGCGCCGCGAAAACCGGCGTGCGCACCACATCGTTTGCGGGGCCCGGTCGGGTGATCCACAGCGGCAAGCCGGTGCCGGCCTCGCGGCGATCGATCTCCGATTTGAACAAGCCTGAGACACTGAACTGTCTAATGGAGAAAACACCGCCATTGGCCGACGCGATGGCTGCCGGCAGGGCCGAGTTCGCCGGCAGCGATTGTTGCCAGAGATCAGCCCCGCTTACGGCATCCAAAGCCTGCAACTGACTGAAGGGGCCGCTGCGCCAGACGATCAAGGCGCTGTCGTTTGCTGCCAGGGGATAGACATCCAGCTGGCGAGACCACAGCAGGTGACCGTCGCCCGCCGCGTAATGCCGCTGCAGGGGCACCGCTTGCAGACACTCCGGCGGACTCAGGCATTCGCTTGCGCGAAGGTACACGCTGCCGTCGCTGCCCACCGTCCGCCAATCCGAACCGGCCCTATGCGCTTGCTGCCAGACCAGTGCACCATCGCTTCGCCGGATGTAGAGCAAGGCCTCGCGCCACTCTGTCTGCATCGCCAGCGGTTGGTACGATGCAATCAAGACCAGGTGCTCAGGGGAACCCGCGATCAGCGAAGCACTCAGCAGCCGCAGCGGGGTCTCCGCCAGTTGCAGGCCTTGCGACCAGACCACAGCGCCACTGTCCGGATCCAGGCGTCGGATGTTGACCCCGCGGAGATCGGCGTCGAGACCCATCGTCGCTGCGAAAGGAATGCCGTCGATGAACTCGATGTCTTCCTGGCGCAAGACCAGGCCCTTGGCCAGCGCCACATGCGCTTCCACCAGGGCACCGGTCGCGCTAGCACGCCTTTGCAGATGCAACTCCGAGGCATTACCGCTCGTAGACCAGGCAATGCGCAACTCGCCATTGAGCGCCCGCAAGTCGACGGCGCTACCGGGGATGAACTCGGCCCAGTCAACACCGCCGTCACTGCTGCGGCGGCGCTCGGCCACCGTGACGGCGCTGCCACCGAGTAGCTGTTGGCTGGCAACCAGCACGGCGCCGTCCCCGGCGGGCCTCAGCTTGGCTGGCTGGGAGGTGGGCAGCTGGGTTCGCCACTGCACCGTCCCGGCATGATTCAACGCGACCAGCGTGGATTGCCCGAACTCATCACGCGAGGACAGCGCCAGAACTGCGCTGGTGGCCACAAATCCGCAGGGCCCATCACTGTAATCCACCGCCGACACCCGCGTGGCCCACAAGCGCGCACCACTGGCACCACTGCGGCGTTCAAACACGATATCGGCCTGCCCGCCCGCGAGTTCGAAAAAAGCGTGCACGCTGTCGCCACCAAGGTTCACTGGCGGACAAGCTTCAAATACCCTCGATGGC
This sequence comes from Lysobacterales bacterium, assembly GCA_022841325.1. GTDB lineage: Bacteria > Pseudomonadota > Gammaproteobacteria > Xanthomonadales > SZUA-5 > JADKFD01. The sequence continues at coordinate 47,762 of JALHRS010000041.1, read as the reverse complement.
GAGGAATCGCGATCCCGTTGCCATTGCAGGCCGCCGTTCGCCACGTCCATGGACACCAGCAGCGGATCGGGGAAAAGCTCGTCCCCGGACCCCGAGAGCTCGCGATAGGACAGCGACAACGGGATGGCGGCATCGATCTGAGCTGGCAATTGGAAACTGACCGCTACTGGATTCGGACGCAGGTCGAGCAGGTTGCGCAACCAGAGCAGGTCGCCGTCATTGCCACGCAGGCGCATCAGCTCGTTGCCCGCCACGAGCAGCACATCGCCATTCGCCAGAAAGCGAGCCTGGTTCCCGGAGCGCGGTTGTACCCACAAGACCTGCCCTGCTGAATCCACCATCGCCACCAGCGAGCGCTCGAATTCGCGCTCGCTCATCGTCAACAGTACCCGATCGCCCTGGGTAGCCAGCACTGCCTCGGGGGACAGGCGGCCGGACGCTCCGGCCGAATAGCCAAACTGCCCGCGTGCAGCGCTGCCATCGGCCCCGAGCCGCAAGGTACCGGCCAGACCAGAGCGGGTAGATTCGGCGGCGACCATGAAGGCACTGCCGTCCTCCAGCAGCACATGCTCAGTACGGGAGTAGCTGGCGTCGAAGCTCAGCGCTTCCGATTCCGGCGAAGACCAGATCGGTGTGACCTGAGCAGACAGAGAACCGGCGAATAACCATCCAGTCAGGCAAAGCGACAGACGCATGGGAGACCATGGCGAATGGTGAGGACAGCATCTTACCGTCTCGAACGCGCCTGAAGTTGCACTTGATAACTCGTTGATGGTCAGGGTTCGCCAGACCTGGAGCAGGCCTGACGGGTATCAACAGAAACACCCGGTGAGTCGGCCTCGCCAACTCCGGCATTCCGTAACACCCTGCCCTGACCGCCGACACTTTCTTCGCATGCGAACCGGCCTGATGCAGACTATGGCGATCCCTGTCAGGGAGCAGTCATATGCGCGGTTCGCGGTGGCGCGTTTCGATGGCACGCTGGATGGTCCTGGCACTGTCCGCCGTCACGCTGGTAGTGGCGCTCTACGCCTTCAGCTTGCCGGTGATCGAGGTCCCGAAGGCGCGCTTGCAGTTTCCCTTGCTGGAGGCCTGGTGGTCGCTGGTGCGGCTGCACCGGCTGCAGCCGATCCAGGACTGGCTGCAGTATCTGACGCTGGCCTGCGTGGTGCTCGCCAGCGCGCTGGCGATGATTCTGGCCTTGAGTCGACGTGAAGACGATGGGCTCACGCGACTGCGTCGCGCCCTGTCCTTCGGCGCCCTGGCCGCGCTGTATTTCGTGGTGCTGCGGCCCGGGCTGACTCTTGGGCTGCCGTGGACGATGCTGCTGGATCCGCTGGCCTTTGCGGCCGGCGCCAGTGGAGTGGTCGACCTGACCGCCTTTCTGGCGGGATTTCCTAGCGAGGTGAGACTGGAGCTGATCTCCCGCTATGTCGAGCGACGGACGCAGATGCCCAGTCGATTCCAGACGCTGGCCAGGTGGCGGAAAAAGGCGAATCGGATGCTGGCTTCAGCGTTGGTCCGCCTGGTGCCATCGATGCGCTCGTGGCGCCACGACGACGCGGCAACGGCCGAGCGGGGCACGCGCGCGCAGCACCGCATACTGGCGCTGATGCGGAATCGAGGGCTGTGGTTGGGCGCGGTCCTGCTCGGTGCGCTGCTCGGCCTGGGCTTTGCGCTGAGCGCCGGGACAGCCCTCCATTTTCTGGTGGGCCTGAGCTTTGTTCTGGCCGTCACCCCGATTGCGGGCTTCAGCGGGATCGGCATCAACTACGAATTCGGCGACGACGAGGCCCGACGGCGGATCGGCTGGCTCTACGTGCTGCCGACGCTGGTCTTCCTGACCGGTGCCGTGGCCTGGGGCGCCGTCCTGTTCCTGCTGTTGCTGTTTGGCTTCGACAGCGGCTTCCAGATCGCCCGGATGTCGGCTGAATCCCTGTGGCTGGCCAGTACGCTACTGTTCTTTCCGGTGATGGTGGCGGCGATCCTGCTGGGCATCGCGCTGGCCGTGTTTTACCAGGGCTCGCTCGATCCGCGTCTGGCCTTGCGCAAGGGCAGCGTTCTAGGCTTGCTCGGCGTCTTGCTGACGACCCTGTTCGTCGCGATGGAGGGTGCGATTTCCGCGCAGATCGTCACCCGCTTCGGCTGGCCGGACGAGACCGGCGCGCTGATCGCCGGCACGCTGACAGCGCTCGGCTTTTCGCCACTGCGCAGCCTCATCGACAAGCGCGCCGAGCGACTGGTGCAGACCCTGTTGCCGGCTCGGGATCTCGCCGACGGCCATCGCGAGAGCATGACCGTGTGCTTTGTGGACATTGGCGGCTACACCGCCATGGCGGCGCGTGACGAGCACACCGCCCTGCTGCTGGCGGGTGTGTTGCGCAAGAGTGCGCGAGACGCCGCCGAGCACCATGGCGGACGCCTGGTCAAGACCATCGGCGATGCCGCGCTGCTGAGCTTTCCGACGCCGCTGGACGCGCTCGCTGGCTTGGAGGAACTCCATCTGCGCTACCGACGCGGAACCGCCGCGCTGGAGATTGATACGCTGCCACTGCACGCCGGCATGCACCATGGAGAAGTCGTGGTTGGGCGCGATGGCGATATCTATGGCGCGGACGTCAACCTGGCTGCCCGCCTGCAGGGCGCCGCCCGTGACGGCGAGTTGCTCGGCAGTGAAACCGCAGTTGCCGGGCTTGCCGACCGCCCCTGCGAGCATCGCCATCTGCAGCTGAAGAATATTCCGGTTCCGGTGCGGGCCGGTGTACTGGTCTGGTAGCCCGGAAGTGCGCAACTGCAGACTTTGCGAGCCGGGAAACGGAGTCCGGTCCCGGTCTGAAACGCAAGGACAGAGCGGCGCGAGGCGTCCGTTTCGGACATGCCGAAACACCCGCAACGGCGTCTGGAGAGAGGCCACCGGAAATCATCTATCATGTTGATATACAGCACTAATTATCTGCAGGAGCCGGCTGGCGCAAGCGCGATCGAGTGCCTCAGTTGCTGTCGTCAGCCATGCCGCGGACAGGGCCTGGGTGCAAGGCTGCCGTTCTATCGACAGGGGACGCCCGCCCTGCCCTCCCCTGACAGGAGGTTCGCTGTCCCGCGAGGTCCCGCGGAATGATCCAAGGCTTGCCTACCCGCGCAGGGCCATATCAGCCGACCGGGCAATTGGATTAGATTAGCGACGCAGTCCGGCATCACCCTGACTGCGGTCAGAAGCACTCGGCGGGCGACGTTCGCGTCAATCCTCCGCAAAGCTCTGGCCTTGATACCTGGCGCAACCGGGATGGATACGATCCATGCGTTTGTTGTTGATCGAGGCCTCTGAAAAACTCCGCTCCTCGCTGGTGCCGGCACTGGCCGCTGCGGGCTATCTGGTGGAAGTCGCCGAGAGCTGCGCCGGTGCCGCCGGCCTGATGCAGGCCTGCGCTTACGCCATGGTGGTGCTGGACCTGACACCGCGAACCACCGATGCCCTGGGACTGCTGAAGGGCTTGCGGCAGCGCGGTGATGATGCCCGGGTGCTGGTGCTGGCCGGACGCGAACAGGTCAATGACCGGGTGATGGCTTTGGATCACGGTGCTGATGCCTCGCTGGTCAAGCCGGTGCTCACCGATCAGCTGCTGTCGAGCTTGGCCTGGCTGCGCGAGCGCGGCGAGCCGGCACCGCCGATCTGCATCGGCGAGGTGTCGCTGGACGCCGAACGTCGACTGGTCCGCTGCAAGGGCCAGCCGCTGGCGCTCTCGCCCAAGGAATTCGAGTTGCTGGAGTATCTGATGCAACAGCGCGGCCGCATGCTCACCCGCGGCGCGCTATACGCACAGCTGTACGCCGGACATCCGGATGCCTCGGAAAAGGTCATCGAGGTGCTGATGAGTACCCTGCGCAGCAAGCTCTCGCGCCTGGGCGCCCCGGAACTGATCGAAACCCGTCGCGGCCTGGGCTACGTCATTCCCAACTGAGGCCTGCAGTCCACCGCTGCTGGATCAGTTACCGAGCGCCAGATCGAATTCCGCCTGATTGAGCTGGCCGAGGGTCCGTTCGGCCAGCGCCGCGAGCGTATCGGCCGCATGCGGAGTGGCGATATCGATGCCCAACCCCGCTCCGGCCGGCCATTCGGCGTCGATGCGCTGATAACGCGCTCCGAGGCGGTCCTCCAGCATCGATTCCACGTGCTGCTGCTGCACGGCCACGGTGGTCAGGATCAAGCGCCCATCCGAGAGCCACCCTACGGCGCCATCGTCCGCATCCACGCCATCGGCCGGTCGGTATCCGGAAGTCGCCGTGCCTATCGACAGCATGCGGATCTGTGGCGGAGCGATGCCGAGGAAATGCTCGGCCTCGTGCAATGCCACCTGATCCGGCGCCACGGCGAAGATGCCGCCATCGGCGTACAGGAAGCGCCCTACTTTCACCGACGGAAAATAGGCCGGCGCGGCCGAGGTGGCCATCGCCACGTCGACGGCCAGCACCCGCTCATCGCCGGTGGAGCGCTCTCCATGCGGCGTCTTGAACACCTTGGTCTGACTGAGCGAGACATTCACCGCCGGCACCACCAGCCGATGGGTCGCGTCTCCTAGCCGACGCTTGCCGAAGATCTCGGTCAGCGCAGCGCGCAGCGACTCACCGGAGTATTTGGGACCGAGCACTGATCGCGTCAGATCGAGCAATCGCCCGACGCTGCTGGTGGGCAGGCTGCGTGCCGAGAAGATCTCGCTGCCGCGTTCGCGGAACAGTTCGACGATCCGGATGACCGGCACTTCGAATGCCAGAGCCAATCCCAGCAGGCCACCCACCGAAGTGCCGGCGATGAGATCGAAGCACTGCGCCAGGGGCCGGCCCGCCCTGCTCTCCAGGCCGGCCAGCACACCGGCGGTGTACAGCCCCAGATAGCCACCGCCGGCGAGTGACAGAATGCGGAAATACGGCTGTGCGCTGTCTACCATGCCCTGCCCTCCCCCGCCCGACTCTGGGCTGGCAGCCGGGACGGGTCAAGCCGCACTGCCGCATTCGCGCGCATCGGCTACTTGGCCTTCTTCTCCTGTTTGGCCGCGCGCTTCTCCTTGGGAGTCTTCAGCGGCTGCTTCTTGGCGCTCTTCTTTTGATCCATGCCTTTGCTCATGACGACCTCGATTTGGCGATGTTCGACTGCGATCTGGTGTTGCCGGCTATCCGCTCCCGGCAGTCACAGTCTACGCGTCATGGCCGGGGAATCGCTGCTGCAGTTGGGGACACCTCGCCCAAGCTTGCGACAGTTCCGTAATCAGGGACTTGCGCTGATCTTTGGCTGCCAAAGGTCGAGATCCCAGGGGCGCGCCGGTGGCGATCACAAGCACCTTTTTCACGCCCGGGAGCAACCTATTTCTCGTCTGGCAACCGCCTTTTCCTCGCTCCAGCACCACCTATCTCTCGCCTTGTACCCCCCTTTTCTCGCGTGTGAGCGTTCAAGTCCCCGTTTTGACTACGGTTCTGGTGCGCATAAACAAGCTACTAAAAGCTCTAAACACAAAACAAAAACAGCTGACTAGCAGCAACAGAGCATGGTAGCTTTGCGTGCAGTTACGTCATCAGAGCTACTTTAGCGATGAACAAGCAACAAGAAGCGGCGGCGGCCATGCTCACTCCGGACGTCGTCAGCAAGCTCGACGTGCAGGAATCCCTCGAGATTGTAGCCACGCTGGGTGACAGTTTCATCAGTACCCTGCGCGAGCTGCATGCCCCGCCCATCGGTCTGAAGACCTTGCGGCGCTACCGGATTCAGGAAGCGGCTCGGGAAGTCGGTCGCTCGGTCTCCTGGCTGCGCTCGCAGGAGAGTGAGGGCAATTTCCCAGCGCCTGCCGATCGCAGCGCGGGTGGGCGTCGGATGTATACGCTGGAAGAGATCAACGCCATCCGAGCCTACGCCGGCACCCTGCCGAAGACCCCGGCGCGGCGCCCTTATGTACTCGGTTTCGTCAACTTCAAGGGTGGCAGTTCCAAGACCACCTGCACCTATCTGGCCAGCCATTTTCTGGCTTCCCGAGGCTATCGGGTGCTGCTGGTGGATCTGGACCCGCAGGGCTCGCTGACGGCGTCCTTCGAGGTCAGCCGCAACGGCGAGCCGGTGCGCGGCATCGACTGGGAACAGACCATCGGGCCAATATTGACCGGCGAGATCGACGATCCGCTGACGCTGGTGCATCAGACCCATTGGCCGACGATCGACATCATTCCGGCATCGGTGGATGTCTATGACGCGGAGATGCTGCTGGCCGTGGAAACTGCCCGCACCGGCATCCAGGACAATCCCTTCTGGCGCCGTCTGGACACGGCGATGCGGCGACTGGACCAATACGATTTCGTGCTGCTGGACAGCGCCCCGGCGCTGAACCTGGCGGCCATCAATGCAGTGGTCGCCTCTGACGGACTGGTGATTCCGGTGCCGCCGCGCAATCTGGATCTGGAAGCGGCGGTGAAGTTTGCCAAGGTGGTACACGCCTGGACCGAGCGGCTGCCCGGCTTCAATGACCGCAAGCGTTGGCTGAGGCTGTTGCTGACGCAGCTGCAGAAGGGCTCGCTGAGTGACCAGACCCATGCGCTGCTGGCCAGCCGCTTCTTCGGCAGCCTGATCTTCAACAATCACTTTCCGATGTCCGAGGCCGTGCGCCGCGGCTCGGCCGGCGCACCGAGTTGCTATGAGGGCAGCAACCAGGTCGATCGCAGCCAGGCCGAAGCCAACCGGCGCGTGCGCGAAGCCCTGGACGAGGTCTTCGAGGAGATGCTGGGGATGATCGATCTCAAACGGGGGACTAAGGCATGAGTAGCGGACGCAGTGCGCAGGACCGGGCGCGACGCCTGCTGGAAGGAATAGGCGCGGCCGCGGCCCCGGGCGTGCCCCTGCCCAAAACCGGGCGCGGCATCCTGGGCCGGCTGGAACAGATGACGGGCTCACCGCTGGTGTTGCGGGAAGTGGATCCGAACCGCGTTCGGGTCTGGGAGCTGCAGGGCCGCCTGCAGGCCGCGCTCGATGCCCGCACGGTCAGTGATCTGATCGATTCCATCGGCAGCCACGGGCAGACCACGCCGGCGATCGTGCGCCCGGTCACCGGTGATGCCAGCGCCGACTTCGAAGTCATCGATGGTTCGCGCAGGCGTTTTGCCTGTGCCCATCTCGGACAGCCGCTGAAGGCCATCGTCGCCGAGCTCAGCGACCGCGACGCCGCGCTGCTGACCGAAACCGCTGATGCCAGCCGCAAGCACTCGGCCTACGAGACCGGCGTCAAATGGAGTGTCTGGCTGCAGCGGCAGTTGTTCGCCACCCAGGAAGCGCTGGCGCAGTGGCTGCAGGTCTCGGCGGGCGATCTGTCATTCAAGCTGTCTCTGGCAGAGCTGCCCTACCCCTTCGTGCTGGCGCTGGGTGGTCATGACCGCCTGTCGCGTGAACTGGGTCGGCGCCTGGCGCGCTTTGTCGGCCGTGCCCGCGCGCTGGATCGGATGGACGAGATCCGCCAGCGCCTCAGCGCCATCGGTGAGCAGGCCCGCAAGTCCGACTGGAATGCGGCACGGACACTGGTTGCCTACACCGAACTCGAGGCGGAACTGCTGCCGGCACGACGCAGCGCCAAGCACAAGGTGGAGGAATCGGTGATGAGCGCCGATGGCCAACTGCTGGCGACGGTGGCCAGCCCCGATCGCAGCAATCTGGTGGTGCGCTGGTCCAAGGGACTGGCGGCGGATGAGCGCAAAGCCCTGGTGTCGGCGTTGAACCAGTTCCTGGGCGAATGGGCGCAGGGCCGCACTTTGGCAGCCAAAGAACCCGACAAATCGTTGAAAAAGAAAAAGAAATAGCAGTTCGCGCGAGATAAAGGTGGTGACATGAAACGCGCTGGAAGCATGCTGGTGACCAAGGCGAATGCCATCGTCGAGGCTTCCTATCGTTTGACGCTGCAGGAACAGCGCTTGGTGCTGTTCTGCGTGGCCCAGGTTGACTCGCGGCAGTCGCTGGAACAGCAGCGCACCTTCGTGGTCGAGGCCGCGCCCTTTCGCGAGACCTTCGGGCTGTCGGCGGAAAAAGTCTACGAGGAGCTGAAAGACGCTGCCGTGCGCCTGTTCGAGCGCAAGGTGACCCTGAGCGATGCCCAGACCGGTCAGGAGACGCTGCTGCGCTGGGTCTCGATGATCCGCTACCAGAACCGCCGCGGCCGCGTCGTGCTGAACTTCTCGCCGGAGATGCTGCCCTTCATCTCGGCGCTCAAGGACCGCTTCACCAGCTATCCGCTGGAATCGGTGGCGCGTCTGTCTTCCACCTTCGCCATCCGCATGTTTGAAGTGCTGGCGCAGTACGCTGGCCTTGGCCGACGCCAGGTGACGGTCGAACAGCTGCGACGCTGGCTGGATTGTGTCGACAGCTACCCGCGCTTTTCGGAGTTCGAGCGCTGGGTGGTCGCACCCGCCGTGGCCCAGCTCAATGAGCGCACCGAGCTGCGCATCCGCTATGACAAGGGCAAGATCGGCCGTAACGTCAGCCATTTCGAGTTCGTCATCGGCCGGGCACCATCGGCGCCCAAACCCAGGGCGCCGGCCCAGACGGCACCCGCCAGGGCCGTGGCGCCGCCGCCTGCCAGGGCCGACGAGGAGCGCCAGGAGTGGGAGGCGCATATGCGCCGACTGGGCTACGACCCGGAAGAGCTGATGGCGCAGTCGCGCCGCGGACCTTCGGGCGATTCCTGAGCCGCTCTGCCGCGCACACGCGCGCTTGACGCGAGCTGCGGCTCAACCACCAGGCTGCTGCACCAGGGATTGCACCCGAAGCGCCGGTTCGCACCACCACCTTTTTCTCGCTTCAAGACCTTGCTGCATTGCCCCTCACAGTCGTTGTTGCGCACAAGCAGCAAATTGCAGAGCTAGGCCGTGGGTGCGCGCAGCAGGCGCGCTCCCCGGCACGGGCAGCCGGGGAGCCGCTGCGCGGCACCCCCGGCCTACGTCCAGACCACAGGTCAAGAGCGGCCGCGCAGGCGCGCGTCCCTCCTCAAGAGCCGCTGCGATCCAGCTACAGCGTCCACGGCCTACTTCAGGTTTCAGGTGGTCCTTGGTCTGTGGTCGATGTAGCGCCGAAGCGGCTCATGGCAACCCGAGTCACGAAGCCTTCGTCCCCGATCGATAGTTCAACCCTGGCTTGCGGGGCAACCATTGGCTCTCCCTCCTGAAAGCGGTTGCCAGCCTTGGATTTGCTTGCCAAAGACTGCGCTATCGCACTGATTTGACGGGATTTGTGTGCTTGCGAAGATGCTCCGGTTGCGAACACGACCGGACGCCGGATCGGTGTTCCTGGACCAGCGAAGGTCGGCGATAGAAACCACCACCTTTTTCTCGAATTAGCGCGGAGCTTCCCCCTGTCCCCATGCCAGCTGTCCGGCTGTCGAAGCTGATACCTCTGGACCGGATCACCTACGGCTCGCACCCAGCGCGGATTGTCGACTCAATGGAATGACGAGCCCTCAGTGGCGCCCTCTGCAGGTTATTAACTAGTGATAAGATTATTTATCATTAGTTAAACTGCCGGCATGACCAAGAAGACGCAACCCGCGTTAACGAGTCCCCAGGAACTGCTGGCACCCCAGCAGGCGCCAGACCTGGCTGGCCTGGCTGGCATCCGGATGCAGGGGGAGTGGCTGGCGCAGTTGCTGAGCCCGCATTCGCGTCGCGCCTATGCCGCTGACGTCCGCGATTTCCTGCACTTCCGCCAGATCAGCTCCGCGGCGCAGCTGCAGTCGGTGCAGATGGCTGAAGTGCTGGCCTGGCGTCATCATCTTCAGCAGCAGGGCGCGGGAGCGGCGACCCAGCGCCGCAAGCTGTCGGCGCTGGCGTCGCTGTTTCGATACCTGTGTGAGCGCCAGTGGATGGCTGCGAACCCGGTGCAGGCCGTGCGCCGACCGGTGGTCGAGAGCTACGAGGGGCAAACCCCGGCCCTGTCTGAGGCAGAAGCCATAGCGCTATTGGAGGCGCCTTCGAGCGGCACGCTCAAGGGCTTGCGCGACCGCGCCATTCTGGCGCTGCTGCTGTGGCAAGGATTGCGCCGCAGTGAACTGGTGGCGCTCAACCGCGGCGACGTCCATCGCGACCGCGGTCGCTGGCGCCTGCGCGTGCGCGGGAAGGGCGGACGTATGCGGCAACTGCCCCTGCACCCGCAGGCGCTGGAACGCATCCAGGCCTATCTGGCACGGCTGCCGGCCGCTGGTCCTGCCAGTCCCTTGTTCCTGGCCTTGCGCAATGCCCGGGGCGACGGGCGCCTCAGCGCGCAGTCGGTCTACAGCCAGGTGGTGCGCCGCTACGGCCTCGATCTGGGGCTCGGCGATCTGCCATGGTTCGGCCCGCACGTGATGCGGGCGACGGCCGCGACCCAGGCGCTGGCGCAGGGCGCTGACCTGGCGACCGTGCAGCACTGGCTGGGACACGCCAGTATCCAGACCACACGCGCCTATGACCGCCGTGATCGGGCGCCGCAGGTGGCGGCCCTGGTACTGAACTACGCCGGCTGAATACGACTACGGGCGTTCGGCCGCGTAGCGCTTGACCTCGGCGCCAGTGACCGCGCCGATCCGCGCCGAATCGTGCACCCAGAGCTCCACTTCGTGTTCTGCCCTGATCTGCCCCAGAACCTGCACGCCGGCACCGATGGTGATGGTGGTCTTCTTGTCGTCGCCCCAGCACCAGCCGAAGCAACGCGACTTGCGCACCAGCAGATCGCCGCCAATGACGGTGCTGCCCTGCAGATCGATCTTGCCGGTGGTGGTCTTTAGATCGCCGCGCACTTCGCTGTCGATCAGCGTGATGTCACCACTGCCGCTGTCGACGTCGCCGCCCACCCGGGTGCCTTCGAGTTCGACACTGCCGCTGCCGGTGTCGATCTTGCCGGCCACTTGCGATCCGCGGCCCAACTTGACCGAGCCACTGCCGGTATCGATCTTGCCGTCGATCTGACTGCGCTCACCGCCGCGCAGGCTGCCGCTGCCGGTGTCGATATCCGCGGTTCGGACGCCGTCGCCCAGACGCACACCACCACTGCCGGTGTCGATGCGACCGGCGCTGCTGTCGGCACCCATGCGCACGCTACCGCTGCCGGTGTCGATGTTGCCTGCGTTGGCGCCCGACGCCAGTTCAACGCCGCCACTGCCGGTATCGATGTTGCCCGCGCTGGCGCCGGGTTCGAGTACCACGCTGCCGCTGCCGGTATCGATGTAGCCGGCCGCAACCCCTGCCGGGACCCGGACCGATCGACTGCCGACATCGGCGTTCTCGCCCGGACCGAGCACCTTTTCAGCCGCGAAGGTCACCGGACTCAGCAGCAGTGCCAGCACCAATGCGGAAGCCAAGGGTAGGGCAGGGTGCATCATCATGGTCTACTCCAACGTCAAAGGTTGAGTGGGCGGGTCGCAAAGTCCATGCCAATGGATGCATTGCCCAAATCACGCGCAATCGCGGTTCGCGATTTGCAAATCTGGCGAATACAGCCATGCATTGGCCTGTTTCCGCAGAATTTCGGGGCTGCAGCTTGCGCCGGGCGGACGCCACTGTCCGGTTTCGAGACCATTCCGCGACCAGTTCGTGGCAGCACAATCGAGTACGCCTCTACACGCGCGGACCGATAAGATCTGGCTTTGTTCGAGCACGAAGGAGTCATGAAGATGTCCAGAATCCTGATCACCGGCAGTGCCCGCGGCATAGGCCTGGAACTGGTGCGCAGCTACCTGGCAGCCGGCGACGAGGTGATTGCGGTCTGCCGCGACCCCGGTCCGGCCCTGTCGCAACTGCCCTGCGAGCGCATTGATGGCGTGGAATTGAGCGAGGGTGCGGGCATCGATCGCGTGCGCGAGGCCGTGGGCGATCGTCCTCTGGATATCCTGATTCACTGTGCCGGCATCCTGCGCCGCGATGCGCTGGGCGAGTTGCGGGCGCAGATCGAGCAGTTGCGTGCACAGTTCGAAGTCAACACCCTCGCGCCGCTGCTGCTGACCGAGGCGCTGTTGCCGGTGCTGCAGGCCGGCAGCAAGGTGGCGATGATCACCAGCCGCATGGGCTCCATTGCCGACAACAGTTCGGGCGGCTACTACGGCTACCGCATGTCCAAGGCGGCCCTGAACAGCGCCGGCAAATCCCTTGCGATCAACTGTCGGGAACGCGAGATTGCCGTGGCGCTGCTGCACCCGGGATTCGTGCGCACGCAGATGACCGGCGGCGCCGGCGACATCGATCCGGCCACGGCAGCCGCGCAGTTGATCGAGCGCATCAATGCATTGAGCATGGCGACCAGCGGCAGCTTCTGGCACGCCAACGGCAGCGAGCTGCCGTGGTAGGGGAGGGCGGGGCAAGTACCGTTCGGGTCCGCCCTGTCTCGTAGTGAACGGAAGTCACGGTGACCGCAACGCGGTCTGCGTGACAATAGTCGGCAGGTCAGACTTTGCCCGTAGGTCCAGACTTGTCTGGACGCTCCTCCCGCCGGAAGTCCATAAGCGTCCAGACAAGTCTGGACCCACAAAAGCCCGAAACCCTCAGCCTTTTCCCGTGCCCCGTGCCCCGGTCGCTCAGTGTGGACTCGACGTTCGGCCAGCCATCAGGCTTCGCCAGCTCAAGAGCCCGGCAGCAGCGAGGGCTCGGGCACCGCTGTCTGCGGCAACAGCCTCATGCTTCCGTCGTCGTCGAAAACCTGCCACAAGGTCGCCGGCAAGCCGCGGAAACTCCGCTGGTAGCGCTCGAGCTGCAAGTCCTGGTCGCCGACCTTGCGGATGCGGATGCCGACGACCTGGTGGGGGTGTTCGCGGGCAATCTCGCCGTAAATCTCCGGGTCCGATTCGCCGGAATCACCGATCAGCAGAAATCGTCGATCCGGGAAATCGCTGAGGAGCTGGCCGATGGCAGCGAGCTTGTGCCGGCGAGAATCGCCCTTGCGTGGAATCACCTTGGTGAAGGAGGTCGATTCGCGCAGATGCACGCTGCCGCGCGGAAAGCCCTGATCGTCCAGAAACTGCGCCAGCGGCGAGTACAGCTGGATCGGGCTGGAGGACACATAGTGGAAACGGGCGTGGCTCTCCTGTGCGAGCTGCTGATACTGCGCAGCCATGCCCGGCACCGCGGCGAATTCGTGGACGAAGGTGTTCAGCAACATCTGACGGCGATCGCCGACCTCCGAGATCTTGATGGTGTCGTCGATATCGGAGATGACCGAAAGCCCTTCTGGCGCCAGCCACAGCGCTCGGCCCCCGAACTGGCGCGCATCACCGGCGGGCATCACCACCGAGAACTCGATCCAGTCGCCATCCTCGAGGCCTGCAGGCGCGTTCAGCAACAGCCGGCTGCTGCTACGGCCGGCACCGTTGCTGCGCGGCAGCTCCGGCTGGTCGCAGCGCTGCCCCGGCCCTGCGCAGCGGTAGGGCAGGGTCAGTGCGATCTGCTTGCGGCTTTCCGAATCCACCCGAAACAGCTGTGTGCGGGCGTAGAAGCGGTTGCGATCTCCGATCGCCATCTGCTCCGGATCCAGGTCCAGATGGTGGGCGAGCAGGGCGCTGAGTCCGGGTCTGCGCTCGAATTCGAATACCCAGCTCTCGACCCGCATTTCGACCTGGTCTGCGCCCAGTTGCCGCGCCGTGCTCGGCAGGAACAGCACCTGGTCATCGGGGGATAGCGGTTTTGCCCCCGTGGACTGGCAGCCGACCATCAACAAGGCCAGGACCGGCATCTGGAACCAGGCAGGGCAGGGCAGTCGAAAGCGCATGGGTTCAAGTCCTTCGCAACAAGCCAGTGGCAGCGACACGGGCATCGCATCTGCCGCTTGCAGCGACCGTGGGTCCGGGTGCGTGCGCGTCTATTGTGAGGGATAGCGGCTGGTGCTTGCCGGAATGAGGTGCAGCCGACAGTCGTGACCAGTGCTGCCATCGACCCTGGTGTGGCGCCGGCCGGTGGCCAAGGGCCGGGCCACAGTCCAGAATGCGCAGCCCCCGCCCCGGCAGAGCCGACGTGTCCGAGCAGCCAGACCATCCCAGCGCAGAAGCCGTCGTCGCCGCCACCCGCCAGTGGCTGGAACAGGCCGTCATCGGGCTCAATCTGTGTCCCTTCGCAAGAGCACCCTATGTCAAGGGACGGGTGCGTTTTCGGGTCAGCACGGCCATCGATGAAGATCAGCTGGTGGCCGATCTGGCCGAGGAGCTCGGGCGACTGGCGGCGGCCGATGCCGAGGAGATCGAAACCACGCTGTTGATCCACCCGCAGGTACTGGTCGATTTCCTCGATTTCAATGATTTTCTGGAGATCGCCGAGGCCACCGTGCAGGCGCTGGGGCTGGAGGGCGAACTGCAGGTGGCCAGCTTCCATCCCGACTACCAGTTTGCCGACGCCGAGGCCGAGGCCATCGAGAACTGCAGCAATCGCTCACCGTACCCGACCCTGCATCTGCTGCGCGAAAGCAGCATCGATCGCGCCATCGAAGCGGTGGACGACACCGACGAGATCTACCGGCGCAACATCGAAACGCTCAGGGCCCTGGGTTGGGAAGGCTGGGCCGCCAGGTGCGGGCGCTGAACGCCGGGGAACGGCGGTGCGTGATGGGTTTTGGACTGCGGCGTCATTGCGAGCCACCGGGTGTCGTCCCGGCACTGCCGACGGGCCATGAACCCTGGCAGGCACGGGGCGGCTTTGAGGAGGGCCGCGCGCCTGCGCGGCCGCTCTTGACCTCCGCTCAGCGCAAAGCGGCGCCGCAGCGCGGCGCCCTCCACAACAGCAACCCGAAACCCCGGAGGCCTGCGCCGGAATGCGGTTCATGGAGAGCGTAGCGAAGCAATCCAGACGCAGATCCGCACAGGCGCTGGATTGCTTCGTCGCTACGCTCCTCGCAATGACGCATCCACTCCTTGTGATATGGGCTCATGGAACGCGCAGTGAAGCAATGCCGTAGCACAGTCTCAGACGCAGCGGATGGCCGCGGGCGGATTTGCCGACTTTGCAATGACGCCACTCTGCTAGTTTCCGTCACTGCAAACCTCTTCCTTTCCAAGCTCCCAAGCCATGCGCCTCAACAAGCACATCAGTGAAACCGGTTTCTGTTCGCGCCGAGAAGCGGACGAGCTGATCGAGCAAGGGCGGGTCACGCTCAACGGCGAAGTCGCGCTGATCGGCATGGACGTGGCCGAAGGCGACGAGGTGCGCGTCGATGGCGCCGAACTGCGGGCGCGGCCGAAGAAGAAGGGCCGCAAGCATGTCTACATCGCCCTGAACAAGCCGGTCGGCATCACCTGCACCACCGAGGATTCGGTGTCCGGAAACATCGTCGAATTTGTCGGTCACGAACAACGGATCTTCCCGATCGGACGCCTGGACAAGGACTCCGAGGGCTTGATCCTGCTGACCAGCAACGGCGATATCGTCAATGACATTCTGCGTGCCGAGAACAAGCACGAGAAGGAATACCTGGTCGGC
Source organism: Lysobacterales bacterium (assembly GCA_022841325.1). Taxonomy (GTDB): domain Bacteria; phylum Pseudomonadota; class Gammaproteobacteria; order Xanthomonadales; family SZUA-5; genus JADKFD01. Next base: position 32,321 of record JALHRS010000041.1, on the reverse strand, counting down.
GTCAACAAGACCGTGACCCCGGAATTCCTGGCGAGCATGTCCAGGGGCGTGGTCATCCACGGCAAGAAGACCCTGCCGTGCCGCACCTCACGCATCGCCAAGTTCGGCTTCCGCATCGTCCTGACCCAGGGCCTCAACCGCCAGATTCGTTTGATGTCGGCGGCGCTCGGCTATCGGGTGACGGAATTGCGCCGGGTGCGCATCGACAACATCAAGCTCGGTGCGCTCAAGCTCGGCCAGTGGCGGAATCTGACCGATGCGGAACTCAAGGGGCTGCTGCCCGGACGCACGGAGTGGTGATCGGCTAACCCACGGTCGCCTGGAATTCGAACTCCAGCGATTCGCTGTAGCCGCGCAGTTGCTCGCACTGGATGTAGTCGGTGCCAAGCTCCCACAGGCGGGTGATGGTGAGGCGGTCGGGGACATCCTCGACCTCGATCGGGACGCCGCCATCGCGCACATGCGCCAGCATCGAGGTGAACGCCAGCGATGGCTGCAGCGCCAGATCGGTGTCGAGCTTGACGGCGTCGACATTGATCTGTTGCAGCAGGCGCAGCGCTTCCTTCTGCAGCCCGAAATGGCGCAGGCACAGATGTACGCCGAGCGTGCGCAAGCGGTCCAGGACCGGTCGCACGGTGCTCAGCTGCTCAATGACCGCATCGGTGTCGAGTTCCAGCGTGAGTTCACCCGAGCCGCGGGTCAGTCCGCTCTTGCGGCATTCATCCTCAAGATAGGCAAAGAAGCCCGGATCGATGATGGTCGGCAGCGCCACTTCCACCTGAATGCGCAATTGGCGCCCCCGTTTGCGCTGGGCGACGATGCTGTCCAGCGCCAGGCGCAGGGCCATGCGGTCCAGTCTGGCCAGCGTGCCGGCGTGGAGCGCCTGTTCGTAGTAATTGTCGCGACCCAGCGTGGCCGGCTGCTGCGGCCCGGTGCGCAGGCGCAGGCGCTGCTGCCATTGGTCGGTCACGGCGCCGCGCACCATGATCAACGGTTGATACTCAGCCACGCACAAATCCAGTTGCGGATGCGTCACCGGGTTGCCGGCGGTGGGGCTTTCCTTCTTCGGTGCCGGCGCCGCTTGGGCGGATTGAGCGGCATCCTCGGCTTTGCCGCCGCGGGCCCACACGCCCAGTGCCAGGTCCAGCCAGCGCTGTGCGTCCGGCAGGGCCGCGCAGAGTTCGACCCGTGCCTGCACCTTGATCTGTCCGCGTGAAACCACCACCGGACGCACGTCTATGCCCTGCCGCAGATTCTGTGCCAGCTGGTGCAATTCGCCTTCGCTGTTGCGGGCGGCCAGCACCAGAAAATGGAACTCGTTCCAGGGACCGAAGGAATCCCCGGCGCCGAGGCGGGCGGCGATACGACCGGAGATGGCCTGTTCCATTTCGCAGCGCAGCAGACTGGGCAATTTCTCGGTCAGGGCCTTGGCATTCTCGATGCCGACCGAAATCAGTGCCGCGGGGCGGTCGTCAAGATCGCGGATGCGCAGCGCCAGCAGGCTGCGGGCCAAGGGTCCGGTCGGTGCCGCCAGCGGTCCACTCAATACCTGGCGCCTGAGTGCGCGGGCGCGCTTGGCGCGGCCGACAACCACGTCGATCAGATGCGCCGGCTGCACCGGTCGGGTCAGGAAATCGTCGGCGCCGACATTGATGGCCCGGGTGCGTTTGTCCACATCCTGCTCGCCGGAGACAAACACGATCGGCAGCAGCAGCGTCCCCGGCATTTCGCGGACGCGGGCCGTCAAGGCCATGCCATCGATTTCCGGCATGTTGAGATTCACCAGCATCAGATCGGGTCTGAAGGTCTGGACCACGCCCAGCGCTTCCCGTGAGCTGGTAGCCACCCGTGTGGTGATGCCGCGACGTCGCAGTACGGCGTCGTAGAACACGATCTGGGTGCGGTCGTCATCCACGATCAACACCCGCAGCGGCTCGGCCGAACTCAGCGTGTGCTGCAGTTCGACCAGCTTGCGGACCACGCCTGCGGCATCGGCGTGGGCGATGAAGGCATCGGTGCTGCCGGTCATGCCGAGCAGCTGCTCGGTGATGCTGCCCTCCAGCGTGACGACCAGCACCGGCGGGGTCGGCCCGGGCTTGCGGGCCTGATCGATGCTGTCGATGATCTCGCCCAATTGCGGCAGCAGGCTGGAATCCACGACGACGCCGACCAGAGTCTGGTCGTCGACGACCTGGGCGACGCCGTCGCGGTCGGCCTCGATCAGCGCCCGCCAGCCTTGCTGCCGCAGCTGCGCCTGCAGGCCCGGGATATCGCGATCAGCCGGGCGCACGTAGAGCACGGCAGCGCGGGTGTTCTCCTCCCGATGCAGCTGAGCGGCCAGCTCCAGCGCCTGGTGGGCGAGCAACTCCAGAAAGTCGTTCAGGCGCTGGCGTTCGCCGTCATCGGGCGGCTCGGCACCGTCCAGCAGAAAACCCAGATAGGCGCCGGTGTCACGACAGGCTCGGGCGACCTCGTCGAGCTTGAAGCGCGTGGCAATGTCGCTGGTCTCGGCGAAGGATGTCCGCAACTCGGCAACGCGGTCGGGCGCCCAAGCCTCAGCGAGGGTGGTCTGCGCCTGCATGGCAAGCTGGGTGATGCGCGCCTGCAACATGCGGCGAAAGGTGGCATCGCCAGAAGCGTTGTTGGAACTCATGATCTGCCTTGTCGGTGCCTATGCCGAAACATTGCGGACCGACAATCACACAGCTCAGGCTGGCCGGCAACCATGGGCCGATGGACGCACGGGCGAGCCCTGCGGACGGTTGCGCCCTCGTCGCTGCCCCGGCCCCGGCTAGACGGTGATCGTCACCAGTTGATAGAGCTTGCCGAACAGCGTGGAGCGCTGAATCTGGGACGGCTTGATGCCGGGTGGCAGCCAGGCTTCGAGCGGCTGGCGCCACAGATCCATGGCATAGGGCTCCAGCGTGCGCAGGATGCCCTGCATGGGCCAGTACAGCGGGTTGGCGGCGCTCGGTCGATGGTAGTCGACGATGACCAGCTGGCCGCCGGGCTTGATGACCCGCAGGGCTTCGGCCAGGGTCGATTTGCGCACGTCCTCGGGCATTTCGTGCAGCAGGAAGAACAGCAGTGCACGGTCGTAGCTGGCGTTGGCCATCGGCAGATCGGCGCTGTCGGCGTGGATCAGTCCCACCTGCGCCTCGGCCGGCAATTTGCGGGCCAGATTGTTGAGCTGCACCGGCAGGATGTCGACGACGTCGAGCTGGCCCTTGGGGGCGATGCGCTGGCGCAGTCTGGCGGTCAGGTTGCCGTAGACGCAGGCGATCTGCAGCGTGCGGCCGCCGAGCGAGTCACCCAGGGTGTTCAGCGCGGCATCGCGCAAACGCGCGAAGTTACCCCACAGGATCAGATTGACCAGCCACTGGCGCTCGAAGATGTAGACCGCCTTCGGATGCACATAAGCCCACCAGTAGGTCTGTTCCAGATAGCCGGGAACGGCCAGGGGGACTGCGGGAAGTGCGGACTTGCCGGTCATGGTAGCTCCTGTGCACATGGGCGATGCCCGAAACTGAGTATGCACACTGCCGGTCGCAGTGCGTCTGACCTTGATCAAAGGCCTTCGGGCGAAGGATTGCGCGCCTCAGCGCACAAGGCCCGATCTTGTCGGTCCGAGATTGCGTTCGGCCATGAGCGATATCGGTGAGTCCCGCGGCGTTGAGGAGGGCCGCGCGCCTGCGCGGCCGCTCTGGATCTTCCGGCGGGGCAAAGCGGCGCCGCAGCGCGGCGCCCTCCACAGCAAGCCTGCGCTCGGTGTCGTGGCCACCGAAGCGGGTTGAACTTCGGCATCGGTTCAGTGGTCTGATGCCGGTTGGCTTGGCCTTGGGAGATTCCTCGATGATCGCGATCCGTCTGCACCTGGGTTGCTTGTTGCTGGCCGTAGTCCTGTCGACGCCGTTGCTGGCCGCCGAGCCCGCAGCACCGTTGAAGCAACTGCTGGAGGCGGCAGGCGGGCATCGCGTGCTGCTGGTCGGTGAGATCCATGGCACCGCCGAAGTGCCGGCGCTGGTGGCCGATCTGGCCGATGCACTCGCGGCTGAAGCACCACTGGTGGTGGGGCTGGAGTTGCCGCGCGATGAGCAGAAGCGCATCGATGCCTTTCTCGACAGCGCTGGCACCGGGGATGACCGTGTGGCGCTGCTGGCAGGCAAATTCTGGACCCGCGACTATCAGGACGGGCGCAGCAGCCTGGCCATGCTGGAGCTGCTGGAGCGGCTGCGTCAGCTGCGCTTGAGGACCCAGATCGAGGTGCTGGCACTTGATCAGGTCGGCGCTGCGGTAGCCGATGGCGATGCCCGCGACCGGGCCATGGCGGAAGGCCTGAGCGCCGCGCTGGAGGCGCAGCCCGAGGCCCGGGCGCTGGTGCTGGCCGGCAATTTCCACACGCGCCTGCAGAAGGGCGCGCCCTGGGACCAGAGCCACGAGTTTCTGGGCTATCGCTTGTCCCGCTTTGAGCCCTATGCCATCGAGATCATGGGTGTGGCCGGCAGTGCCTGGATCTGCACCGGCCCTGAAACCGACAGCTGCAAGGCCCGCGATTTCCCCGACAGCAGCCTGGAGCCGGGCATCGAACTCGGTGCTGACGTGAACGAGCGCGGGCACCAGGGAATATGGCGCCTGCAGCGCACCAGCGCCTCGCCGCCCGCGAAGTTTGCCGTGGGCGAGCGGGTTGAATAGCGGCATCGGGTCCCGTGCTCTTGTAGGTCACGTTGTCCCGCAGGGACTACGTGACACGGTGACGCGCCACAGGCGCAACTGAGCGAATTCTGGCATGCCTTGTCACGTAGTCCGCTGCGCGGACGACATGACCTACGAGATGGTTCTCTGTGTGCCGACGAGCAGGCCCTCGCGCTCGATGAAGGCGATCACCTGATCCAGCCCGGCGAGGGTGCGCAGATCGGTCATGACAAAAGGCTTGCCCCCGCGCATGCGGGTGGTGTCGCTGCGCATGATTTCGAGCGAGGCGCCCACATGCGGCGCCAGATCGGTCTTGTTGATGATCAGCAGATCCGATCGGGTGATGCCAGGGCCACCCTTGCGCGGCACTTTCTCGCCACCGGCGACATCGATCACGTACAGCGTCAGATCCGACAGTTCCGGTGAGAAGGTGGCAGCCAGATTGTCACCGCCCGATTCGATGAAGACGATGTCGGCATCGGGAAACTGGATGAGCATGCGTTCGATGGCTTCCAGATTGATCGAGGCATCTTCGCGGATCGCCGTGTGCGGGCAGCCGCCGGTTTCCACACCCATGATGCGCTCGGCCGGCAGCGCGCCGGCCACGGTCAGCAGGCGCTGGTCTTCCTTGGTGTAGATGTCGTTGGTGATGGCGACCAGCTCATAGCGATCACGCAGCGCCTTGCACAGCATCTCCAGCAGCGTGGTCTTGCCCGAGCCTACCGGGCCACCGATGCCGATGCGCAGGGGCGGCAGGGAGCGGGTGCGACGAGCGGTCCAGTGGGCGGTGTTCATGGATGGAAGTCCGTAATGAAGATCCGTTGTCGTCATTCCCGCGAATGCGGGAATCCAAGAGTGTTCTTCTGGACTCCCGCCTGCGCGGGAGTGACCAGAGTAGTTCGCAGCCCACACACGCTCACGATCGGAACAGCCGCGAGTACTGGGATTCGTGCTGCGCCGACAGGATCGCCAGCATCGGCGCGAAATTGCTGATCTGCTCCGGCCGTGTCGATTGGGCGCGGGTCAGCGCCTGCGGCAGCCGCAATGCCAGTCGCCGCAGCAGCGCCTGACCCTGGGTCTGGCCCAGCGGCACCAGCTTCACCGCCGCGCTGCAGAGGTTTTCCAGCAGGCTCCAGGCGCAGGCATGCAAGCCGGACACCGCGCTCAGGCCGAGGGCGCGAGCGGCCAGCGCGTGCACGCAGGCGTAGGCCACCGGCTGCAGCTGGCCAAGCACTGCACGCTGTTCGGCGCGCAACTGGGGTATCGCCGGCAGCGTCAGCAGCCATTGCCGCAGCGAGTGTCCGGTCTGGGTGCATTCCAGCAGCAATTCCTGACTCTCGCGCATGGCCAGCAGGCGGTCGTTGCCGCGCTCCAGGGCCGACGCATCCGGTTCGCCCCAGGCTGCGTAGAGCGTCAGCCAAAGAGGCGCCTCCGCGCGCGCCCAGAGCCATTCCAGCTGATCGCCGATCCAGCGCTCGGCGCTTGCCGCATCGACCACGATGGCGGCCTCGACCGCCGCTTCCAGACCCAGCGAATGGCTGAAGGCGCCGATCGGCAGCGTCGCCGAACTCAGCTGCAACAAGCCGGCCAGGGCGTCAGTCATGGCGGTGAGGGCGGGTGCCGGGAGCGTGCGGATGGGCGTGCTCGGCGAACAGGGTCTGGGCCAGCTGATAATCCTCGGCGAAGCTGGCGTCATGGCCATGCTTGTGACCGCCGCCATAGGCGCCGGACTCGGGTTCGAACGGCGCTTCGACCTCGGTGGTGTCCACGCCCAGCAGTTGCAGCATCTCGCGCAGCACCGGATCCGGCTCGATCGCCAGATAGCCCGCGCCCACCTCGACGGCGATATGGCGGTTGCCGAGGTGATAGGCGGCGCGGGTCAGCAGCAGCGGCTCGGAGCTGCTGATGCGAACCACGGTTTCCGGCGCCGCGCAGACCTCGAAGCGCCGGCCATCCTCGCCGAGCAACTGATCGCCCGGGTACAACTCGGTGCCCGGTGCCAGGGCGATGGCCAACTCCCCGCCGCCCGGCAAATCCAGGCGCTGGCGACAACGTCGACGCTGCGCCGCGCTCAGTTCCAGCGCAGTCGCCGCCAGCGCATCGGCGGGGCAGTCGGCGGCGCGGATCAGGGTGCGGATCAGCATAGGTTCGATTCTCTGACTGGACCACCGGCGTCATTGCGAGGAGCGCAGCGACGAAGCAATCCCGAGGAACTGGCGAAGCACTTCTGGCTTGCGTCCCCCGGATCAAGTCCGGGGTCGCAATGACGCCGCCATCGACCCCGGTCGATCCCTCTGCTCGCCAAGGGGGCCTGCATGTCAGCGGCCCTCAAAACAGGAAATAGCGCTGCGCCATCGGCAGCACGGCGGCGGGTTCACACCACAGCGGCACGCCGTCGGCGACGACCACATAGGTCTGCGGATCGACCTGGATATCGGGCATGGCGGCGTTGTGGATCATTTGCGCCTTGCCGATCTGGCGGCAGCCCTGCACGGCCACCAGCGGTTTGCTCAATCCGTAGCGGCCGCCGATGTCGGCGGCCAGCGCCGATTGCGACACGAAGGTCAGCGAGCTCTGCGTGAGGCTGCGGCCATGGGCAGCGAACATCGGCCGGTAGTGCACCGGCTGTGGGGTCGGGATCGAGGCATTGGGATCGCCCATGGGCGCGGCGGCGATGCTGCCGCCCTTCAGGATCAGGCTCGGCTTGACGCCGAAGAAGGCCGGCTTCCACAGCACCAGATCGGCCCATTTTCCGACCTCCACCGAGCCCACTTCGTGACTGATGCCGTGGCTGATGGCCGGGTTGATCGTGTACTTGGCGAGGTAGCGTTTGACCCGGAAATTGTCGTGGCGGGCCGGATCGCTCTGCAGGCTGCCGCGCTGCTGCTTCATCTTGTGCGCGGTCTGCCAGCTGCGCAGGATGACCTCGCCGACGCGACCCATGGCCTGGCTGTCGCTGGAGATCATCGAGAAGGCGCCGAGATCGTGCAGGATGTCTTCCGCAGCGATGGTCTCGCGGCGGATACGGCTTTCGGCGAAAGCGACGTCCTCGGCGATGCTCGGATCGAGGTGATGGCAGACCATCAGCATGTCCAGATGCTCGTCCAGGGTGTTGACCGTGAACGGCCGCGTCGGATTGGTCGAGGACGGCAGCACATTGGGCCGCGAGGCCGCCTTGATGATGTCCGGGGCATGACCGCCACCGGCCCCTTCGGTGTGATAGGTGTGGATGGTGCGACCCTTGAGCGCCGCCAGCGTGGTTTCGACAAAGCCGGATTCGTTGAGGGTGTCGGTATGGATGGCGACCTGGGTATCGGTGGCGTCGGCCACCGTCAAGGCACAATCGATGGCGGCGGGCGTGGTGCCCCAGTCCTCGTGCAGCTTCAGGCCGATGGCGCCAGCATCAATCTGTTCGGTCAGCGCGCCCGGCAAACTGGCATTGCCCTTGCCGAGAAAACCGAGATTCATCGGAAAGGCCTCGGCGGCTTCGAGCATGCGCCGCAGATGCCAGGGACCGGGCGTGCAGGTGGTGGCATTGGTGCCGGTGGCCGGGCCGGTGCCGCCACCGAGCATGGTGGTGATGCCCGACATCAGCGCCTCTTCGATCTGCTGCGGGCAGATGAAATGGATATGGGCGTCAATGCCGCCGGCGGTGAGGATCAGCCCTTCGCCGGCGATGATCTCGGTGCCGGGGCCGATGACGATGTTGACGCCGGGCTGGATATCCGGATTGCCGGCCTTGCCGATGCCGCTGATGCGACCGGACTTCAGGCCGACATCGGCCTTGACGATGCCCCAGTGATCGACGATCAGCGCGTTGGTGATCACGCTGTCGGCGCAGTCCGCGCTCAGGCGCTGACTCTGGCCCATGCCGTCGCGGATGACCTTGCCGCCACCGAACTTGACCTCTTCGCCGTAGATCGTGTGGTCGCGCTCGACCTCGATGATCAGATCGGTATCGGCCAGGCGCACGCGATCACCGGTGGTCGGGCCGTACATCTCGGCATAGGCCTGGCGGGTGATCTTCATGGGCCGACGCCGCTGCCGTCGCTTTCGCTCTTGTAGAGCGGAGCTTGCTCCGCTGCCGCTGCTCGGCTTTCACCTTCGGCCGGCGCCGGTACATCCAGCCGAGCAAGCTCGGCTCTACCAGAGCCGGGTGCATCAAGACCGCCCATCACCCGCCCGGCAAAGCCGTACACCCTTCGATCACCCGCCAGCGCCACCAGCTCGACACTGCGGGTCTGACCGGGCTCGAAGCGCACCGCAGTTCCAGAAGCAATGTTCAGCCGGAAGCCGCGCGTGATCGCCCGCTCGAATTCGAGCGCGTCATTGGTCTCGAAGAAGTGGTAGTGCGAGCCCACCTGGATCGGCCGATCGCCGCGATTGGCGACCGTGATCCGCAGCGTCTCGCGGCCGACGTTGAGTTCGATCTCGCCGGGCTCGACCAGGAGTTCGCCCGGGTTGATCATGGCTTGCGCCGCTTGGGTGCTGGCGCGTCGCTGCGCTTCTCCTTGCCACTGCGCAGCGCGCTGACCAAAGCCAGGGTCAGACCCGCGAAGAGCAGGCCGACCAGCCAGTGTTCGAGCTCCCCCGGGCCATGTCCGGGATGGGCGAGGGCCGGGTAGGGCAGGGCCAGCAGCGGGAGGCAGTACAGCATCTTCATGCAATCGGTCCATGAACGGTGACGAGCTTGCTGCCGTCGGGAAAGGTGGCCTCGACCTGGATGTCGGGAATCATCTCGGGTACGCCGTCCATGACGTCCTCGCGACCAAGCAGGGTGGTGCCGTAGTGCATCAGTTCGGCCACGCTGCGGCCGTCACGGGCGCCTTCCATGATCGCGGCGCTGATGAAGGCCACCGCTTCGGGATAGTTGAGCTTGAGCCCGCGCGCCCGCCGCCGCTCGGCCAGCAGCGCGGCGGTGAACAGCAGCAGCTTGTCTTTCTCGCGCGGCGACAGTTCCATGGAAGCGGCGGTGTCCTCAGGTAGCCCAGATGCGCGGCCGCTGCGCCGCGCGACCAATCACGGCCGGCCGCAGCTGCGACCAGAGGTCCTCTAGCAAGGCACGTACCAACTCGGCTGAACCGCCCAGGACTCGCGCCATCAGCAGTTCGATCGGCGCCGGCAGCCAGCTGATGCCCACCGCCAGGCCGTGTTCGGCAGCGCGCACGCGCAGGGCTTCGATCAGGGCCTCAGCCTGCTCCTGCAAATCGGGGGCGGCGGCCCACATCGTGGCAGTCACCGGATACCCGGACAGCCCCAGTGCCGAGCGCAGCAGTGGGTCGTGGGCGCCGAGATCCGCGCGCTCGCAGCAGCGTTCGCGGCCATCCCGCCACAGACTCAGATGCTGGCGCCAGCGACCTTCGGTCCAGTCCTCGCCGGCAGCGGTGCGCCCGAACTGGGTGATATCCCAGCCGATCATGCGCGCACTGCCGTCCAGATCGATGTGGAGTTGCTGCTCGGCGTCGGCGCCGTCGAACAGGATGGCTTCCTGCGGTAGCCACTCGAGGCAGGCATTGGCGGCGACGCTCAGCCGCACCGACTGGCGCGCGCCACCGCGGCGGCCGTGGTACCACTTGGCCGCTCCCGGGGTGGTGATCAGTGCCTCCGCACCTTCGGCCAGCGCGATATCCAGCTCCAGCACATCGCCACCGGCGATGCCGCCGGGCGGATGCAGCAGCAGGGCATGCGCCGTCTGCGGCCCCTCCGGATAGAGCAAGCGCTGCACCCGCAGCGGGCCCATGTGCAGCTTGTGCACCAGTTGAGTGCAGCCGCGGGCGGCCGCGAAGCGCAATTGCAGCGTGGCGAGCCAGGCAGGCGGGGCGAGCGTCAGGTCCATGCCCTGAGCACGCAATTAGTGCGCCAGCCTTCCGCCGGGGAATAATCGACCGCTTCCAGAACGGAGTGACCGCGATGCTGCAGTCCTGGTTTGCGCTGCGCGAACATGGCAGCTCAGTGAAGACCGAGTGCCTCGCCGGTCTGTCGACCTTTCTGGCGATGGCCTACATCGTGTTCGTCAATCCGGAGATTCTGAGCGCCGCCGGCATGCCGAAGGAGGCGGTGTTTGTCGCCACCTGTCTGGCGGCTTCCTTCGGCTCGATGCTGATGGGGCTGTACGCCAACTATCCGATCGCGATGGCGCCGGGCATGGGCCTGAATGCGTACTTCGCCTTCACTGTGGTGGGCGCGATGGGCTACAGCTGGCAGACCGCGCTGGGCGCCGTGTTCCTGTCGGGCTGTCTGATCATTGGGGTCAGTCTGTTTCGGGTGCGCGAGTGGATCATCAATGCCATTCCGCGCTCGCTGAAACTGGCGATTTCGGCCGGTATCGGCCTGTTCCTGGCCATCATCGGTCTCAAGAATGCCGGGATCATCGTCGGCAGTCCGGCCACCCTGGTGACGCTCGGCGATCTGTACGCGCCCGGGACCCTGCTGGCTATCGCCGGTCTGCTGCTGATCATCGGACTGGAAGCGCGCAAGCTCACCGGTGGCATCGTCATCGGCATTCTGGCGGTGACCGTGGCGTCGGTGGCATTCGGAATCACCCCGTTCAACGGCGTGTTTGCAGCGCCGCCGTCTATCGCACCGGTCTTTCTGCAGCTCGATATCGTCGGCGCGCTCAATGCCGGACTGATCGCCGTGGTCCTGACCTTCTTCCTGGTCGAACTCTTCGACGCCACCGGCACGCTGATCGGTGTCAGCCACCGCGCCGGATTGCTCGATGCCGAGGGCAGGCTGCCGCGACTGAAACGCGCGCTGCTGGCCGATTCCACCGCCATCGCCGCCGGCTCGTTGCTGGGCACCTCGTCGACCACCGCCTACATCGAAAGTGCGGCCGGCACCGCGGTCGGTGGCCGAACGGGCCTGACGGCCGTGGTGGTCGGCCTGTTGTTCATCGCCGCCCTGTTCCTGGCGCCGCTGGCCGGCACGGTGCCGGCCTTCGCCACCGCACCGGCACTGATCTACGTGGCCGTGCTGATGGCGCGGGCACTGGCGGAGATCGACTGGGAGGATCTGTCCGAATCAGCGCCGGCCTTCCTCTGCGCCATCAGCATGCCGCTGACCTTCTCCATCGCCCACGGCATCGCCTTCGGCTTCATCAGCTACGCCGCGATCAAACTGATCGCCGGCCGCGCCGGCGAAGTGCCGCCTACCGTGTGGGTGCTGGCGGCGGTATTCGTGGGCAAGTTCGCGTGGCTGGGGTGAGCACGGGCTGAGGCTTAGCTCTTCTCGGACACTGTCGTCGACAGAATCAGTCGTGATAGTTGTCATTGATAACCACCACCTGGGAGGCGTCGAATGTCCAATGCCGCCAAATTATTCATGTCCGGCCGCAGCCAGGCTGTGCGCTTGCCCAAGTCCTTGCGATTCGAAGGTGATGAAGTGATCGCCAAGCGCTTCGGCAACGGCGTGCTCTTGTTGCCGATGGAGGCACCGTTTGCGCTGATGCAAGAAGCACTGACCGAATTCGAGCCGGATTTTGTCATGCATCGCGAACAGCCTCAGCAGCAATCGCGGGAAGAGTGGCCGGCATGAGCCAGCCGCTCTGCATGCTGGATACCGAAACCTGCATCTACGTCATCAACAAGCGCCCGCAGCAGGTTTTCGAGCGCTTTGCCGGGATGACCGTGGGTGACGTCGTGATCTCCAGCGTTACCGGCGCGGAGCTGAGTTTCGGGGTGGCCAAGAGCGGCTCGCAGCGCAACCGGCAGGCGCTGGACAAGTTTCTGGCGCCGCTGGAAATCCTGCCTTTCGACGAGGCGGCCATGCGCAGATATGGTCCCTTGCGCAGTGATCTGGAACGTAGTGGTACGCCCATCGGTGCTCTCGATCTGCTCATCGCAGCACATGCCCTGTCGGTGGGATGTACCCTGATCAGCAACAATCTGCGCGAATTCAGTCGGGTTCCGGATCTTGCGCTGGCCAATTGGGTGGGCGAATAGCGGGCAGGTACCAAGGGCCGGAGGTCTTGCTGGCATTCCCGATCGTCCCCGTCGGTGCGCTTGTCGACGCATCTAGCCCTTGAGGCGGGTCATCCTGGATGAGGCTCTGGTAACCGCTCCCGCGCCTGCCTTGACGGCGGTCAAATCGGAAACGCATGGGCCCGATATGTTGATCGCCAGAGGCAGCCTGGAGTGGGGTCATGCTGACATCGGGCCGTGTGCTTTGGGGGTTGGGATACGCGCTGCTGCTGGCTTTTTCGACGGCCTCGGCGCAGTCGGTGTACACCGACAACTTTGATGCGGGGCCGCAGTTGCCATGGAGCAATCTGCGCGGTGACTGGCAGGTGGTGGCGGGCGAATACGCCGCCCAGGCGCCGGGAAACACGCCACCGACCGCTACCTTGCTACCGATGGAGCTGAGCGATTTCAGCTTCGAGCTGGATCTGCTCGATGCGGCCGACGGTGGGCTGTGGCTGCGCACCGATCCGACGGCAAATTCCGGCGTGTTGCTGGTGGTGTTTGCGGACAGGCTGTACTGGCACGTGATTTCCAGCGTCGGCGGGCCCTACACCATCTACCAGCAGGCATCGATCACGCCCAGTCTGGGCGCTGGGGCCACCCGCCTCAGAGTGACCGCCCGCGGTCCGATTCTGCGGGCCTATCTGCGCGAATCGGCAACCGCGATAACCACCCTGGACCTGCGCACCGTGAGCGTGCCTCCAGGGCTCAACTATCTGAGTGGCTGCGTCGGGCTTTACGACAACGCGGCGCCGGGAACCCGTTTCGACAATGTACGCCTGCAGCCTGGTGTCCCCATCGAAGTGATGGCAGTGGGCGATGCCAACACCGGCGCTGTGCACCTGTTTCCCGCCGGTGCCGAGGGCAATGCCGAGCCCATCGCCACGCTGGCCGGTCCGGCGACTGGTTTGCTGGACATCCGCGGGGTCGCAATGGACGCCGACATGCTCTATGTGAGCAGTGGCGCAGGTCAGTACGTGAAGGCCTTCGCGCTGAACAATCTCGGCAATGTCGCCGCCACCCGGATGATCAGGGGGCCCACCACCGGACTCGGCAGTGTCTATCAGTTCGCACTGGCTCATGACGAGCTGTATGTGTCGTCCGACACTGGGCCGGTGAGCGTGTTCGGTGCCCGGGATGATGGCGATGTCGCCCCGCGTCGCACGATCACCGCCATGACCGGTGCCTATGCGCTGGATCAGAGCCTGGGCGAGGTGTTCGTGGCACGGCATTTCGTCGATGCTGATTCGATCTACGCCTACGCCGATAACGCCAGCGGCGCCGCGCCGCCCCTGCGTCAGCTCACCGCCAGCGGCGGAGCCAATCTGGGTCTGGCCTCGACGGCGACGGAACTGTACGTCAGCCAGTATCTCAACGCCAAGGTGCAGGTGTATGCGCGCAATGCCAGTGGCGCCGCCGTGCCCCTGCGCACGATTGCGGGCCCGGCCACGGGTCTGGGCGCCAACGCCGATGTGGCGCTCTGGAACGACCAACTGTACGTGGCCAACACCATAGGCCAGGTGCTGGTATTTGCCAGCGGCGCGAATGGTGATGTCGCGCCCCTGCGCGTGATCGCCGGGCCAGCGACCGGTCTGGTGGCGCCTTTCGCCCTGGCCTTCGGTGTCTGGACCTTGCCTGACGCGATTCTGGCCGACGGATTCGAGTGATGCGCGCCGCCTTGTGACCTGATGCGATGACCCCCTGCGACTATCGCCGGGTTTGCACCTCCGATCTGCCGGCATCACCCCGGTCAGCGCCGGTAGCGACAGCATTGCCAGCAGATGCACCGCGACCCAGATCACCAGTGCCTGACCCATCGGCGCTATCGTCCGATGTTCGCCGCCGCCGCCCTGCCCATGAAGCCCTCCATTCAAGCCAGCTTGTTTGATGATCCCACCCAGCCATCGTCGGCATCGGACTTGCTGCAGATCGACCAGGGTCCGACAACGCTGAGCCCGGCGCAACGCAGCTTCAACCGACTCACACAGCAACTCGCGCGGGCGCGTCTGCTGCTGGAGCAATGGACCCAGACGCAGCAGCGAATCGGCGAGCGTGTGCTGGCCGAAATGGCGCCGGATACCGAGTTGCTGTTTGCGCTGCAACGGCAGTTGATCGATCAACTGGACCTACTGCTGACGCATCCACCAGCGGGCTTGAAGCTGACGCGGCGAAAGCGTGATGCGCTGATCGAGTTCCTGCTGTTGCGCATCGAAGACAGTGCAGGCGAAGGCGAGGATGAAGCGCTGGAAGATCTTTACCGGCACTACAGCGGCATCGGTTTGAAGGATCGCCGGCAGATGGATCAGGATCTGGAACTGCAGTTCGCCGAGCATGTGGCCAGCGAGCTCTATGGCGATGAGGTCGTTGCCGATCATTCGGCCGCGTCGGCTGAGGAATTGTGGCGCCATGTGCAGGAATGCGTGGATGACCGCAACCAGGCCGATCAACGCGAGCGCGAAGCGCGGGCGGCCGAGCGCAAGACCAGGCGTCGCCCATCGGCAGCCGAGCTTCAGCGTGAACAAGCCAGACAGGCGGCCAGCGCATCGCTGCGCGAGATCTATCGCAGGCTGGTCAGCACTCTGCACCCGGATCGGGAGAGCGATCCCGAGCAACGCAACCGCAAGACCGGCTTGATGAAGCAGATCAACAAGGCCTATCAGGACAACGATCTGCTGACGCTGTTGACGCTGCAGATCGAGGTCGAGCAGATCAATGCCAGCACCCTGGCAGCACTGCCGACGGAGCGACTGCAGCACTACAACCAGGTGCTGCGCGAGCAATTGCGCACCCTGCAGGATGAACTGAGCGCCCGAGCCCGGCAGCTGGAGGATCAACTCGGGGCGCACCATCGGGAGCATGTTCGCGAACCCAGGGACGCCACGCGACTATTCGAGCGCCAGTTGAAGGATTTGCGACAACTGCTGGGCCAGTTCAAGTCCACCCTCGCAGCACTGGCCAATCCACATCTGCGCAGTGCCGAGATCGACGCCATTGCCGCCGCGATGTCACGGCGCTGATGCCGTCGCCAGCGGCGCACTGATTCACTTTCGTTTGCAAGCCCATCCTCTGGCACATGGTGCGAACCGGCATTCTCTGCATAGTGCCGGCAACCCAAACCCCCGAGGTGTGCGATGAAATTGTCTCTGTCTTCCCTGATGCTGGGCCTGGCCGTGTTTGGTGCGTCCAGCTTCGTATACGCCGACGATCTGACCGATGTCGACGCAGTCATTGCCAAGCACATCGAAGCCCGTGGTGGCATGGACGTGCTCAAGGCGATCAAGACCACGCGTGCCGAAGGCACGATGACCATGGGCCCGATGCAGATGCCCTTCGTGGCCGAAATGAAGCGCCCGAATTCCATGCGCATCGATTTCAGCTTCCAGGGCATGCAGGCCAGTCAGGCCTTCGATGGCGAGAACGGCTGGCAGATCATGCCGATGATGGGCAAGCTCGATGCGGAGCCGATGGGCAGCGATGAGCTGACCCAGTTCAAGAATCAGGCCGACATCGACGGCGCGCTGGTGGACTACAAGAGCAAGGGTCACAAGGTCGAGCTGCAGGGCGTGGTCGATGTCGACGGCACCCCGGCCTACAAGGTCAAGGTGACCCGCGCCGATGGCACCGAAGAAACCAATTACATCGACACCGAATACTTCCTGGTGATCAAGACCGAGAGCGTGGTCAAGATGCAGGGTCAGGAAGTCGCCGGCAGCGCCATTCTCGGCGACTACAAGGAAGTGGCCGGCACCATGGTGCCGTACTCGATCACCAACGTCATGACCGGTCCGATGGGTGAGATGAAGCAGGAGATGCAGTTCACCAAGATCGACGTCAATGTCGATCTGGCGGCTGACCGCTTTGCCCAGCCGGCGCCGAAGGCCAAGGTCGAGGCGGCCAAGTAGGCCGAGAGTGCGCACCGCAGGCGCGTTCCCCGGCACACGGACCACCGAAAAGCGCCGGGGAGCCGCTGCGCGGCACCCTCGGTCTACGTTTGCTGCAGATGAGCCATGAACCCCGGCGTCATTGCTTCCCCGGACTCGATCCGGGGAAGCACTCCAGAGGCCCGCCTCACGGCCCTGGATTGCTTCGTCGCTACGCGCCTCGCAATGACGCCCTGGTTCCATCTGACTGACTTGCTCCATCCCCCGGACCTCGCAGCTGCGAGAATCTCCCTGGAGAAACCTGATGCGCACACTTCCCCTGTTGCTACTGGCCGCTCTCGCCAGCGGTGAAATCGCGGCCCAGACCGCGCCTGATTCCAGCGTCTTTGGCGGTCTGCGGGCGCGCAGCATCGGCACCGCGCATACCAGTGGCCGCATCAGCGCCATCGATGCCAGCGCTGAGTTTCCGCAGACGATCTTTGTCGGCGCAGCCTCGGGCGGCGTCTGGCGCTCCACCGATGGCGGCACCACCTTCAAGCCGGTGTTCGATGAGCATATCCAGAGCATCGGCGCCATCCGCATCGATCCGGGCAATCCCAAGACCGTCTGGGTGGGTACCGGCGAGGCCAATGTGCGCAACACGGTTTCGGTGGGTGATGGCCTGTACCTGAGCAGCGACGGCGGCGAGAGTTTCAAGCGCGTGGGCCTGGAGCAATCCGAGCGCATCGCCGAGATCGTGGTCGACCAGAACAATGGCAACAACGTGTTCGTCTGCGTGACCGGGGCGCTATGGAGCGATTCGACCGAGCGCGGTGTCTATCGCTCGCGCGATGGTGGCGCCAGCTTCGAGAAGGTGCTGTACGTCGACACCGAAACCGGCTGCTCCGACCTCGCCATCGATCCACGCAATCCGAACGTGCTCTATGCCGGCATGTGGAGCCTCAGGCGTTCACCGGATTTCTTCCGTTCCGGCGGCAAGGGCAGTGGGCTGTATCGCAGCTTTGACGGCGGCAGCAGCTGGGCCAAGGCCGAGAGCGGTTTGCCGACCACCGAGAAGGGCCGTATCGCGCTGGCGGTGGCGCCGAGCAAATCCAATGTGGTGTACGCGCTGGTCGAGGCCAGGAAGACCGCGCTCTATCGTTCCGACGACATGGGCAACACCTGGGCCGAGACCAATTCCAGCACCAATGTGCAGATGCGGCCCTTCTACTTCGGCGAGATCGTGGTCGACCCGGTCGACGCCGATCGCATCTATAGACCGGCTTTCGTGACCACGGTCTCCACCGACGGCGGCAAGACCTTCAACAGCATGAGCTTCGGCGGTTCGGTGCACCCTGACCATCACGCGCTGTGGATCAATCCCAAGCTGCCGCAGCAGTTGCTGCTGGGCACCGATGGCGGCGTCTATGTTTCGATGAGCCAGGGCGCCAAGTGGAGCCAGTTCCGCAATCTGCCGGTCAGCCAGTTCTACCACGTCAGTGCCGACATGGCGCAGCCCTACCATGTCTATGGCGGTCTGCAGGACAACGGCTCGTGGATGGCGCCGAGCCGCGGGGCGGGCGGTATACGCAACCGCGACTGGGACAGCGTGGGCATGGGCGACGGCTTCTGGGCCTGGCCGGATCCCACCGATCCGGACACCGTGTTCAGCCAGTACCAGGGCGGCAAGCTGCTGCGCGTCAACCGCAGCCTGGGTGAGATCAAGCGCATCGAACCCGCCCGCGGTGAGGGCGAGGAGAAGCTGCGCTTCAACTGGAACACGCCCACCGTGCTGGCGCCCAGCGGCAAGCTCTACACCGGCTCGCAGTATCTGCATGTGTCCAGCGATCGTGGCGACAGCTGGACCCGGATCTCGCCGGATCTGACCACCAACAATCCGCAGTTGCAGCGCCAGGCCCAGTCCGGCGGTCTCAGCCGTGACAATTCCTCTGCCGAGAACAACACCACCCTCTACACCATTGCCGAGTCGCCGAAGAACCCCGACACCATCTGGGTCGGCACCGATGACGGCAATGTGCAGCTGACCCGCGATGGCGGTCGCAGCTGGACCAATCTCACGGCCCGACTGAAGAGCACGCCCAAGGGAGCCTGGGTGTCGCGCATCGAGGCGTCGCCGCATGCCGAGGGCACTGCCTTCGTCACCATCGACGATCATCGCCGCGGCGACATGAAGCCCTATCTGCTGGTCACCCGCGATTTCGGCGCCAGCTTCACGCCGGTGAATCTGGCTGGCGTCGACGGTTATGCCTGGGTGATCGAGCAGGATCCGGTGCAGGCGGATCTGTTGTATCTGGGTACCGAGTTCGGTTTGTTCATCTCCATCGATGGCGGCGCCAACTGGGCACGCTTTGCCGAGAATCTGCCGCGCGTGGCGGTGCACGATCTGTACCTGCATCCGCGCGAGAACGATCTGGTGATCGCCACCCACGGTCGCGGCATCTACATCATCGACGACCTGAGCCCGCTGCGGGCGCTGAACGCCGAGGTGCTGAAACAGGATCTGGCCCTGCTGCCCTCGCGGGCGGGCATCCAGACCATCGGCGGTGGCTTGCAGGATTTCGGCGGCGACGATGAATACGCTGGCCAGAGCCTGCCGGATGTGGCGGTGATCAGCTTCTACGCGGCCAAGCGCCACATGTTCGGCGACTCCAAGCTGGAAGTCTTCGACAGCAAGAACCAGTTGATCACGATCTTGCCGGTGGACAAGCGTCGCGGCGTGGTCCGCGTCGAATGGCCGATGCGCCTGAAGGCGCCCAAGCTGCCGCCATCGACCCAGCTGGTGCAGGCTTTTGTGGGTCCGCGCCTGCCTGAGGGCGACTATCGTTATGTGCTGACCCGCGGCAAGCAGACCGCCGAAGGCAAGGTCACGCTGGCGGCCGACCCGCGCTCCCCGCACAGTGCTGAAGATCGCACCGCCCAGCGCGAACTGGCGCTGGCGCTGCACGGCGAACTGGCCGATCTGACCTTCATCGCCGATCAGCTGGCCGACCTCGACACCCAGATCGAAGCGCGCCGCAAGGCGCTCGGCAGCAAGACTCCGAAGGCCTTGGACAGCTATGCCGACAAGCTGTCGGCGCTGCGCAAGAAACTCGCTGCCAGTGACCCCGACGGTGGCTACGTCAGCGGTGAGGAACAGCTGCGCGAGCGCATGGGTGAGCTCTACGGCGCCGTGGTCGGCTACGACGGTCGCCCCAGCGCCAGCCAGCTGCAGATGCACGAGAACGTGCAGGCCGAGCTGGCGGCGCGTAGGGCGGATCGCGATCAGCTGCTGGCGGAGCTGTCTGCCGTCAACAGTGCCCTGGAAAAAGCCGGTGGCGAGGCCCTCAAGGCCCTGGACCGCGCCGGCTGGGAGGCCAAACAGAGCGGCAGCGGCCCTGCCAGCGTCGCCAGGCGCTGGTTTGGCTGTGAGGTCTGCCTGAGCCGCGTGGTGCATTGAGCCCGCGGCTGCGGTACGTCGAGGTCGCCCAAGACCAGAGCTTGAACGCGGAGAACGCAGAGAGGCGCGGAGAACGCAGAGAAGAGCAAGCACAGATCTCAGCTGATTTCCATGAACCGGTATCGTAAGTCGTTGATTCGTTGCTGCGAGGAACGCAGTGACGAAGCAATCCAGTGCTCTTGAAAGCGTGCTTCTGGATTGCTTCGCTGCGCTCGCAATGACGCCGGTTCAAGGTCACCGCGCAGTTTGGGTGAAATTGGAGGCCTCTCCGTGTTCTCTCTGCTCTTCCTCTGCGTTCTCCGCGTCCTGATGTTTCCCTGGGGCCGCGTTGATTTGCGATTTTCGCGGCTAGCCATCCGCAGGGGCTCGGGACTGCGGTGTGTCCTGCAGATAGCTGACGAAGCGCCGGGCCGTGGCGGACAGCGGATGGTCGCTGCGCCAGACCAGTGACCAGCGGCGCTCGATCGGAAAGCCGCGCACCTTGAGTTCAGTCAGCCCGGCGGCGGCGAGATCGCTCTGGCCGGACTGACTCACTGCCAGCCGTGAAATCACGGCGATACCGAGGCCAGCCGCGACCGAGTGCTTGATCGCCTCGTTGCTGCCCAGGCTCATGGCAATCTTCGGCTTGAAACCGGCTTCGGCGAAATGCTGCTCGGTCACGCGGCGGGTGCCGCTGCCGGGCTCGCGCATCAGCCAGCGTTCCTCGGCCAGATCGCCGAGCTTGAGCTGCTTACGTGCCAGTGGGTGACCGTTGCCGGCGACCACGATCAGCGGATTGTCGAGAAAGGGCAGGGAGCGCAGCGGCAGATCCTGGGGCGGCAGCATCATCACCACCAGATCGTCGCTGCGCTGCTGCAGGCGCTGCACCACGCGGTCGCGGTTCTCGATGCTGAGCTCGAACTCGACACCAGGATGGGCGGCGGCGAAGGGCCCGATCAGATCCGGCACGAAATACTCGGCCGTGGTCACCGCGGCGATGCGCAGATGCCCGCGCACCAGGCCGCGCTGCTCGTTGAGATTGGCCTCGAAACGTTGCCAGCAGTCGATCAACTCGGCCACGGTGTGCTGCAGGGTTTCGCCGGTCTGGGTCAGACGCAGCTTGCGCCCAGAGTATTCGAACAGCGGTTCGCCGATGGCGCCGGCCAGTTCCTTGAGCTGCACGCTGACCGTGGGCTGGCTGAGGTGCATGGCTTCGGCGGCGCGGGTGACCGAGAGCAGGCGCGCCGTGGTTTCGAAGGCACGCAGCTGCTGCGGGGTGATGCGCAGCAGTCGACGCAGGGGCGTAGGCATAGAGAAAAAGCTATCGACAGAATCAGATACAAGTATTTCCCAAATACACGGGGATTGCCTAGCTTGCGTCCATCTTCGCACCCGGATGGAAACCCACATGGAAATGGATCAGGTCAACTCGCCGCAGTGGCTGGACAGCAGCGCCCCGGAAGCCGTCACCGAGAGCGCGGTGCTGACGCCAATCACGGTCGCCCCCGGCGATGGCATCGGCCCCGAGATCATGCAGGCCACGCTGGCCATCCTCAGCGCCGCCGGAGCGCGTATCGCCCCGGAGTTCATCGAGATCGGCGAAGCCACCTATCTGCGCGGCCATGCCTCGGGCATCGATGACGCCGCCTGGGCCAGCCTGCGGCGTACCGGGGTGCTGCTCAAGGGCCCGATCACCACGCCCTCGGGCGGCGGCTACAAGAGTCTCAACGTGACGCTGCGCAAGACCCTCGGGCTGTACGCCAATGTGCGTCCCTGCATCAGCTACGCGCCCTTCGTGGCCACGCTGCATCCGCGCATGGATGTGGTCATCGTCCGCGAGAACGAGGAAGACCTCTACGCCGGCATCGAGCACCGCCAGACCGATGAGGTCTATCAGTGCCTGAAGCTGATCACGCGCCCGGGTTGCGAGAAGATTGTCCGCCATGCCTTCGAGTACGCCCGCCAGTACGGCCGGCGCAAGGTCAGCTGCATGGTGAAGGACAACATCATGAAGATGACCGACGGCCTGTTCGCGCGCGTGTTCGAGGAGATCGGCGCCGAGTACCCGGACATCCAGCGCGAGCGCTACATCATCGATATCGGCGCGGCCCGCCTGGCGACACGGCCGGAACGCTTCGATGTGATCGTCATGCCCAATCTCTATGGCGACATCCTCAGCGACATTGCCGCCGAGATGACCGGCAGTGTCGGCCTGGCCGGCAGCGCCAACATCGGCGAGCACGGCGTCATGTTCGAAGCCATCCACGGCAGTGCGCCCGATATTGCCGGGCAGGGCATCGCCAATCCCGGCGGCCTGCTGCTGGCGGCGGTGATGATGCTGGTGCAGCTGCGTCAGAACGACGTGGCCGAGCGCATCCACAATGCCTGGCTGCGGACGCTGGAGGACGGCATCCACACCGCCGACATCGCTTCCGGGAACACCCGCAGCAAGGTCGGCACCTCGGCCGTTGCCGAGGCCGTGATCGCCCGCCTGGGTCAGCAGCCGACGCAGCTGGCGAGCGTGAAATACGAAGCGGCGCCGCCAGCCGCGCAGCCGCGCCGACCGCTGTATGTGCGTCAGCCGGCGCAGCACAAGACCCGGGTTGGCATCGACATCTTCGTGCATGCCGCCGGCATCGCGCCCGATGATCTGGCCGCGCAGTTGCAAGCGGTCGAAACCGGGCAGCTTTCACTGCAGGTCATCACCAATCGCGGCGTCAAGGTGTGGCCGCAAGGGCATGCCGAGACCTTCTGCACCGATCATTGGCGCTGCCGCTTTCTGGCCCGGACTGGCGCGGAAGCGCTGACGCTGGGCCACAAGGTCGCGCTGCTGCAGCGGATGGCCGATGCCGGACTCGATGTCATCAAGACCGAACATCTGTTCAACTTCGATGGTGTCGCCGGATTTGCCCAGGCGCAGGGACAGTAGCGTGCAACCACACGCTCCGCTCAGGGCTTTTGCTGCTCGCGGATAGCCCGCAGCAGTTGCGCCGTAGGATCTCGCTGGCGCGGGCTGCAAGGCGGAATCACCAGCGTGGTGTATTCCTCAAAACGCGCCCGGGCCAGGTCGGCCAGCGGCAGCCGGTCGGCCCGGAATGGCTCCACCGACAACCGTGCCGCTTCATAGAGGATGACCTCGTGATCCGCCGGGTAGTCCTGCAGCAGGCGCTCGACCAGCTTCTGGATTTCCTCAGGCTCAGCATGAAAACGGGTGCAGGCGGTATCGCCGGTGAGCGCCACCTGCCACAGCAACAGCAGGCTGCGGGTGTCAATCTGCCGCTCCTCCAGCAGGAACTGGGTGGCCTCCACGGACTGCACGCCACTGCGCCCCGGATCGATCCCCAGATCGGCATACAGGCAGGCTTCGGCCGAAATGCCGGGCTCCATGCGGGCGCTGAATCCCGCTTCTCGGGCTTTGCGGATGACCGCGTGCGGGACGTCGGCAAAGACGCCGGGGTGACCATAGAAAACCGCGCAGACCCGCTTGCCGGCGCGTACCTCGGCCATGATGGCCGCTTCCATTTCTCTGTAGGTCTGGCGCCGGTCCTTGCCCTCGCCGTAATGCACGCGCAGGTCGATCAGATCAGGGCGCAAGTCGGCAATCATCCCGAAGGCGGCGCCATCGGTCAGCACCAGCACGCGCTCGGCTTCCTGAATTTCCGACAGGCAGCGCGAACTGAGATGCCGTCCCAGCTGGATGCCGCTGCCGACCACCACCAATCCGGACTCCACCTTGTCCAGGGCAGGAAGATTGGCGGCGTCGACCACCCGGTTGCGGCCACTGCGCTTGGCCTGATACAGCGCAATGTCCGAGCTGCGCAGTACGTTTTCGAGCGGCGACGCAGCCTCGCGCGTGGCGCACAGGCCGTAGCTCAGGCTGTACTCGACCTGCAGCCCTTCAAAGACCACCGGGGTGATCCGGCGGCGCAGATCCTCGATCAGGTAACGAGCCTGCTCGGCGCTACCCTCGAGCAACATCGTGAATTCTTCGCCGCCGCTACGACCGACCACCGCGGCCTTGGGAAAGACCTCGCGCAAGAGCAGGCCGAAGCTGCGCAGAACGGCGTCACCGGCGGCGTGGCCGTAGCGATCGTTGATCTGCTTGAAGCTGTCGATATCGGCAACGATGGCCGTGAACGGACTCGCTTCGCGCTGACAACGCGCCAGCAGGGCGCGGCCAAACCGTACCGTGCTCTGATGGTTGTAGAGCCCGGTCAGACCATCGTGCTCGGACAACTCTCGATAACGCCGACGTTCGATCAGCGTGCGCAACAACCATGAGATCAATAGCGCCGTGACCAGTACCAGGCACATCAGTCCCAGTCCCTGCAGCCATTGCGTCCTGGAACGGGCAGCGATTTCCGCAGCCTGCAGGGCGCGTTCGCCGCGCAGCGCGGAAATCTGCTTCTCCTTGGCCTGGGTGTCGAACTGCATCTGCAGATAGGTCATGCGCCGCTCGCGGGCGTTCTGGTCCAGGTACTCGTGAGCGGCCTGGGCCAGGCGCAGTTGCTCCAGGGCGCCGGCTGCATCGCCCTCGCGCGCGAGGATCTCGCTCAGCAGCGTGCGCGCCGCTTCGATGTTGTCGCGGGCCTGCTGCTGCTCGAAGGTCGGCAAGGCTTCGTCCAGCAATGCCCGCGCCACCTCCAGCGATTCGCCTGAGTACAGCATGGCCCTGGCCAGCAGCACCCCGGTTTCCAGCACGCCGCTGTTGAATCCGGCGGCCGCAAACTGGGTCCGCGCATCCGTCAGCCAGGGAATGGCATGGGCGTAAAGCTCCTGCGCCAGCAGGGACTTGCCTACACCCTTGTGGCCATCGGCGACGAACACCGGGTCGTCGGCGCGACCACAGACATCGATCTGCTCGCGGCTGCTCGATTCGGCCTGCGCGGTGTGGCCGATCTCGTCGAGGGCCTTGGAGAAATCGGACAGCGCTATGCACACGTCACGGTCGGTGCCGCTGGAGCGCGCTACCTCCAGAGCCTGTTCCGCGTAGTCTATGGCCAGTCGTTCTTCGCCAGCGCGCAGATACAGATAGGACGCCATCCCGAGCATTCTCGGCTGCGGCGTGTCGATCTGATCGAGCAGCGACAGGCCTTCCGCCAACCAGGCAAAGGCCCGTGGATATTCGCTGACATTGGTGGTCATGTTGACGGCCAGGGTCAGCGCCCGAATCCGCAATTCCGGTGCTATCTCGCGGCGCAGCATCGCTTCGAGCAATTCCAGACCACTGGCGTACTCACCCGCCAGCGCGAAGTTCCGCGCTTCCACGAGCTGCAGACGAAAACGCCAGGGATCGGGCAGCGGCCGCTGCGACGCAAACGCGTCCAGCAGCGCTGCAGACACAGGCCAGGGCTCGGTGGTGTTGCTTTGCTCGATCTCGACGACGCGTTGCTCGATCCACGGCGTGACTTTTGCCTGCTCGGCTCCAGCAGAGGCGCACACCAGCAGCAGCGTCAGTGCCGAGAGACGCCAGAAGCCATGGGAGGGATCACTGGACATACGCCGAGGCCGGGTCTGGCCGCATCAGCCGTCGTAGGCACTGATCGTGGAATTGGTCGCGAACTGGCCATCCTTGAGGCCAGTCAGTCGCTTGATGGCCTCGTAGTCCCTGGCCAACAACGCCTTGCGCTCTTCATCGCTCAAGCCAAAACGCTGGATGACCGCCTCGGGATTCTGGTGATACTCGCTGCTGAGCGCGGCGTCGGCACCCAGCTGTTTCATCAGACGCAAGAGCTTGGACATGGGAAATCCCCGACTAGAGCACTGCACGCGTGCGTGCCGGGCTGCGTGTGGACACTGCGAAATCTTGCCGCGACAAAATATCACAGTCTGGACCTGCTGAGTCGGACCAGCGTTCTCGGGGCCCGCTCACTTCAGCGCACGCTGAGTCGGTTTGTCCCGGGATCAGCTTGACTCCAGAAGACCGGGCGCTCTGCAAGGCAGGCGCCGGAGCCTTCAGGTCCGCAGCGACGCTCCACCGGGGGAAAAATGATCCACAACGCAATGCGTCCGCGAATGGCGGCGGCGATCGCACGCGATCGTGGGACTTGCGGACTCTAGTGTAGTGCCCCCGAAGTTCGATTCAGATTTCGCCGTGCAGCATTCTGATAGGATGATTCTGCCTGTTCAGGAAGAATCATCCATGCCGATCAACATCAAGGATCCCGTCACTGACGCAAAAGTGCGAGAGCTGTCCGCACTCACTGGCGAATCGATCACCGAAGCCGTCCGGATCGCGATCGAACAACGCCTGCAGCGCGAGTCCCGGCGTCAGCGGGCCGGCGTGGCTGACCAGTTACTCGCCATCGCGGCATCTCTGGCGAAGCGACCGCGTCTGTCGACCGAGAGCGCAGACACGGTGCTCGACTACGACGACGCCGGCCTGCCCCGCTGATGGTCGTCGATTCTTCAGCCATCATTGCCATCATGGCGGGAGAGCCTGATGCCGAGCTCTACGCCAGGGCCATCGAGCGGGCGAGCACACCCTTGGTCAGCGCCGCCAGCTGGTTGGAAACGGCCATGGTATTGACGCGCTGGTTTGGTGACGGCGTAGAAGTCGAGCTCGACCGCTTCATGCAGGCCGCCACACTGGACATCGTTCCCGTCGA
Organism: Lysobacterales bacterium; assembly: GCA_022841325.1. Taxonomy (GTDB): domain Bacteria; phylum Pseudomonadota; class Gammaproteobacteria; order Xanthomonadales; family SZUA-5; genus JADKFD01. Next base: position 5,767 of record JALHRS010000041.1, on the reverse strand, counting down.
CGCCTTGCAGGCGAGGCTCGCACTCCAGGCCTATCTGCGGTTTGGCAAGGGCCGCCATGTGGCCGCGCTCAACTATGGCGATTGCATGAGCTATGCACTGGCCAGGTCGAGCGGCGAGGCGCTGCTGTACAAGGGCACGGACTTCGCGCGCACCGACATTGTTTCGGCGCTGTGATGGCAGCAGATCGGTCCGATGGGCCGCGTCACCCCGAGTCATCTTGAGGAGGGCTGCGCGGCCGCTGTGGCTCCTGGCGAGGAGCCTGGCCACGCTGCAACGCGGCGACCTCTGATCCGGCAACCCCTGCCGAGCAAGATCGGCACTACGAGTGACTCGCATGCCGTGGTGGGAACGGTGGACCTCTCAGCGCACCCACGGCGCATCCATGGATCGTTCGGTCCAGCCCAGTCCGGTGGCCGTTGCGGCCAGTGCTTGCCGAGGATATTCGCCATCATCGGCCAGCGCCTTGAGCGCGGCAAAGGCGATGGCCCTGGCGTCGATCTCGAAGAAATCGCGCAAGCCGGCGCGGGTATCGCTGCGGCCGAAGCCGTCGGTTCCGAGTGTGAGGTAGCGTCGCGGCACGAAGGCGCGGATCAGTTCCGGCAGCGCCCGCACATAGTCGCTGGCGGCTATCACCGGGCCGCGACTGGCCGCCAGCTGCTGGGTGACATAGGGCAGGGTGGGGTCCGCGTCGAAAGCTACCCGCGTGCGGCGCTCGCACTCGATGCCATCACGCTGCAACTCGGTCCAGCTGGTGACGCTCCAGACCTGCGCATCGACCCCGAAACCGGCTAGCAGCTCGGCCGCCTGCAGCGCCTGCGCCAGGATGGCGCCAGAGGCCAGAAGCTGTACTTGATGCCGGGACCGGGGACCCGGGACCGGGGACCCGGTAGAAGCCGATGACTCGGCTTTTGACTTTGTGCCTTCCCCGGGTCCTGCGTCCCGGGTCCCCGGTCCCGGCAACCGATACATCCCCCGCAGCACGCCCTCACGCACGCCCTCGGGCATCGATGGCTGGGCGTAGTTCTCGTTGCCGACGGTCAGGTAGTAGAAGACATCGGTCTGCTCGGCCAGCATCTCCTCGATGCCGCGCTGCATGATGAGGGCGATCTCGTAGGCGTAGGCCGGGTCGTAGGCGCGGCAGTTGGGGACGGTGGCGAAGCCGAGATGACTGGCGCCGTCCTGATGCTGCAGGCCTTCGCCACCGAGCGTGGTGCGGCCGCTGGTGGCGCCGAGCAGGAAGCCGCGGGCACGCTGGTCGGCGGCCGCCCAGATCAGATCGCCAACCCGCTGCCAGCCGAACATCGAGTAATAGATGTAACAGGGCAGCATCGGCAGATCGTGGGTGCTGTAGCTGGTGGCGGCGGCGATCCACGAACTGATCGCGCCCGCTTCGGAGATGCCTTCTTCCAGAATCTGGCCGCTCTTTTCCTCGCGGTAATAGAGCATCGAGCCCAGATCCTCGGGCTCGTACATCTGTCCCAGCGGCGCGTAGATGCCGACCTGACGGAACAGGCTGGCCATGCCGAAGGTGCGGGCTTCATCGGCCACGATCGGCACCACCCGCTGGCCGATGTGCTCGTCCTTGAGCAGATTGCCGAGCATGCGCACCACCGCCATCGTGGTCGACATGGCTTTCTGATCGGCCTCCAGCGCAAAGCGGGCGAAGGACTCGACCGCCGGCGCCGGCAAAGGCGCACTGGATTGCTGCCGGCGCCGCGGCAACTCGCCGCCGAGGGTCTGCCGACGGGCACGCAGATAGCGCATCTCGGCGCTGTCCTCGGCCGGTTTGTAGAACTTCAGCGCCTCGACCTCGCTGTCGCTCAGCGGCAGACCAAAACGGTCGCGGAAGGCCTTCAGTTCGTCGATATCGAGTTTCTTGTGCTGATGCGTGGTCATGCGGCCCTGGCCAGCCTTGCCCATGCCGAAGCCCTTCATGGTCTTGGCCAGCACCACCGTCGATTGACCCTTGTGCGCCAGCGCCGCGGCATAGGCCGCATGCAGCTTGCGGGCGTCGTGGCCGCCGCGTTTCAAGCGATCGATGTCGGCGTCGGAGAGGTCCGCCACCAGCCGCGCCAGCTCGGCGTTCTGGCCGAAGAAGCGCTCGCGGTTGTAGGCGCCGTCGTTGGCCGAGAAGGTCTGGAACTGGCCATCGACGGTATGCGCGAAAGCGCGCAGCAATTCGCCGCTGACATCACGCGCGAACAGCGGATCCCAGTCCGAGCCCCAAAGTACCTTGATCACATTCCAGCCGGCGCCGGCGAACAGCGCTTCCAGCTCATCGATGATCCGGCTGTTGCCACGCACCGGGCCATCCAGGCGCTGCAGATTGCAGTTGATGACGAAGGTCAGATTGTCCAGCCGCTCGCGGGCCGCCAGCGACAGCGCACCGATGGACTCGGGCTCGTCCATCTCGCCGTCGCCGAAAAAGCCCCAGACCCGGCGGTTCTGCGTGGCCGCCAGGCCCCGATGTTCCAGATAGCGCAGAAAACGGGCCTGATAGATCGAGTTGATCGGCCCGAGGCCCATGGATCCGGTCGGGAACTGCCAGAAATCCGGCATCAGCCACGGATGCGGGTAGGAACACAGCCCGGGCTCGCCGATTTCACGCCGGTAGCGCGCCAGCCGCTGCTCGGGCAAGAAACCCTCCAGAAAGGCACGGGCGTACACACCGGGCGAGGAATGCGGCTGGAAATACACCAGATCGCTACCGTCGGCGTGCCCGTCGGCCTTGAAGAAATGATGGAAGCCGACCTCGAACAGATCGGCGGCCGAGGCATAGCTGGCGATATGCCCGCCGAGTTCGCCGGCCTCGGTGTTGGCGCGTACCACCATGGCCAGCGCGTTCCAGCGCATGGCCGCGCCCAGACGCGCTTCCAGTTCCAGATCGCCGGGGTAGGGCGGCTGCGCCTGCAGGGGCACGGTGTTGCGGTAGGGCGTGATCCTGGCCCGAGCCGATTGCACGCCACGGGTGAGCGCGTGATCGGCCAGGCGATCGAACAGATACTGCGCCCGCTCCTTGCCATCGGCATGGACCACCACATCCAGCGCGTCCAGCCATTCCCCGGTTTCGGCGGGATCGACGTCATCGATGGCAGGCGCGGCCGCCAGCACGCGCTCGGCGGCACGGGGGAAATCGCGGTCAGGATCGCTCGGATGCATGGACAACTCAGTGGCAATGGGACTGGCGCAAAGACTAGAGCCTGAGCGTGCTCGATGGGGTCAAGGCCGAAGAATCTTCGGCCCAACAATCTCTCTCAGCCCAACCCCGCCATCGGTCAAGCTGGCGTGGGTCCGGCGCCGGCGTTAGGCTTGCTCCATCCCAAGGATGATTCGAGGTCCCGCATGTCCGCCCCCCACCAGAATCGCCGCTGTCGCCGTACTCTGGCTCTGCATGTTCGGCACCGCAGCTGCCGTCGGTCCGGTACTGACGCCGGCGCAGACCCTGCCGCCACTGGAACCGGTCAACTGGCAACGACCGATCCCTCTGGCGGAAAGTTATGAAGGCCCGGAACTATCCGACGCCGAACCGGTGGATCCGGCCGAACAACGGGTGCAGACCATCCCGCCGCCGCGACCGCTGCAGCGTGGCAGCGGCAATGCCTGGGTGCACCTCGGCCCCTCACCGACGCGTAATGCCCAGGTGTCGGTGCCGCCCAACAACGAGGTGGCCGGCGGGGTGCATCGCCTGGCGCCGCATCCAAGCAATGCCGACATCCTCTACATCGGTTCGGTCAACGGCGGCATCTGGAAAACCACCAATGCGACCGCGGCCAGCCCGACCTGGATTCCGCTGACGGACAACCAGCCCTCGCAGTCCATCGGCGCGCTGGCGCTGGACCCGCTGGACGCCAGTGGCAATACGGTGATCGGCGGTACCGGTCGCTGGAGCAATTTTGCCCAGCGCGGCGATGACGAGATCGGCGTCTACTACTCGACCAATGGCGGCGGCGCCTGGTCCTTGCTCGGCCAATCGGTGTTCGTCGGTCAGAAGATCACGGCGGTGGCCGCACGCGGAGCCACCTTGCTGGCCGCCACGCGCGGCAACGGCCTGTTTCGCAGCACCAACACCGGTGCCAACTGGACCCAGATTTCCGGCAACGGCAATCTGGCTTCCGGCGCCGTCAGCGACATGGCTGCCGACCCCGGCAACACGGCGCGCTTCTACCTCTCGGTCATCGGCGCGTCACCGACGGTCTGGCGCAGTGACAACACCGGCAGTACCTGGACCAATATCACGGCTGGTATCGCCGGGCTCAGCAGTTCGACCGGTACCATCCGCCTGGGCGTAGGTCCGAGTGGCGTGGTTTTCGCCGCGGTGGTCAACAGCGGCGTGCTGGCCGGGGTCTATCGATCCGCCAACAGCGGTGCCAGCTGGACGCCCATGGACGTGCCGGCAGTGCACCCTGGCTCACAGGGCACGACCAACACCGCCTTGGCCGTCGATCCCACCGATTCGAACATCGTCTACATCGCCGGTGATCGCATCACGGCAAGTCCCTTCACCGGCAATGTCCAGCGCGGCAATGCCGGCGCCGCTTCCGGCAGTCAGTTCGCCTCCATCGTCAACGCCGGCGCGGCCAGCAACTCGGCACCGCATGCCGATGCCCGCGACATGGCTTTCGATGCCAACGGCAATCTGCTGGAGGTGGACGATGGCGGTGTCTACCGTCGCACCAATCCGCGCTCGGGCACCGGCGTGTGGCAATCGGTGAACGGCGACCTGTCGGTGCTGGAAGTGCATGATCTGGACCACGACCGCGTCTCCAACATCGTCACCATCGGCACCCAGGACAACGGCACGCACATGCAGCAGACACCGGGCAATCCGGTGTGGACCTTCATCAATGGCGGTGACGGCGGCGATATCGCCGTCAACGATGTATCGCTGGGCAGCGCCGGCAGCTATCGCTTCATGAGCAGCCAGAATCTGCAGGGCTTCTCGCGGCGCCAATACAATCCGGCCAATGCCCAAGTCGGCAGCATCGGCATGCCATCGATCACCGGCCCGCAGTTCGTGACCCCGGTGGAAACCAATCTGGCAGCGCCCAACCGGCTGCTGGTGGGTGGCACAAGTCTGCTGTTCGAATCGCTCAACGCCGACACTGCCAGCCCGACATTGAACTCCATCGGCGGCCCGGGCGCCAATCGCAATGCCATGACCTACGGCAGCAATGCCAATGCAGACGCCGGTTATGTGGGCAAGAATTCCCAGGTTTTTCGCCGTGATCCGGGTGGATTTGTAGCCACCGCGGCGCTGCCCGCCGGTGCGGCCACGATCACCGATGTCACCATGGATCCGGACAATCCCAGCCTGGTCTTTGCCGTGGACGACGATCAGGTGTTCCGCAGCACCAACGCCGGCGCCACCTGGCAGGACGCCACCTTCAATCTGGCCAGTATCTCGGCGCTGGATTTCCGCACCATCGAATTCATCGCCCAGGCCAGCGGTGATGTCGTCGCCATTGGCACGCGCTCGGGCGTGTACACGCTGCCGGCTTCAGGCAACACCTGGTCGATCCTCGGCAATGCCTTGCCGGACGTGCTGGTCTTCGATCTGCGTTACCAGCCGGGCAACCAGACCCTCTACGCCGGCACCCTCGGACGCGGCGTGTGGAGCTACTCGCTGGCTGTGGATGCGTTGTTCGCGAACGGCTTCGAATAGGTGCGCCGGCGAAACCGGTGAAGCGTAAAGGGTGCAAGTCCCTGACACCAAAGGAGTAGCGATCCATGAGTGTCCCCGAGTCATGCGTTGGTCATCGCGAGGTG